>NZ_CP030941.1:1610000-2261632 GCF_036621415.1 Nitratireductor thuwali
GGGGCGACGCACCGGCGCAAGCCGGTTCATAATCAAAGAGCATCCGCAGCGTTGGATAATAAAGGTTCCACAAACACGACACTCGGCGACGAGCCGCCGCTGGTAGCGGACGGCCGCAGCGGCCCGCCCGATCGCCGCGAGATCTCCGCGCGATGGCTGCTGGGCACGTTTTTGACCGGCGTCACCTCGACCGTTCTCATGGGTGTCGCGCTCTCGGCCGCCCTCGACGGCCGCGAACAACTGGCCACCCCTCCCGAACTCGTAGGGCTCGGCGAGATGGAGCATGGTTCCGGCGAGGCCGCCAAGACCGCGCGTCTCATCCCCTCGCGCACACTGGCCAAGCCCAGCGACCGCCGGCGCATGGAAGTTTCCACGGTCCTGAAGGAAGGGGACCGCGACGTCGTGCGCACCCTTCCCTTCGTGCATGTCCGCATGGCGCTCGCAGCCGGCCACACCGCCGGCCGGGACTATCCGCCATTCGACCCGCTGACCGTGTTCGCAGAGGACGGCGCCACCGCCCATGCGCAGACCGGCCTCATCTATGGCGCGCGTGTGGAAAGCGAAGTCAGCCTGCGCACCCTCCCCTTCCCCATGAAAAGCGCGTCCTTCGACGAAAACAGCGACCTGTCGGCCGAGGAGGTCGAGGAGGTCGTGCGCAATACCAGCGCGATCCTGACCGACGGCGACGTCCAGGTCGCGGCACTTCACTATGTCGATCCCCAGCGCTTCGGCGGCGATGCGCTGTCCGCCCAGTCGCTGGCCAATTTCGGCGTCCGCATCGTCCAGGAGAACGTATCGGTTGCGCCGATGACGAGGCCGACCGGCCCGTCCGACGGCTTTGCCGAGGACGTCGTCTTTTTCCAGACAGACCAGGACATCGCCGAGGCGCTTGCCGGCTCGGGTTATGACGGAGACGACGCCGCCGACATGGCGGAGGCGATCGCGAAGCTGATGAACAGCAATGCGCTGAAGGCCGGAACGATGCTGCGGGTTGGCGTTCTGGTCGAGGGAGAGATGAGCCGCATCGTCCGCACCAGCGTCTATGACGGCCGCCAGCACATCCTTACCATCGCCGTCGACGATCGCGGCCAGCACGTGCCGGCCGAGGAGCCAAACGCGGGCACCGAACTTCTGGCCATGCTCGACAACGAGCCTCAGCCCCCCGCGCGCGCGCCGACCTGCCGCGCACCTATGACGCCATCTACAATGCGGCCTATTCTTACGGTCTCAACGAGCGTCTGACCCAGCGGCTGATCAAGCTGCTCGCCGCCGATGTCGACTATCAATCGCGGCTTTCCTCGTCGGACCGCATAGAGGTGTTCTTCTCGCAGCCGAATGAAGATGGCAGCGCCTCCGAAAATTCGGAGCTGCTTTATGTTTCGGCGGCGTTCGGCGGCAAGGTCCGCACCTATTACCGGTTCCAGATGCCCGACGGGACGGTCGACTACTTCGACAGCGAAGGGAAAAGATCAAAGCCCTTCCTCTTGCGAAACCCCGTGCCGAACGGCCGCTTCACCTCCGGCTTCGGCATGCGCCGCCATCCCATCCTCGGCTATTCGCGCATGCATACGGGCGTCGACTGGGGGGCCCCGCGCGGCACCCCCATCATCGCACCGGGCGACGGAACGGTGGAAAAGGCCGGATGGGCCGGCGGCTATGGCAGGCAGACGATCATCCGTCACGCCAACGGCTACCGCACCTCGTACAACCATCAGAGCGCCATTGCCAAGGGCGTGGTTCCCGGCGCGACGGTCCGCCAGGGACAGGTGATCGGCTATGTCGGTTCCACCGGCCAGTCGACGGGCAACCATCTGCACTACGAAATGATCGTGAACGACCGCAAGGTCGATCCGATGCGTGTGCGCCTGCCTGAAAGCCGCGCGCTCGAGGGCGAGGCCCTGGCCGCCTTCGAACGCGAGCGCAAACGCATCGATGAACTGCTCGGCGATTCCTTCGACGCCCCAGTGCCCGTCGCCAGAGCCCAGTAGAAGGCCGGGCTCCCCGCTCCTGCCGGCAAAGCTACTCGGCGAACTCGACGGTCACGCCGGGCTTGATCCTTTTGGCCAGTTCCTGCGCATCCCAATTGGTCAGGCGCACGCAGCCATGGGAGGAGGTCTTGCCGATCTTGGACGGCTCGGGCGTGCCGTGGATGCCGTAGGTGGGTTTCGACAGCGCGATCCAGATCGAGCCCACGGGCCCGTTCGGGCCCGGCGGGATCGTCAGAACCTTGTCGTTCTCCCCCTGCTTGAAATTGACCTTGGGATTGTAGGTGTATTCAGGATCGAAGGCGATGCGCGCCACCTCGTGGGTGCCGATCGGAGAAGGCGTATCGGCCGAGCCGATGGTCGCCGGATAGGCCCCCACCAGACGGCCCCGCTCATCATAGGCGCGCACCTGCTTGGCCGCCTTGTCGGCGACGATGCGCGCCACCTTGGCGTCGGCCGTCTCCCCTGGATTGACCACCTTGATCCGGGTTCCCGGGCGGCTGAAATCGGCATCGGGATTGAGAGCAACCAGATATTTCTCATCCATGTGGAACCGCTCGGCGAGCATCTCGCTCACCCGCGTGAAGCCGAGCCGCTCCAGCCTGGCCTTCTCGCCGTAGTCTTCGGGTACCGACGCGATATAGGGTCCGGCGGCATCCGCCGCCGTGATCGTGTAATCCACAAAGGCGGGACCGCCGGTCCTTTCCAGCTCGGCCTCGATCCATTCCTTGTCGTAGGTCCTCAGGCGCTGGCCGGTGATCTCCCGATAAGCGCTGATGGCCTTGTTCACATTGTCGCCGGTGCGCCCGTCTATCACGCCGGGCGAAGCGCCCGCGCGATCAAGGAGGACCTGGAACTGGGCTACATCCTCGCTGGCGCCGCGCGCCCCCGGAACCGTGACGGCGCGCTCGTCGCCCGGCAGCGCCGGCCGCAGGTCATCGCCGCCGGTGGGTGGCAGGCCCGTTTCATCCTGGGGGACAGCGGCATAGTCGTCGCGTCCGCTTCCGGGCGGGGCCAACGGTTCGCGGCGCACATCGCCATCATCCCCCCATTGGCCCGGCTCATCGGCAAAGCCATCGAAATCGTCATAGCCAGGCTCGCGCTCATAGCCGTAATCGTCCAACCCCCGATCGCGATAACCGGGGTCGCTATAGCGGGGCCCGCCATAGGGCGGCGGCTCGCGCGCGATGATGGCTTCCCGGTCGCGGCGAAGCCGCTCCAGGTCCCGCGGGTCGGTGAGATCGTAGCTGCGGCGGCCAAGCTCCCTGTCGCGCGCCGCGCGGCGCGCGGCCGGCGGCGGCTGCAAAGCAGGGCGCTGCATGACCGGAGGGCGGATTTCGACCACACGCCCCGTCCGCGGATCCACCACCACCTCTCGGCCATACTGGTCGATATAAACGTCGAAATCATAGGCCTGCGCAAGCTGAACCTGCGCCTGCGGCAGGACCGCTGGCGCATTTGCACGGCTGTCCGTAAACGGCACCGCGCCCGCCTGCGAGGCCATGGCCAGCCCGGAGAAAAATGGCACCAGATAGCGTGTCAATTTCGGCTCCCGATCGATATTGCCCCTGCCGCACCGCACATGCCTGCAAAGCAGTGTTAGCCGTTATGGTATGAACCGGGCATGAAAATGGCCGAACGGTCGCCACAGCATCGATCCGCCGTTTCCGTTACTCGGCAAAACCCAGCTCCCGTCGCAGCTTTGCGGTCAGTCCCAGCGCAACGAGACGATGGCTCTCCGTCAGATATTCGCATAGCGCCTGGTCATCCATGGTCTCGTCGGTCTGTCGCTGGATCCATTTCATCCCGCGCGACGCCAGATAGGGCGCCGGCCGCAGCCCCGGTTGCTCGCTGAGAATGTCGAAGGCAGCCGGAGAGCATTTGAACGTGACGGCAAGGGCCCCGCCATCGCCCCAGCCGCCGATAGCAAAGACTTTGCCGCCCACTTTCCAGACATGCGCGCCGCCCCACTGCACCACATGGGTGGCATGGGGCAAGGAGGCGCAGAAGCGGTTGTACTCGTCGAGCGTCATCCGCGCCTCCCCCGCTGGCGATTTCAGGCGGCCTGTTCGGCCGCGTCCGCAGTGTCGTTGCGGCGGGCCCGGAAGTCCAGGCGGTCCGCTCCGGCCGTCACCTTGACCGTCGAGCCGTCGAGAATGTCGCCCAGCAGGATCTTTTCGGCCAGCGGATCCTGCAGCTCCTTCTGTATGACCCGCTTCAAGGGCCGGGCGCCGTAGGCCGGATCGTAGCCCTTGTTGGCCAGCCACGCGACGGCCTCGTCGTCGAGCTCGAGCTGGATCTTGCGGTCCGACAAAAGGCGCTCCAGCCTTTCGAGCTGTATCCTGACGATCTGCCCCATGTCCTCGCGACGCAGCCGGTCGAACAGAATGACCTCGTCCACGCGGTTAAGGAACTCGGGCCGGAAGGCCGCCCGCACCACGCTCATCACTTCGTTGCGCACCTTGTTCACGTCCTCGCCCTCGCCAAGGCCCACGAGATACTCCGCGCCAAGGTTGGAGGTCATGATGATCAGCGTGTTGCGGAAGTCGACCGTGCGGCCTTGCCCGTCGGTCAGCCGTCCGTCGTCGAGCACCTGGAGGAGCACATTGAAGACGTCCGGATGCGCCTTCTCGATCTCGTCGAACAGGATCACCTGGTAAGGCCTGCGGCGCACGGCTTCCGTCAGGACACCGCCCTCCTCGTAACCGACATAGCCGGGAGGCGCGCCGATCAGCCGGGCGACGGAGTGCTTTTCCATGAACTCCGACATGTCGATGCGCGCCATCGCATGCTCGTCATCGAACAGGAAGTGGGCCAGCGACTTGGTGAGCTCCGTCTTGCCCACGCCGGTGGGGCCGAGGAACATGAAGGAGCCGATGGGCCGGTTCGGGTCCTGCAAGCCGGCGCGGGCACGCCGCACCGCCTTGGAGACCGCCTGCACGGCCTCGCCCTGGCCGACCACGCGCTTGGCGAGCTCGTCCTCCATGCGAAGCAGTTTCTCGCGCTCGCCTTCCAGCATCCTGTCGACGGGAATGCCGGTCCACCGCGACACGATGTGGGCGACGTGGTCCGGCGTCACCGTCTCTTCGACCATGCTGCCTGGCGCGCCGTCTTCCTGCGCTTCTGCCGCTGCCAGTTTCTTCTCGAGCTCGGGAATGACCCCGTAGGCCAGCTCGCCGGCGCGTTGGAACTCACCCTTGCGCTGGGCGATGGCAAGGTCGTTGCGCGCCTCGTCGAGTTGCCGCTTGAGGTCGGCGGCAAGTCCAAGCTTGTCCTTCTCCGCAGCCCAGCGGCTGGTAAGCCGGGTGGACTCCTCCTCGAGCGCCGACAATTCCTTCTCCAGCTTCTCCAGCCGGTCCTTCGATGCCGCGTCCTTCTCGGCCCTCAGCGCCTCGCGCTCGATCTTGAGCTGCATGATGCGGCGGTCGATCTCGTCAAGCTCTTCCGGCTTCGAATCGACCTGCATGCGCAGGCGCGCGGCGGCCTCGTCCACCAGGTCGATAGCCTTGTCGGGCAGAAAGCGGTCGGTGATATAGCGGTTGGAAAGGGTGGCAGCTGCGACCAGCGCGGAGTCCGAGACCCGCACCTTGTGGTGCTGCTCGTATTTCTCCTTCAGGCCCCGCAGGATGGAGACCGTGTCCTCGACAGTGGGCTCGTTGATGAACACAGGCTGGAAGCGGCGGGCGAGCGCGGCATCCTTTTCCACATGCTTGCGGTACTCGTCGAGCGTGGTCGCGCCGACGCAGTGCAGCTCGCCCCGCGCCAGCGCCGGCTTCAGAAGATTGGAGGCGTCCATGGCGCCATCGGCCTTGCCGGCGCCGACCAGCGTGTGCATCTCGTCGATGAACAGGATCACATCCCCGCTGGTCGCGGTCACTTCCGCAAGCACCGCCTTCAGCCGCTCCTCGAACTCGCCGCGATATTTGGCGCCGGCGATCAGCGCGCCCATGTCCAGCGCCATCAGCCGCTTGTCCTTGAGCGATTCGGGCACGTCCCCGTCCACGATCCGCAGGGCCAGGCCCTCGGCGATCGCCGTCTTTCCGACGCCGGGTTCACCAATCAGCACAGGATTGTTCTTGGTGCGCCGCGACAGCACCTGGATGGTACGGCGGATCTCGTCGTCGCGGCCGATCACCGGATCGAGCCTGCCCGAGCGTGCGTCCGCCGTCAGGTCGCGCGCATATTTCTTGAGCGCATCGTAACCCTGTTCGGCGCTCGCCGAATCGGCGGTGCGGCCCTTGCGGATATCGTTGATCGCTTGATTGAGAGCAGTCGGCGTGACGCCGGCCTTTGAAAGGATATCGGCCGTCTTGGCGGATTTTTCCACCGCGAGCGCCGTCAGCAGGCGCTCCACGGTGACGAAGCTGTCGCCGGCCTTCTTCGCCATGTCCTCGGCGGTCGCGAAGACCTTGGCCAAAGGCTGGGCGAGATAGAGCTGGCTGTTGCCGCCCTCCACCTTGGGCATGGCTTTCAGAGCCGCTTCGACGCTCAGGCGCACGTTGCGGGCGCTGCCGCCTGCCCGCTCGATCAGCGAGGCCGCAAGTCCCTCGGGGTCGTCGACCAGCACCTTCAGGACGTGCTCGGGCGTGAATTGCTGGTGATTTTGCGAGAGCGCGTAGGTTTGAGCCGACTGGATGAAGCCACGCACCCGCTCGGAATATTTTTCAATGTCCATATCTGTCTCCATTTCCGCGCTGACCCGCTTGGCGGCGTCAGTCACGACCAATGCGACGGGTCCCCGCGACCGAAACGAACCGATCGATTGTGGCAGACCCAACCCGATGTGGATATGGGAACATTGGTCAAAGCGGACAAGATAGGACGCAAACGAAAGGCGGCGGGCCGAGCCTGCCGCCTCTACAGCATCGTGCTACAGCATCGGCCCGAAAATCGGAATCGATTTTCGGAAAGCACGATGCGTAGATTCAATGGTTTAGAGCGCCGTGCGTCTTGAAAGACGCACCGCGCTCTAACGTTCAGTCGCAGCAAGGTCTCAGCCTTGGGCTACGACTTCCTCGCTGATGTTTGCTTCGGACGCATCCTTGTTGGCGGTTGCGTCTTGCGAACCGGCCTCGTCGGCCTTCTTGGCACGGGGCCTGCGGGCGCGCTTGGCAGGCTTGGGCGCCGCCTCGTCGCCGGCGTCCGACGGCGGCGTACCGGCACTTTCCGCCCTGGCGGCGTTTTCGTCTTCGCCTGTCGCGCTGGCTCTGCCCCGACCGCGGCCGTTGGACCGGGCGCCGTTGCCCCGGCTTGATTCGCGGTCTTTCAGTGCAACTTCGGCTGGCGTACCCTCGATGACCGGCTGCGGCCCCGAACCGTCGCCGGACCGCTGGCGCGGCTGCTCCGGCGTGTGGTCGGAGAAACGATCCTCGCGATCGTCGCGATCCTCGTTGTCCTCGTAATTGTCCTCGCGCACATCACGATCGCTGTCGTCACGCGGGTCGCGCATGCTCTGCTGCTGGGCTTGCGCCTGGGCTGCGGCGATGATGCGGTTGTAATGCTCGGCGTGCTGCAGGTAGTTCTCCGCCATGACCCGGTCGCCCGAGCTATGGGCATCGCGCGCCAGAGTGGTGTATTTGTCGGCAACCTGTTGGGCGGTTCCGCGGATTTTCACGTCCGGCCCGTTGCTCTCGTAGCTGCGGGTAAGGGGATTGGGTCCCTTGCGGTTGTTGTTGTTACCGCGTCCGCGCATACGCCTGTTCTGCTGTTGTGGCCTCATTCCATTCTCTTTGTTTGAGACAGCTGATGATTTGTATTGTGATCAGCGGAGAAAAGCGCGCTAAGGCGCTGCAATTCTCGCAATTACCCCTTGGCGGTCTACCGCATCCGTAAGGCGGCCGCGAATGCCATCCCGTTCCGCGTCGTGTTCACTTGCCCGATGATCCCCGCACGAAGCATATGCGTCGATAACGCAAAAAGGCAGTCTGTCCGCGGGAACCGAATCTATGACGGCACTGCCTGCTTCGTCTCATCCGGCAGGCGGAAACTAGCGGCATTGTAAACGCTTGCCAAGTCTTTTTTCGCGTCCGTCTTTTGCCTCAACAGGCAACGAACAATATCGCGCGGTCGTGCCCCGCAAGATCGGCCGCGACGCTTGCCGTCCGAAAGCCGCTGGAAGCGAATACTTCTTTGACGTCAATCGCTTGGCTGCTTCCGACTTCCACGGCTACGGCACCCGCCGCATTGAGATGGCGGCCCGCCTTTGCGGCAATCTTCCTGTAGGCATCAAGCCCGTCGGCCCCGCCGTGCAATGCGGTGATCGGATCGTGCTTGCGCACTTCCCCGGGAAGATCGTCCATTTCAGCCGTTGCAATATAGGGCGGGTTCGACACGATGAGATCGAATGATTCTTCGATTTCGCCGAACCAATCGGACCTTCTGGTCACGAACCGCTCGCTATATCCATTCATATCGGCATTCGCCCGCGCCGTTGCAAGGGCATGGCCGGAAATATCGGTGCCCACGGCGCGGGCTTCCGGCACCGCGCTCAGGAGCGCCAGCGCGATGGCCCCCGTTCCGGTCCCCATATCGAGGATGGTGCAGGTCCCTTTGCGGCCGACGGTTTGGCGCAGATGCGGCAGCACCATATCGACCAGCGTTTCCGTGTCCGGCCGGGGCTCCAGCGTCTCCGGCGACAGCATCAGCTTGAGGCCGTAGAATTCGCGGTAGCCCAATATCCGATGGACCGGCTTGCCCTCTGCCCTCTCCCGCACGGCGGCAAGAACGGCCTTGGCTTCGTCGTCGGTCACCGCCCGGTCGGGTGATGCGATCAGCTCGGCCTGGCTTGTGCCGGCAAAGTGCTCGACGATAAGCCGGGCATCGAAGGCGGCTCCCGCTATGCCGGCTTCCCGAAGAATGGTCCTTGCCTGCCGCAGCAAAACGTCCAGCGAGCCGGGCAGGCGCGCCTCACCCATCGGCCGTCGCCGCCAGCAGCTTGGACTGGTGGTCGGAGATCAGCCCGTCGATCACCTCGTCCAGCTCGCCCTCCAGCACCCGGTCGAGCTTGTAGAGCGTCAGGTTGATGCGATGATCGGTGACGCGCCCTTGCGGGAAATTGTAGGTGCGGATGCGCTCGGAGCGGTCGCCGGTCCCGACCTGCAGCCGGCGCGCCTCCGAGCGCTCGTCGTCCGCCCTTGTGCGCTGCGCGTCAAACAGGCGGGCGCGCAGGATCTGCATGGCGCGCGCGCGGTTCTGATGCTGCGACTTCTCGGCCTGCATCACGACGATACCTGTCGGGATATGGGTGATGCGCACGGCCGAGTCGGTGGTGTTGACGTGCTGTCCGCCCGCGCCGGAGGCGCGCATCGTATCGATGCGCAGGTCTTCCGTCCTGATATCGACGTCGATCTCCTCCGCCTCCGGCAGCACCGCCACCGTCGCCGCGGACGTGTGGATGCGCCCCTGCGCCTCGGTCGCCGGCACGCGCTGCACCCGGTGGACGCCCGACTCGAACTTCAGCCGCGAGAACACGCCTCGTCCCGAGACCGTGGCAATGATTTCCTTGTAGCCGCCGGCCTCGCCCTCGCTGGCCGACACCACCTCGACGCGCCAGCCGCGCTCGGCGGCGTAGCGCTCATACATGCGAAAAAGATCGCCGGCGAAAAGCGCTGCCTCGTCGCCGCCCGTGCCCGCGCGGATTTCCAGGATGACGTTCTTGTCGTCCGCCTCGTCCTTGGGAAGCAGCAGAAGCTGGAGATCGGCCCGCAGCTTCTCGACGCGCTCTTCCACCGTCTCCAGGTCGGCTTCCGCCAGCTCGCGCATTTCCGCGTCGGTCGATTTGTCGGCGAGCATAGCCTCCAGGTCGCGGAGCTCGTCTTCGGCCTTCCTGAGCGAACGGATCGCGTCCGCAACCTGCTGAAGGTCGGAATATTCGGAGGCAAGCTTCACATATTCGTCCGGCGACGGGCCGGCAGCCATCTGCGCCTCGATCATCTCGAAGCGCTTCAGCACCTGGTCCATACGCTCGCGCGGCAATTCGGTCATGGCATGTATTCAGTCAAATAGGGATATCGTGTTCGCTGGCAAATTGCCGAAGCTCAGCGCGGATATCGGTTGTCGCGGCGTTCTTGGCAAGGGCAATCTCCATGCGCTCGCTCAGCGCCTCCAGCGGCAGCTCGCACAACATGGCCTTTACTGGGCCGACCGAGGCCGGCGCCATGGAGATCGCCCGATAGCCGATGCCAAGAAGCGCCATCGCTGAGATCGGCCGCCCGGCCAGTTCGCCGCACAGCGTCACGGGCTTGTCCGCTTCCTTGCCGGCTTGGGCGATCTGCCGCAGCAGACGCAGGAACGGCGCGCACAGCGGGTCGAAGCGATCGGCAATACGCGTATTGCCGCGGTCGGTCGCCATCACGAACTGAAAGAGGTCGTTCGATCCGACCGAGACGAAGTCCACCGCACTCATCAACTCGTCCAGTTGCCACAGGAGCGAAGGCACTTCCACCATCGCCCCCAGCTTCAGGCTGGTCGGCAGATGATGGGCGAAGCGGGACAGATGGCGCACCTCACGGTCGATGATGTCGCGCGCCCTGGTGATCTCGGAGATTTCCGTCACCATGGGCAGCATCAGCTTCAGCTCGCGCCCGCCCGACGCCTTCAACAGCGCCCGGACCTGCGTGCGCAGCAGGCCGGGACGATCGAGCGTCAGGCGTATGGCGCGCCAGCCGAGCGCCGGGTTTTCCTCCTGCTGTGCGCCCTTGAAATAGGGCAGCACCTTGTCGCCCCCGATATCGATCGTGCGGAAGGTGACCGGCTTGCCGTCCGCCGCATCGATCACTTCCCTGTAAAGGCGCTCCTGCGCCTCCACCCGCGGGAAGGTCGAGGCCACCATGAACTGCAACTCCGTGCGGAACAGCCCGATACCCGCCGCGCCGGACTGCGCGAGCTGCGGCAGATCCACCGCCAGCCCGGCATTCATCAGCAATTCGACAGCCACGCCATCCTTGCTGACGGGCGGCCGGTCGCGCAGTTCGCGGTAAAGCTGCTGACGCCGTGCCCGGAACCGCACCTTCTCCGAATAGGCGGCCTCGATATCGGCCTGCGGGCGCAGATGAACCTGTCCTTCCTCGCCATCCACGATGATCGCGTCGCCATTTTCCGAGAGCGAGACCGCGCCCTTTACCTGGCCCACCGTCGGCAGGCCGATGGCGCGGGCGACGATCACGATGTGGCTCGTCGGCGCCGCGTCTTCAAGCACCAGGCCGCGCAGCTTCTGCCTTGGATAATCCAGCAATTCGGCCGCGCCCATATTGCGGGCGACCAGTATGGCGTCCTTCGGCAGCACCTCCGCCAACGCATCCGGGCCCCGTCCCATGAGCTGCCGCAGCAACCGGTTGGCCAGATCGTCGAAGTCGCTCATGCGCTCGCGCAGATAAGGATCGGTCATGTGCAGCATGCGCGCCCGCATGTCGCTCTGCACCTTCTCCACCGCTGCCTCTGCCGTCAGCCCGTTCCGTACGGCCTCTTCCAGCCGCCGCACCCAGCCGCGGTCGTTGGCGAACATGCGATAGGCTTCCAGCACCGCCCGGTGCTCGCCCTCGAACGCGACGTCGCGGCGCGACAGCATGTCGTCGATGGAAAGGCGCAGCGAGCTCAGCGCCACCTCCAGCCGCTCCATCTCCTGGTCGCTGTCTTCGTTGAACAGATTGGTGACGACGATGCGCGGCTCGTGCAGGACGACATGACCGAGCCCGACGCCTTCATTGAAGGAAAGCCCTTCCATGCTGACGGAACGGCGCAGGTCGAGCTCCATGCCGGGGCGCGTCAGCCGTGCCAGGTCGCCCGTGGCGATCATTTCGGCGATGACCATTGCCACCGTTTCCAGCGCTTCCACCTCGTCGTCGCGATAATGGCGCTTGGTGCGGTTCTGCACGACCAGCACGCCGAGCGTGCGCCCGGCGCGAAGCACCGGCACGCCGAGGAAGGAATGATAGATCTCCTCGCCCGTTTCCGGCAGATAGGCGAAGGCTGGATGCTTCTGTGCGTCCGACAGGTTGAGCGCCCGTGCGCTTGCCGCGATGGTGCCGACGAGCCCCTGGCCCAGCCTCAGTTGCGCAAGGTGAACGGAGCCGGGGTTGAGACCCTCGGTCGCATAGAGCTCAAGAAAGGAATCGGCGCGCAGGATGTAGAGCGAGCAGACCTCGGCCACCATGTTCTGCGCGATTTCGCGCACGATGCGGTCGAGCCGCTCCTGTGGCTCCAGCGCCTCCGCCATCATCTCGCGGAGACGCCTCAGTAGAATGCGCGGACCGGCGGCTGTCTCTCGCATCGGACCCCTCTTTTTTCTGGTGCCATCCCACGACAGCACTGACAGGCGGCCGGCGGGAATTGTTCCAGTTATTGCTTATCGAGACCGTAGACAGAATGCAAAGTCCGCACGGCCAGTTCCGCATAAGCGCCGTCGATCAGGATCGAAATCTTGATCTCCGACGTCGTGATCGCCCGGATGTTGATGCCCTTCTCGGCGAGCGCTTTGAACGCCGTCGCCGCGACGCCGGCATGGCTGCGCATGCCGATGCCGATGACCGACACCTTGACCATCCCGGCCTCTGACTGAATGGCGTCGAAGCCGACCTGCTCGCGCACCTTGTCCAGCACGCTCAAGGCTTTATCAAGGTCGCCGGTGGGCACCGTGAAGGTCATGTCCGTGCGCGACCCGTCTTCCGAGATATTCTGCACGATCATGTCGACATTGATGTTGGCTTCCGCCAGCGGCCCGAAGATGCCCGCCGAAACGCCGGGCCGGTCGGCCAGGCGGCGCAGCGAGACCTGCGCCTCGTCCTTTGCATAGGCGATACCGGTGACGACTTGCTGTTCCACGATCTCTTCCTCGTCGCAAATGAGCGTTCCGGGCGGGTTGTCGAAATCGCCCATCCCCGGCGCATCCGGATCATCGAGCGACGATCTCACGAACGTCCGCACCTTGTATACCATGGCAAGCTCGACCGACCGGACCTGCAGCACCTTGGCACCGAGCGAGGCCATCTCCAGCATCTCCTCAAAGGAGATTCTGGCCAGGCGGCGCGCCTTTGGCTCGATGCGCGGATCCGTCGTGTAGACACCGTCCACGTCCGTATAGATATCGCAGCGGTCGGCCTTCACGGCGGCGGCCATCGCCACGGCGCTGGTGTCGGAGCCGCCACGGCCCAGCGTCGTGATGCGGTTGTCGGCGGCCAGGCCCTGGAATCCGGTGACCACCGCCACCTGTCCCGTTCCCATCCGGCGCACCAGTTCGCTCCCGTCGATTTCGAGGATACGGGCCGCGCCATGCGCATTATCCGTCTGGATTGGCACCTGCCAGCCCTGCCACGACCGGGCGTCAACCCCGATGGACTGCAGCGCGATGGCCAGGAGGCCCGCAGAAACCTGCTCTCCGGAGGCGACGATGGCGTCATATTCGCGCGCGTCGTAAAAAGGCGAATTGCCCCCCGACGCCTTCGGCATGTCGCGAACCCAACCGACCAGCTCATTCGTCTTGCCGGCCATGGCGGAGACGACGACGGCCACCTCGTTGCCTGCGTCGACCTCGCGTTTGACGTGGCGCGCGACATTGTGAATGCGGGCGATGTCGGCGACGGACGTCCCGCCGAATTTCATCACGATGCGCGCCATGGTCGCAAGACTGCCTTTGCCTGAAAGTTCCGGCCGCCCGGGGCGGGCGGATTTCACGCGGCCGCAGCGGCGGATTCACGCCACGGCCGCGGTTTCCATAGCCAAAAGCCGGTATATTCGCAAGCGATGCGCGCGCCTATTCCTTCAGCGGCGAGCCGATGGCCCAGCTATGGCCGAACGGGTCGCGCAGTTGCCCGTAGCGGCTTCCCCAGAACGCGTTCTCCAACGGCATGGTCGCGGTGGCGCCGGCATCGATTGCCCGCTGATACCATTTGTCGGCATCGTCCACCTCCAGGTGAATCGTGACGCCGCGCGGCGCGTCCGCCGACATGCCGAATTCGGGGAACAGGTCCCACATCATCAGATCGCTGCCATTGATGCGGATATGGGCGTGCATCAGGCGTTTGCCGTCTTCCGCCTCGGCCCGGCTCACCTCCTCCGCACCGAACGCCTTCTTGTAAAAATCGATTGCCGCAGCCGCGCCGTCGATGGTGAGACACGGGATGATTCCATTCAATTGCTGCATGGGAAATCTCCTCCTGGGAAAACAACCGCCGCTTGACGTGAGCATGGCATCGGATTAGCTGATATTCAAGAAATTACTTGAATGAGGAGCCGGATGGCGAGACGCTCGGCCGCCCACGATGTTTTCGGCGCGATCGCCGACCCGACGCGCCGGCGTCTTCTTGAGCGCTTGGCCAATAGGGAACGTTCGGTGAGCGAGCTGGCGGCGGGCACCGGCCTTACGACTTCCGCCATCTCCCTGCATCTGCAGGTGCTCCTGCGCGCCGGTCTGGTAAGCCGGCGCACTGCCGGCCGCCATCGCTTCTATCGTCTCGACCCTGGGCCGCTGCGCGACGTGGCGGACTGGGCAGCGCAGCTTTCAGCCTTCTGGGCCCACAATCTCGACCGCCTGCAGCAACTCGCCGAGGAG
This sequence comes from Nitratireductor thuwali, assembly GCF_036621415.1. NCBI lineage: Bacteria > Pseudomonadati > Pseudomonadota > Alphaproteobacteria > Hyphomicrobiales > Phyllobacteriaceae > Nitratireductor > Nitratireductor thuwali. The sequence goes on from NZ_CP030941.1 coordinate 1,624,530, forward strand.
AAGGATGCTTCAATCAATCGAACTGAGGATTGAGCGGCGCATCGGGGCCTCGCTGGCCACCGTATGGGCCTGCATCACGACGCCCGAGCTGATCGCCCACTGGTTCTTCACGGTGGATTTCAAGCCGGTGGCGGGCCACCGGTTCACGATTACCGGCGCAAGCGTGCCTGGCTGGCGCGGCTGGACGAATGTCGAGGTTCTGGAACTCGAGCCGCCGCACCGGATGGTCTGGAAATTCGACTGCGTGGATGAGGCGCCGCCATCGCGCGTGACCTTTGACCTGACGGAGGAGGACGGAGGGGTGCGACTGGTCCTCACTCATGAAGGCGAAGTTCCCGCAAGAACCCGGCAGTTGCTGAAGGAAGGCTGGTCGAGCTACCTGCTCCGGCTGTCAAAACTTGCGGCCAAGATCTCGTCTTGACAATCTGCCCGCAGGACCCGACTTCATGACGGCGCGTTGGCGCAAGCCCAAGCGGCAACCAATGGAAACCAGAAGGGACCGGCGACGCCATGCCCCAGGCACGACAAACATCCATCGACCCGCGCGAGGTCGAGCGTTTTTCGGCGCTGGCCGCCGAGTGGTGGAACCCCAACGGCAAGTTCCGCCCCTTGCACAGATTCAATCCGGTACGCCTCGCCTATATCCGCGACCATGTCGCCGCGCATTTCGGCCGCGACCCGCGGGCCGCGAAGCCGTTTAACGGGCTGCGCATCCTGGACATCGGCTGCGGCGGCGGCCTTTTGTGCGAGCCGATGGCCCGGCTCGGCGCGTCGGTTGTCGGCGCCGACGCGTCGGAGACCAACATAGAAGTGGCCAGGCTCCACGCCGCCGAATGCGGCGTCGACATCGACTACCGCGCGACACCGGCCGAAACGCTCGCCGACCAGGGCGAGAAATTCGACGTCATCCTCAACATGGAAGTTGTCGAGCATGTCGCCGATGTGGACTATTTCATCGGGAAATGCGGCGAGATGCTCAAGCCGGGCGGGCTGATGTTCGTCGCCACTATCAACCGCACCACCAAAGCCTGGGGCCTTGCCATCATCGGCGCCGAATATGTGCTGCGCTGGCTGCCGCGCGGCACGCACCAGTATGAAAAGCTGGTGCGGCCGACCGAATTGGAGAAGGCCCTGGAGAAGGCGGGTCTTTCCATCAAGGAGAGGACCGGCGTCGTCTACAACCCGCTCGCCGACCGCTGGCAGCGCTCGAAGGACATGGACGTCAACTATATGGTGCTGGCGGAGAAGTCTTAGAGCGTCCCTTGTTGCCGGTTTATTCGGCTGTCAGGTGATTCCACCCGACGGCAAAAGCCTCGCGGCATCTCAGGGCTAGTTCCGATCCTCTGGAAACACCGGCAGCGGCAGGAAGTCGACCCCATCATCCACCAGCCCCTTCACGTCCTCGCTCGTCGCCTCGCCATAGATGCCCCGCGGATCGGTCTCGCCGAAATGGATCTTGCGGGCCTCCTCGGCGAACTTGTCCCCCACGTAATCGGCGTTCTCGCGAACCTTCTCGCTCAGCGCCTTGAGCTTCGCCAGCGCCTTCTTCTGCTCATCGCCCATGGCCAGCGCCACCTGCGATTTCTTGCGACTGGTGGAAACGGCGGGCGCCATCAGCGCCTTGCGCACGTCGTTGGAGCCGCAATGGGGGCAGGCGATGAGCCCCTTCTCGTTTTGAGCATCGAAATCCGCGCCATTGCGGAACCAGGCATCGAAAGAATGGTCCTGCGCGCAGGCGAGATCGAAGCGGATCAAGATGCAGGCTCCGCGTATAGCGCACGGGCCAGGTTGAATTCCCGGGCGTTGGCGAGATTGGGAATTTTGCGGCGCGCCGCGCCCGACTGCTCCACATCGATGTCGGCGACGACCACGGCCGGCTCGTCGTGCCCCGCTTCCGCCAGCACCTTGCCCCACGGATCGACGATGATCGAATGGCCAAAGGTCTCGCGCCCGTCCTCATGCCGGCCGCCCTGCGCCGCCGCGATCATATAGGCGCCGTTCTCGATGGCCCGGGCGCGCGTCAGGACGTGCCAATGCGCCTCGCCCGTCTGGCGGGTGAAGGCGGCGGGTGCCGTCAGCACCTGCGCGCCGGCCATGGCCTGACTGCGGAAAAGCTGCGGAAACCGCAGATCGTAGCAGATCGCAAAGCCGAGGGCGGCGATGGGCAGATCGGCCACCAGCGTTGCTTCGCCGGGGGCATAGGTGGCCGATTCCCGCCAGCTCTCGCCATTGTCGAGATCGACGTCGAACATGTGGATCTTGTCGTAGGTGGCGATGCGTTCGCCATCCGGACCGAAGAGGAAGGACCGGTTGGCAACCTTGCCGCCGCCGACGGCGATCGCCGTCGAGCCGATATGCACGAATATCCCATGCTCCCGGGCCAGCCGCGCCGCACAGGCCACCACGGGATCATTCGCCTCATCGGTGATGTTCTCGAGAAGGAGCGCCCTGTCCCGCACCAGGAGACCCGTCATCTCCGGGCTCTGCACGTAGCGTGCGCCCTGCTTTGCCGCTTCGCGGACCAGCCGCTCGAACTCGGCCACATTGGCCGCGACCATCATGCCCGAGCGCATCTGAAGGGCTGCTGCGCGGAAGGTCGTCATCGCACGCTTCCGCCAACGCCCTGTTCGGTCAGCAGATCATCGAGCCTGCCGTCCGCCTCCAGCGCGTAGAGTTCGTCGCAACCGCCCACATGGACATCGCCGATGAATATCTGCGGGAAGGTCGTGCTGCCCTTCGACCGCTGGATCATCTCCTGCCGCAGCTCGGTCGAGAAGCTGGCATCATGTTCGGTAAGGTCGACGCCTTTGCTTTCAAGCAGGCGTTTGGCGCGGCTGCAATAGCCGCACCCCAACCGGGTGTAGATCGTCACATCGGGCATGCGCTTATCCAGATCCATTGACGCCTATATAAGCGCGTCGTCGTTTTCGGCAAAGTCCCCCGGAAGGACTCTCGCAAAGGTAATGACATCGACGGTCAGTGCGCCTGCCCGCTTGAGCGACCGCGCAGCGGCGGCCACCGTGGCCCCGGTGGTATAGACGTCGTCGACCAGCAGCACCCGGCGCGCACGCACGATATGGTTGCTTTCGTCCGGCACGAGGAAGGCGCCGCGCACATTGGCCTCCCGCTCCCGCGCGCCGAGCCCCACCTGCTGGCGCGTGCTGCGCTTGCGCACCAGCGCCGCGCTCGAATATTCGAGGCGCGCCAACCGCGCGAATGCCCGCGCCAGCTCGGCCGACTGGTTGAACCTCCTGGCAAAGAACCGCCGGCGATGCAGCGGCACCGGCACCACAACATCGCAGTCTTCGGCAAGCTCCTTTCCGGCCCGCAGCATCCACCGCGCCATCCAGGGCGCCAGGTCCGTGCGGTCGGCGAATTTCAGCCCCTGCACCAGCCGCCGGGCAACGCCGTCATAGATCACCGCCGAACGCGCCCGGGCGAAGGGCGGCGGGTTGGCGATGGCCTCGGCTGACAGGAACCCCTCGCCCATGTCGTGGCTGAAAGGCGTGCCCATGACCGGGCACCAGGGCTGCTCCAGAAATCGTACTTTCGGCCAGCACGAAGCGCAGAGCGTGCCGGGTCTGGCGGTCAGGTTGCGGCATCCCAGGCAGACCGGCGGGAACAGGAGCCGCGCCGGCGCCGACAGCGCCGCCCGCACCAGCCCGGCTTCGAGCAATCCCATCACTTGTCCGCCCCGTCCAATCTCCCATCTTTGCATCATATGCCAAACGTGCGATGGCAGGTACCTCTTTAGCGCTCAGCAGTCAGGTGGAATCACCTGACGCCCGCACGGAAAACAGGAAGGTTGAGTGTCCATTGCGCGTCTGAAGGGGCGCGCACGTCGCTCAAGAATGGAAGCCCGGCGAACAGATGGTCGCAATATTCGATACCGATCTACTGGCCGCGCGCAAGCGGCGTGCGCTGCGGCTGGGCGACAAGGGCGCCCGCTTTCTGATGCGGCGCGCGGCGGAGGATTTGTCCGAACGCCTGGCAACCGTCGAACGCCGGTTCGAGGACGCCGCCGCGATCAACTGCCTGACGGACGATGCTGCCCGGGTTCTCCGCGACAGCGGCAAGGTGGGGCGGCTTCGGCGCGTCGAGATGGATGAAGCGATGCTCGCAGGCGACGGGGGCACGGTGTCGGTTCAGCCGGAAGTTCTGCCGCTGGAGCCGGAAAGCCTCGACCTCGCTGTCTCGCTCCTCACCCTCCACGAGACCAACGATACCCCCGGCATGCTGGTGCAGATCCGCCGCGCGCTCAGGCCAGACGGCCTGTTCCTCGGCGCGATGGGCGGGGCCGGCACGCTGCAGGAACTCAGGCAGAGCCTGCTCGAGGCGGAAACTGAAATTTGCGGCGGCGCAGCCCCGCGCATAAGCCCCTTCGCCGATCTGCGCGATATCGGCGCGCTCCTGCAGCGCGCCGGATTCGCGCTTCCGGTAACCGACCTCGAAACGCTCACCGTGCGATATGACGATATGTTTGCCTTGATCAGGGATTTGCGCGCAATGGGCGCGACCAGTGCCCTTGCCGAGCGCAGCCGCAGGCCCCTGCCCCGCGAGGTTTTCCTGCGCGCCGCCGCCATCTATGCCCGCCGCTTTGCCGATCCGGACGGGCGTATTCGCGCTACCTTCAACATGGTGTGGATGTCGGGCTGGGCGCCCCATGCATCGCAGCAGAAGCCGCTCAAGCCGGGCTCGGCGAAAACGTCGCTCAAGCAAGCGCTGTCGGAGAGCGCGGGCAAACCCCGCAGGTAGCGCGACCTTGCGCGTCAGCCGCCGGCCTGCTCCAGTTCCTGCGCCGTGGAGGTGTAGCTGTCGGAGACGGCGCTGCCTAGGGCGGTGGCACCGCTGATGATGCCGGCCGACAGAAGAAGGGCGATCAAAGCATACTCGATCGCCGTCGCGCCATTCTCGTCAGACAGAAATTTCTTCAACATCGCGGCTCTCCTTGCGGGCAGCAGGGAGTTTACGGTCATTCCGTTAAGAAACCTTAACGGCGCCGGCCGGTGATTTACGAAAGGCGGTTCGGCGTTTCTGTGAAACGGTGAATTGATCTAGCAAGCGCCCGTTCGCACGCCGTTGGCGCGGATGACGCACACCGCCGAGGCCGTCGGCTGCAGGACGCTGCGGCGCAGGGTGATCGTCTCGCCGCGCCGCTGCGGCAGCGATCCAGTGGTCGTGCGGTCGATGCCGATGCCTTGCACGACAACGCCGCGCGACTGCCTGTCCGCGATAGGCGTCAGGATGAGCGCCAGCGCAATGCCCGCCGACCCGAACAGAAGCGCCAGCCGAAGCGCGCCGACACCCGCACTCGCCATTCGCGAGATCGGGCCGAAACCCGTGGAATGATCTTGATGCTGCAAGTTCACGCGCCCCTCCCCTGGCTGGTTCAGCCGCCCCCGAGGCGCCCGACGCGCCGATGCTGAAAATTCTCATGATTGGCTAAAGGAATTGTTAACGGTGACGAACGGAAGCCGTCTCGGAATTGGCCGCGAGGCTTAGGGTCAGGACCTATTAGTGTTGCTTGATTGGTATGAGTCAATTTGCCTGGAGAGGAGGCGCAAGCCTGCAGGAAACCATCGGGTTTTCAAAGGCTTGCAACGCTCTCTCCAGGCAAATTGGCCATATCCCGAAGGGACGGACGATGGACTTTGAACTGCCGCGTCGAGCCGATTGGACGGGCCTGAGCCCGCCCGGCGCATCTCTCCTTGCATTTCCGTGTCCATCGTCCGCCAATCAAGTAACATCAATAGGTCCTGACCCTAAAGCAGGTCGATCAGGAACGGGATAAGCGGGTCGTCCGCCGGCGGCATCGGATAATCGCGCAGGCGGTTCGGCCGGACCCATTTGATGGCCTGGCCCTCACGCGGCTGCGCAATCCCCCAGAAGCGGCGGCAGACATAGAGCGGCATCAGGAGATGGAAGCTCTCATAGGCATGGCTGGCAAATGTGAGGGGTGCCAGACATGCCGTCTTCGTTTCAAGGCCAAGCTCTTCCTCGATCTCGCGCACCACTGTCTGTTCGGGCGTTTCTCCGGGCTCGACCTTACCGCCGGGAAACTCCCACAAGCCGGCCAGCGGCTTTCCTTCGGGGCGCTGCGCGATGAGCACGCGCCCGTCGGGATCGACAAGCGCGCAGGCCGCCACCAGCAGCACCGGCTTCACGTCGGTCTTCATCGGCTTTCCCCCGGCTGGCGGTAGTGATAGCGGTAGATTTCACGAAAACCGACCGAACGGTAAAGGCCGAGCGCGGCGGCATTGTCCGCTTCCACCTGCAGCCATGCCACGGTCGCCCCTCGCAGCCGCGCCCATTTCAACGCCGAAAGCAGTGCCCGGCGCCCGAAGCCCTTGCCCCGCATGCCCTTGGCCGTCGCCACTTCGAACAGCCCGGCAATGGCGCCGTCATGCACGCAGATGGCGGTCGCCACCGGCTGCCCGTCCTGCTCAAGGATGAAGTGCCCCGCTTCCGGCTTGATCGAACCCACGAGGTCCTTGAAGCCCGACCTCAATGCCTCGTCATAGCCATGCACGCTGAAGGCAGCGGAGACGAAGCGTCCCAGATCCTTCAGCGGGATCTGGTGCATCGCATCGTCGACCACGCTGTCGCTCAAGGGCAGACGCATCACGATCGATTCGGAAAGATGGGCCCAGCCTTCCTTGTCGAGGAAAAGGCCGATGGATGGCGCGGCAAGCGGCGAGAGGCGAAAGGTCACCGTCCGCCCGATCGCCTCGAAATGCGGCCGCGCCCGGTCAATGCGCAAATCGATGTTCCGCGCGTCGCCGGGATCGAGCGGGTTGATGGAATTGAGGCGCTTGGCCGGATAGCCGGCCGTCAGCCGCACCGCCCAGGTGCCGTCATAATGGACATTGGCCGCCGGCCAGGCCCTGAAGCCGGCCCCTTCGAAACGCCTGATCGTCGGCAGGTTCACCTGCGCCTCGTGCTGCACGCCCAATCCCGCCGTCCTCAGCGCCTGCTTTGAAAGTGGTCAAGGCGAGCCGAAAAGGGTGATTTTCGAGAACCGAAGCGCAGCATACTTGAGGTACGTGAGCACCGGAACGCGGGAAATCGCCATCTGCAGACCGTCGTCACGACTTTCACAGCACGCTCTCAGCTCCGATAATCGCCATTGATGGCGACATACTCCTTGGTGAGATCGCAGGTCCACACCGTCGCGCTGCCCCGGCCGAGGCCGAGGTCGACGCGGATCGAAATCTCATCCCGCCGCATATAATCGGAGGCTTGCTCTTCGGAGTAGCCAGGGTCGCGCTCGCCTTCGAAGGCGACGCGGATATCGCCGAACCAGATGCTCAGGAGATCGCGGTCGGCCGGCTCTCCGGCTTTGCCCACCGCCATCACGATGCGCCCCCAATTGGCATCCTCGCCGGCAACCGCCGTCTTGACCAGCGGCGAATTGGCGATGGAAAGCGCAACCCGCTTGGCCGAACGCGCGGATTTCGCGCCGGTCACGGTGATTTCCACCTGCTTGCGCGCCCCCTCGCCGTCGCGCACAACCTGCAGCGCCAGTGTCTTCAGCAGTTTGCCAAGCGCGCGCTTGAACGGCGAAAGCCGGCTGTCCTTGGCGTCCGTGATCCAGGGCGCGCCGCGTTCGGCCGCCTTGCCAGTGGCGAAAAGCATCAGCGTATCGCTGGTCGAGGTATCGCTGTCCACGGTAACGGCGTTGAAGGTCTTGGCTGTGGCCTTCGCCAGGATGTCCTGCAGCACAGGAGCGGCGATCGGCGCATCTGTCGCCACGAAGGAGAGCATCGTCGCCATATCCGGCGCGATCATGCCGGCGCCCTTGGCAATGCCGTTTATGGTCACCGTGCAATCGCCCAGCCTGGCCGAAGCGGTGACGAACTTGGGATAGGTATCGGTGGTCATGATGGCGCGCGCGGCCTCTTCCCACCGCCCGGCTTCGGCTCCCGCGGCCAGCTCGCCGAGAAGATGGGTGAACCGGCCGGCCTCCAGCGGCTCGCCGATCACACCGGTGGATGCCAGGAACACCGTATCAGGTTCCGCGCCGGCGGCTCGCGCTGCCGCTTCCGCCGTCAGCGACGTCGCCTCGCGGCCTTTCCTGCCGGTAAAGGCATTGGCGTTGCCGGAGTTCACGACAAGTATCCGCGCCTTGCCGCCCGAAAGGTTACGCCGGCAAAATTCGACCGGGGCCGACGGACATCTGGACCGCGTGAAGACGCCGGCCACCGCCGTGCCTTCGTCAAACACCATGACCAAAAGGTCCTTGCGGCCCTTGTACTTGATGCCGGCTTCGGCGACGCCGATCCGCGCCCCGGCGATCTCCGGCATCTCGGGATAGGACTTGGGCGCAAGTGGGGAGATAGATGCAGACATCCGAACTTCCGGTTCACATACTGGCTCGCCCGCTTCGTCTGCCCGATAAATTTGGCGGACGCAAGCCGAGCGGCGGGCACAAAAAAGCCGCGCCGCCCGCCATACGCGGACAAACGCGGCTTTATATGGATGCAGCCAGGCGGGCGGGCCTTACTGCTGGCCCTGCGCCGCGCCAGCCGGGGCGGCATTGCCGAGCTGCTGCTGGAGCAGGGCGTCGACCGATGCCTTCAATTCCTCATTCGGAATGTCAACCTCGGCGTCTTCGCGCATGGCGCCCAGCTTCTCGATGTACTTCTCACGCAGGAGCATCGACTTGATCTGGTTCTGCACCTGCTCGAATGCCGGCGGCTGCTGCTGGCGGCGGTCCTCGACCTTGATCACGTGGTAGCCGAACTGCGACTTGACCGGCTCCTTGGTGAATTCGCCCGGCTCGAGCGCGAACGCGGCTTCCTCGAACTCCGGAACCATCCGCCCCTTGGTGAAGTAGCCGAGATCGCCGCCTTGGCTGGCCGACCCGTCGCTCGACTTCTCCTTGGCGATTTCGGCGAAATCGCCGCCTCCCTCGAGCTGCGTGATAATGGCCTGGGCTTCTTCTTCCGTCGCCACCAGGATGTGGCGGGCCTGCACCTCCTCGGGAGGATTCATCTTGGCGACTTCCTCATCGTAGCGCGCGCGTACGGCCTCGTCGGAAATCTCCTGGACGACGTTCTGGTCGATATAGGCGCTGTGCAGCGCGCGCTGGCGCAGGAAGTCCATGCGGCGCTGGAAATCCTCGCTGTCGTCAAGGCCCTGCTCGTCGGCTTCATTGGCGAAAAGGCGAACGTCGATGACGGCCGAAAGCGCGGCGGCCCGGCGCTGCTCCTCGGGCAATTGCTCGAACTGGGGGTCGAGCTCCTGTTCGGCCAAGGCGATGTCGGCCGCGGTGATGGGCTCGCCGTTCAGCGTGGCGACAACCTCCTCCTCCTCCTGCGCGAAAGCCGGCGCGGAAAGAAGGGCAGCGATCATGGCTGCAACACCGGCATGGGCGCGCAGAGACTGGCGGAAGGGTCGTTTCATGAGAAAATTCTCCGTTCATGCGTATAAGGCGTGGCCCCATACGATAGGGCAGCGATCCAAACCATCCATAAATATGGCGGAATTTTGCGCCTTCGAAGCGCGTTGGCGCAAAGTTGACATCGCAGGTGGCCCCTCTTATCTCTCCTTCGACTTCGCGTCCAGAATCCATTTCCGGCCGCCCTTTTTGGCCAACCGCCTGCAATGACCGGAACTGGCCGATCAAACCTTATCCGACCGGCGGAAACCGTCGGCGTACCGCGAACTGAAAGGACCATAAGATGGTCAGCTTCGGCGGCATAGCCCGCAAGATTTTCGGCTCCTCGAACGACCGCCGTGTGAGCGGCCTGCGCCCGCGCGCCGAGGCCGTCGGCGCCCTGGAGCCGGAAATGCAGGCGCTGTCGGACGAAGCCCTGCGCGCCAAGACCGATGAGTTCCGCCAGCAATTGGCCGACGGCAAGACCATCGACGACCTTCTTGTGCCCGCCTTCGCCGTGGTCCGCGAGGCGTCGAGGCGCGTGCTCGGCATGCGGCCTTTCGACGTACAGCTCATCGGCGGCATGGTCCTCCATGAAGGGTCGATCGCGGAGATGAAAACCGGCGAAGGCAAGACGCTCGTCGCCACCCTGCCCGTCTATCTCAACGCGCTTGCCGGCAATGGCGTCCATGTCGTCACCGTCAACGACTACCTGGCCCGCCGCGATTCCGAATGGATGGGCCGCCTCTACGGTTTCCTGGGGCTGACCACGGGCGTCATCGTCCACGGCATGTCCGACGACGAGCGCCGCGCGGCCTATGGCTGCGACGTCACCTACGCCACCAACAACGAGCTCGGCTTCGACTATCTGCGCGACAACATGAAATATGAGCGCGGCCAGATGGTCCAGCGCGGCCACAATTTCGCGATCGTCGACGAGGTGGACTCCATCCTGATCGACGAGGCGCGCACGCCGCTGATCATTTCCGGCCCGCTCGACGACCGCTCGGATCTCTACACCAAGATCGATTCCCTTATCCCCCAGTTGGAGGAAGGCGATTACGAGATCGACGAAAAGCAGCGTACGGCGACCTTCACCGAGGAAGGCACCGACAAGGTCGAGCGACTGCTGCGGGCCGAGGACCTTTTCAAGGGCGAATCGCTTTACGACATCGAGAATGTCGCGATCGTCCACCACCTGAACAACGCCTTGAAGGCGCACAAGCTCTTCCAGCGCGACAAGGATTACATCGTCCGCAACGATGAATTGGTCATCATCGACGAGTTCACCGGCCGCATGATGCCGGGGCGCCGCTACTCCGAAGGCCTGCACCAGGCGCTCGAGGCCAAGGAGCACGTCAAGATCCAGCCCGAGAACCAGACGCTCGCCTCCATCACCTTCCAGAACTACTTCCGCATGTACGACAAGCTGGCCGGCATGACCGGCACGGCATCGACGGAGGCCGAGGAGTTCGGCAACATCTACGGCCTCGACGTGGTCGAGATCCCGACCAACCTGCCGATCCAGCGCCTGGACGAGGACGACGAGGTCTACCGCACGGTCGAGGAGAAGTTCCGCGCCATCGTCGGGGAGATCAAGGACGCGCGCGAGAAGGGCCAGCCGATCCTGGTCGGCACCACCTCCATCGAGAAGTCCGAGTACCTGGCCGAGCGCCTGCGCAAGGAAGGCGTCAAGGACTTCGAGGTCCTGAACGCCCGCCACCACGAGCGCGAGGCGATGATCGTCGCCCAGGCCGGCAAGCCGGGCGCGATCACCATCGCCACCAACATGGCCGGCCGCGGCACCGACATCCAGCTCGGCGGCAATCCGGACATGCGCATCGCTGAGGAGCTGGGCGACATGCCCGAAGGCCCGGAGCGCCAGGCCAAGGAAAAGGCCATCCGCGAGGACGTGCAAAGGCTCAAGGAAAAGGCGATCGCCGCCGGCGGGCTCTATGTGCTGGCCACCGAGCGTCACGAAAGCCGGCGCATCGACAACCAGCTCAGAGGCCGCTCCGGCCGCCAGGGCGACCCCGGCCGCTCGAAATTCTACCTGTCGCTGCAGGACGATCTGATGCGCATCTTCGGCTCCGACCGCATGGACGGAATGCTGCAGAAGCTGGGCCTCAAGGAGGACGAGGCCATCGTCCATCCCTGGATCAACAAGGCGCTGGAGAAGGCGCAGAAGAAGGTCGAGGCGCGCAATTTCGACATCCGCAAGAACCTGCTCAAATATGACGACGTGATGAACGACCAGCGCAAGGTCGTCTTCGAGCAGCGCCTCGAGCTGATGGACGGCGAGAACCTTTCGGAAACCGTGGCCGAGATGCGGCAGGACGTCATCGACGACCTGGTCGCGCGCCATATGCCGGAAAAAGCCTATGCTGAACAGTGGGATATCGCAGGGCTGAAGGAAAGCGTCCTTCGCGACCTCAACCTGGACCTGCCGGTGGACGAGTGGGCGCGGGAAGAGGGCATCGCCGAAGATGATATCCGCGAGCGCATCACCGCGGCGGCCGACAAAGCCGCCGCCGAGCGCGCCGAGCGGTTCGGCCCCGACATCATGACCTATGTCGAGAAATCCGTGCTCCTGCAGACGCTCGACCATCTGTGGCGCGAGCACCTGGTCAATCTCGACCATCTGCGCTCGGTCGTCGGTTTCCGCGGCTATGCCCAGCGCGACCCGCTCAACGAGTACAAGACGGAGGCCTTCGAGCTGTTCCAGGCGATGCTCGGTAATCTGCGGCAGGCGGTCACCGCGCAGCTCATGCGCGTGGAGCTGGTGCGCGAGGCCGCAGAGGCACCGCCCCCCCAGACGCCGGCGATGCAACCCCACCATGTGGACCGCACCACCGGCGAGGACGAGTTCGGCGGCGAGACGATGACCCTGTCGCGAGCCGAAACGGGCGTCGTGCCGGCCGAGGAGCGCGATCCCGCAGATCCTGCGACATGGGGCAAAGTCGGCCGCAACGAACCCTGCCCCTGCGGCTCGGGCAAGAAGTACAAGCACTGCCACGGCGCGTTCGCGTAAAAGCGCCGGTTCGTCATCCGGAAGGCCAAAGGGCTGATCGGGGAACGACTGGACGAATGTCGTAGGGCACGGCCCGATCTGTCCGAGCGCGCTTGGCACCGGCAGCCCCTGCTACGGGAGCCGGCCGCGCGCGCCCTCCTCCTTTTCCGCCAGTGCGATGAGGTTGGCAATCGCGGCCACGCCCATGCGGTTCATGTGCTTGCGGCCGAGGGCGATGTCGATGCGCATGGCGAGGGATGCGGCGTCCTGCCCGCACAGGTCGCTCAGCCTTTCGATGCCGATTTCCTCCAGATAGCTCACCGTTTTCGGCCCGATCGAATGGGCCCTGAGCATCTTGCGCCTCTCCTCCTCGCTGATCAGCCGATCCTCCCGCCGAACCGTTTCTTAAAGACTTTCCACTAGACCTCGCGCCCGTAAGGACCGACGAAGCGGAGTGTACTGCGTGCGCTTTTCTGCAGCAACGACTGCTGAACGCCTCCTGCCGGCGAGTCTGGCGCGGCGCGCGCATCCATGGGCAGCGCGGATCGACCGGCTCGTCTTCACCGAGGACGCGCGAAGCCAGGCCGGCCGCATGTCGCTGATCGCTTTCAGCCTGCGCATCGTCAACGCCGTCATCGCCTTCGTCAGCCAGGTGCTGCTTGCCCGCTACATGGGCGGCTTCGAATACGGCATCTTCGTACTGGTCTGGGTGACGATGATCATCCTCGGCAACATCTCGTGCCTGGGGTTCCACACCTCCATCCTCCGGTTCGTGCCCGAGTATCGAGGCTCGGGAATGATACCGGAACTGCGCGGCATCCTGCTGATGAGCCGGGTATTCGTGCTGATCTCGTCGACGGTGTTCGCGATGGCAGGCGCGGCCGGCATCTGGCTGCTCGAGCCGGCCATCGAGCAGTACTACGTCGTCCCCTTCTATCTCGGCCTCATCTGCCTGCCGATGATCGCGCTCAGCGACCAGCTTCAGGGCGTCGCGCGGGCCAACGCCTGGGCGCTTTGGGCGATGGCCCCTACCTATCTGATGCGGCCGGTGCTCATCCTGTTCTTCCTTTGGGCCATGCACATGGCCGGCTATGATCCCGATGCCAGGGGCGCCGTCATCGCCGCCATCCTCGCCACTTATCTCACCACGATCTCGCAGCTTCTCACCATGGGAAGGCGGCAAGAGCACCGCCTGCCGCCTGTCCAGCCGCGCTTTCTCGTGCGCCTGTGGGTGCAGGTTTCCCTGCCGATCTTCCTGGTGGAAAGCTTCTATTTCCTGCTCACCAATGCCGATGTTCTGATGGTCGGCAGGTTCATGCAGCCGACGGACGTTGCCATCTACTACGCCACGGTCAAGACGCTGGCCCTCGTCCACTTCGTCTATTTCGCCGTCAAGGCCGGCGTTGCCTCGCGCTATGCGGCCTTCATTCACGACGGCGAGCGCCAGGCGCTTGAGAACTTCGCCCGCGAGACCGTCAACTGGACCTTCTGGCCTTCGCTTTTCATGGGCATGATCGTGCTCTTGGTCGGCAAGCCGATTCTCACCCTGTTCGGACCCGGATTCGATGCCGGCTACCCCTTGCTGTTCCTGCTGGTTTCCGCGGTGGTGGCCCGTTCGTCCGTGGGGCCAGCCGAAAGCATGCTGACCATGAGCGGCCACCAGAATGTCTGCGCCGGCATCTACGCCGTCATCCTGGCGATCAATATCGGCCTCAATATCCTGCTGATCCCGGTCCTGGGCCTGTGGGGCGCGGCGCTGGCCACGGCCATAGCCATCATATTCGAGGCCACGGTGCTTGCCTTCACCGTCTGGCGCAAGCTCGGCATCGTGATGGCGGTTTTCCTGCCGGTTCGCACGCAAACGGAGAAAGGCTGATGGCTGCAACCCCCTTGATCGAGGAAGTCGGCGGCACCGCTTCGGGGGCCATGATTGGAAAGCTCGCCGGCCTCACGGACATCGCCGAGGGCGCGGAGATGGAGCTGTTTGCCCATGGCCGTCCCCAGCGCAAGCTCGCCGTCTACGCCGCCACCGCCGGCTTCGAGCTGGTCGAGGAACTGGACCATCTGTGCGCCCGCGCCATCGAGCCCAACATCTTCTTCAATCCCCGCTTCCTGGCTCCGGCGATGCCCAGGCTGGAGGACCGCGAGGTGCGCCTGGCCGTCATACGCGATGGCACCGAAGACAGAAGCCGCCTGCGCCTGCTCGTGCCCTTTTCGATCGAGAAGCCGGCCATTCCGCTGGGCGTGACCGTCATGCGGACCTGGTCGAATCCTTTCGGCCCGCTGGGTACGCCTCTGGTCGATTGCGACGACCCGGTAGGCGTGCTGGAGGATTTCTTCGCCATGCTTGCGCGCCCGCATCTGCGCCTGCCAAAGGTTCTGGTGCTGCCCGAAACGCGGCTGGACGGCCCCTTCGCCGCCGCGCTGCGCTCCGTCGCCGAGACAAGGAACCTGCCGCTGATAACCGCGAACGAGGTCGAAAGGCCGTTTCTCGAATCGGACCTTGAAGGCGACGACTACCTGCGCAACAGCCTGCGGTCGCATCACTTCCGCGAGTTCCGCCGCCTCAAAAAGCGGCTGGCCGAGCATGGCCGGCTCGAATACGAGATCGCGCGCCAGCCTGGCGAGATCCGCCACGGCATAGAAACCTTCCTCACGCTGGAAGCCTCCGGTTGGAAGGGACGCGAGCGCACCGCCATGGCCACCGACCGGTATCGCGCGGCCTTCGCCCGCGAGGCCGTCGACCGGCTGGCCGAGCGCGATCTCTGCCGAATCCATACGCTTACACTGGACGGAAAACCCATCGCCTGCCTGGTCGTCTTCGTCGAGGCGGGCATGGCCTATACCTGGAAGACCGCCTATGATGAAGCCTATGCCGCCTACTCGCCCGGCGCATTGCTGGTCATTGAGCTGACCGGCAACCATCTCGACGATCCCAACATCATCGCCACCGATTCCTGCGCCGTACCGGACCATCCGGTGATGAGCCGTCTGTGGTCCGAGCGGCGCACGGTCGGCAGCTTCGTGGTCGGCCTCACCCCCGGCACGGAAAAGCTCGCGCACCAGGCTGCGGGGCAGATCCACTTTCACCGCGAGGCCCGCAACGTGCTGCGGCTCATCCGCAATCGCGTTCGCCGCCTCGTCTGGCGCTAGAGCGCCGTGCGTCCCTTCGGACGCACAAAGGACGCTCTAACAGCTTGAATCTACGCATCGTGCTTTCCGAAGATCGATTCCGATTTTCGGGCCGATGCTGTAGCGAACCCTATTCCGCGAGCCCGGCCTCGCGGCGGGCCCTGTCGCGGAAAATGCGGCGGATCACCTTCCCGGTCGTTGTCAGGGGCATGGAATCCACGAACTCCACCTCCCTCGGATATTCATGCGCCGAAAGCCGCTCCCGCACAAAGGATCGGATCTCGCTGGCCAGCGCTTCATTGCCGGAAAAGCCGGGCTTCAGCACCACATAGGCCTTGACGATCTCGGTGCGCACGGGGTCGGGCTTGCCCACTGCGGCGGCAAGCTGGATTGCAGGATGGCCGGTCAGGCAGTCCTCGATCTCGGACGGCCCGATGCGATAGCCCGACGAAGTGATGACGTCGTCGTCGCGGCCGACGAAATGAACGTAGCCGTCGGGGTCGATTGCCCCCTGGTCGCCCGTGGTCATCCAGTCGCCGATGAACTTCTTCTCGGTCGCCTCGCGGTTCTGCCAATATTCCAGGAACATCACCGGATCGGGCCGCCGGACGGCGATCTGCCCCGTCTCGCCCGCAGGCAGCGTGCGCCCCTCCGCATCAATGACGGCTACCTGGTGGCCCGGCACCGGCTTGCCGATGGCCCCGCCCCGGCTGACGCCCAGCGCGGCGCAGGAAGACAGGACGATGTTGCACTCGGTCTGGCCGTAGAACTCGTTGATGGTGACACCGAGAGCCCCGCGCGCCCAGTCATAGGTCTCGCGCCCGAGCGATTCGCCACCGGAAGCCACCGACCGCAGGTTCAGGTCGAAGCGCTTGCCGATATCCGGCACCGATTTCAGGATCCTGAGCGCGGTCGGCGGGATGAAGGCGTTGCGCACCCTCATGCGCTCCATCAGGCCGAGCGCCGCCTCCGGCTCGAATTTTTCGAACCGGCCCGCGACGACCGGCAGGCCGAAATAAAGGCCGGGCAGCAGAATGTTGAGCAATCCCCCCGCCCAGGCCCAATCCGCCGGCGTCCATAGGAGATCGCCCGGCTGCGGCAGGAATTCGTGGTGGAACTGTACGCCCGGCAGATGCCCCAGCAGCACGCGATGCCCGTGCAGTGCACCCTTCGGCGGGCCGGTCGTGCCCGAGGTGAAGATCATCATCGCCGGATCGTCGGGCCCGGTCTCGACCGCCTCGAAATCCGCATCGGCGTCGGCGATCAGCCGGTGGAAATCCCGTGCCTCCCGGTCCGCGCCGTCGACCGAGATAATCGCCTCGAGCCCGCTGATGCGGCCGGCGACGGCGCGCACCTTCGCGAGCCCCGCCTCGTTTGTGACGACCGCCCTCACCCCGGCCGTCTGCAGGCGGTATTCGAGCGCCTCGGTGCCGAAGAGCAGCGCCAATGGCACGGCGACCGCGCCCAGCTTGTAGATGGCGGCATGCGCGACTACCGTCTCGAAGGATTGCGGCAGGAGCAGCGCCACCCGATCTCCCCGCGCCACGCCCAGGCCCCGCAGCGCGGCTGCAAATCCGTTCGACTGCCGCGCCAGCGCCGCAAAGGTCATGCTGCCGGCCCCGCCGTCGGGCCTGTACTCGTAGAGCGCGATCCTGTCGGGCGCTATGCGCGCCCAACGATCGCTGATCGCCGTGCCTATATTGAAGGATGGGGGCAGCTTCCACCGGAAGTCCCTGTACAGCGCATCATAGCTATCACGCCGCTCAAGCATCGATGGCGAAGGGCTCTCCCGACCCGATATATGGTGCCCCTGGCCGGACTCGAACCAGCACTCCTTGCGGAAACCGATTTTGAGTCGGTCGCGTCTACCAATTCCGCCACAGGGGCCCGGGGCCCCGATGGGGCCGGACAGGCTGCGGACTATACGGCGAACCCTATCGGCGTCAACCTGTGTCGCTGGCCCATCGGCCCTAAAATCGGTTTCCGGTTTTGTGGAAAGCCGGATGTCCGGATCAGCGGCCTTGCATGGCGTCCGGTCCGACATCGGCCCCTCCGGAAATCCCGCGCGGATGTGAAAAATGCCGCGCTCGAGGCCGTTGCGCCCGGCTCGCGGGCCGGCTAGACATGCAGCCTCACCGAGGGCTGCCAATGCTTCGCAAGCTTTATGACTACACCATGTCGCTCGCCTCCACGCGGCATGCGGAAAAGGGCCTGGCGGGCGTCTCCTTCATTGAAAGTTCGTTCTTTCCCATTCCGCCCGACGTTCTGCTCATTCCGATGGTGCTTGCCGAGCGGGCCAAATGGCTGCGCTACGCCTTCGTCTGCACGCTTGCCTCGGTTGCCGGCGCCCTGCTCGGCTATGTCATCGGCGCATTTCTCTACGAGGCCGTGGGCCAGCCGATCCTGGCATTCTACGGCAAGGAGGATGCGTTTGAGCGGGTCGCCGAATGGTATAACCGCTGGGGCGGCTGGGGCGTGCTGTTTGCCGCCGTGACGCCTTTTCCCTACAAGGTGCTGACGATATTTTCAGGCGCGACGGGCCTCAGCCTGCCTGTGTTCATCATCGTGTCGATCATTGGCCGCGGCCTGCGCTTCTATTTCGTTGCCTGGCTGCTTTTCCATTTCGGCCCGCCGATCCGCGGCTTCATCGAAAGAAATCTCGGCCTTCTTTTCACCGCCTTCATGGTTTTGCTCATCGGCGGGTTCGTTGCAGTACGCTACGCATTCTGAGGCTTTGATGTCGATTACCGCGCCCACCGGCAAGTTCCACAAGTACATCGCCGCGCTTCTCGCCGCCGGCATGGCCGCCACCGTGGGCACCGCTCTCGCTTTCGAGCACATCGGCGGGTTCATTCCGTGCAAGCTGTGCCTGGAACAGCGCATTCCCTACTATATCGGCATCCCCCTCATGCTGCTGGCGCTGGGCTCGTCGGTTCTCAAACTGCCCGGCGTGCTCACCCGGGGCCTGCTGCTCGCCGGCGCGCTGCTGATGATCTGGGGGCTTTATCTCGGCGTCTATCATTCCGGCGCCGAATGGGGCTTCTGGCCGGGACCCACCGATTGCGGAGCGGTCGCCGGCCCTTCCACTAGCGGCAGCCTGCTGGACCAGCTCAATGCCTTCGTTCCGCCTTCATGCGACGAGGCCGCTGGTCGCTTCCTCGGCCTTTCCTTCGCCGGCTGGAATGTGGTCGCAAGCGCCATACTGGCCACGATCGCATTGCGCGGTGCGTTCAAGCGCTGACAACGCAGCCGTCACGGCTCCAGTTCGACATCCCAGTAGAGATAGTCCATCCAGCTTTCGTGCAGATAGTTCGGCGGGAAAAGGCGGCCATTGTTATGCAGGTCGTGGACCGTCGGCCGGAACGGCTTCTGCTGCGGCCACATCCTCGCCTTGGCTGGCATGGCGCCCCCCTTCTTGAGGTTGCAGGGCGAGCAGGCTGCCACCACGTTCTCCCACGACGTGATCCCGCCCAGGCGCCGCGGCACCACGTGATCGAAGGTCAGATCCTCCCGGGTTCCGCAGTACTGGCACTCGAAGCGGTCGCGCAGGAAGACGTTGAACCGCGTGAACGCAGGATAACGCGAAGGCTTCACATAGGATTTCAGGCTGACGACGCTGGGAACCCGCATCGAAAAGGACGGCGAGGAGACTGCATGCTCATACTCGGCAACGATGTTCACCCGGTCGAGGAACACGGCTTTGATCGCATCCTGCCACGACCACAGCGACAGGGGATAATAGCTGAGCGGACGATAGTCCGCATTCAACACCAGAGCGGGCATCCCGTCCGGCGAAACAGCGATCGTCACGTTCTTGAAGCTCCTTCGCTACGCAGATCGATCGATGCGGATACTGTAAGCAGGTGATGACAGGAATGTGAAGCGGTTATTAAGAATAATGACCCGGCAAAAGGGGTCATTTGGGCTGGCTTTTGCCGATTCTCAGCTCGTTTTTGGGCCCTTTCAGCTCATTCAGCCCACCGTCAGCGCCTCGCGACCCCTCATTTCCCGGTAATAAGCCCAAAAAAGACGCGCCGCCACAGAGCGCCAGGGGCGCCATGATTCGGCCTCCAGCGCGAGCCGGCTCGCGTCGGGCCGTACCTCCCAACCAAGCGCTTGCGCCACTGCTGCCTGGAGCGCCACATCGCCAGCCGGAAAGACATCGGCATGGCCTGCCGAGATGAGCAGATAGACCTGAGCCGTCCACGGCCCGACGCCGGGCAGCGCCGTCATCAGCGCGATCGCCTCCTCGGCTTGCAGCGCGCAAAGCCCTTCCAGGTCGATCGCCTCGCCGGCGACCTGCTCGGCCAAGCCCGTTATCGCCCGCTGTTTGCCCCGCGAAAGGCCGGCCTCGACAAGCGGCTCCTCACCGGCGGCGATAAGATTTTGCGCCGTCAGCGGATCGATCAGCCGGCACAGCCTGCCGAAGATGGCGTCGGCGCTCGCCCGCGATACCTGCTGCGACACGATGATGGACGCAAGGCTGGCAAAGCCCGGCGCCGTTCGCCTGAGCGGAATGTCGCCGGCGGCGCGGCGCACGGCGGCAAGGCGCCCGTCCAGCGCCACCAGGGCTTCAAGCCCGAGGGCCATATCGTCGAGGGTTTCGATGCGCTGCATGGCGATCCTTGCGTCCGGAGACCAACGATCGTAGCAATCGCCTCATGAGGTCCACAACCCGTTTCCGGCGGCTTTGATGACAGTTCCTGTCTTCCGCTTCGCGCCAAGCTCGAACGGTGCGCTTCATCTCGGCCATGCCTATTCGGCCATGCTCAACCACCGGCTGGCGCGCGAGGCGGGCGGGCGTTTTCTCCTGCGCATCGAGGACATCGACACGAGCCGGTGCTCGCCGGAGCTGGAACAGGCGATCTACCGCGATCTCGAATGGCTGGGCATCGAATGGGAACTGCCGGTGCGCCGCCAGTCGGATCATTTCGAGGACTACCGGGCAGCGCTCGACCGGCTGGAAGACGCCGGCCTTGTCTACCCCTCCTTCATGACACGCGGCGAAGTGCGTGCGTTCATCGCCGAGGCGGCGGCGGAGGGCAAGCCGTGGCCGCGCGATCCCGACGGGGCGCCGCTCTTCCCTTCCATAGACCGCGAGCGGGCACCGTCCGAGCGAAAGCGGCTCGCCGCCGAGGGCCTGCCCTTCGCTTGGCGATTGGACATGGAAAGCGCCTGCACAGCTCTCGGCCACGGCGTCGACTGGGACGAGGAAGGCGCGGGACCGTGCGGCGAGACCGGACGCGTCCGCGCCGACCCCCGCGCATGGGGCGACGTGGTCCTCGCCCGCAAGGAAACGCCCACCAGCTACCATCTGGCCGTCACCGTGGACGATGCGCTGCAGGGCATTACCCATGTCGTGCGAGGCCGCGATCTTTTCTTCGCAACCGCCGTCCACCGCCTTCTGCAGGAACTGATGGGCCTGCCCGTGCCCCGCTATTATCATCATGCGCTGATGCTGGGCGCGGATGGCCGGAAGCTGTCGAAGTCTGAGGGCGATACGGGCATCGCGGCCCTGCGTAAGGCTGGCGCGACGCCGGCGGACATTGCAAGAATGGTTGGGCTGGACAACCCGCTTTGACCGCTACAAGAGCCTGAGCAGTGCCGATTTGACCAGCACCAGGACGAGCAGCACGACAAACGCGCCGCCCATCCCAGCCAGCACGGCGTCGAGCAGGCTACTGAAGCGAAGGCCATACCAGTTGGCCGCATAGATCGTGCCGAAAAAGGCGGCCGTGATGATGACGGCACTGCCCGCCGCGCCAAAACCGGCTTCCTTCATGACCGCATCCAGCGCCATTGAGAAGATGAAGGACAGCATGGCGACTGCGACGACGGCAAACAGGAGCCAGGTGGAATCGAGCTTCATCAGCATGCGGTTGCCCCGTGCCGGCTGGTTCAAGTCAAGGAACGTTCAGTGCCCTTGACACTGGCATGAAAAACTTTCGTTTTCCTTGCGCACTCAATGTTCATAAGACCCCCGCAAACAGGAACACCTTGCCTTGGCCTCACTACCCCGCGCATCCAGCGTGGTTCCGGCGCTGTTTGTCGTCCTCTGGGCCACCGGCTTCATCGGCGCGCGCTATGCCATGCCATGGGCCGACCCGTTCACGTTCCTCTGGGTTCGCTTCGCCATCACTTTCTTTCTCCTGCTGGCGTTCATCCCCTTTCTCGGCGCAAGGCGGATTCCCGCGCGGGTGGGCGCCCATGCGGCGATCGCGGGAATGCTCATGCACGGGGTCTATCTCGGCGGCGTCTTCTGGGCGATCGCCCACGGGCTGCCCGCCGGCCTGGCCGGCCTCATCATCGGCCTCCAGCCCATGCTGACAGCCATATTGGCCGGCGTTTTCGTCGGCGAGAAGGTCAGCGCGCGCCACTGGCTGGGTCTCGCCGTCGGCCTCATTGGCGTTGCCATCGTCCTGGCGCCGAAGCTGGGCGCGGTCTACGGCGGCGTCACCGCGGCAACGGTGACGGCCGGGCTGATCGCCGTCCTGGCCATGAGCGCGGGAACCGTCTGGCAGAAGCGCTTCGTCGTCAACACCGACCTGATTTCCGGCACGCTGTGGCAATATGCCGGCGGCTGGGTCGTCGTCTTTACCGCCTCGCTGTTTTTGGAGGATCGCCGCTTCATCATAAACGGCGAGTTGATCTTCGCCATGACCTGGCTCGTGCTGGTCCTGTCGGTCGGCGCGATCTTCCTGCTGATGTTCCTGATCGAGAAGGGCGAGGTGGCGCGGGTGGCCTCGCTTTTCTACCTCGTGCCGGCCGTCACGGCGGTCATGGCCTGGTACCTGTTCGGCGAGACGCTGACCCTTGTGCAGATGGCCGGCATCGCCGTCACCACCTTCGGCGTTGCGCTCTCTACGTTGCGTCCATCACGGCGCGCCGGGCTTCCCGGTAGCGCATAATGGCCGCGTTCAGCTCTCCGCCGAGGATGAACATCGCCGAAAGTATGTAGAGGAAGACCACGGCGATCATGATCGACGCCAGCCCGGCATAAGTGTTGGCATAGCTGCTGAACCGGCTCAGATAGGCCGCGAAAAGGCTGGAACCGAGCAGCGAGCCCAGCAGCGTGAAGGCGATGCCGGGCAGCACGTCCAACACCGAACGCTTTCCTCCCGGCAGCCACAGATGCACCAGCACCAGCGCCAGCACCAGGATCGCCAGCGCGATCGTGTAGCGCCAGAAGGTTATGGTGCCGGCATAGGGCGCGAGCCACTCCAGATTGTCGCTCGCGATCTCCAGTACGACGGGTGCCACGACCAGAAGCAGGCTGATGGTCAGGAAGCCTATCGTTGCAACCAGCACGAACAGCAGGCTCTGCATGCGCAGGAAAAAGATCGAGCGCTGCTCGCGAACGCGGTAGGCCCGGTTGAGCGCGAGCCGCAGCGCCTCCACCCCGTTGGAGGCGAAGACGCCGGCCAGCACCACGCCGAAGGTGAGCACGCCTCCGCGCCGCACGCCAAGCACATTGTGCACCTCCTCCGCGATCGGCTCGGCCACCTCCTGTGGCCAGGTATCGAAAATAAGATCGACGGCATCCTCCGCATAGGCGTCCGCGCCCATGAAACTGGCCAGCGCCGTGGCGAAGATCAGAAAGGGAAACAGCGCCATCAGCGCCGAAATGGCCACGTGGCTTGCCATGGCCCAGCCGTCGTCGGCGTTGAAATGGCCGAACGCATCTCCCAGGATGCGGCGGATAGCCACGATGGTACGCACGCTTCACCTCTCGATTGTTCCGCCGGTCCGAATATGTGAAACACCAGCTTATAGGCAAGCAGCACGGGCAGGTCATCGAAAGATGAATTCGAAAAAGACGATAATCGTTACCGGCGCCTCGTCCGGCATCGGCGCCTGCTGCGCCCGAGCGCTTGCGAAGGAAGGCTGGCGCGTGTTCGCCACGGCGCGCAGACCGAGGGATATTGCCGCACTGGAAGAGGACAGCCTTGAGGTCTTCTATCTCGACTACCGCGACGCCAACTCGATCGAGGCGCTGGTGAAGGCCGTGCTGGAGCGTACCGGCGGCACGCTGGACGCGCTTTTCAACAACGGCGCCTATGCACAGCCCGGCGCAGTGGAGGATCTGCCGGTCGAAGCCCTGCGCGAGCAGTTCGAGGCGAATTTCTTCGGCTGGCATGACCTGACCAGGCGGGTACTGCCGGCCATGCGGGTCCAAGGCCACGGGCGGCTTGTACATTGCTCCTCTATCCTCGGCCTGCTGCCGGCCAAGTACCGTGGCGCCTATGTGGCCTCCAAACACGCGCTGGAGGGCTTGATGCTTTGCCAGCGCCAGGAACTGGCGGGCACCAGCATCCACGTCTCGCTCATCGAGCCCGGTCCAATTGATTCCCGCTTCGCCTCCAACGCTCTCACCTGGTTCGAGCGCAACATCGATAGCGATCATTCGCATTATCGCGACGAATACGAATCCCAGCTCAAGCGCATGCGGTCGGGCGGCAGCCGATCACGGATGAAGCTTGGTCCCGAAGCAGTTCACGCGGTTTTGCGCCATGCGCTTCTTCACCCGCGCCCGCGTCCGCATTATCTCGTCACCAAGCCGGCGAAGATCGGGGCTGCACTCAAGCGCCTCCTTCCCGCCAACCTTTTCTATCGCTTCCTCTCTACCCAGGCATGACCCGTGGCACCGTTCATACACTCACATCCCAGCTGCCCGGCCGGCGTCGGCTCAAGCGGCCTTTTCCGTCCCCGGCCAAACCTTTGGCGGCCTGATTAGTTGATCTCACGCGGTTCCGGAGGAAAGCCGGTTCGCACAGCCACGAAAGAGACCGAAACCATGTCCACAGCATTCAATATTCTCGCCGTCCTCGTCATGATCGCCGTTGTTTTCGTGCTGATCCGCGGGCTCATCAACATGATGCGCGGCGGCTCCGGCAACACGTCGAACAAGCTGATGCAGGCGCGCGTGGTCTTGCAGTTCGTCGCGATCGTGCTCATCGTGCTGGCAATGTACTACGCTCGCTCCGAAGGCGGCTGACGGCAATGGTCAAGCTCAACAAGATATATACCCGCACCGGCGATGACGGCACCACGGGGTTGGGCACCGGTGAAAGGCGGCTGAAGAGCGATCTGCGGGTTGCGGCCTACGGGACCGTCGACGAGGCCAATGCCTGCATCGGCATGGCGCGGCTGCACACCGGATCGCAGCCGCAGATCGATGCGATGCTGATGCGGGTTCAGAACGACATGTTCGATCTCGGCGCCGACCTGGCCACGCCGGACACCGGCAAGGAACTTGCCTACGAGCCCTTGCGCATCGTTGCCTCACAGGTGGAGCGCGTGGAGCGGGACATCGATACGCTCAATGCGCTTCTGTCGCCGCTCAAATCTTTCATCCTGCCCGGCGGCTCGCCTGCCGCCGCCCATCTGCACCTGGCGCGCACGGTGGCAC
Organism: Nitratireductor thuwali; assembly: GCF_036621415.1. Lineage (NCBI taxonomy): Bacteria > Pseudomonadati > Pseudomonadota > Alphaproteobacteria > Hyphomicrobiales > Phyllobacteriaceae > Nitratireductor > Nitratireductor thuwali. The sequence continues at coordinate 1,649,460 of NZ_CP030941.1, forward strand.
GCAGGGCCGAAAGACTGATGATCGCCCTGTCGCGGAAGCCCGATGAAATCGTCGGCGCCGACGCCGTCCGCTACATCAACCGGGTCTCCGACTTCCTGTTCGTGGCTGCCCGCGCGGTCAATGACAACGGCGCGAACGACGTGCTATGGGTTCCGGGTCAAAACCGCTAAAAGACTGTTTGAGAATTCGCTGCGGCCAGGCAGATGGCCTGGTATTCGAGACCCGGAGCGGAGCGTGACCCGGCTCGGGGCTGGGGGAGGTCCCGATGTTCATACCGCTGCACGACGCCAATAGCCTCACCCACATCAAGCGCCAATACGTGACGCTGACGATCATATCGATCAACGTCCTCGTGTGGCTGATGACCTCGCTCGGGGGCACGGACTTAGCGCAGGCGACTGCCCTTGGCCTCGGCTACATCCCGTCCGTTGCATACGATCTGGCCGTGCTGCCGCCAGAACTGGAACTCGTGCCCACCCCGTTCACCTATGTCACCTACTCCTTCCTGCATGCCGATGCGCTGCATCTGGGCGGAAACATGCTTTTCCTCTGGGTTTTCGGCGACAATATCGAGGATGCGCTAGGCCATTTTCGCTTTCTGATCTTCTATCTTGCCTGCGCCATCGCGGGCGCTGCCTTCCATGGCATGGTGGTTCCCGATTCCCAGGCGCCGCTGATTGGCGCGTCGGGAGCCGTGGCGGGCATCGTGGCCGCCTATCTGGTGCTGCATCCACGGGTCAAGGTCTGGGTACTGGCCTTCGCCCGGATTCCCCTGCGCGTGCCGGCTTTCTTCGTCCTGGCACTGTGGATCGTCTACCAGTTCGTCATGTTCGCGCTCGACCGCGAGAACCAGGTTTCCTGGGCTGCACATATCGGCGGCATCCTTGCCGGCGCCGCCCTCGTCGTCCTCATGCGGCGTCGCGGCGTTCCCCTGTTCGACCGGCAGATCGTCAAGCCCGAAGCAGCCGAACTCGACGCGCCCCGACCGACCGAGAACACCCGGCCGCCGCCGCATTGGGGGCGCTAATCGATTAGGGCCGGAGCCGGCCGTGCCACGCTATTGACGTGCGCGTCAAGCGTCTCTACGGTCCCGCCGCTTCCGGCAGAACCTGCGCCGCGGCAGGGTGAACGGGCAGCCGTCGCGGCGATGTCTGCTTTTTCCCCAACCATGTCGGCTTTCGGCTAAAGGTCGGGTCCCATAGCTGTTATCCAGCGCTGTGAAATTTCGTCAGAAAGGGTGAATGCGCATGAAAGTCCTTGTACCGGTAAAGCGGGTCATCGACGCGAATGTGAAGCCGCGCGTGAAGGCGGACGGTTCAGGCGTCGAACTGGCTAACGTCAAGATGGCCATGAACCCGTTCTGCGAGATCGCCGTCGAGGAGGCGATCCGCATGAAGGAGGCCGGCAAGGTCGAGGAAATCGTCGCCGTTTCCATCGGCCCTGAAAAGGCCCAGGAAACGCTGCGGACCGCGCTCGCCATGGGCGCCGACCGCGCCATCCTGGTCAAGACCGACGAGACGGTCGAGCCGCTGGACGTCGCCAAGATCCTCAAGGCCGTGGCCGAAGAGGAGAAGCCGGAACTCGTCATCCTGGGCAAGCAGGCGATCGACGACGACGCGAACCAGACGGGCCAGATGCTGGCCGCCCTGCTCGGCTGGTCCCAGGGCACGTTCGCCTCCAAGGTCGAACTCGCCGACGGCAAGGCCACCGTCACGCGCGAAGTGGACGGCGGCTTGCAGGTGGTCGAGCTCAAGCTGCCGGCCATCGTCACCACCGATCTGCGCCTCAACCAGCCGCGTTACGCCTCCCTGCCCAACATCATGAAGGCCAAGAAGAAGCCGCTCGACCTGAAGGAGCCCGGCGACTACGGCGTCGAGCTCAAGACGCGCCTCAAGGTGCTGAAGACCGAGGAGCCGGCCGGCCGCAAGGCGGGTGTCAAGGTGGGGTCGGTCGCCGAACTGGTCGACAAGCTCAAGAACGAAGCCGGCGTGCTTTGATCGCGCGATAGGAAAGGAACGACAATGGCAATTCTCCTGATCGCAGAACACGACAACCAGTCGCTGTCCGAGCAGACCGCGAAGACGCTTTCTGCCGCCTCAGAATTCGGCTCGGACGTCGACATCCTCGTCGCCGGCAACGACGCCCGGGCGGCGGCAGACGCGGCGGCAAAGCTGGCCGGCGTGCGCAAGGTGCTGCTGGCCGAAAGCGCAGCGCTGGCCGAGCGCCTGGCCGAGCCTCTTGCCGCCACGATCGTGGGGCTCGCCGACGGCTACGACACCTTCGTCGCGCCCGCCACCACCACCGGTAAGAACGTCATGCCGCGCGTGGCCGCCCTGCTCGACGTCATGCAGGTCTCGGATGTCGTGGAAGTGATCGACGGCAAGACGTTCAAGCGCCCGATCTATGCCGGCAACGCCATCCAGACGGTGGAATCGACCGACGCCAAGCGCGTCATCACCATCCGCACCTCGTCCTTCCAGCCTGCCGGCGAAGGCGGTTCGGCCGGCGTGGAAACCGTAGAGGCGGCGGCTGATCCCGCCCTCTCGTCCTTCGTCGAGAACCGCATTGCCGCAAGCGACCGTCCGGAACTGACCTCCGCCAAGATCATCATTTCCGGCGGCCGGGCGCTCGGATCAGCGGAGAAGTTCGAGGAAGTCATCCTCCCCGTCGCCGACAAGCTCGGAGCCGCCGTCGGCGCCTCCCGCGCCGCCGTCGACGCCGGCTATGCGCCGAACGATTGGCAGGTGGGCCAGACCGGCAAGGTCGTCGCTCCTGACCTTTATATCGCCTGCGGCATCTCAGGTGCCATTCAGCATCTGGCCGGCATGAAGGATTCCAGGGTCATCGTCGCCATCAACAAGGACGAGGAAGCGCCGATCTTCCAGGTCGCCGATTACGGCCTCGTCGCCGACCTGTTCGACGTGTTGCCGGAGCTTGAGAAGGCCCTTTAAAGCGCCCTGCGTTCGCCCGCGCTCACGGCGCTTTGGCTCTTGGCCCTGGCACAGGCCGATACGCAGGCGCGAGCGGCTTGATTCGCGCGGGAGGCGCGCGCAAGATGCCGAAAGCGGGGCGGCCGGTCTGCTCCGCTTTCCTTTTCCGCACGCGTGCGGCTATCAGGAGATTCCACCGGGCTGCAAAATGTTATAGTTTGCGCTGCAACAATAAACAGGCATGGGCGGTTCACGCCCTGCGACGGGATCGGTGAGATGACGGGCAAAATTGAGACGGTTGGCATTGTCGGCGCCGGCCAGATGGGCAGCGGCATTGCGCATGTGGCGGCGCAGGCCGGTTACAAGGTCAAACTCTACGACCTTTCGGAGGATCGGATCGAGGCCGGAATTGCCACGATCAGCGGCAACATGGCCCGCCAGGTCTCTTCCGGCAAGATGGAGGACAAGCTCCGGCAGGAATCCCTCAGCCGCATCACCCCTGCGACTAGGCTCGATGAGCTTGCCGATGTCGATCTCATCATCGAAGCCGCCACGGAAGACGAGACGGTCAAGCGCAAGATCTTCACGCAACTTTGCCCTCTGCTCAATCCGGAAGCGCTGATCGCCTCCAACACCTCCTCCCTTTCCATTACGCGGTTGGCCGCGCAGACGGACCGGGCTGAGCGCTTCATCGGCATTCATTTCATGAATCCGGTTCCCGTGATGAAGCTGGTGGAGCTGGTTCGCGGCATCGCCACGGAGGACTATACCTTCGAGACCGCGCGCAGCTTTGTCGAAAGCCTCGACAAGACCATCACCGTGGCCGAGGATTTTCCCGCCTTCATCGTCAACCGCATCCTGCTGCCGATGATCAATGAGGCCATTTACACGCTCTATGAGGGGGTGGGATCGGTCGATGCCATCGACACCGCCATGAAGCTCGGCGCCAACCATCCCATGGGCCCTTTGCAGCTCGCCGACTTCATCGGCCTCGACACCTGCCTGTCCATCATGCAGGTGCTTTATGAAGGCCTCGCCGATTCAAAGTACCGCCCGTGTCCGTTGCTGGTGAAATATGTCGAAGCGGGCTGGCTGGGCCGCAAGACCGGCCGGGGCTTTTACGATTATCGCGAAGACCCGCCGGTGCCGACCCGGTAGAACCGCCTCAATGCAGCAATGGGACCGGCTGCTGGGCCTCACCAAGAGCGCCCAGTACCACTCGATTTCGGCCAGCGTTCTTGGCTTCATAGAGCCGCTCGTCCGCCACCCGGAACAGTTCGCTGAACCCCGTCTTCCGGTCGAACGCGGCGCAGCCGATGCTCACCGACAGTTTGCATTCCTTGCCACGCGGCAAGAACGCCACGTCACAGACCGCCTGTCGGACGCGCTCGGCAACGCCGGCGGCTGCATGCTCGGTCGCGCCCGGCAGGAACACTCCGAACTCTTCGCCGCCCAGACGGCCGACGAGGTCGTCCTTGCGCACCACTGACTGGATCGCGCCGGCAATCGCCTTCAGCGCCACGTCGCCTTCGTGATGGCCGAAACGGTCGTTGATCTTCTTGAAGTGGTCCGCGTCGATGACGAGCAGGGCTCCGCTCGCCAAACACTCCTCACCGCCGCGATGTATCAGCCAGTCTTCCACGTGCTTTGAGAACGCACCTCGGTTGAGGCAGTTCGTCAGGAAATCGATGGCCGCGGCATCGGCCAGCTTGTAGTTGGCGATGACGAGCTCGCGCAGCTTCAGGGTCAGATAGAAGAACAGCGGGCCGGCCAGAACAATCGGGATGATGATCGCCGAAAGGAGAGCGCGTGTCAGAACCTCTTCGCCAAAGGCCCTGAAGAACATGACGTTGATGATGATGGCCACGCCGACACAACCGGCCGTGCCGATTATCGTCCAACTCGCGAGCTTCCACCGGCCTTTGGCAGACATGCCGCGCAGTGTCGCTAACAATCCCATACATGCCCCCTGAACATGATCGGACAGAATGCGTCGCCATCTATGAAGATCGCGTTACCTGCGCCTGATTTTTCTATTCTGCCGCCTGCCGCCGCACCGCCCGGCGGTTGGCCGCTCGTCTGTGCTGGCTGGCGATGGGCGAGATTTCGTCCATGGGAAAGGCGTCCACCGCGACGACCCGCTGAACCGCCTCGCGCGCCTGCGCCAGATGATCGAACTCAGCCGCTGTGATCAGTCCCTTGCGACGTGCCTCTTCCGCATCATGCTCGCCCCCGTCGCGCATTTTCTTTTCGATGGGCGCGACATCCGCAACCAGCCGGAACGCCTCCTCGAGATCCTTGATCGGATGCTCCTCATGCCCTTCACCAAGATAAAGCCCCGGCGTCAGCCGGTCACGCTGCGTCGATGGCCGGGTGATGATGCCGGCGAGCCTCGAAATCAGCCGGTCGGAGGGAGCGGGATCGGGAACGCCCATGGGAAAGGCTACGATCCGCGTCAGCCACGCCGCCCACCGCGCCGGAAGATTGTCGAGAACGCCGCGGAAGGCGCGCCCGATGCGGCTTTCGCCCTCCAGCATGAGATAGTCCACGATCGGCCGGTCATCCGCCTGGCGCCCCTCCGTCTCGAACCGCTTGAGAACCGCTGCCAGCAGATAAAGCTCGGCCAATATGTCGCCGAGCCGGGCCGAGATCAGTTCCTTCCGCTTCAGCGAGCCGCCGAGCGTCATCAGAGCGAGGTCAGCGACGAGCGCGAAGGCGCTGGCATAGCGCGACAGTCGCTTCCAGTGCCGGGGCATGGCGGCATCGGCGGGCGCCGGTCCCACATGTCCGCCCGACCAGCCGCGAACGAAGGCGCGACCCGTGTTCTTGAATGCGTGGCTGATATGCTTCCAGAACGCCTTGTCGAAAGCATCGAGCCCGCGCTCCCTGTCGTCGTCCGAAAGGGCGAGCAATTCCTCCAGCATATAGGGATGCGACCGGATGGCGCCCTGGCCGAAGATCATCAGATTGCGGGTGAGGATGTTCGCGCCCTCGACCGTGATGCCGATCGGCACCGAGCGGTAGGCGCTGCCAAGATAGTTGCGAGGACCGTCTATGATCGCCTTGCCGCCGTGGATATCCATCGCGTGCTCGATGGAGCGGCGCATGCGCTCGGTCGCGTGATATTTCATGATGGCCGAGATGACCGAAGGCTTGTGTCCTTCATCCAGCGCGGCCAGCGTCACCCGCCGCGCGGCGTCGATGAGATAGGCGTTACCGACGATTTCGGCCAGCGGCTCCTGGATGCCCTCGAACATGGCGATGGGCACGTTGAACTGGGTGCGCACCCGCGCATAGGCCCCGGTCGCCCGCGCGCACATGGCCGCAGAAGCGGCGGACTGGGAAGGAAGGGAGATGCTGCGGCCGGCCGCCAACGCCGTCATCAGCATCGTCCAGCCCTGGCCGATCTGCTTCTCGCCGCCCAATATCCGCTCCAGCGGGATGAAAACATCCCTACCATAGAGCGGACCGTTCTGAAAAAAAGTGAACTGCGGGATATGCCGCTCGCCATAGCTGACGCCGGGCGTATTGGTCGGCAGCAGCGCCACCGTTATGCCCAGGTCTTCGCCGCGCCCCAGATGGTTCTCCGGGTCGTGCATCTTGAAGGCCAGCCCCATCACCGTGGCGACAGGCCCGAGCGTGATATAGCGCTTATGGAAGTTGAGGCGCACGCCGAGCGTCTTCTTGCCCTTCCAGGTGCCGTATTCGACGACGCCTGAATCCGTCATCGCCGCCGCGTCCGAGCCGGCATCCGGCGACGTCAGGCCGAAACAGGGTATGTCGCGGCCATCGGCCAGCCGCGGCAGCCAGTAATCGCGCTGCTCATCCGTGCCGAAATGCATCAGCAGCTCGCCCGGCCCGAGCGAGTTCGGCACCATCACCGTCACGCCCGCAACCACGCTGGTGGAAGAGACCGTGCGAACGACTTCGGAATGCGCCGTATTCGAGAAGCCGAGCCCGCCATATTCCTTCGGGATGATCATGCCGAAGAACCTCTTCTTGCGCATGAAATCCCAGACGGCCTTGGGCAGGTCCCGGTCGACCCAGTTGAGCTTCCAGTCGTCGACCATGGCACATAGTTCGCGCACCGGGCCGTCCAGAAAGGCCTGCTCCTCGTCCGAAAGCGTGGCGGGGGGCATGGCAAGAAATTCGTTCCAGTCGGGATTGCCGGTGAAAAGCGCGCCATCCCACCACACGGACCCCGCATTGATCGCCTCCCGCTCCGTCTCCGAAATGGGCGGCATGATGCGCGAGGCCCAGCTGAATATGGGCTTCGTCATCCTGTTGCGTCGAAATTCAGTGAAGCCCACCTGCTGCCTCCGTTTGGCTGCGCCCTTGCCGCAAGTTAACGTCGCTTGCGATGGCAATGGCCTTCCGCGATACCAGCGCTACGCGGGACTGCCTTCAATATAGCAGGAATGCGCCGGCAGACGACAGGGTTCCGGATGGGAGGTGGTCCTCAGCCCGAGATCTCCTCGCATTCGGCCCGCGGCGGGGCGTCCTCGCCAGCCGCCAGGTCGAAAAGAGATGCGGTTTTGCCCTTTGTCCACCAGACAAAGGCATCGCCCGCATAGCGGGCGCCCGAGCCGGAGATCACATTCGACGCGACGACCGGCCGGTCGTCGACCACGAACACCGCCAGCGAGACGGGGCCGGCATTGACGTAATCGACGGTCATTTGGAAGGCGCCGCAATCGTAGTCGACGCGGATCTCCTCGACTTCTTGTTCGCCGGGCAGCACAAGATTGACCTCGCTCGCATGCCCGCTCGTGACGGCGCCTGCAAGAACTGCCATGCCGGCCAATGAAATTGCTCCAGATCGAAACATAGGCTGCCTCCTTTAACGCTGAAAAGTCATGTTCGCATGAAGCGCGTCAAGCAAGGCGTGCGTCAGCCTTCGGGGGTGGCCACCGCCGCCTCGATCAGCCTCTCCGCATCCGCGCTGTCCCATGCCGCCGGCCCGTTCATATGGGCGAGCAGATTCCCCTCGCCGTCAAGCAGCAGCGTGACGGGCAGGCCGAGCGCCAGCCCGCGGGATTTGAGGTCGTTGAAAATCTTCATCTTGTTGTCGCGATAATGGGCAAGCGCCGTGATGTTGGTCTCTTCCAGAAAGCGTTTCGGCTTAGCGTCGTCGCCGAGGTCGACATTGACAGCCACGACCTCGAACGCATCGGAGCCGAGTTTTTGCTGAAGTGCATCGAGCGCCGGCATCTCTTCGCGGCACGGCGTGCACCATGTAGCCCAGAGATTGATGAGAAGCGTCTTGCCACTGAAATCAGCCACCGTCAGCGGCTGGCCGTCCGGGCCGTTGAAGGCAAGGTCGGTGAGCGGGCGCGGCGGATCGGCCGGCAGCATGGCCGCGACTTCTCCCGTTATATATGGGTCGATTGCGGCGACCTTGGCCAGCGTGGCCGCGCCGACATTTGCCGTCGCGCCGTTGTTGCCATCGGCGGCACCCATGACGTATACGGCAATCGCTCCGGCAACGATGCCTGCGGCCGCGGCAATTGCGGCCATTCGAAACGCCGGCTTGGTCAATTTCTTGTTCGGCATAAAATCACTCCAGGACCCGGTTATCACGATGAGCGAAGACAAAGCCAGCAACCGCATGTGGGGCGGACGTTTTGCCTCAGGTCCGGACGCCGTGATGGAAGCCATCAACGCGTCCATCGACTTCGACAGGAAGCTGTATGCGCAAGACATTCGTGGCAGCCTCGCGCACGCGGCTATGCTTGCTGAAACTGGCATAATTTCGACGGAAGACGAACAGAAGATCGCTCACGGCCTCAACACGATCCTGTCAGAGATCGAAGCCGGAACTTTCGAGTTTTCGGCAAGGCTCGAAGACATCCACATGAATGTCGAGGCCCGTCTGGCCGAGCTCATCGGCCCCGCCGCCGGCCGCCTGCACACGGCCCGCTCGCGCAACGACCAGGTGGCGCTCGACTTCCGGCTCTGGGTGAAGGAGGAACTGGAGCGGACCGACCAGGCGCTGAGCCGGCTTCTCGGGGCGTTCCTGGCCCGAGCCGAGGAGCACGCCGCCACCATCATGCCCGGCTTCACCCATCTTCAGACTGCGCAGCCCGTCACCTTCGGTCACCATCTCATGGCCTATGTGGAGATGCTCGGCCGCGACCGCTCGCGCGTGCGCGATGCGATCGAGCGTCTCGACGAATGCCCGCTCGGCGCGGCCGCGCTTGCCGGCACCGGCTTTGCCATCGACCGGCACATGACGGCGGAAGCGCTGGGCTTCCGCGAGCCCACGCGCAATTCCATCGACACCGTGTCCGACCGCGATTTCGCGCTGGAATTTCTGTCTGTCGCCGCCATTTGCGCGACCCATCTGTCCCGTCTCGCGGAGGAGATCGTCATCTGGTCGACCCCGCAATTCGGCTTCGTGCGGCTCTCCGATGCCTTCTCCACGGGCTCCTCGATCATGCCGCAGAAGAAGAACCCCGATGCCGCTGAGCTGATCCGCGCCAAGACCGGACGCATCAATGGCGATCTCATCGGCCTTCTGACCGTTATGAAGGGGCTTCCGCTCGCCTATTCCAAGGACATGCAGGAAGACAAGGAAAATGTTTTCGACGCGGCCGAGACGCTGGATCTCATGCTGGCCGCGATGACCGGCATGATCGGCGATCTCGAGGTCAACAGGCAGGCCATGAAGAAGGCGGCCGGCAGCGGCTATTCCACGGCAACAGACCTTGCTGACTGGCTGGTGCGCGAAGCTGGCCTGCCATTCCGCGACGCCCACCATGCTACCGGCCGCGCGGTGGCGCTGGCCGAAGAGAAAAAATGCGCATTGGAAAAACTGTCGCTCGAAGAGTTGCAGGCAATCAACCCGGCCATCACCGATGACGTTTTCTCGGTGCTGTCGGTCTCCAACTCTGTCAGAAGCCGCACCTCCTATGGCGGAACGGCGCCCGCAGAAGTGCGCCGGCAGATACGCAACTGGAAGAAGCGACTGAAACGGGATGCAAGCGCCGCGAAAAGCGGCTAGAAAGCCCCTTCCACAGTCACAGGCCGTACGGACGGAACATGACCGCCAGCAGAATTTGCGCCCTTATCGCCCTCAGCGCCGCGCTTGCGCTTGCCGCCTGCGGCCGCAAGGCCGATCTCGATACGCCCTATGACGCTGCCATCGAGGCCAGGAAACAGGCGGAACGCGACGACAAGCCCCTGCCGCCTGAGCCCGAGAAGCCGGTCGAGGACCGTCCTTTCATTCTCGATGGCCTGATCTAAGGCCTTTTATCCAGCGAAAGCGCCCGACGTGAACCATTTCGAATATCGTGACGGCATCCTCCACGCCGAGGATATAGCCCTGCCGGACATAGCCGCCGCCGTCGGGACTCCCTTCTATTGCTACTCAACGGCAACGCTGACGCGGCATTACCGGGTTTTCGCCGAGGCTCTGTCGGGGCTGGACGCGCTCATCTGCTACGCCATGAAGGCCAATTCCAACCAGGCGGTCCTGAAGGCCCTCGCCAATCTCGGCGCCGGCGCCGACGTGGTTTCGGAAGGCGAGTTGCGGCGGGCGCTGGCGGCGGGCATTCGCAGCGACAAGATCCTTTTCTCCGGCGTCGGCAAGACCGCCCGCGAAATGGATTTCGCTCTGGAGGCCGGCATCCTGTGCTTCAACGTGGAATCCCTGCCGGAGCTGGAAATGCTGTCGCAGCGGGCCACGGCGCTCGGCCGCACAGCATCCGTGTCGCTGCGCATCAACCCGGATGTCGACGCCCGGACCCACAAGAAGATCTCCACCGGCAAATCCGAAAACAAGTTCGGCATTCCCTGGAAGGATGCGAAGGCCGCCTACGAACGCGCCGCCCGGCTGCCGGGGCTGCGCGTGGCCGGCATCGACATGCATATCGGCAGCCAGATCACCGAGCTGCAGCCCTTCGACGACGCATTCGCGCTGCTGACCGATCTGACCGAGACGCTGCGCGCGGACGGACATGCGATAGAGCATGTCGATCTGGGCGGCGGGCTCGGCGTGCCGTACCAGGAAGATAACCTGCCCCCGCCCCTTCCCGACGCCTATGCCCAGGTCGTGCAAAAGCACGTGAAGCGGCTCGGCCTGAAGGTGATCTTCGAGCCGGGGCGGCTGATCGCGGCCAATGCCGGCATCCTCGTGAGCCAGATCATCTATGTGAAAGAAGGCGACGCCCGGAACTTCGTCATCGTCGACGCGGCGATGAACGATCTGATCAGGCCGACGCTCTATGAGGCCTATCATGCGATCAGGCCGGTTGCCGAGCCCGGTCCCGACGCCGGGCGGATGAACGCAGATGTCGTCGGCCCCGTTTGCGAGACAGGCGACTTCCTCGCGCAGGACCGCGATCTTCCAGTGCTCAAGGCCGGCGATCTCATCGCGATCGGCACGGCGGGCGCCTACGGGGCGGTGCTGGCGAGCACCTATAATTCGCGCCTGCTCGTGCCCGAAGTCATCGTCAGCGGCGACCGCTACCACGTGGCCCGTCCGCGCCCCAGCTACGAAGACCTGATCGGCCTCGATTCCCTGCCTGACTGGCTCTGACGGAGCGCGATGACGAAAAGCGCACAGCGGTTTTCGGGAAAGATCACGCTCCGCCGGCAGAACAGATCATGACGATGCGAAGAAGCGTCATGATCTGGATATCTATGCCTGCACCAGCGGCGTCTTGGAAGGAGTAGTCGCTTCTCCGACCGCCTTCCGCCTCCGGGCCTTCTTCTCCGAGACGGTGGAAAGGAACAATGCCACGCAATATTGCAGGAGGATGCCCGACAGAAGCAACGCTCCATCTTCCAGAACGCTCATCTCATAGCTTGTGCGCAGCACCTGAAAGGCGATCGCCAGCACCGAACCTGTGGCGAACACCGCCAGCCCGTTCTGCCCCATCAGTGCAATGGGCGCGAAAGCCCGCCGCGACAGGAAAGCGCCCATCCCCGCAATGTTCGTCGCCACATAGGCCAGCGCCACCGCGTGGAGGAAACGTGGCATCGACAGGAATGTCTTGTCGAACCCCGAAATATAGTAGGGCAGGATGGAACTGCCGGGCAGCCCGCCCATGCGAAGTTTCATCCATACCAGCGAAAAAAGCAGGAATGCGCTGGCGCCCCAGAAAAGCGCCGGGCGGAAGGCAACGAATTTCCGCCCGTCAGCCACGGCCAGCCCGCCGGCGATGCCCACAACATAGATCAGCTGCCACGAAAACGGGTTGAAGAACCAGCCTCCCGGGTTGGGAAAATTGGGCAGATTGATGCGGAAATGCGCGGCCGCGAGCCAGATCAACGCCGCGCATCCGACCATCGCCCAACGATTTCGCAGACCGATCAGGATGTAGACCGGCGAGATGAGAAGCAGCACGAAATAGAGGGGCAGGATGTTGAAATACCCTATCTGGTGCCCGAGCGTCGGCAGGCCGATCATGGCCGACAGGGGACGGTCGAGCAGCCGCGTGAAATTGACCCTCTTCACTATCTCGATGGCATCGAGATAAAGGATGCCCCACGCGATGATCGCAATCGCGACCACCGAGGTCACGACATGTGTCACATAGAGCGTGCCGGCCCGCCGCCAGACACGGAGCACGGCCTGCCCCGCATCGCCGGTCCTGAAGCCTCGGGAATAGGCAAGGCCGACGGCAATTCCTGACATCAGGACGAAGGCCTCCGCAGCATCCGAGAAGCCGAAATTGCGCGACGTGAAGCGCTCGAACGCGTTACCCGGAACGTGGTTGATGAAGATCGTCAGGAGAGCGAGCCCGCGGAAGACGTCGAGCCGCACGTCGCGCTCGCCCGCGCCGGGTATGAAGGGGGCGCTCATTCAGGGCTTCCTTCACCCGCCTGCAGCGCGGCGTGCGCTACCGGCACCTCATCCTGTATGGCCGGGAGTGACGAGGATCTCCACCGCTTCAGCAGGTCCTCCTGCAGCATTACGGCCGCCGGAACCGACCGTTCCTCGGCGGTCGCGAACAAGCCGAAGCGGCGACCGAGCGCGGCACCAGAGAACGAAGTCCAAGAGATCAGCAACGGCGCAACGAGCTGCGGGCCTGCAACCAGCATCACCCATGGCAGGTAATCGGGCGCCAGCCGGTAGGCCGCCCCGATGGTGATGGAGCCGCTCACGACGATCCACCAACTCGCCGACCAGGCCTCCGAAAGGCTGACGCGGTTCGCTTCGCGATTGGCCGCCGGCCAGCCGCCATCGGCCCCCGAAATGACCTCGACGACCGAGCGCGTCTGGAACAGCATCATCAGCGGCGCCAGAATGCTGGTGCAGACGATCTCGCAGATCACGCTGAGGAAACATCGCAGCGTGCCGCCGAACTGCCTGTTACGGCCGCTCAGCGCGCCGTCCAGCACGACCAGGATCTTGGGCCCGATCAGAAGGCCGAAGACGCCGCTGAGCAGCGCCAGCGCGTTTTCCTGCGCCACGCGCGGAAACACCGGCAGAAGGCCGGGCACGGGGAAATAGTCCGGGATCACCTGCATGGCGGGCGCAACGATGCTGGCGAGAAGGAACAGCGCCCATAGCGGCGCGGCGACATAGGCCATGATACCCTGCAGGAAGACGAAGCGGCTCCACAACTTCAGCCCCGGCGCACCGATCAGCCGGCTATGCTGCAGGTTGCCCTGGCACCAGCGCCGGTCGCGCTTGGCATAGTCCACCACATTGTCCGGCCCTTCTTCGTAGGAGCCGCCGAGATCGGCGTCGATCCGCACCTTCCACCCGTTGCGGGCAAGGAGTGCCGCCTCGACGAAGTCGTGGCTGAGAATATGCCCGCCGAAAGGCGGCTTTCCCGGCAGTTCCGGCAGGCCGCAGCTTTGCGCGAAGGCCTGCGTCCGGGTGATCGCATTATGTCCCCAGAACGGCCCTTCGCGGCCCTGGAGCGTGGCCACGCCTGCGGCGTAGACCGGCGAGTAGTAGGAGGCTGAAAACTGGATCGCCCGGCCGAAGAGTGAGCGCGCATGGACCACCTTCGGCAGTGTCTGCAGCAGCCCCAACTCCGGATCGGCCTCCATGCGCCGCACCATCTCCATCATCGTCGCGCCTTCCATCAGGCTGTCGGCGTCGAGGATGATCAGATAGTCGTAAAGCGCCCCGGAACTGCGGATGAAGTCGGCGATGTTGCCGGCCTTCTTGCCCGGATTGGTCGGACGGCGGCGATAGAAGAGGGGAAAATCCGGCCCCATCTCCTGCCGCAGGCGGCCGAACCAGAATTCCTCCTCCTGCACGGCTCGAGGATTGTTGCTGTCGGACAGGATCGCGAAGTGGAACCGTCCGGCGCCGCCCGCCGCGTGCAACGAACGGGCCATGGCCGCCACATGGGAAAAGCTCTTGGCCGGCTCCTCGTTGTAGATCGGCACCAGGATCGCGGTCGTCGCTTTCACAGCTTCGCCGGCGCGGACGTCTTCCCGGCCCTCGAAACGCCGGCTCAGAAGGCCATTCAGGGCCAGGGCGGCACCCCAGGCAAGCCAGGCCGTGCTCAGGGCCAAAAGCGCGATCCGAACCAGATCGATCCACTGCGCCCCATCGGTAAAGAAATAGCCTGCCGCCAGGGCACTGGCGATAGCCGCCATCGCGACGGCGAAGAGCGTGGAGGCTGCCCGCCTGAGCTTCACCATCCAGGAAATCCCGAAGTCACCGCCTATCTCCACGCCAGCCAGCTGATCAGGGGCCGGAACAGCACGATGCGCCGTGGACGGGTCAAGACCTGCTCGGGCATTGCCAGTGGCGCGGTGGGCAGCCGGCACGCTTCCGTGAGGCCGGCGCTGCGTGGAGCCTTCTCGAACTCAGCCATCATCGCCTCTTCTCCATTGATATACCCAGGTTTCCGAAAGCAGGCGGTCGCCCGAACTCAGCTTTGCGCTCAACTCCACGGGCGCATCGCCCTCGGGAAGCAGGTCGAGCACCAGGCGCCAGGCGCCATTGGCCTCTACCCGCGATACCGTTTGATGGACAATCTCCGCCCGGTTAACCGAAACCGCCGCTTCAACATCCTCATCCGCGGGAAGGTCCCTCAATAACTCCCCTTCGAAATCGATCACGAATTTGCGCATGTTCTCGTCGTTCTCGACCCCGGAGACGCCACCCATCCCGGTACGCAGCGCCGTGACGCGGGCGAGTTCCTTGCCCGGCTCATCGAGCAAGCCCCAGCTCAGACGATACCGGAATTCCAGTGCCTGCCCGGCCTCGACCTCTCCGGCGGGCACCCAGAAGGCCACGATATTGTCGTTGACCTCGAGTTCGGTGGGTATCTCGACGAGGTTGATCCAGCCGTCGCCCCAGTCGTCCAGCGGCTCCACAAGCAGCGATGGCCGCCGCTCATAGCCGGCGCCGGCATCCTGGTAATGCGCGAATGCCCGGTCGCGCTGATACAGCCCGAAGGCTTTCGGGCTAGCCTCTGCGAAGAACGAATTAGCGAGTTCACGGGGATTGTTGAGATTGCGCCAAAGCTCCTCGCCGCTCGCCCTGATGATCTTCAGACCGTCGCTGTCGTGCACCTGGCCCCGATAATCATCGAAGGCGCCGTCATTGTTCTCAGCGAAGAGAAACATCGACGTCATCGGCGCGATGCCCAGCCGCTGGATCGCTGCGCGCGTATAGAGCCGCGCCGTGACGTCCACTTCCGTCGGCTGGCCGGGCCTTATGGTGAAGGCGAAAGCGCCGGTGACGCTCTGGCTGTCGAGCGCGGCGTAGAGCTTGATCTGCCTGGCCGTCCGCCCTGGCTTCTCGATCCAGAACTCGTAGAAGCGGGGAAACTCCTCGCCCTGCGATGTGGCGGTGTTGACGGCGAGCCCGCGTGCGGAGAGCCCGTAGAGATTGTCCTTGCCGAGAGCACGGAAATAGCTTGCGCCTAGGAACGCGACGAGCTCATCCATCACGCCGGGGTTGTTGAGCGGGTAATGCAGGCGGAAACCCGCCACGCCAGGCAGTTCGATCCCTTTGAAGGCTTCCGGGTCGAGCGGCTTGTCATACACGAAACGGTTGCTGTCGATGTCCAACGGCAGTGCCTTTCCCGCCTCCACGACATTCAGCTTCACCGGCTGTTTGAACAGCCAGCCCGGATGAAACGCCTGAAGTTCGAAGGCCGCCTCGTCCCGCCATTCGGCCAGATCCGGCTTGAAGCGAATGGCGCGATGCTGATCGTAGGTCAGTTCCGCAAGCGCATCGGGCAGCGTCGCCGAAGGCTCCTCATAAGGCTGGCTGGCCCGCTCCTTCATCGCCGCGCTTAGCCCGTCGAAGGAGAACGACCCCGCTTCCGCAGCGGGTTCTGCCCGACCGTCCTGCGCGCGTGCCGATGGGACCAGGAAGGCGGGCATGCAGGCCAGCGCGCTTGCCCCAGACATGAGAAATGAACGTCGATGCATGAAATCCCTGTTGTCGTGATTGTTGGCGCGGAATGCGCAGTCGCGCCCCGGAGAAGTCCTCCGAAACGCCACACCCACTAATGCCAAGAGTTGGAAAAGGTTGGGGCGGAGAACGTCAAATTCCACAACGCCCTGTCACAGAAGATGATCCGTCAAGGCAGATGCGAACCGCCGATGGTTCCGCCTCGTTCACCGCCTGCCGTCTAAGGCGGAACGGCGCCGTGGAACGAAACTTGCCCGCAACGGGCACAAACGGCCCCTTTACCCACGGACAGGGCGATGGGCGCGCAGGGAACGCAACGCGAAGACATGATGTCAGGACCGTAAATCAGGGGACAATGAGAACGCGATTTAGCCCATTTCCGCAGAAAACAAAAAGGGGCCAATGGCTTGGAGCGCATTCATAAATGCATGGCAGCTATGCAAATTGGCAGGAGGTGAGGGAAATCCGGCCTGCCTCGGTGTAGTTCATTTCTCCCGAACGGACTTGTCGCGTGACACGCACCTGCCCTTGGCTCTTCCTGGTTCGTTGAAATTCGACAAGTCAGATCCGGGAACTCTCGGTTATTTCGCCCTTTTTGCCACGGCAGAATTGCCCCTGCGCGCAGCGTCGCAAAGAATGGATAACGGGTCCTTCGCCACCCGATCTGAACAACGGTCTGCGAGCATTGCCGCTGTTGCCGCGACACCCGCGAACGCTCGGATCACGTCTCCGATCGCAGATCAAATTTGGCTTGCGCCGTCTCGATGGCAGACTTGTTCCGGCGGCTCCAGGTCACCAAGCCAGCCACCTGAGCGGCGAAGGAGCGACCAAGGTGCGAGAGTTCATAGGTCACGCTGGGCGGCACTGTCGGTGCGACATGGCGTAGGACGTGGCCATCGCGCTCCAACCGGCGCAAGGTCAGGGTCATCATGCGTTGCGAAATGCCCTCCAGCGCCCTTTCCAGTTCCCGATAGCGGCGCGGACCGGCGGAGAGTTCGGCCAGCGCCATGACAGTCCACTGCTCGCCCAGACGGTCGAGGATCAGCCGTAACCCGCAATCCTCGTGGTCAGAAGCGCCGCAGGGAGTGAGTGGAGTGATAGCCCGAACATTCATGTGCGTTTCAGACAAGATTGTGCCTTCTTTTGCCGAGGTTGAGATGTCCCTACGTTACCGGCAACAATACGCCAAAGGAAGTTCCATGATCTTGATTACCGGGGCCTCGGGCCAACTCGCATCGCAAATCATTGCCGGGGCACGGCAAGCCGGCCTCGCTATGCTCACCGCAAGCCGCTCGACAGACGCTGACCGGCAGATGGATTTTGACCGGCCGGAAACGCTCGATTTCACCGGGATCGAGACCCTGTTCCTCACCTCGGCCGGCTATGCTGAAGATGATGTCGTCGTGCGCCGACATGGAGCCGTCCTCACCGCAGCCCGCGCGCAGGGCGTCGGGCACATCGTCTACACGAGCCTCAGCCGCGCCAGCGATCACCTCGGTTTCGCCCTTGCCCACCGCTGGACCGAGCGCGAAATC
Source organism: Nitratireductor thuwali (assembly GCF_036621415.1). Taxonomy (NCBI): domain Bacteria; kingdom Pseudomonadati; phylum Pseudomonadota; class Alphaproteobacteria; order Hyphomicrobiales; family Phyllobacteriaceae; genus Nitratireductor; species Nitratireductor thuwali. The sequence goes on from NZ_CP030941.1 coordinate 1,667,264, forward strand.
CGGGCAAGCGGCATGGAGTGGACCATACTCCGCAACGGTCTCTATGCCGAACTGATCGGTGCTCTGGCCGCACCGCGTGACGGACGGATCAAGACGCCCTTTGGGCAGGGGCGGATTTCCGCCGTCGCCCGTGCCGACCTCGCAGAAGCGGCGCTTGCCGTACTGACGGCGCCCGCAGCGCATGCAGGGCGCTGCTACGAACTGGCCGGCCCCTCTGCCTTTTCGGTGCCCGAACTTGCGCAGCGCCTCGGCGTGCCCTACGAACCGGTCCCTTTTGAGGTCGAGCGTGCGAGGCTGTCGATCCTGCCGCTATTGTCTTTCCAGCCGCCGATGCTGATGTCGATTTCCTCCTCTGCAGCGGGTGGGTTTCTGGAAGCCGATTCCACCGATCTGCAGGAACTGGTGCGCGAACCAAGGGACGCACTGGCAATCGCTTGCGCGATCGCTCAACGATCAGCATGACACCGAGCGCCCGCACCAGGCCTCGCCATGGCCTGCCCGGCCGAGCGCTACCTGCGCTCGCCACGCCCTTGTGACTGCCTGCCTAACTCGATTACCCCGGAGCGCACCATGTGTCCGGGTCGTACAATGAAGAAAATGGTGATCCCGGCAGGATTCGAACCTGCGACCCTCAGATTAGGAATCTGATGCTCTATCCTGCTGAGCTACGGGACCATCCGATTGCGTCATACCGTGTCGAAAAGGCTTCGCCAAGACGTCTATTGCCTCTGTAGTGCCCCTGACCTGGAGCCGGTGCCTTATTTGGGTGCGAGTGCGGTTTCCGCGAGGCGTATCCAATAGCTTACCCCGTGCGGGATCACCTCGTCGTTGAAGTCGTAGCTGGAATTGTGGAGAAAGGCGCTGCTGCCGTTGCCGACAAAGATGAACGCGCCCGGGCGGGCCTCCAGCATGTAGGAAAAGTCCTCGCCGCCCATCATCGGCGCGACGTTGCGCTCGACATTGGCGGCGCCCGCCACTTCCGCCGCCACGTCGCCCGCCAGCACGGTCTCGGCGGCATGGTTGTGGGTCACCGGGTAATTGGGATCATAGTCGAAGTCGATGGTGAGGCCGTGCGCATCGGCCACGCCCCGGCAGATGGCGCGCATGCGCTCCTCGGCCAGAACGCTTAGCTCGCGCTTCAGCGTGCGCACGGTGCCCATGAGTTCGACGGCATCGGGAATGATGTTGTGGGTATCGCCGCCCCGGATCATCGTCACGGAGACGACAAGGGATTCCAGCGGGTCGGCGGCGCGCGAAGCGATCGTCTGCAGTGTCGAAACCAGATGGCAGGCGGCCACGACCGGATCCTTCGCCTGATGCGGCATGGCCGCATGCCCGCCCTTGCCCCGAACGGTGATGCAGAATTCCGCGGTCGACGCCATGATCGGGCCCGGTCTGATGGCAAATTTGCCGACGTCGAGCCCCGGCATATTGTGCATGCCGAACACGCGCTCTATGCCGAAGCGCTCCATCATGCCGTCCTTGACCATCTCGTTGCCGCCGCCGCCGCCCTCTTCCGCCGGCTGGAATATGACCGCGACCGAACCGGCAAAATTGCGCTCTTCGGCAAGATATCTGGCCGCGCCGAGCAGCATGGCCGTGTGCCCGTCATGACCGCATGCGTGCATTTTCCCGTCGACCCGGGAAGCATAGGGCTTGCCCGTTTCCTCCTTCATGGGCAGCGCATCCATATCGGCGCGCAAGCCGATGGTGGGGCCCGGGCCGCGTACGCCCTTGATGAGGCCCACCACGCCGGTGCGTCCGAGCCCCGAAACCACCTCCTCGCAACCGAACGCCTTCAGCTTTTCCTCGACGAATGCCGCCGTCTCGAAAACATCGAACAATAATTCGGGATTGCTGTGCAGTTGGCGGCGCCAAGCCGTGATTTCGTCATGAAATTCTGCTGCACGGTTCACGATGGGCATTCGGAGCTTCCTGTTGTTGCCGGCTGGATCGCACCCGCGATCGTTGCACTTTGCCATGCTGGCGTCATATGCGCTAAGTATCGCAACGGCAACAACGAGGATGGTGCGGACGGAAAAGGCCTGCCTCGCACGGGCAGAACCTTTGATGCCATCATTGCCAATATCGATACGGCAGGCAACACGGGGAATACGGATTTCGCTATGCGGATTTGGCTGAGCTGCAAGATACTGACGGCGATCCTGGCGCTCGCGCTAACGATCACCGCACTGCCGGCATTTGCCGGTCCGCATATCCTGTTCGACGTGAAGAGCGGCAAGGTGCTATCCGAGGAGGACGCGTTCCGGCGCTGGTATCCGGCCTCCATTACAAAGCTGATGACGGCCTATGTCGCCTTTCGGGCGGTGCAGGCGGGCGAGATGCAATTGGATTCGCCGGTCCGCGTCTCCAAGAACGCTTCCCAGGAACCGCCGAGCAAGATGGGCTATCCACCAGGCTCGGTCCTGACCCTGGACAACGCCATCAAGATATTGATGGTGAAGTCGGCCAACGACATCGCAACCGCCGTGGCCGAGAGCGTTGGCGGGTCGGAAAACGCCTTTGTCGGCCGCATGAACGCCGAGGCGCGGCGCCTGGGCATGACCGATACCCGTTTCGTCAACGCCCACGGGCTGCACTCGCCGCAGCAATATTCCACGGCCCGCGATCTTGCCCTTCTGGTGCGGGCGCTGCGCACCGAGTTCGCGGCCTATGCCGGCTATTACTCGATCGAAGCGCTCAGCGCGGGCGACAAGACCCTGCCCAACTACAATATGCTCGTGGGCCGCTTTCCCGGCGCCGACGGCATGAAGACGGGCTATATTTGCGCCTCCGGCTTCAACCTCGTCGCCACCGCCACACGAAACGGACGCACGCTGGCCGCCATCGTCCTCGGCGCTTTTTCGCAGGTCGAGCGTGCGGAGATCGCCGCCAGCCTGCTTGACAAGGGTTTCCGCCAGTCCGGCCTTGCTGCGCCGACGCTGGCCAGCCTCAAGCCGACAAACCCGCAGCGCAATACCCCAACCGATCTGCGCCCGCAGGTCTGCTCGCCCGAGGCGGTGGCCAAGCGCAACGAGCAGCGCGACGACGAAGGCCGCCTTATCATGACGTCGGACCTCATCAAGCCGATGGAGCGCGAGCCGCACGCGGTCGCCGTGGGGCTTGGCGGCGCCACCGGGCCCGAATCCACCGCCCCGCGCTATGCCAATGTGCCGATCCCCACGCCACGCCCGGACTATCCGCCGCGTCAGCAGGCCGTTTCGGCGGGCGACGGGTGATGCCGGCCGCAGCCGCAGAAGACACCCGCACGGGCGTCGTCCTGGTCACCGGCTTCCTTGGTGCCGGCAAGACCACTCTGCTCAACCGCCTGCTGAAGGATCCGTCGGTCACCGATACGGCCGTCATCGTCAACGAGTTCGGCGAGATCTCGCTCGACCACCTGCTGGTGGAGCAGCCGACCGACGGCATGATAGAACTTGCCGACGGATGCCTGTGCTGCACCGTTCGCGGCGCGCTGGTCGACACCTTGCTGGACCTGGCGGACGCGGGGCGGAAGCTGAAGCGCGTGATCATCGAGACGACCGGCCTTGCCGATCCCGTCCCGGTCCTCCAGGCGCTGGCGACGCATGACGACCTCATCCGCGCCTACCGGCTGGATGCGGTGCTGACGCTTATCGACGCCCTCAACGGATTGCAAACGCTCGAAGACCACGAGGAGGCCCGCTCCCAGGTCGCCGTGGCGGACCGGCTGCTCGTCACCAAGTCCGATCTGGCCGACGATGGCGAACGGACAAGCCTTCTGCGGCATCTGCGCGCGTCGAACCCGCTGGCACCGATAACCGAAGCGCGCGAACCGGCGAGCGCCGCACTTCTGGCGCCCGTGCGGCCGGCCGAGATTTCCGCCAAGGCCATGGCCGTCCATCACCACGATCACGGCCACCATCACGACCATCACCACGGCCCCGGCCACGAGTTTACCAGCATATCGCTGGAGCACCGCACCGCGATGCCGCGCAAGGCGCTGGAGAACTTTTTGGATCTGCTGCGCGCCGAGCTCGGCAGTCAAATTCTGCGCATAAAGGGGCTGGTCGAAACGAGCGAAGACCCCGAAAGACCGGTCGTCGTGCAGGGTGCGCAGCGGGCGCTCCACCCGCTTGAGCCGCTTGCGCAGTGGCCGCAAGCCATGCGCGGAGAGCGGGGCGTTCAACTGGTCGTCATCGGAAAGCAGCTCGACGCCGATTACATCCGGCGCCTCTTTGCAGCCTTCATCGGGCAGGTAGCGGTCGATACACCCGATCGCGCGGCGCTTGAGGAAAACCCTCTGGCCGTAAGCGGCTTCCGCTTCTGATCAGGCCCCCGGGCCGCGCTCGACGAGGAATCGGTAGCCTTCCGCCATCCCTTGCGTGTCGACGAGCCGGTGTCCCGCCTCTGTGCAGAATGCGGGAATATCGATGACCGCCAGCGGATCGGTCGTCTCCAGCCACAGGTGCTGGCCGGGCTGCATGGAAGCGAGCCGCTTGCGCGCCTTCAACACCGGCAGGGGGCAGTTCAGCCCCTTGAGGTCGTAGATATCCGCCTCTGTCGCGGTGCCCATCAATTGCCGAACAGGTTCCATATGCGGCTGAGGCGGGAGGCAGCCGGTTCGGCGGCCGATTCTGCCGAGCCGCCGAAACGGCTGGGATTGGGCGTTGGAACCGGCAGCGCCTCAGCCTGGACCTGCGGCGCGCCCACCTGGCTGCGGGCATCGGAGACGGTCGTCTGCGATGTGCCGGCCGTCTGCTGCGCCCCGACCGCGGGATCGGAGGCGGTTTCAGCGCGAAAGGCGGTGACGGGGGTGGACTGCGGCGGCGCCGCGGCGGCAACAGCCACCGGCGCCAGCGAAGGCGGCTCGGCCGAAACCCTTTCGCCCCGGGCGCGGCGCTTGCTCCAGTCGGCGACGAGCACCGCTTCCTTTTGGCCAAGGATGGAAGGCTTGCGCTCCGGCTTGGAGCGCTTCTTCTTCGCTTCCGCGAAGGCCACCGCAAACTCCTTCTGGTAGCTCTGATAAGCTGTCACAAGGCTTTCCGGCTGGCGGCTCGGCGGGCACATTTCGGTGGGCGAGAAGACCGCGCCTTCGGCGGGAACGCGATTGAAGACATAGCGGCGCTCACAGACATCCACCTTCGGCGGCTGCCTGGTGATCTCGAAGTGGTCGTAACCTTCCTTCAACATCTTCCAGTAGTCGTAGTTTGGGTCGCCCTCGTAACGTGCCATGTTTTCCGCCGTCATGCGGAAGGGAAAAGCCTGAACCTGGAAGGCCTGCTGTCCGCCGCGGAACGCATCGCGGGCGAAGGCATAGATTTCCTCAACCTGCTTGTCGGTCATCGAATAGCACCCGGCCGACGAGCAGGCGCCATGCACCATCAGGTGCTGTCCGCTGCGGCCGTTGGCCCGGTCGTAGTTGTTGGGAAAGCCGATATTGAAAGCAAGATGGTAGCTGGACTTGGGATTCATCTGCGCGGGGCCGACGCGGTAGAAGCCTTCCGGCGCCTGGCGGTCGCCCTCGGTATATTTGGGGCCCAGCTTGCCCGACCATTTGCAGATGTCGTAGCTCGTCACCTTTTCGTAGCGGCCATTGTGCTTCTGCTTCCAGACCTCGAGCACGCCCTCTTCCTTGAAGATGCGCATCATGATGGGAGAGCCCTTGCTCATCCCCTTGGCCTTCATTGTCTGGACGATATGCGCCGGCAACTGGCGTTCCGCCTTCGGAGCGATGTCCTCAAGCGTCTCGCCGCACCCTGCCAGAAACAGGGCGGCTGCAAGCACTGTGGCGCTGGCAATACGGCTCTTCATAAATCGGTCTCTACCCTCGACCCCTCTCCCTATCGGGAGCAGGCAATTATCCCCCGGTACTAGAAACCCGTTAAGCTTGACAATTCCTTACCATTGGAAAGGCACGTTTGGCCATCCGCCCCATTCAAAGGAAACGCAAGGCAAGATTGTGGCAAATGCGGCGAAAAACCGCACTTTCTCGCAGTATGCCCCCAATCTGAAAAGCGTGACCCGGAAAGCGGACGCTCCAGCAGGAGACTACGATTCAACGAAGCGTCCGTAATCTTAAAGCGTGCGGCCGATGGCCAGGAACTTCTCACGCCGGTGCTCGCGATAGTCGGTGTTGAGCTGGGCCAGGTCCGCGAACCCCTTGTCGATCGTTTCGCCCGCCGCCTCTATTGCCGCCTGTGGCCCACGATGTGCGCCGCCAAGCGGCTCGGCAACGATCCCGTCGATCACCTTTAGCTGATGCAGGTCCTGGGCGGTGATCTTCATGTTCGTCGCCGCATCCTTGGCGCGGATGGAATCGTGCCACAGGATGGACGCCGCGCCTTCCGGCGAGATGACCGAATAGATCGAGTGTTCGAGCATATAGACCAGATTGGCGGTGGCGATCGCTATCGCGCCGCCCGAGCCACCCTCGCCTATGATGAGCGAGATATTGGGCACCTTAAGCCCCAGACAGGTCGAGATCGACCGGGCGATCGCCTCGGACTGGCCGCGCTCTTCCGCGCCGATGCCCGGATATGCGCCCGCCGTGTCGACGAGGCTGATCACGGGAATGCCAAAGCGGTCCGCCAGGTTCATGATGCGCACCGCCTTGCGGTAGCCCTCCGGGCGCGCCATGCCGAAATTGTGCTTGAGGCGGCTCTGCGTATCGTTGCCCTTTTCCTGCCCGACAACGGCAATCGACTGGCCCTTGAAGCGGGCGAAACCTGCCACCACCGCCTGATCCTCGCCGAAGGCGCGGTCGCCGGCGAGCGGCGTGAAGTCGGTGAAGAGCGCCTGAACATAGTCCATGCAGTGCGGCCGGTCTGGATGGCGGGCCACCTGCGCCTTCTGCCACGGGGTCAGCGCGCGGTAGATCTCCCGCAGGGCATCCCTTGAGCGCTTCTCGAGCCGGGCAACCTCGTCGCCGACATCCACCGCCTCACCGCTTTCCGTGAGCTTCTTGAGCTCGAGGATCTTGCCTTCGAGATCGGCGACCGGCTTTTCGAAATCCAGATAATTATACATAAGCGCCTGTGAACACGTGACTGCGTCGCGGCTTCTGCCCTCTGAAGGGCAAGCCGCCCTGAATGCTGGCCTCACATAGCGGGCATCGGCCTAATCGGCAAGCGGGTGGTGATTCTGGACCAGCTCCTGCAGCCTCTTTTCCAGCACATGCGTATAGATCTGCGTAGTCGAAATGTCGGAATGGCCCAGAAGCTGCTGCACCGCCCGCAGGTCGGCTCCATTCTGCAGAAGATGGCTGGCAAACGCATGGCGCAGCACATGCGGCGACACCTTGGCGCTCGCAATGCCGGTCCGGGCGGCAAGGCCCTTCAGTTCGCGCGCGAAGACCTGGCGGGGAAGGAAGCCGCTTTCCGAGCGTGCGGGAAACAGCCACGGGCTCTCCGCCGCCGCATTGTCGAGCGCCCGCTCCGCCAGCCACAGCCGCACCGCCTCGCGCGCCTTAGACGACAGCGGCACCAGCCGCTCCTTGCCGCCCTTGCCCTTGACGGAAAAGACCCGCTCATCCCGCTGCGCCACCCGCACAGGCAGGCTGACCAGTTCGGAGACGCGCATGCCGGAGGCATAGAGCACCTCGAGCAGCGTGTGCAGGCGCTGCGCGGTGAAGCGCTCGGGCGAACCGCGCTCCGCCTCGGCCACCTCCTCCTCGGCACGGCGCAGCAGCCGGCCGACCTCATCCTCCGCCAGCGTCTTGGGCAGTGGCCTAGCCTTTTTCGGGCTGTCGAGCACGCCGGTGGGATCGTCGCCCCGAAGCCCCTCGGCATAGAGGAACTTGAAGAACTGGCGCAGCGAGGACAGCTTCCGCGCCTGGGTGGAAGCCGTGTAGCTGCGCCGCGCCAAATCGGAAAGCCAGCCGCGGATAGCGGCCGCATCCGCCGTGGCCAATTCGCCGCCCATATGTTCGTCGGCATCTTCCAAGTCGCGGCGATAGGAAGATAGCGTGTTGTCGCTCGCGCCGCGCTCTGCGGCCATCATCTCGAGGAACGCCTCGATCCGTGCGCCGCTTGGCATCAGCGCTTGAGCCGCTCGGGGGGAACCCGCACGCTCATTTCCGCCTGTTTCGGTTCGACGAAGGTGACAAGGGCGAACATGGCTCCATAGACGAGGCCCACAAGGATGGCGATAACCGTCAGCAATCGAAACAGCGTCGGCATCCAGCGTCCTTCATTCTCCAAGCCCTGCTCGGTTATGAATGGGCCATTCCCGCAATGCAAGCCCGCGCTGCCCGTGCTTCCCCCTATTCTCGCCGCAATGACATTTGCTTGACGCGGGGCGGCTTTTCATGTCGAAACCGGCCCCAAACGCCAAACCGATGGCTCGGGGAATGACAGCAATCGACAACTCACCCGCGCAGGACATTCCCGCCCTGGTCGCCAGGCTGGGGCGGCGCAGCATCGTGTTCGTGGGCCTGATGGGCGCGGGCAAGACTGTCATCGGGCGCAAGGTGGCCGCGGCGCTGGACCTTCCCTTCATCGACAGCGATCACGAGATCGAGCGCGTGTCGCGCATGAGCGTGCCCGAACTCTTCTCCAAATATGGCGAGGCCGAATTCCGCTCGCTGGAGCGCCGGGTTCTCTCGCGCCTGCTCAAGCAGGGGCCGCAGGTGCTCTCCACCGGCGGCGGCGCCTTCATGAGCGAGCGAACGCGAAAGGCCATCGCCCGCAGCGGCGTCTCGGTCTGGCTGAAAGCCGACCTTGAGACGCTGATGCACCGGGTCACAAAGCGCCAGAACCGGCCGCTGCTCAACACGCAAGACCCGCGCGCCGTCATGCAGCGCCTTATGGACCTGCGCTATCCCGTCTATGAACAGGCCAGCATCGTTGTGCGCACCCGGGACGAACCGAAGGAGGTGATCGCCGCCGAGGTGATCAGCGGCCTCGTGGACCATTTCAAGAAACACCCGGATGAAGGATGAGCGGCGGATGAGCACTGAAACAGAAGCCCCGGTCGTCGTTTCCGTCGACCTTGGCGCCCGCTCGTACGACATCGTCATCGGCCCCGCCATTCTCGGCTCCGCAGGCGTGGAGATCGCAAGGCGCATCCCCGGCACCCGCGCCGCCATCGTCACCGATGCCAATGTCGCCGCCGCCCACCTGCGCACGCTGCGCGATGCCCTGTCGGCGGCAGGCATCGGCCACGAGGTGGTCACCATCGCGCCCGGCGAGAAAAGCAAGAGCTTCGCCACGCTGCAGGATACGGTGGATGCCATCCTGGCCGCCCGGCTGGAGCGGGGCGACACGGTGATCGCGCTCGGCGGCGGAGTGGTCGGCGATCTGGCCGGCTTCGCCGCCGCCATCGTGCGGCGGGGCATGAACTTCGTGCAGGCTCCGACCTCGCTGCTGGCGCAGGTGGATTCTTCCGTCGGCGGCAAGACAGGCATCAACACCGGCCATGGCAAGAACCTCGTCGGCGTCTTTCACCAGCCGAGGCTGGTATTGGCCGATACGGCGGCGCTCGACACCCTCCCTCCCCGCGAGTTCCGTGCCGGCTATGCCGAAATGGCCAAATACGGGCTCATCGACCGGCCGGAGTTCTTTGCCTGGCTGGAGAACAACTGGAAGGACATATTCGCCGGCGGCGCGGCCCGCGTGGAGGCGATAGCCCGGTCCTGCCGCGCCAAGGCCGATGTCGTCGCGCGCGACGAGCACGAGGTCGGCGACCGCGCCCTCCTCAATCTGGGCCACACATTCGGCCACGCGCTCGAGGCCGCTACCTGCTACGACAGCGCCCGCCTCGTCCATGGCGAGGGCGTGGCGATCGGAATGGCGCTGGCGCACCGCTTCTCCGCCCGCCTCAATCTTGCAAGTCCCGACGATGCCGAACGCGTGGAGGCGCATTTGCGCGAGGTCGGACTGCCGACGCGGCTTTCCGACGTACCGGGCGGCTTGCCTGACGCCGAAGCCCTGCTGGCCTATATTGCGCAGGACAAGAAGGTTGCGCGTGGCGCGCTAACCTTCATTCTGACCAGGGGGATCGGCCAGGCTTTCATCGCGAAGGATGTCCCCATCTCGCAAGTGCTATCGTTTCTCGAGGAGAATCTCGCCCCATGACAGCCGAAACCCTCATAACCATCGGCGTGATTGGCTTCCTTATCTTCATGTCCTTCCTGTTTTCGGGAACCGAGACCGGCATGACCGCCGTCTCCCGGGCGCGGCTGCATACGCTTGAAAGCAGCGGCGACCTGCGCGCCGGGCTCGTCGCCCGCCTGATCGGCCGCCGCGACAGGCTGGTGGGCGCGCTGCTGATCGGCAACAACCTCGTCAATATCCTGGCCTCCGCGCTCGCCACCAGCCTGTTCCTCTCGCTCTTCGGAGAGGCCGGTGTATTTTATGCAACGATCGTCATGACTGCGTTGCTGGTGATCTTCGCCGAAATCCTGCCCAAGTCCTGGGCGCTGGCGAAGCCGGAGCAGTTCGCGCTCTTCGTGGCACCGTTCGCGCGGCTCGTGGTGCTGCTGTTCGGCTTTCTTTCCTCGGCGGCCAACGCCTTCGTGCGCGTGCTGCTGGCAATCTTCGGCGTCAATCTTTCGAGCGACACCTTCATGCTTTCGGCCCATGAGGAGCTGCGCGGCACCGTCGAGGTGCTTCACCGCGAGGGGGGCGTGGTCAAACAGGACCGCGACCGCGTCGGTGGCCTGCTCGACCTGCACGAGCTGGAAGTCTCCGACGTCATGATCCACCGCACCAACATGCGTTCGGTAAACGCGGCGGACGATCCTGAGATCGTGGTGCGCGAGATCCTGCGTAGCCCTTATACCCGTATACCGGTATGGCGCGATTCGACGGAGAATATCGTCGGGGTGGTTCACGCAAAGGATCTGCTGCGCGCGCTCAACGATGTCGACAACGACGCGAGCCGCATCGACATCATGAAGGTCGCATCAAAGCCCTGGTTCGTGCCGGACACCACGACGCTGCAGGATCAGCTCAACGCCTTCCTGCGGCGCAAGGCCCATATCGCCATTGTCGTCGACGAGTATGGCGAGGTGGAAGGGCTGGTGACGCTGGAAGACATCATCGAGGAAATCGTCGGCGACATCTCCGATGAGCACGATATCGAAGTGCAGGGCGTCAAGCAGGAGGCCGACGGCTCGGTGGTGGTCGAAGGCTCCGTGCCCATCCGCGACCTTAACCGCGCGCTCGACTGGAACCTGCCCGACGAGGAAGCCACGACGATAGCCGGTCTCGTGATCCACGAGACCCAGACCATCCCGGAGGAGAAACAGGCCTTCACCTTCTTCGGCAAGCGCTTCATCGTCATGAAACGCGACAAGAACCGTATCACCCGCCTGCGCATCAGGCCGGTAGAGTGAATTCACCACCGCGTCTTTTCGCCCGGCGCGGCGGGCTCGATGGCGAGCGCATGCAGTCCGGCCTTCAGTTCGTCGGCCAGCGCCGCATTCACGGCCCGATGCCGCTCGACGCGGCTCATCCCGTCGAAGACGGGACTGACGATGCGCACGCGGAAGTGGGTCTCGCCGCTGCCGTCGAACGTTTCCTGGCGGCCGCCCTCGGTGTGGTGATGCCCTGCGTGAAGATGGCTCTCATTGATGACGGTCAGCCTTTCGGGCGAAAAGGCCGCCGCGAGCTTCTGTTCGATTGCGGAATGTATGGACAAATCAGTTACCTCGCACCATATGGATATCGATCCCTCATATAGTCACTTGCTATAGCATCTTGCAGTCAGGTGGAATCGCCTGACCTTCCACACAATGCGGAAATGAGCAGGGAGATGGGGCGCCTTTATGCGTCCAGAAGGACGTATGGCCGCCCGATGTCGACGCTGCGCAGAATGTCAATTCTTGTTTCGTTTTGAGCAGGCGTCATAATCACAGCTGATTTGCATTTGATGGACCGGGAATGAAACTGAACTCGAAATATTTCGAGAAGATCCGCATCCGCCCCGAAAGGCCTGCGGATGCCGACGCGCATGCGCCGCGCTGCCAGTGGGACGGCTGTGAGGAAGCGGGGACCCATCGTGCGCCGGTGGGCCGTCACAAGGAGGGGGAGTATTTCCGGTTCTGTTTCCAGCACGTGCGGGAATACAACAAGGGCTACAACTACTTCTCCGGCCTCAAGGACACCGATATCGCCCGCTTTCAGAAGGAGGCGCTGACCGGCCACCGGCCCACCTGGAAAGTCGGGTCCACGGGCCAGGCGCGCGCTTCGGGCGATTTCGCGCCTTTCCGCTCCGGCCATGCCGCCTACCACAAGCGCATGGGCGATCCGTTCAATCTGTTCGGCGGGGACGCGGCACGGGCCCGCGAACCCGTGAAGAAGCGCCTTCGCCCGCTTGAGGCCAAGGCGCTTGAAACCTTGGGCCTGAGCGCGGAAGCGACTGGCGCGGACATAAAGGCGCGCTATAAAGCCCTGGTGAAGCGCCATCACCCGGACGCCAATGGTGGCGACAGGGGATCGGAAGCGCGTTTTCGCGACGTGCTGCAGGCCTACCGTCTGTTAAAGCAGGCAGGTTTCTGCTAGCTCCGTCCCCTGCGCGTGAACGATCTGGACCTTTGGCCGTTTTTCGAAGGTTAGCTGCGCCTTTCCGGGCGCTGGGTCGCACGCCCATTGTGAGGCGGAAACGCTTCAATCGTTGATTAGCGGCACGGGCGAGAGCGCCCTGCGCTGGAGGTATGATGAACAAGATAGACCGCGATATCGCCAATCTTCCCGATACCACCGTCTCGGTGAAGGATACGTTCGGCTTCGAATCCGACATGGTCGTGCCGGCTTATTCTGCGGCGGATCCGCATGTGCCCGATATCGATCCCGACTATCTCTTCGACAAGCAGACCACGATGGCGATCCTGGCGGGCTTTGCCTATAACCGCCGCGTCATGGTCTCGGGCTATCACGGCACGGGCAAGTCCACCCATATCGAGCAGGTGGCGGCCCGGTTGAACTGGCCCTGCGTGCGCATCAATCTCGACAGCCATGTCTCCCGCATAGATCTCGTCGGCAAGGACGCGATCGTCGTCAAGGAAGGCATGCAGGTCACCGAGTTTCGCGACGGTATCCTGCCCTGGGCCTATCAGCACAACGTTGCCCTCGTGTTCGACGAATACGATGCCGGCCGTCCCGACGTGATGTTCGTCATCCAGCGCGTGCTGGAATCCTCGGGCCGCCTGACGCTGCTCGACCAGAGCCGCGTCATCCGTCCGCATCCTGCCTTCCGCCTCTTCTCCACCGCCAACACGGTGGGGCTGGGCGATACGACCGGCCTTTATCACGGCACTCAGCAGATCAATCAGGCGCAGATGGACCGCTGGTCCATCGTCACGACGCTCAATTACCTGCCACATGATGACGAGGTCGCCATCGTGCAGGCCAAGGCCAAGCATTACCAGAACGAGAAGGGCCGCGAGATTGTCGGCCGCATGGTGCGCGTGGCCGATATGACGCGTTCGGCCTTCATGAATGGCGACCTTTCCACCGTCATGAGCCCGCGCACGGTGATCATGTGGGCCGAGAACGCCGAGATCTTCGGCGATGTCGGCTTCGCCTTCCGGCTGACCTTCCTCAACAAGTGCGACGAGTTGGAGCGCGCCATCGTGGCGGAGTTCTATCAGCGTGCTTTCGGCGAGGAATTGCCCGAATCGGCCGCCAATGTGGTGCTGAGCTAGAGGCAATACTCAGCAATAAGCGCTGAGCAGTGCCTAACAGGAGGAAGGTGGAATGGCATATCAAGGCGGCTGTCATTGCGGTAAGGTGGGCTTCAGCGTTGAGATCGACCTTTCCAGCCCCATCACCTGCAATTGCTCGTACTGCTCGAAACGGGGCAGCATCCTCGCCTTCACTCCGGCTGAGAACTTCGTTCTCGAACGAGGCGGTGAAGACGTTACCGAATACCGCTTCAACACCAAGACCATTGCGCATCTCTTTTGCCAGACCTGCGGCATTGAATCGTTTGCGCGCGGCACAATGCCGGACGGCACGAAAATGGCGGCGGTGAATATTCGTTGTCTGGAGGGCGTCGATCTCTACGCAATCGAGCCCCGGCAGTTTGACGGAAGATCGCGCTAGACAGGAAACTTGCAGGAAAACTTGAATGCCAGGCCCCGGCGACAACACACGCAACCGACCAAACACGGTCACCGATACGGACGCCTTCAAGCGCGCCCTGTCGACTTGCGTGCGCGCCATAGCTGGCGACCACGACCTGGAGGTCTCGTTCACCAAGGACAAGCCCGCCCTTTCCGGCAACCGCGCGCGCCTGCCCGAGGTTCCCAGGAAGCCGACCTCCGAGAGCCTCCAGATCACGCGCGGTCTGGGCGATTCCATGGCGTTGCGCCGAGCCTGCCACGACGTTCGCCTCCACAGCCGCCTCGCCCCCCAGGGCCAGCAGGCCCGCGCCATCTATGACGCTGTCGAGCAAGCCCGCGTGGAAGCCATCGGCGCACGCACCATGCAGGGCGTGTCGGACAATCTGGCAGCCATGCTGGAGGACAAATACGCCCGCGCGAACCTGGCCGAGGTGACCGACCGCGCCGACGCCCCGCTGGAGGAGGCCGTCGCGCTTCTGGTGCGTGAGAAGCTGACCGGCCGCAAGGCCCCCAGGAGCGGCGAACGGCTGGTCGATGTCTGGCGCGACTGGGTGGAGGATAAGGCCGGCGGCGACCTTGAGGCGCTGCTGCCCAATATCGACAACCAAGATGCCTTCGCCCGCGCCGTCCGCGATCTTCTCGGCGCCATGGAGATGGGCGAAGAGCTGGAGGAAGACGACCAGACCGAGCAAAACGAGGACGACAGCGATCAGCCGCAGGGCGAGGAATCCTCCGAGGAAGGCGGCGAGGACGATTCGGAGGGGGAAAGGTCCCAGGCCGAGGAGTCCGATGCCGCAAGCGATGACAACGAAGCCGGCGAAAGCGACGCCGCCGAGACTACCGCCGAGGACGTCATGGACGACGACCTCGACAACGAGACGCCTGGCGAGGCCAGGCGCCCCGAGAGCGCCTTCGACCAAGCCGCCAACGAGATCGACTATCGCGTCTTCACCACCGAATTCGACGAGATGGTGGGCGCGGAGGAGCTTTGCGACGAGGAAGAACTCGACCGCCTGCGCGCCTTCCTGGACAAGCAGCTCGCCAATCTGCAGGGTGTCGTCGGGCGCCTGGCAAACCGGCTCCAGCGCCGCCTCATGGCCCAGCAGAACCGCTCTTGGGATTTCGATCTCGAGGAAGGCGTGCTTGACACGGCCCGCCTCGTGCGTCTTGTCATCGACCCCATGCAACCGCTTTCCTTCAAGCAGGAGCGAGACACCAATTTCCGCGACACCGTCGTCACGCTGCTGATCGACAATTCGGGCTCCATGCGCGGCCGGCCGATTTCCGTCGCCGCCACCTGTGCCGATATCCTCGCCCGCACGCTGGAGCGTTGCGGTGTGCGCGTGGAAATCCTCGGCTTCACCACCCGCGCCTGGAAAGGGGGGCAGGCGCGCGAGAAATGGCTGAAGGAGGGAAAGCCGGCAACGCCCGGCCGGCTCAACGATCTGCGCCACATCATCTACAAATCCGCCGACGCCCCATGGCGCCGCGCCCGCCGCAATCTCGGCCTGATGATGCGGGAAGGGCTGCTCAAGGAGAATATCGACGGCGAGGCGCTCCTGTGGGCACATCAGCGCCTGATGGCCCGGCCGGAGCAGCGCAAGATCCTGATGATGATCTCGGACGGCGCGCCGGTCGATGATTCCACCCTTTCGGTCAATCCCGGCAACTATCTGGAGCGCCACCTGCGCGGGATCATCGAGCTGATAGAGACGCGCTCGCCGGTCGAGCTCTTAGCCATCGGCATCGGCCATGACGTCACGCGCTACTACCGCCGCGCCGTCACCATTGTGGACGCCGAGGAATTGGCCGGAGCCATGACCGAACAGCTTGCCTCGCTCTTTGAAGACGAAGCGCAGCGCCCCGGCAGGCCGCGGCGGACCCGCCGTGCGGGATAGAATCGCGTTCCGGCGCGCCTTGCGCCTGTCAGGCTGGCTGGCCTTCGCTCTTCTCCTCGCGCTCTCCCCGATCCGGGCCCAGCAAGGCGCGGGCGAGAGGCTGGAGATCGCGGCACGCCCCATTTCCAATTTTCGCATCGGCTCCAGCCAGACCCGCTTCGGACCGCTCGAATTCACAGGCGGGCTGGAAATGACTGCCTCCAACCGCAGTTTCGGCGCGCTATCCTCCGTCCGCTTCCTTGATGCGGGAACGCGGTTGATCGGCGTGGCCGACACCGGCTTCTGGTTCTCAGGCAGCCTGGAACATGACAAGCAAGGCCGCCCCGCCGCCATCGCCGATTTCACCATGGTCCCGATGCGCGATCCGGACGGACGCACCGGCCATAAATGGACCACCGATGCTGAGGCGCTGGCCGTGCGCGGATCCCAGGCGACGGTCGGCTTCGAGCGGGTGCACCGGGTTGCCGTCTTCGCACTCGAGGAAAAGGCGGAACCAGGCCCTCTGCTGGGCGAGCGCGACTTCCTGGTTCCGCCCCATGAGCTGCGCTCCAACCGGGGTTTCGAGACCCTCGCCTTCGCGCCGGAAGACGGCCCGCTGGCAGGCGCGCTGGTCGCCGTCACCGAACACAGCATCGATAAGGCCGGCAATATTTTCGCCGCCGTTCTGGACGGGCCCCGGAAAGGTGTCTTCACGGTGGTGCGTTCGGATGACTTCGACATCACCGACGGCGCCTTCCTCCCCGATGGCGACCTGCTTTTACTGGAACGCCGCTTCTCCATGGCCGCCGGCGTGGCCATGCGGCTGCGCCGCATCGAGGCCGGAAGCATAGCGCCTGGGTCCATAGCCGACGGCCCGGTGCTGCTCGAAGCCGACATGGCCTACCAGATAGACAATATGGAAGCCTTGGATGTGTGGCAGCGACAGGACGGCGCGACGATGGTGTCGCTGATGTCCGACGACAACCACTCGATACTGCAGCGCAATCTCTATCTTGAGTTTCGCTTACTGGATGAGTAGAATGATCGAATATTGAATTTGCTGTTCTGAAAATTGTTATCGGATATAATATGAAGAGTGTATCGTTAGTACTTATTCTGGCATCCGTGACTTTCTCGAATCCATCGCTTGCGGAATCCCGCGAGGAAAGACTGGCCGCAGCGCAGGAATACATTTTGGTATCCCTCGAAGAGATGGATGTCCCTGCTCTGGTTCGAGTGATGTGGAAGCCTATTGCTGACCAATCTGAAAGCAGAGGAACCCCATTGGATGACGAGCAGATTGCCGCTCTGGATTCGCTTTACCAGCAGACCTTTGCGGATGCCTTGGAGAATCTGCTGCGGTCGCAGGACGAGACAATGGCCGACCTGTTCACGCTGAAGGAGATCGAGGCGCTGGCGGCTTTTTACGCAACGCCGGAAGGTCGTGCGGTTATGAGGAAAATGCCTGAACTGGCTCAAGCCCAACAAACGGAAATCCAGAGCCTGATTGCCGGTGGCATGGCGCTAATCCAGCCGCGAGTAAAGGCGATCCTGCGCGGCGATAAATAGAGCCGGACAGGCCACCGAAGGGCCGCAGGAACCGTCCTTGGTCACGATCCCGATTTTCGAAAAGCACGATGCGTGGATTCAAAGTGCTAGCGCGCCGTGCGTCCCAAATGGACGCGCGGCGCTCTAGGATCAGGCTTCCGCCGGCCGCAGCACGGTGATCAGCACACCATAGGGCACGAGCATCGCCAGCCCCACGAGCAGCTTTACGCCGAGATCGCCCAGCGCCAGCGACACCCACAACGGCACTTCCGCGCCAAACCCCAGCAGCGGCACGGCGAAGGCAAGGGACCCGTCCTGCAGTCCCAACCCCGTATCGAGAAAGGAAAACCGGGCGGCGAAGGCGAGCGAGAAAAAAAGAGCTGTGTCCACCGCCGAGCCGACCAGCGAGGAGACCAGCGGCGCGCGCCACCAGACGCCATGGCGCAGCCGATCGAACACGGCGATGTCCAGCAATTGCGCGACCAGAAAGGCCGTGCCCGAGGCGATGGCGATGCGCGGGCTCGCAAGCCACACGGACAGAAGCACAGCCAGCACGAAGCCGACCAGCACGACGCGCCGCGCCGCTTCCGGCCCGAAACGGCGGTTGCTCAGATCGGTGACGAGGAACGCGGCGGGATAAGTGAAAGCGCCCCAGGTGAGGATTTCGCCCAGGCCCAGATGCTGAAACGGAAACTGCACGAGGAAGTTGGAGGCGGCGACGATGGCCGTCATGGTGGCCACAAACGGCCAGACTGCATAAATGCGCGTCATTTTTTTATCCTGGGTAATGGAACCAGCGGGCGGGATCAGGATCCCGCCCTCGATCGGATCGTTCAGGCCGCTGTCTGCTCGGAGAGCTTCTTGGCGATCTGCTTCTTGAGAAGGCGCGCGCGCTGGGACAACTCGTTCGACTTGGCTTTCAACAGGAAAGCATCGAGGCCGCCGCGGTGCTCAACCGTGCGCAGCGCATTCGCCGAAACGCGCAGGCGGTAATTCTGGCCGAGCGCCTCGGACATCAGCGTGACGTTGCATAGATTGGGAAGGAAACGCCGACGGGTGCGGTTGTTGGCGTGGCTCACATTGTTGCCGCTCATCACGGCCTTGCCGGTCAGTTCACAAGCGCGGGACATATTTTCTACCTTATCTTTCGGACCATACCAGTCTGCCGCACCCGAAGGTTGGCGCGCGGTAAATTTGGCGGCCTCGTGGAAATTCGCCGTTCCATTAGAGGTAAAAGGCCGGAAGGTCAAGCGCGGGCGGCTGGGTGGAATGCCGCGCGGCACCCAATTATTGCCGGAATTGCGGTGATCAACGTGGACAAGGCAACGGCGGCGAGACCGCACGGAGACCGCTGAGATGAAACAGACCGTCAGTTTCGCCCTGGGAGCGATCCTGCTGCTGGGAACCGGCTCCGCCGGCGCGGAGCAGAATTCCTACCGCGTGCGCTATGACGCCTCCCTGTTCGGGCTGCCGATTGGGCGGGCCGTTTTCGAAACGAATTTCAACGGTAGTTCCTTTGCCATTTCCGGAAATTTCGCCAGCGCCGGCATCGCCCGCCTGTTCGACCGCACGGACGGCGCGGTGACCGTCACCGGACGGATCGGCCAGAACTCCAGCCAGCCGCAGACCTATGTGCTGAACTACCGAAGCGGCGACAAACGCAAGCGCACGACCGTAACCTTTTCGGGCGGCACGGTGGAGCGCACGAAAAACGAGCCGGCGCCGGAGAAGCGGGGCGACGATTGGGTGCCCGTCGAGAAGGAGCATTTGAGCGGCGTTGCAGACCCGCTTTCCGCGGCGCTGCTGCCGGCTGCCGATGTCGCGAGCGTGTGCAACCGGACGATGAGGGTCTATGACGGGGAAATACGCGCCGACCTCGTGCTGAGCCCCGCCTCCGCCAGGGAGGCGTTCGGCGACATGGCCGTCACCTGCCGCGCGAAATTCGTTCCCGTCGCCGGCTACCGCAAGAACCATTCCTCCATAAAGTTCCTGCGCGACAAGGCACGCATCCTCGTCGGGTTCAACCGGGTCGAAGGACGGGATCTTTATTCACCGGCCCAGGCGACCATTGCCACCAAGGTCGGAACGGTGCACATCAGGGCGAAACCGATCTGAGGGTGGGGAAGATGGCGCGCGCGACGCTGGTGGGCTTTTCGGCCGTTGTGATGTGGGCCTTGCTGGCGCTGTTCACGGCCGCGTCGGGCAAAGTGCCGCCCTTTCTCCTGTCTGCCCTCGCCTTCACCGTCGCCACCGCGATAGGCATCGCCATGCGGCTTCTGACAAAGAGCCAGGCGCCTGCCGCGCCCGTCCCGCCCATGGTCTGGCTGGTGGGAATCGGTGGGCTGTTCGGCTATCATTTCTTCTACTTCACCGCCCTCAGGAACGCGCCGGCCGTCGAGGCCAGCCTGATCGCCTATCTATGGCCGCTTCTGATCGTCCTCGGCTCGGCCCTGATGCCGGGCGAGCGCCTGGGCTGGCACCACGTTGCCGGCGCGTTTCTAGGCCTTGCCGGCACCTTCCTCATCATCACCAAGGGCGGCGGCTTCACCTTCGAGAGCCGCTATGCCCTCGGCTACGCCGCCGCCGGGGCCTGCGCGTTGTTCTGGTCCAGCTATTCCCTGCTTTCCCGCAGGTTCCAGGCCGTGCCGACCAGCATGGTGACCTGGTATTGCGCCGGCACCGCGATCCTTTCGGCCCTTTGCCATATATTGCTGGAGGAAACCGTCTGGCCGGCCTCGCCCGGTGAGTGGCTGGCGATTGCAGGGCTTGGCCTTTTGCCGGTGGGGGCCGCCTTCTTTGCCTGGGACTACGGGGTCAAGCGCGGCAACATTCAGGTGCTGGGCGCCGCCAGCTATGCCGCTCCGCTCCTTTCCACGCTGATCCTGATCGGCGCCGGCGCGGCGGAGGCGACGACCAACATCCTCGCCGCCTGTCTGCTGATCACCGGCGGCGCGGCGCTCGCCGCCAAGAATATGATATCCGGGAACGGCAGCAAGCGGCCCGACGCGGCAAAGGCCTAACCGTTCATGCCGTGCCCTTCACGAAACGTCTTTCCGCTTCCTGATCTCGGCGAAGACCTCCTCATCGCTGGCGTGCTGCATGCCGAGGTTCCGGCGGATCACCGGGTCGTGCCAGCGCAGGAACGGGTTGGTCGCCATTTCTTTCCCCATAGTGGTCGGCAGCGTCGGCTTGCCCTCCGCGCACAGGATACCGATCTGCGCCGCACGCTCCTTCAGCGCCGAATTCGTAGGGTCCACGGTCAGCGCGAAGCGCGCATTGGTCTCGGTATATTCGTGCCCGCAATAGACGACCGTCTCCAGCGGCAGCGCGGCCAGCTTGCTGAGCGACGCGAACATCACCGGCGGCTTACATTCGAACAGCCGCCCACAGCCGAGCGCGAACAACGTATCGCCGACAAAGACGATGCCGGCATCGGCGAAATGATAGGTGACATGGCCGGCCGTGTGGCCCGGCGTCTCGATGACGCGCGCCGCCTGCTTTCCCACCATCACGGTGTCGCCTTCCTCCACAGTGCGGTCGATGCCCGGAATGCGGTCCGCTTCGCGCGCCGGTCCGACAATGGTCAGGCCGAAGCGTTCCTTGAGCGCGAGATTGGCAGCCACGTGGTCCTGGTGGTGATGGGTGGTCAGGATCATCGTCGGGCGCCAGCCGGTGCGCTCTATGGCACTTAGTATGGCGCTTTCCTCCGGCGCATCGATGATGGCCGTCTCGCCTGTTTGCGCATCCCGCGCAAGAACGCCGAAATTGTCGCTCCGGCACATGAACTGCTCGATCTCCAGCGTCATCGAATTCCTCCGTTTCCAGCGCAACGATAGGGGGCGGCCATCCCATTGTCGCCCCTGTGATCGCCACAAATTGATTTCTTGTCTTGGCCGCAAACGGCCCGTACCGTCCACCCCATGATTTCGGATATAGTGGATCTCAAGGCATTTTACGCGACACTGCTCGGCCGCTTCGCGGAGCGTTCCATCTCGATGGCGCTGTCCACCCTGTGGTCCAAGCTGCCCGAGGAAAGGCTGATGGGCCTTGGCTACACGCTGCCCTGGCTCGACCGGTTTGCCACCGACGCGGAACGGACCTTCGCCTTCATGCCGGCGCGGCAGGGCGCGGTGACGTGGCCGGCCGGCAAGCCATCGGCGACAGCCCTCGTTCTGGAGGACGAGCTGCCGCTTGCCGACGCCGCGCTCGACCGGGTTCTGCTGGTGCATGCGCTGGAACATACGGAAAATCCCCGCCAGGCCCTACTCGAAATATGGCGCGTACTGGCCCCGGGCGGGCGGCTCGTCATCGTGGTGCCGAACCGGCGCGGCATGTGGGCCCGTTTCGAGCACACGCCCTTTGGCACCGGCCGCCCCTATTCGCGCGCCCAGCTCGTCGAGTTGCTGCGTACGGCCAATTTCACGCCCGCCCGCTGGGCCGATGCGCTGCATTTTCCGCCGGCGGAGCGGCGGTGGGTCATGCGGTTTCACCGCTGGCTGGAACACGCCGGACGCCGCTTCTGGCCGTTGTTCGCCGGGGTGCTCGTGGTGGAAGCTGAAAAGCGGCTCTACCAAGGGCTGCCAGCGATGGCGCGGCGCAGCCGCCGCGTGCTGATGCCGGTGTTCACGCCCCAAGGCGCGACTATGGGCGGGTGGAACGGCAGGAAATCGACGGGAGGATGACATGTGGCGCGACAGGCGAATTCTTGATCTCTTCGACATAAGGGAGCCGCTGCTTCTGGCGCCCATGGCAGGTTCGGCGGGCAGCGAGCTGGCAATAGCGGTGATCGAGGCCGGAGGGCTGGGCGCGCTGCCTTGCGCTATGCTCTCGCCGGAGCAGATCCGCAACGAACTCGGCATTATCCGCCAGCGCGCCTCGGGCCCGGTCAATCTCAATTTCTTCTGCCACGTGCCGCCCGAACCGAATGCCGAGCGCGAGACTGCTTGGCGCCGGCGCCTGGCCGGCTATTACCGTGAATTCGGCCTCGACCCCGATGCCGCGCCGGCAGGGGCCGGCCGCAACCCCTTTAGCGAGGAAAGCTGCGCGATCGTCGAGGAATACCGGCCGGAGGTCGTCAGCTTCCATTTCGGCCTGCCCGAGCCCCGGCTGATGGAGCGCGTGCGGTCTACGGGCGCCAGGATCATAGCCTCGGCCACCACCGTCGCCGAGGCGCGCTACCTGGAGGAACACGGCTGCGACGCCATCATCGCCCAGGGGGCGGAGGCTGGCGGCCACCGCGGCATCTTCCTGGAAAGCGATGTCTCCACGCAGCCTGGCACGCTGGCGCTCGTGCCGCAGGTCGTGGATGCGGTCTCGGTGCCGGTCATCGCCGCCGGCGGCATATCGGACGGGCGCGGCATCGCTGCCGCCTTCATGCTGGGTGCATCGGCAGTGCAGGTCGGCACCGCCTATCTGCAATGCCCGGAGGCACTGACGGGCGCGCCGCACCGTGAGGCGCTGTCCAAGGCCCGCGACGACCGCACGGCGCTGACGAATGTCTTCACTGGACGTCCCGCCCGCGGGCTTCTGAACCGCATCGTTTCTGAAGTCGGCCCGATGAGCGCCGACGCTCCCGAATTCCCCCTCGCCACCGCGGCCATCATGCCGCTGCGCAAAGCGGCCGAGGAAAAGGGCTCCGGCGACTTCTCGCCCTTGTGGGCCGGTCAGGCCGCCTCGCTTGCCCGCCCTGGGCCGGCGAGTGAAATGACGCGCAACATGCTGAGCGAGGCCAAGGCATTGCTCTATATCTGAGTTGGAAACGAGGCGATCGTGACCGCTTACCGCTTCAACAGGAACACCGCCTGCTGGCCGAAGAAGTTCCAGAACCACCACGGCATGGACAGCCCGATCTTCTGCCCGTTGGCATCCAGGGCGGCGGCGCTTTCCACCGTGGCGCCTATTTCCTCGCAGAGCGCAACGAAGTCGCGGATCGTGCAGAAGTGGATGTTCGGTGTGTCGTACCAGGAATAGGGCAGGTCCTTCGTCACCGGCATGCGCCCCTTGAACAGGAGGGAGAACCGCACCCGCCAATGGCCGAAATTGGGAAAGGAGACGATGGCGCGATCGCCGATGCGCAGGAGTTCGTCGAGCACCGTCCTCGGATTGTGTGTTGCCTGGAGCGTCTGCGACAGAACCACGTAATCGAACCCCCGGTCCGGATAGAAAACGAGATCGCGGTCGGCGTCGCCCTGTACCACCGAAAGGCCCCGCGCCACGCATTCGTTGACGCCGCGCTGCGAGATTTCCAGGCCCCGCCCATCGACTTTCTTCTGGCCTTCGAGCAGTTCCAGCAGCGCCCCGTCGCCCGAACCGACATCCAGCACTTTCGCGCCCGGCCTGATGAGATCGGCGATGACCTGGAGGTCGACCCGCTGGGCGTTGTTCACGCTCATGACGAAATCCCCGCATTGCGCGCGGCCGATTTCAGGAAGCCACCGACGGCAGCGTGAAACTCCGGCTCGTCCAGAAGAAAGGCGTCATGCCCGCGGTCGGTTTCGATCTCGACGAAGGAAACGGATGCGCCGGCCGCGTTTAGCGCATGGACCACCATCCGGCTTTCCTCCGTCGGGAACAGCCAATCGCTTGTGAACGAGACGACGCAGAAGCGGGTTTTCGTGCCCGTGAAGGCGCGGGTGAGATGACCGTCATGCTCGGCGGCCAGGTCGAAATAGTCCATCGCCCTCGTCAGGTAGAGATAGGAATTGGCGTCGAAGCGGTCGACGAAGGTGATGCCCTGATGGCGCAGATAGCTTTCGATCTGGAATTCGGCGTCGAATCCGAATGTGAGTTGCTCGCGATCCTGAAGATTGCGCCCGAACTTGCGATGCAGCGCCGGCTCAGACAGATAGGTGATGTGGGCGGCCATGCGGGCCACAGCCAGTCCCTTGCCGGGATGCTTGCCCGATTTCAGATAGGCGCCGCCGTGCCAGTCCGGGTCGGCCATCACCGCCTGGCGACCCACCTCGTGAAAGGCAATATTCTGCGCCGTGTGCCGCGCGCCGGTCGCGACAGGCACGGCGGTCAGCACCCGGTCGGGAAAGCTCGCCGCCCATTCAAGCACCTGCATGCCGCCCATCGATCCGCCGATGACGGAGAACAGCCGCTCAATGCCCAGGTGATCGACTAGCATGGCCTGTGCGCGCACCATGTCCTTGATGGTGATGACGGGCAGGTTGAGCCCGTAGGGTTCGCCCGTCTCCGGGTTCAGGCTGGCCGGACCGGTGGAGCCGAGGCAACTGCCGATTACATTGGCGCAGATGACGAAAAACCGGTCGGTGTCGATGACCCGCCCCGGCCCCACCAGCGCCTCCCACCAGCCGGGCTTGCCCGTCACGGGATGTGTGTTCGCCACATGCTGATCGCCGGTGAGCGCATGGCAGATGAGAATGGCGTTGGAGCGGTCATCGTTGAGCGAGCCATAGGTCTGATAGGCAGTCTGGAAGGGCGATAGGGTGAGGCCGGCGGCAAGCTTCAGCGGCTTGTCCGGCCCGAACCTTACGACCTGGCTCGACGGCTCATTGGCCTCGTCGCGCGCCTTTGCCACTCTTGAACGCGTCATTGCGCCTCTCTATGCGCCGGCCGCAAGCAACAAAAAACCGGCATTGCCATCGCAAAGCCGGTCAGAAAGCTGCACGGCCTTTTAGCGACTTGTTTTACGTGGCTGCAAGCCGACCGGCCAAATCACCACGACAGTTGACCAAGCTTTTACGGCCACAGGCCCTTTGCGTCAACGCGGTTGATGGGCTAAAGCAGGCGGCTTCAATTCACGGGAAATTCCGATGAGCCTAGCTGACCGCCCCCAACCGAAACCCGGCGTCATGGACATCGCCGCCTATGTGCCCGGCCGCGAAACCGCGCCCGGCGCCGCAAAGGTCTGGAAGTTGTCCTCCAACGAAACACCGCTCGGCCCCTCGCCTGCGGCGGTCGAGGCCATGCGCGCGGCAGCAGAACATCTCGAACTTTATCCGGACGGCTCCGCGACCGCGCTGCGTGACGCCATCGCCAGCGCCCATGGGCTCAATCCCGAGAACATCCTGTGCTCCAACGGTTCGGACGAGCTGCTCGGCCTGCTGGCCCATGTCTACCTCAATCCGGGCGATGAAGGCATCTTCACCGAGCACGGCTTCCTCGTCTACCGCATCCAGATCCTGGCCAACGGCGCCACGCCGGTCGTGGTCAAGGAAAAGGACGAACGCGCGGATGTGGATGCCATCCTGGCGGCCGTCACCGAGCGCACAAAGATCGTCTTCCTGGCCAATCCGAACAACCCAACCGGCACCTATCTGCCGATGGACGAAGTGCGCCGTCTGCAGGCGGGCCTGCCGAAACATGTCCTCCTGGTGCTGGATGCGGCCTATGCCGAATACGTGCGGCGCAACGACTACGAATCCGGTATCGAGCTCGTCTCGTCCTCGCAGAACGTGGTGATGACGCGCACCTTCTCAAAGATCTACGGGCTCGCGGCGCTGCGTATCGGCTGGATGTATGCGCCGGCCCCTATCGTCGACGCCGTCAACCGCGTGCGCGGGCCGTTCAACGTCAACGCGCTGGCCATTGCCGCCGGCGCTGCGGCAATCGGCGACAGGGCGCATGTCGAAGAGGCTGTGGCCCATAACGACCAGTGGCTTTCCTGGCTGACCGGGGAACTGACCGCGCTCGGCTTGCGCGTCACGCCTTCGGCTGGCAACTTCCTGCTGATCCATTTCCCGGAGAACGACGGCAGGACGGCCGAGCAGGTTGACGCCTTCCTGCTCAAGCGGGGCTATGTGCTGCGCCGCGTCGCCGCCTATGGCTTTCCGAATGCGCTGCGCATGAGCGTGGGCACGGAGGAGGCCAATCGCGGCGTGGTGGCCGCGCTCACCGACTTCATGGGTGGCTGATCCCGTGCCGGACATCCACTTTGAAAAGGTCGCCCTGATCGGTATCGGCCTCATCGGCTCCTCCCTCGCCCGCGTCATCCGGCGGGTAGGGTTGGCTGGCGAAATCGCGATTTCGACCCGCCGCGCCGAAACGCTCGCGCGTGCCCGCGAATTGAGACTGGGCGACAGCTACCATCCGGATGCGGCGGAGGCAGTAAGGAACGCCGAGCTGGTCATTGTCTGCGTTCCGGTGGGCGCTTCCGGCGCTGTGGCCGCCGACATTGCCGGCGCGCTGCTGCCCGGCGCCATTGTCACCGATGTCGGGTCCACCAAAGGTTCCGTCATCAGCCAGATGCAGCCCTACCTGCCGGAGAACGTGCATTTCGTTCCCGGCCATCCCATCGCCGGCACCGAGCACTCGGGACCGGATGCCGGCTTTGCCGAATTGTTCGAGGGCCGCTGGTGCATCCTGACCCCGCCGGAAGGCACCGATGCCGGCGCCGTTGCGAGGCTGAGCAGGTTCTGGGAGCACTGCGGCTCGACTGTCGACATCATGGACCCGCAGCACCACGACATGGTGCTGGCCATCGTCTCGCACCTGCCGCATATCATTGCCTACAATATCGTCGGAACCGCAGACGATCTCGAGACGGTGACGAAATCGGAAGTGATCAAATATTCGGCATCGGGCTTCCGGGACTTCACGCGCCTGGCCGCCTCCGATCCCACCATGTGGCGGGACGTGTGCCTGCACAACCGCGACGCCATCCTGGAAATGCTGTCGCGCTTTTCCGAAGACCTGTCGGCTCTCCAGCGCGCCATCCGCTGGGGCGACGGCGACAAGCTCTTCGAGATGTTCACCCGCACCCGCGAAATCCGCCGCTCCATCATCGAGGCCGGCCAGGAGATCGACGTCCCCGATTTCGGCCGTCATGTGCTGAGCCACCCGCACAAGGATTGAGGATACGTCCGTTCAGATCGCCGGTATCTGGCCAAGCCGGACAAAACCGAGAGAGACGCGGCCGTCCTTTATGCGCAGTGGAAGTGGCTGGCCCGCGAGACCGGCAATCAGGCCGGATGCGGCCTCCAATTGGTCTTTGAGCGGCGGGAATGCTTGGCCGGCGAGCGTTGCGATACGCGCGGGTTCGTTGGCTTCGATGCGGAGCTCGGCGTCGATGAGCCCGTTTTCACCGACGGACACGGTGCCTGAGACCGACAGCCTGGCGCCTCCTCCGGCCTCGCCGATGAGCAGCTCGTCGATCTGCCATGAAGAACCGTGAAGCTCCCGTTCACCGCGCAGGAAACGCCCCACGCCATCCTCCAGCGTGGCTGATATGCTGCCGCTGACTGCCGGCAGGTCGATCGCGACTGCTTCGCCGGGCGCCAGATCGTCGAAGCGCGCGGCGAACTGCAGGTCATTCTCCGCCGGCCGCGCATGAAATTCGGTACGGCTGGCGGTAGCCACCGTGCCGGCGGCGCCTTCCTTGCGCGCAAGCACCAAATCCTTGCCTTCGCTGGAGAAGATGTTGGGCAGTGGCGTCGCGATGCGCGCGCTGGCGCGCAGGACCCGCCAGTCAAGCTCGACCGCCGGGCCGAACGGCAGCACAATCGCCGCAGGGCCATCGATCTCGCCGACCACCCGCGC
The DNA here is from genome assembly GCF_036621415.1 of Nitratireductor thuwali. Classification (NCBI taxonomy): domain Bacteria; kingdom Pseudomonadati; phylum Pseudomonadota; class Alphaproteobacteria; order Hyphomicrobiales; family Phyllobacteriaceae; genus Nitratireductor; species Nitratireductor thuwali. The sequence continues at coordinate 1,695,239 of NZ_CP030941.1, forward strand.
CGGCTGATAGATCTGCGCGGCCGAACGAAAGGCGCCGGTGCGCACCGAGACCCCCTCGTTCACGTCTTCATAGTAAAGGCTTCGGCAGAAAATCCCGATGCGGAAGGGGTATCCCTTCGCTTCCAGCTCCTCACAATGCGCGCGCAGCCCATCGCGGTTGAGGGCGGCGATGGCGTCCCGCGCTTCGCGTTCGACCTGGCGCGCGAAATAGTGCCAGGCGGCGCTATAGGCGGCGATGGCGAGGACGATTGCGCCAGCGAACAGCGCGATGCGCCGCGCGTAACGCGATCCCCGCCGATCGGCCGACCCATTGCTTGACGCCATGCTGGTACTCCCGCTAGCTCGTTGCGCGGCGCGAAGCCGCCGGTACATATGCAACTGGCAGGTGGAAATGGACGATTTTTGGGTCTTTGGCTATGGCTCATTGATGTGGCGGCCGGGTTTTGCCCATGTCGAGACGCGCAAGGCGCGCCTTTTCGGCTATCGGCGCGCGCTGTGCATCCGTTCCCACGTCCATCGCGGCACGCCCGACCGCCCCGGCCTCGTGCTCGGGCTGGATCGGGGAGGTTCCTGCGTCGGCATGGCTTTCCGGGTTCCGGGCGAATTGTCGGATGAGGCACTCGCCTACCTGCGCGAACGCGAGCTCGTCACCAACGTCTATCGCGAGCGGCATCTGCCCATCCGCCTGGAGGACGGCGCAGCGGTGACCGCGACCACCTATGTCGTCGACCGCACCCATCACCAATATGCCGGCAGCCTGCCCGTGGAAGAGGCGGCGCGGGCGGTGAGCGGCGCCATCGGCCAGTCCGGCCGCAACGACGAATATGTGCTCAACACCATCGCCCATCTGCAGGCGCTGGGGATAAGCGATCATTGGCTGGAAGCAGTGGCATCGCGCATCGCGCCCGGACAGATGCCGTGAGCGGAACCGGCTGGCTACCTACTGGGGCATGATCTTCTCCGAAAGCCGGCATCCACTTTTCGCGATCATGCGCTAACCCGGCTGGGCCCTGGCGGGTATCCCGGCCTCAATCTCGCGCAGCCGGCGAAGGGCCGTCTCCGGCAATGGCGGAGCGCCGGGCGAACGCGCCGCCTCCACCAGCATCGCGTCGCAGGCGGCTTCAGTCTCGCGCACCAGCCGCTCCTGGAATTCTTCGCGCGAAAGGCCCGGTTCGATCGCCGGCAGGAAGCGCGCCTTTATCACGCCTGGATATCGCAGGAACCGCCGGCGCGGCCAATAAAGCCCGGCAACATGGGCCACCGGCACCACCGGCACGCCGAGCTGCGCGTAGAGCTCGACGATTCCGTATTTATAGGAAGGTTCCGCCCCCGGCGCCCGGCGTGTGCCTTCGGGATAGATGATGAGCTGGCGGTTCTCCTTCATCCGCTCATGCGCCACCTTGATCGCCTTTCTCAGAGCCTTGGAGCGGCTGCCGCGGTCGATGGGGATCATCTTCATCTTGAGCACGTACCAGCCGAACAACGGTATCCAGGTGAGTTCGCGCTTGAGGATGTAGAGCGCGTCTGGAATGGACGGCAGGAAAGCGATCGTATCCCAGAAGGACTGGTGCTTGGGCGCGATGATACACGGCCCGTCCGGCAGGTTCTCAAGGCCGGTGATCTCGGCGCGCGTGCCCGCGAGAACCTTGTGCAGCCAAAGGCTGGAGGACGCCCAGAACTTGGGAACGAACCAGGCTTTCTTGCGCGGCAAAAGGAAATAGACCGGCGTGAAGACGATCATCTGCACGATCAAATTGAGATAGAAGGCGACGTTGAATACGATCGACCGCAGAATGAGCATTGACAGGCTGCCCCGTTTCCGATGGAGACCAAAAGCCATCACAGCGCCTGTTACCGCAACGGCTTCCTTGGCGAAAGTCCCTGCGGCGTTATTGGCCGATCTGCTTATTTGCCAAGGTCGGCGTGAACCATGTCGTAGGATGCTCCGCTACCCTGACCGGCAACGAGGCCGCGCGCCAGCGAGGCGACGTATTTCGCATATTCAGTGAACAGAACCCTCAGCGCGTCGGGTTTGGCAAGCCATGCCCCGTCGCGCAGCGGCGTGTTGACGACCGGATAGGGCTGCAGATCGGCCATCGGCAGGATGCGGCGCATCTCCAAGAGGCTGCGCGGCATGTGATAGTTGTTCGTCACGACGATGATGCTGCCGAAGGTATTGGCACTTGCCCATTTGCCGCTTTCCTCCGCATTGCCGATCGTGTTGAGAGCGACGCGATCGATGTCGACGCAGCAGTTGAACAGCGTACGGTCGCTGCCCGTGGCCAGGCGCAGATCGTCGATCCGGGCGACGGGATTCACGCCGCTGATGAGCAGGCGTTTGCCCATGCCGTCCTTCAGTAGGCCAATGGCGGCGTCGATGCGCGACTGGCCGCCGGTGAGCACGACGATGCCGTCGGCCGGCCGGAGTTCGGCGGGAGTTGTCAGCTTGGCGACATGATTGGCGAAAAAGGCAAAACCGCCGGCGAAAAACGCCGCGCCCGCAGCCACTGCCAGCAGCCCGGCCAGAAACGCCCTGCGCCACTTTGAGCGCGGGTGGAGCGGTCGAACGCCTTCTGCCCCAGGGTTCGCGGAGATGTTCATGCTCCCTTGGATAATGTCCAAATGCGGCGATGAATAGCCCGCAGCGCCGGTTGTGCGCAAAAAGAATTACAGCATGAAATCCCGACGTGAAAGCGCTGCCGGACCTTCATCGTTAGGTTTCGATGCGCTTAAGGTAGTTGATAACCGTGAGGTGCGTGGTCGCAGCCGTGAGAATAGCGATTACAACAACGATCAGGCCGACCCCCAGATATCCTGAAAGGCCGATGGCGAAATCTCCAAAAAGCGCCGAGGTCTGGTCGCCCTCGGGTGTCGCCACGTTGCGGGAAGACCACCAGGAAAAGGCGACAAACACGACGATGGCCGCGATGCCCCCCACCGCCGCGCCCCGCATGCCCGACAAGAGAAAGTGCCTGCGGAACTGCCGGGCGATGAAAGGCGCTTCCGCGCCGACGAAGTGAAGCACTTCGATGACGTGGCCATTGCCCGACATCGCACCGCGCGTGGCGAAGATGACGGTGAGTGCCGTCGCAGACAGCATGAGTGCCAGAACGGTGACGCCGATGGTGACCGTCGTGCGCGCCATGGTCACGAGCCGGTCCACCCATGTGCGGTGATCGTCCAGCGCGGCGCTTGGCACAGCCGCGGCCAACTCGTCGCGCATGGCACTAAAGTCCGGCTTCTCGACCGGATCGATGGTGACGATGACGAGCCGCGGCACCGGCAATTCGTCGATGTCGAGATCGGGGCCCAGCCAGGGCTCGAGCAGCCGGGCCGTCGCCTCCCTGCCGACAATGGACGCGCCGCGCACGCCGTTGTAGCCGCGCGCGATATCGCGCGCCTCCTCCAGCGCGGCCTCTATGTCGAGCCCTTCGCGCGGCTTGATCTGGATCGTCGCCTCGCGGGCAATCTGCGTCTGCCAAGTGGCGGCGGTATCCCGGACCAGCGTCACCGCACCCAGTGTCAGGCATGAAAGGAAGGTCATGATGGCGATCACAAGCACCATCGCCCGGCCCGCTACATTGTCGGGCGGCACGATAGGCGCCTGCTGGCGCCCCAGCGTCTTGGCCGCCGTCTGCCTCATCCCCGCGCCGAGCCGGCGCGCCATGGCGCCCGCCTCGCTTGATCTTTTTGCCGCCCGGCTAATCATAGATTTCGAGCCTTCCGCCCGCCAGCACCATGCGGCGCGCATCCACCTGTTCCATCAGACCTATGTCGTGCGTGGCGATGACCACCGCCGTTCCCATGCGGTTCAGCTCAATGAGGAGGCGCAAGAGTCGGCGTGCGAGCTGCGGGTCGACATTGCCGGTGGGCTCGTCGGCCAGGAGGATCCGCGGCTGCTCGATGAGCGCCCTGGCAATCGCCGCTCGCTGCTTCTCACCTCCGGACAAGACCGGCGGCAGCACGTGCATCCGCTCGCCCAGACCCACCCATTTGAGGAGTTCGGTCACGTCGGCCCGGTAGCTCGCCTCCTCGCGCCCGCGAACGCGCAGCGGCAGTGCCACGTTCTCATAGGTCGTCAGATGGTCGAGCAGCCGGAAATCCTGGAAAACGACTCCGATGCGGCGGCGCAGCAGGGGCAGTTCCTGCCGGGTGATGCGGGCGCGGTCCTTGCCGAACATCGTTATCAGCCCGCGCGTCGGCTTCAGCGACATGAAAAGAAGCCGCAGCAGTGTCGTCTTGCCGGTACCCGACGGCCCGCTCAGAAACTGGAACGACCGCTCAGGCAGATGGAAGGTGATGTCGCGGAGCACCTCCGGACCCATCCCATATCTGAGGCCTACATTCTCGAAACGAATCACGGACTGCCGCCTGTTGCTGTATGGATGGTCGCCGGTCGCGCTGGACCAGCCTCCGCCGAACCTCCGCCCGCATGGTTAATGTCAGGTTAATTCCGGCCGGGCACTGGCGAAGCATTAACCAGTCTGCTTTACCGTGTAACAGACGCTGGCGAAAGGACGGTTCGAATCCGAAATGGCGGAAAAGCGGAGCGGCATGCCCCTTTCGGGAGAGATTGTGGCGGCGGACACGTCCGTTCCGGCCGGCGAGCCGCAATCGCCCGACCGCGACATCCACGATGCCGAGTTCGAAACGCTGCCCACGGACAGCGCCCAGCCGGCGCGCGCGCGGTCGGGCGCGCACCTTCCCGATCCAGGTCTTGCGCGGACCAGCCAGGCTGATACGCGCGGCCTTGAAAGTCTTTTGCCTGCAGGCAGGAAGCCTTCGAGCGCTGCGGCGCGCCGTACCCCCGGCGGGCCGGCCTTCTGGGCCATGGGCCTGTGCATCGTGGCCGGAAGCTTCTGGATAGCAGGTGGGCACGCCCTGTTTCGCGAGGCCTTGGCGCCCGTCCTGGCGGGCGCCACTCCTGGCCTCAAGGCGGCGACTCTGGAAAGCCGCATAGAAATGTCGGAGGCCAATGCCCTGCTGCTGATTGACGGACGGGCGATCAATGAGGGTGACGAGACCCGCGCGCTGCCCGACCTCCTGATCAGCGTCGTCGACCGCGACGGATACACAACGCACTACAAGCTGGGGACAAACGGCCATAGGCTGGAGCCGGGCCACAGCTATCCCTTTTCCAGCCGCCTGGTGGTCACTAAGGATGGCGTGAAGTCGGTTTCCGTCTCGTTTCAGGAGTAGTCGCAGCATGGTCATGGTACGCGGAAAGGAAATCGAGATTCTCTACGCGGCCTCGACGATTGCGCGCCGTAATCTCGAACTGGCCAAGGAGATCGCCGAGAAGGACTACAACGATCTTCTGGTCATCTCGGTCCTGAAGGGCTCGTTCATCTTCGCGGCCGACCTCATTCGGGCCATGCACGACGCGGGCATTTCACCCGAGGTCGAGTTCATCATGATCTCGAGCTACGGCGCCGGCACGGTGAGCGGGGAGATCAAGGTGCTGCGCGATATCGACAATGACGTTCGAGGTCGCGACATCCTGCTGATCGACGACATACTGGAATCGGGCAAGACGTTGAAATTCACCCGCGAGCTGATGCTATCGCGCGGCGCCCGCTCGGTCTCCATCGCCGTTCTCTTGGACAAGCATTCGCGCCGCCAGGCCGATCTCCACGCAGATTTCGTGGGCTTCGAATGCCCCGACTATTTCGTCGTCGGCTACGGAATGGATGTGGGCCACGCATTCCGCGAACTGCCTTTTGTCGGCGTCGTCAAGGACGATGCCTGAACCAATCCGGCGCTCGCGCGTTCAGCGATCCGTAACCTCTGTTTGCGATGATCGGACCATGGCTAAGCTTCTCATCGTCGAAGACGACGTTTCCGTACGCTCCTTCACCGCCCGCGCCCTGGCGGCCGCCGGCCACATGGTCGAGACAGCCGAGGATGGCATGGAGGGCCTGGACAAGATCAAGCAGGAGGCCGGCGCGTTCGACCTCGTCCTGTCCGATATCAGGATGCCGGCCATGGACGGTATCGAGATGGCGCGCGAAGCCGCGTCCGCCTTCCCGGGCCTGCGCCTGCTGCTGATGACCGGCTACGCCGAACAGCGCGAACGCGCGGCCGAACTTGAAGGCACGGTCCGGGGCGTCGTCAACAAGCCCTTCACGCTGGCCGAAATCCGCGACCGCGTGGGCGAGGCGCTGGCGGCGTAAAACGCTCGCCCTTCAGGCATCTTGTCTTCCGCGCCCAACCCGGTATAAAGTTCGGCCATGACGTTCATGTCCACATTCTTCCCCCTGTTCTGATCGGCCCACGTCATTCCGGCGCATGCGCGCCGATCAGATCAATACGGCTCCGCCGAGCGGTGGCCGGACGGAGAATGTGCAATGCCCAAAACAGAGCATGTAGGCCTGACGCCCCGTCAGGTCCGTAATTTCATCGACGACGGCTTCGTCAAAATCGAGAACGCCTTCAGCGCCGCACTTGCCAAACAATGCAGGGACGAGCTGTGGGCAGATATTGGCCTTTCGCCGGACGAACCTGGGAACTGGATCAAGCCGGTCGTCCGGGTAGGCTTTAAGGCTTCGGCGCCTTTCATCGAGGCCGCCAACACCCCGTGCCTGCACAAGGCCTACGACCAACTCGCCGGTGAGGGCCGCTGGCTCGCGCCCAAAGGCCTCGGAACCTTTCCGATCCGCTTTCCCTCGGCGGAATCCCCTGCCGACGACGGCTGGCACGTGGATATGAGCTTCGGCGACGGCAGTGCCGATTTCATGGAATGGCGCATCAATGTGAAGAGCAGCGGACGCGCATTGTTAATGCTCTTCCTGTTCTCCGATGTCGACCTGAATGACGCGCCCACGAAGATCCGGAAGGGGTCGCATGCCGTCATCGCCCGCGAGTTGCTGCCGTATGGCGAGGCAGGCGCGACGCTCAGGCAGCTCTCCGCCGACGGCTATAGCTCGACGGAAGATTGCCCGATCGAACTGGCCGTCGGCCCGGCTGGCACCGTCTATCTGTGCCATCCGTTCCTTGTCCATGCCGCGCAGCAGCACCGAGGGAAGCAGCCGCGATTCATGGCGCAGCCGCCGCTGATGCCGTGGGGCGAGTTCGATCCGGCCCTGCCGCCATCGCCGGTTCAGATCGCCATCCGCCAGGCGTGCGGATTGTAGCGCCGCCCCGGCATGACATCTCGAGCCGACACGGAGGCCGGGTAATCTCCGTCAGCCTCACGGCCAAACAAAATCGGCGGAGCGGGTATCCCCGCTCCGCCGCTTCCTGTTCAGGCTGCCAGGCCTAGAAGTCCATGCCGGCGCCCGCTGGCACCTGCGGAGCCGCTTCCTTCTTCGGCCGGTCGGCGACCATGGCCTCGGTGGTGATCAGCAGGCCGGCGACAGACGCTGCGTCCTGCAGCGCGGTCCGGACCACCTTCACCGGATCGATGACGCCCATGGCGTAAAGATCGCCATACTCGCCGGTCTGCGCATTCCAGCCATAGCCGAAATCATCCTTCTCGCGCAGCTTGCCGACGATGATCGAGCCTTCCGCGCCCGCATTCTCTGCGATCTGGCGAACCGGCGCCTCAATGGCCCTGCGTACGATGTTGATGCCGACTTTCTGGTCGTTGTTGTCGAAGTCAACATTGTCGAGCGCCTTTGCCGCGCGCAGCAGCGCCACGCCGCCGCCCGGCAGGATGCCTTCCTCGACCGCCGCCCGCGTGGCATGCATGGCATCGTCAACGCGGTCCTTGCGCTCCTTCACCTCGACTTCCGTCGATCCGCCGACGCGGATGACGGCAACGCCGCCGGCGAGCTTGGCAAGGCGCTCCTGCAGCTTCTCGCGATCATAGTCGGAGGTGGTCTCCTCGATCTGCGCCTTGATCTGGGCGATACGCGCCTCGATCTCCGCTTTGGAGCCCGCACCGTCGACAATGGTCGTGTTGTCCTTGTCGATCTCCACCTTCTTCGCGCGGCCCAGCATATCGAGCGTCACGTTCTCGAGCTTGATGCCGAGATCCTCCGAGATGGCCGTACCGCCCGTCAGGATGGCGATGTCCTGCAGCATGGCCTTGCGGCGGTCGCCGAAGCCCGGCGCCTTCACCGCAGCCACCTTCAGGCCGCCGCGCAGCTTGTTGACGACGAGTGTGGCCAGCGCCTCGCCCTCGACGTCCTCTGCGATGATCAGCAGCGGCTTGCCCGACTGCACCACCGCCTCCAGCACCGGCAGCATGGCCTGCAGGTTGGACAGCTTCTTCTCGTGGATGAGCACATAGGGCTCTTCCAGCTCTACCCGCATCTTATCCTGATTGGTGATGAAATAGGGGGAGAGGTAGCCGCGGTCGAACTGCATGCCTTCGACGACTTCCAGCTCGGTCTCGGCGGTCTTGGCCTCTTCGACCGTGATCACGCCTTCGTTGCCGACCTTTTCCATCGCTTCGGCAAGGAAACGGCCGATTTCCTTATCACCATTGGCCGAGATCGTGCCGACCTGCGCGATTTCACCGTTCTGGGTGATCTTCCGGGCATTTTTCTTGAGCTCCTGGACGACCGCGTCTACTGCCCTGTCGATGCCGCGCTTCAGGTCCATCGGGTTCATGCCGGCGGCAACGGCCTTGGCCCCTTCCTGAACGATCGACTGGGCCAGAACGGTAGCCGTCGTGGTGCCGTCGCCGGCGATGTCGCTGGTCTTCGAGGCCACTTCGCGCACCATCTGGGCGCCCATGTTCTCGAACTTGTCCTCGAGCTCGATTTCCTTGGCGACGGTGACGCCGTCCTTGGTGATGCGCGGCGCGCCGAACGATTTGTCGAGAACGACGTTGCGGCCCTTGGGGCCGAGCGTCACCTTCACGGCATTGGCAAGGATATCGACGCCGCGCAGCATGCGCTCACGCGCGTCGGTATGGAATTTCACGTCTTTTGCAGCCATTTCAACACTCCTTTCCAGGCAGCATCATTGATCCTCAAGGCCCCCTCAGGCGGCCTTCCTGACCGCGTTTTCGGCATCGAGGATGCCAAGGACATCGCTCTCCTTCATGATCAGGAGATCCTCGCCCTCAAGCCGGATTTCGGTGCCGGACCACTTGCCGAACAGGATGCGGTCGCCGACCTTGACTTCCAGCGGCACCAGTTCGCCGTTTTCGCCGCGCGCACCGGAGCCGACGGCGAGAACCTCGCCTTCCTGCGGCTTTTCCTTGGCGGTATCAGGAATGATGACCCCTCCGGCGGTCTTCTCTTCGGCTTCGATCCGGCGAACGAGAAGACGGTCATGCAAGGGACGGAACTTCATGTTTTCCTCCTGGGACAAACAACGAAAGAAGCACCTCCCGCGCTGAAGCAAGCGCGGTACGCGGCCCGTCATGGCACCGCGCGGCAAAGATTTGGGAGCGGATTTTCCGACGTTCAAGAGGCCGAAGAAGAAAAATTGGCACTCCCCTCTTGAGAGTGCCAAAAAAATTACTAAGCGCGCGCGGACAAGGCGCTATCGCATGTCCAGCAGCCGTTCCAGATATTGCTTTTCCAACTCCGGGCTCAGCGCGTCGCCGAGGCGCCGGCGGATCGCCTCGAGGATTTCCCGCGCGCGCTGGGTATCGATCTCGTCGGGCACCTCGACCGAATCTCCGAAATCAGGCCCCGTGGTCGACTGGGGCCGGCCGAGCGGGTCGCGGCCGTTACTGCCCTGACGCATCCCCTGCTGGCCTTCGCCCTGCTGGCCCTGCATGGCCTGCTGCATCTGGTTCATCATATCCTGGGCGCCGCGGCGCAAGGCTTCCAGCGCCCGCCCTTGCTCGCCCACCGCCCGTTCGCCACGGCCCTCGCCGAGCGCGCCTTCGGCTTCGCCCATGGCTTCGCCCGCCTCGCCGAAGCCCTCGCCTGGCTCGATGCCAAGCCCTTCAAGCCCGTCAAGCAGGCTTTGCAGGTCCCCCTGCAGCGCACCCTGCTGTCCTTGCAGGCCGCGCAGCGCCTCGGCCAGATCCTCGGGCGTCATCGGCTGGCCCTGCCCTTGCCCCTGCTGGCCCTGGCCTTGCCCAGGCATCTGGCCCCGCCCCTGCTGCTGGCCCTCGCCCTGCTGCCCTTGCTCGCCCTGTTGCCCCTGCTGGCCGCGCTGTTGCTGGTCCATGCGGAAGGTCTCGTTCATCAGTTCCTGCTGCCGGCGCATCAGTTCGCCGAGCTGGTCCATCTGCTGGCGCATCTCCGACTGCTGCCCGCCCTGCCCCTGCTGCGGACGGCCAGCCTGAAGATTGTTCATCATGTTCTCGAGCTGCGAAAGAAGATCCTGCGCCTGATCGCGCGCGCCTGACCTTGCCAGATCCTCGATCTGGTCGAGCATGCGCTGGAGATCGCTCTCGCGCATCGTCTGACCGTTCTCGCCCTGCGCAAAATCCTGATTCTGCATCGCGCGCTCGGCAAACTCACGCAGGAATTCCTGCATGGCCTGGCGCAGTTCATCTACAAGGCCGGCGATCTCCTCGTCGCTGGCACCTTCCTCCAGCGCTTGCCGGAGCGCTTCCTGCGCCTGCCGCAGCCGGCGCTCGGCTGCCGTCAGGTCGCCATCCTCGATGATCAGCGCGATCTCCCACAGGTCGCCCACGACCTGCCGCAGGGCGTCGTCGCTGCCTGCCTGCGCGAGCTTAGAGCGTACGGTGGAGATGAGCAGGAAGTGGGAAGGCTCCTCGAAGGTCTCCTCGGGCCACAAAAGGAGAGCATCCATGAGCGCTCCCACCCTGTCCTGCTGATTGCCATCGAGCGCCAGCAGGCGCCGCTGTTCGATCAGCGCCTTGGCCAAGGGATTGGTGAACGGCCGCTGCGGCAGTACAAACGTCTCTTCTTCGCTGCGTCCGGTCTGCCCCGCCGCATCGGCGACGGTCAGGTGCAACCGCGTCGCCGCGCCTGCCCATGGATGCTCGGTCAGATCAGCAGAACTCTTGGCGGCGCCGTTTTCCGCATTGCTGCGGGGCAGCCTCAAGGCCACTTCCGGCGCGTCGAAAAGCGGACGGGCATCCGGCCGTTCTTCCGCCAGCGAAAAATGCGCCTGCGCTTCCACCGCGCCGTAGTCGTCCTCGATTTCATAATTCAGCTCCAGCGCGCCATTCACAGCGCGCTTGGGCTCCTGGGAGAAACGGATCTGCGGCGCCTCATCGGGAATGATGGTGAACTGCCACTGCCGCAGGGCCGGCCCCCCGCCGGTGAGCGTGACTATTCCGTCGCTGGCCAGCAGCGTCGAAAAACGCCGCATCGCGCCGTCGCCTTCCCCAGCCTCCGGCTCAATGTCGCGCACCGCCTCCCGGCCGTCGTCGATCGACAGGGTCTCTTCGCCCGAGCCGCCGCTGACTCGCACGGCAATTGCGCTGTTCTGCGGAACGGAGAAGGCCTGCTGCTCCAGATTAGCTTCCGCCGTCAGGAAAATCGGCGCGCGACCCGTATAAGGCGGCGGCGTGACCCAGGCGTCGATGCGCGCAGGCGTCGCCTCGGCCGTTGGGCGCGGCTGAAACGCGTCGCCGATGCGGCCGCCATAGGGCCCGAGCGAATAGGCGAAAGCGGTGACGAAAAGCAGCGCTGCCACCGCCCGCAACCCCCAGGGATCGCGCTCGGGCACCGACGTCCGCGGCAGATCGCCGTGAACGCGCGACAGCCGCCCCGCCATCCGCTTCTGGTGTTCCCGCCAAAGCGCCGCGGCAAACGGACCGCCATCTCCGGCGGCCAGCCGGTCGGTCTGCGTGGCGACCGGAGCATGTTCGAGCCGGTTGATCTGCTCGATGCGGCGGTCGACTTCCAGCGCGACCGGGAAACGCAGGCCGCGCAGCCCGATCAGGGATGCGAGCATGCCGAGGCCTAGCGCACAGAGAACTGCCCAGCGCATCCAGCCCGGCATGATCTGGAACAGGCCGAACCAGGACAGGCTGAAAAACAGGCTGGCCACAAGGATGAGCGGAAGGACGACCGGCCATGCCCGCTCCACGACCATTGCCGTTCTGACGCCGGCGCGCGTCCGCGCCAGCCGCCCTAGCAGACTGGCTGCCATGCCGCCCGATTCCTGTCCGGGCGGCCCTTGCTTCGTGGTTTGCGGTTCGCTCATCGTCCTTCCAGACTGCGTCGCTCGGCGCGCCACGCCCTATTAGGATAGCATTAAACACGGCAAAGGCGAGGCAAGGAGCCGAATTTGGCGGCCGACCCGCCCTTCGCATCCGTCTGGCCGTCGTGCGACGCCTATTTCCGGTCCACCGCCCCGACATCGAGAAGCGGAGATGCATCGATCGCCCTGGCGTTGAGCATGAAGCCAACCTTTTCCAGCGCGGCGACGATCATCGCCTGCTCCCAATCGGGCAGCTTCTCGAACTGGTTGGAGAACGTTCGCTGCAAAGGGTCGGGGGCGGCCTTGAGCAGCTCCTGACCGGCCTCCGTCGCCGAAACCCACACGATGCGCCGGTCGCGCTCGCCGCGGGTACGCTGGACCAGGCCCCGCGCCACCAGCTTGTCCACAAGCGACGTCGCGGTCGCCTGGCCTACGCCGGCCTTGCCCGCGATGTCCTTCGGCGTCGCCCTGCCGGCCGCTGCCACGATCTCGAGCACGATGAGCTGCGGCGTGGTCAGCCCCGTTTCGCGGGCAAGCGTACGCGCGTTCAACTCGGTCGCGCGGAGGATCCTGCGTAGCGCGATAAGGCTGGTCTGGGTGCGGTTTTCCATAGGCGGGCCTTGAGCAACGATTACATCACCTTGGTAGCAGAAAAATTTTATTTTGATTAGCGAATGAAATCATTCGGCAATCTCGGCTCATCGGGGGCCGATTTAGCACAGTTCTGAACAAATCGATGCTGCTGCGGTTGAAATATGGTTCGGTAATCGTAATATCCAGCCTGACGAAAGAGGAGAGCCATGCCCAGCAGCGATCTGAAACTTGTTCGAAAACGATCCGATGAAATCATCTTCCGCACGCCTGAAAAAGAAGACGGTTCCTCGGTTTGGCGCCTGATACGTGCATGTGAACCGCTCGACGAAAATTCCCTCTACTGCAATCTGCTGCAATGCGACCATTTCGGCGACACCTGCGTGGTGGCCGAGCGGCGCTCCGATGGAGAGATCGTCGGATGGATCTCGGCTTACCTCCTGCCCGACGACAGCAGCACCCTGTTTGTCTGGCAAGTCGCGGTGGATGAATCCGCCCAGGGTCAGGGCGTCGCCAAGCGCATGCTCAAATCCCTGCTCGAACGCGACGTCTGCGGCGAGGTCGAGACGGTCAAGACCACGATCACCTCCGACAATGACGCGAGCTGGGCGCTGTTCCGCTCTTTCGCCCGCAGCCAGGGCGCGCGTTTGACAGACGAAGCCTATTTCCGCAAGGACGCCCATTTCGACGGCGCGCACGCCACCGAGCACATGGTGACGATATCGCTGCCCGAAGCCGCCCGCAGCGCCGCCTGATCGGCAGCCGGCTCAACGCGCGTCCAGCGAACTGAAAAACCCGAAGGATAAGACATGACGACCGTAAAAACGGACGATAAGACTATTTTCGAGCGCCGCGAATCCGCGGCGCGCAGTTATTGCCGCAGCTTTCCCATCGTGTTCGAAAGCGCCAGCGGCGCCATGATGAAGGGCGCGGACGGCCGCGAATATATCGATTTCCTCGCCGGATGCTCTTCGCTGAACTACGGCCATAACGACCCCGATATGAAGAAGGCGCTGGTCGACTACATCACCAGTGACGGCGTAACCCACGGCCTGGACATGCACACCAGCGCCAAGGCGGCCTTTCTGGAAGCCTTCGAACGCATCGTCCTGGAGCCGCGCGGCATGGATCATCGCATGATGTTCATGGGGCCCACCGGCGCAAATGCCGTTGAGGCCGCCTTGAAGCTTGCCCGCAAGGTGACGGGCCGTACCAACGTCGTCTCCTTCACCAACGGTTTTCACGGCGTCACGCTGGGCGCGCTTGCCGCGACCGGCAACGGCTATCACCGCGGCGGCGCCGGCCTGCCGCTGACCGGCGTCACGCGGATGCCCTTCGAAGGCTCGATGGGCAAGGACATCGACACCGCCGATTTCCTCAATCGCATGCTTGCTGAACCGTCCAGCGGCATTGAGCCGCCGGCGGCGATCATTCTTGAAACGGTGCAGGGCGAAGGCGGCCTGAACGCGGCGTCGCGCGAATGGCTGCGGCGCATCGAGCAGATCGCACGCGCCCATGGCGCGCTGCTCATCGTCGACGACATTCAGGCCGGCTGCGGCCGCACGGGCTCGTTCTTCTCCTTTGAGGAGATGGGCATCACGCCGGACATCATCACCATGGCAAAGTCCCTTTCCGGCTTTGGGCTGCCGCTCGCCACGCTTCTGGTACGTCCCGAGTACGACATATTCGGCCCGGCCGAGCACAACGGCACCTTCCGCGGCAACAATCATGCTTTCGTTACCGCGCGCGTGGCGCTGGAGAAATACTGGGCCGACGAGGGTTTCCAGGAGAGCGTGCGCGAGCGCGCCGGCTTCCTCGGCACCCGCCTCAGGGAGATCGCTGCGCATCTGCCGGATGCGCGTCTCAAGGGGCGCGGCATGATGCAGGGCATCGACGTGGGCTCCGGTGCGCTGGCGAGCGACATCTGCTCGCGCTGTTTCAAGGCCGGCCTCATCATCGAGACCTCCGGGGCGCACGATGAGGTGGTGAAGATTCTTTGCCCCATCAACATCGACAAGGGAACCTTTGCCCGGGGACTGGACATTCTTGAAGAGGCCGTCGGCGAGATTTCCCGCTCGGCCAGTATTGCAGCGGAGTAATTGCCATGATCGTACGCGACCTGAATGAAGCGAAGAACACCGACCGCCATATCTTCTCCGATGGCTGGGACAGCGTCCGCCTTCTGCTGAAGGGCGACAAGATGGGGTTCTCGTTCCACATCACGACGATCCATGCCAACGCCGAACTGCCGATGCACTACAAGAACCATCTCGAGAGCGTCTACTGCGTCGACGGAACGGGCTCGATCGAGGATTGCACGACCGGCGAAGTGCACCAGATACGCCCCGGCGTGATGTATGCGCTCGACAAGAACGACAAGCACATCCTGCGCGCAAACGACAAGCCGATGGTCATGGCGTGTGTTTTCAACCCGCCCGTCAGCGGCAATGAAGTTCACCAGGAGGACGGCTCCTACGCACTCGAGGCCGAAGAGGCGTGAAGTGAACCACGCCCTCAGAAACCAAAGGAAGAAGGAGACAAGACCATGTCTGCGATAACCAATCCAGTGGACCGAACCAGCGACCCCTATCCAAGCCGGCTGCCGGAAGAAAAGTGGCTGCCGCGCGAGGATAAGGTGGTCTGGTCCCAGTGGCGCCCCGATGCGCCCCTCACCGCCCAACAGGCGGATCAGTTCGACCGGGACGGATTCCTGGTCCTGAAGAACCTCTTCTCCGAGGAAGAGGTCAAGGCATTGATGGCCGAATCCGCCGCCATGCGCGGTGGTGAGCGCAAGCTCATGGACGGCAGCGTGATCACCGAACCCGGCTCGGACGAGGTCCGCACGATCTTCAAGTTGCCCGAACAGAGCGCGCTTTTCGAGCGGCTTTCGCGGGACCGCCGCATTGCCGGCATCGTCAGCTTCCTTCTTGGCGACGATATCTATGTTCACCAGTCCCGACTGAACTACAAGCCCGGCTTTACCGGCAAGGAGTTCTACTGGCATTCGGATTTCGAGACATGGCACGCTGAGGACGGCATGCCGCGCATGCGCGCCATTTCGGCCTCGCTGCTCCTGACCGACAACGACGAGTTGAATGGTCCTTTGATGCTGATGCCGGGCTCGCACAAGCAGTTCATCGCCTGCGCCGGCGAAACGCCCGAGGACAATCACAAGTCCTCGCTCAAGAAGCAGGAGGTGGGCGTGCCCTCGCACGAAGCGCTGACGAAGCTGGCCTCCGCGCACGGCATCGTGCCCGCGACCGGCAAGGCGGGGACGCTGGTCCTGTTCGACTGCAACACGATGCATGGTTCGAACGGCAACATCACCCCGTTTGCCCGCTCGAACGCGTTCTTCGTGTTCAACGCCATGTCGAACCAACTCACCGAGCCGTTCGGCGCCAGAAAGCCCCGTCCGGATTTTCTCGCCCACCGCGGCGAGCCCAAGCCGATCGACGTGGCGACAGGAAAGCTGGTTTAACCAGGAAGGCAACGATCATCAAATGACACGACGACCGGAAGACAAGCGCGCCGCGAAGGAACGCGGCGCGGCCGAGAACGCTCAAACCGGCCATACGGTGGAGAAAATCGGCGGAACGTCGATGAGCCGCGCACGCGAGCTTCTCGACACAATTCTCGTGGGCGATCGCAGTGGCGACGCCCTCTACCGCCGCGTCTTCGTGGTCTCCGCCTTCAGCGGCATCACCGACAAGCTCTTGGAGCACAAGAAATCCGGCGAGCCGGGCGTCTACGCCCTGTTCGCCCATGCCGATAACGAGCACGGCTGGATGGATGCCTTGTCCGATGTCAGTCGCGCCATGCGGGAAATCAACGCCGGGATGTTCGAGGAAGCCGCCGACCGCCATGCGGCCGACGATTTCGTGCGGGAGCGGGTCGAAGGCGCACGCGGCTGCCTCATCGATCTGCAGCGCCTTTGCTCCTACGGCCATTTCCAGCTTGGTGAGCACATGCAGACCATCCGCGAAATGCTATCCGCGCTGGGAGAGGCGCATTCGGCCAACAACCTTGCCATTCTGCTTCGCCGCGAAGCCGTCAATGCCCGCTTCGTGGACCTGACTGGCTGGCGCGATGAGACCCAGCCGGATCTCGACGAGCGGATCCATCGCGCCTTGGATGAAGTCGATCTGGAGCGCGAGTTGCCCATCGTCACGGGCTACGCCCAATGCCGCGAAGGCCTGATGCGTGAGTTCGACCGCGGCTATTCGGAAGTCACCTTCGCCACCATCGCCGCGCTGACCGGCGCGCGCGAGGCGATCATTCACAAGGAGTTCCACCTTTCGAGCGCCGATCCGCGCCTGGTGGGAACCGACAATGTGCGCAAGATCGGGCGCACCAACTACGACGTCGCCGACCAGCTCTCCAATATGGGTATGGAGGCGATCCACCCTAAAGCCGCCAAGAAGCTGCGCCAGGCCGGCGTGCCGCTGCGCGTCGCCAACGCCTTCGAGCCCCATGACCCCGGCACGCTGATCGATGCCGAACCTGCGGGAGAGCCCGGCGTGGAGATGGTGACCGGCCTGCCCGTGACCAGCCTTGAGCTGTTCGAGCAGGACATGGTCGGCGTGAAGGGCTACGACGCCTCGATCCTGGAAGTGCTGACGCGCCACCGCGTGCGCATCGTTTCGAAATCGTCCAACGCCAACTCGATCGTCCATCACGTGGAAGCGCCACTGAAGGCGATCCGCCGGGTCGAGCGCGACCTGGCCGAGCGCTATCCCTCCGCCCGCATCACCGCGCGGCGGGCCGGGATGGTGTCGATCATCGGGCGTGACCTGAAGGGGCTGGGGGTCATGCTCAAGGGCTTGAAGGCGCTTGAGGCGGCCGGGATAGAGCCCATTTCCGCTCAAGAGACGGGCCGCGGCGTCGACGTTCAGTTCGTCGTGCGCAGCGAGGACCGCGAGGAAGCCG
This sequence comes from Nitratireductor thuwali, assembly GCF_036621415.1. NCBI lineage: Bacteria > Pseudomonadati > Pseudomonadota > Alphaproteobacteria > Hyphomicrobiales > Phyllobacteriaceae > Nitratireductor > Nitratireductor thuwali. The sequence continues at coordinate 1,712,786 of NZ_CP030941.1, forward strand.
TCAAGACGCTGCATCGCAGCTTTATCGAGACAGCGGAAAAGACCGCAGGCCTCAAGGAAGCTGCTTGACGCCCGGCCGCAAGAAGGATGGCGAAGCGTTCCCGACCCTAGCCCAGGAACCGCTTCGCCGCCTCTATCTCGCTGGGCCGCACCTCGTGGCCGCCTTCGTGCCATTCCACTTCCAGCACGGCGCCGGCGCCTTCGAGATAGCTTACGAGCCGGTGCGTCAGCCGGGCTGGGCAGATGGGATCCGTCCTGCCCGCCGTCAGCAGGAGGCGCGTTCCGACAGGCCCCGCGATCTGCGGTTCGAACGGGATGAGCGGATGCATGAGAACCGCCGCGTCAAACAGTGCCGGCTCCTGGAATATGACCGAAGCCAGGATGTTGGCGCCGTTGGAATAGCCTAGCCCGTAGATGCCCTCCGGCCGCTGCTGCTCCGCATGAGCCTTGATGAATCTGGCCATCTTGACCGTGGCGCGGGCAAGGTCGTCCATGTCGTAGACGCCCTCGCCCGTGCGTTTGAAGAAGCGTGCGGCGCCGTGTTCGCTTATGTCGCCGCACGGCGATACGATACCGGCACCCGGCATGACGTCCTCGGCAAGATCGAGAAGCTGGCGCTCGTCTCCGCCCGTGCCATGGAACAGGAACAGCAGCGGCTTGCCCTGCCCCGCCGGCTCAAGGATGTGCTCATACGCGTCGGTGCTCATTCGCTGCTCCCGATTGGCGGCAGGTGGCTTTCCAGATATGGCCGCAGGTGCTGATGCTGCTTCGGCAGCTTGAGGGCCTCGCCCAGATGTTCGATGTCCTCGTCGCGGGCGAAACCAGGTTCATTCGTGGCGATCTCGAACAGCACGCCGCCCGGTGCTCGGAAGTAGACCGACAGGAAATAGTCGCGGTCGATGACGGGTGTAAGGCTGAAGCCCTCGCTCATCAGCGCCTTGCGAACGGCAAGCTGCGCAGGCTGGGTGGGGACGGCAAAGGCGATGTGGTGCACAGACCCGCTGCCCTGACGCGCCGGCGGCGCATTCGGATCGGTGATGAGATCGATGAAATTGGCCCCGTTGCCGCCCTTGCGCTCCATGCGCTCGATACCGTCTTCCGCACCCAGGGCCGAATAACCCATCATCTCCAGCAGTGTACGCGTGCCGCCGCTGTCGTGAAGGACCAGGCTCGCCGAGTGGAAGCCGCGGATGGCCGCCGTTGCGGGAATATCGTGGCTGGGCCAGGGTTTCCGCTGGTCACCCGCTGTCTCGACCAGGGCAAACCCGTCGCCATCCTCACCCTGGAACGCGAGCCGGTTTTCGCCAAAGCGCTGAAGCCGCTCTATGCCGGCCAGCTTGTTGCTTGCAAAACGTTCTTCCCAGAAGTCGAGACTGCCTTCAGGCACGGAGAAAACCGTCGTGCCGACCTCGCCCGCGCCGCGCGTGCCGCGAATGATGTTGGGAAAGGGAAAATAGGTCATCACAGTGCCCGGCTGGCCGATCCCGTTCGCATAATAGAGATGGTAGATGTCGGGCGCATCGAAATTGACAGTTTTCTTGACTCGCCTGAGGCCCAGCGTCCCGGTGAAGAACGCGTCTGTCCGGCGCGCGTCCCGCGCCATCGAGGTGATGTGGTGAATGCCTTCGATCTTGTCGAGCATGTCATGCTCCCCGTAACGTTTGCGGCTAAGTGCAGCCACCCGAGATCCGCAGGTCCCGATGGACACCGACGCCTCTGGTGAAGCCTGTACGTCGTACCGGTTTCCTTCCGCTCCTACATGGCGCAGCGCCGCCCCAGGAGGAAGACATCTGTTCCGAACGCACTGTATCGCCGGTGTAGACAGTGGCACAGCCGCCTGGCTGGACGCAAAGACAACCCCGCGGCCTTGCAACCGCGGGGTTGATCCGTCCAGATGCCGGGACGCTACTCGACTCTCAGCAGCATCTCGTCGCGCTGCTCTGCGTAGGCCGCCTCGTCATAGGCCGGCTGCGCTTCGAGCTGCTCCTGAGTGAGTTCGGTGTAGAGGAACAGGTCGCCGCCTTCGTCGGTCGTAAAGACCAGCTTCTCCATGCTGATGGCGACTTCCTTCTCGCCAAGCCCGAGGAAACCGCCCACATCGACGATGATGGCCTCGACTTCGCCTTCCGGCGTCAGCACCACGTCGCCAATCTCGCCGACGTGCTCGTCATTGGCCCCATAGACGGCAGTGCCCATCAGGTTGTCCGCGCGAAGCTGATCCGGGCTGGCTTCCTGCTGGCCCTGGCGGTCGACCGCAGCGGTCTGCGTTTCGTCCGCCTCGGCTGCCTGCTGGTCCTCGGCGGCGGCCATGTCGCCAGCCTGTTCCTGATCTTCGGCCGGTGCCGCGGCAGTCTGATCGGCGGGGCGATCCTCGGTGCCATCGGCTGGCTGCTCGGTCACCACAACCTCGGTTTCGGCATCGGTTTGATCGTCCGCCGGGGCCGCAGCGGTCTGGTCCTCAGCGCCGTCGGCCGGCTGTTCGGTCGCCGCCACCTCGGCATCGGTACCGGTTTGGTCATCCGCCGGGGCCGCAGCGGTCTGGTCCTCAGCGCCGTCGGCCGGCTGCTCGACAACCGCCACCTCACCGTCGGCCTCGCCCTCAGCATCGGGCTGGGGAGCGCTGGCCAAATCGTCGGCTGTCGCCGGCCGGGTCTCGGCAACGTCAGCGTCGGCAGGCATCGGGCGATAGGCCGAACGCTCGAATTCCGGCTGGGCCTTCAGCGCATCGGCAGTGGTTTCAACCACCAACCACCGATCGCCATCCCGCTCAGCCCACTCGACCAGATCATATTCGAGAGCGACTTCCTTTTGGCCGATGCCAAGAAAACCGCCCACACCGACGACGATCGCCTGGACGTCGCCTTCCTTGCTGAGAACAAGGTCGTTCACTTCGCCAATGTTCTCGGCCTCATCGCCAGTCCCGTTGTAGACCGACTTGCCGATTATGTTTGAGGCAAGATTGCCTTCGGCGCGGATCGTCATTTCGGTCGGCTGTTGCGTGGCGGCGGGGTCGGCCGGTGTCGTAGTCTGAGCGACCGCGCCAGTCGCTACCAGCGTCGCGATCGCGGTAGTCGCCAATAGATTGCGGATCATGATATGCTCTCCATGTGCAGTGTTTCTGTACGGGCCGCGCTTCCGACCGAACCTGCCAAGCTAGGATCGGACGCGCGGCCATCACCTCGCTACAACGTCGAGTCTCACAAACGGTTCCGACATCAGGATCCGCGGTCCTGCTAGCGCTGGATCTGCGGTTCTCGATGCGATGGAACCTAGGCGGCGCGCCGGCAATTCCTCAACGCTCAGATGTTCGGAGCGACCGCATGAAGATTATGGCTGTGCTCAACCGCAACGGCGGAACTCTGGCAACGATGGATATCGATGCCTTCTCCGCTTCGATTGCAGAACGTTTCGGGAAAGCAGGCCACGAAATCGACGTGCAGGTCGTGCCCGGAGAGCAGATCTCCGATGCCCTCCACAAGGCGGCAGGCGAGTCCGGCACCGACGCGGTGCTGGTCGGGGGTGGTGACGGGACAGTCTCGCTGGCGGCAAGCGTATTGGTCAGGAGCGGCAAGGTCCTTGCTATCCTTCCTGCCGGCACCATGAACCTTTTTGCCCGCAGCCTCCAGATTCCCCTGGACCTCGACGAAGCGGTCGAGGCGCTGGCGCAAGGCACCATACGTCAGGTCGACCTGCCGACCGCCAATGGCGAGCCATTCGTCCATCAACTGTCCATTGGCATGCACCCACAGCTCATCCACCTACGCTCGCGGCTGAGCTTCAGGGGCCGCCTTGGCAAAACCTTCGCGTCGGCCCGGGCGGCGCTGACGACGTTCCTGCGGCCGCATCATTTGCGTGTCCGGATCGAGATGGGTGACGAAGAAATACTGGTGACGACGTCGGGTATAGCGGTGACAAACAACCTCTACGGGGAGGGCCACCTGCCCTATACGGACACTCCCGACAACGGGTTGCTCGGTCTCTACCTGACGCGTACGCGGCGACGCTGGGACCTGGTCGTCTTCTTCGCAAATATGGCTATAGGCCGATGGCGGCGAAACGAACAGGTGGATATCCATCAGACGCGGGAAGCGCGCATCTTCATTCTCGATCCGCACCCGCGCCACAAGCTCGCCATGGATGGAGAGTTGCATCCCCTCCCCGACCAGATTCATCTGCGCCAGCACCCGAAGGCACTATCGGTTCTCGTCCCGGTGGCATGACTAGCCTCGCGGCGGCGGCAGCGTACCGTAGAATGGCGTTCTTGCTGCCGCGCCGCATCGCTCCTGGTTTCCGCCCTACAGCTCCTCATCCGCCTCGACCTGCCCGCTGCGCTCTATCGGTATTTCCGTGGAGCTGGGCATCTCGACCGGCTGCTGCTCGTCCAATGCCACTCCATAGATTTCCACGGCCCACCAGCCGATCATGAGCAAGATCAGAGCCACGACGAGCACCAAAAGGACGGGCAGCCCCTTTCTGCCTTGCCGGGCTTTCCGCGGAGGGATTTTATCAGGCACGGCTAAACTCCTTCATCAATCGTCGTGGTCATCGTCGGGATTCTGCATGGCGCGATAGGCTGCAAAGCCTGCGAGCCCTGCCAAGGCGACCAGCGCTACGCTCATGCCGCCCTTCCGGCTGATTAGTACCGGAAGCATCGCCATCGCGGATGCTCCCGCCATCGCGCTGCGGTCGGCCGCCAGCCGCCGCCGTTGAGCCCGTCGCTGCATCGCTGCCACGATCTTGAAAACAATAATGATTGCGATAGCCAGAAGGACGAAGCCCACGCCGAAATACAGCGCGGCGACGGTCGGTCCCACCTGCTCTGCAGTAACCAAAAATCCTGCATAGACTAGGAAGACCGCTCCCGCCAGCGCGGCCAGCGCGGCCGCTCCGTAGCCGATCACGGCGGTCTTGACCCGCCGCTTTAAAAACCCGATCTCGCCGCTGGCTAGAAGTGCCAAGAATCTCGCTAGCATATCCCCTTCTCGCTATTGCTTTTTGCAACAGACGATCTTGCCGCCGCTGCATAATGGTAGAGCAAATATGGAATGTCGCGCGCGCCGCGCCGGCCACGCTAGCGGCGCATGATCATGGCCAGCAGGAACCCCGCCCCGGCAGCCAGCGCCACGGCCGTAAGCGGCTTCTCCCGAACGCTCTCGACCAGTTCGCTTTCAAGATCCTGGGCGCTGCCCTTCAGTTGGTCGACGCTTTCCTTCGCCGCGCGCTGGGCCCGGGAAACGGATCTGTTGCCCGTCTGCTTGAGATGCTGCGTCAACTGCGTGATGTCTTCTCGCAACTGCCGGATATCGGCCTCAAGATCGGGTTCTTTAGCCTGCACATCCGCCTTGGTGCTCTTCGTCCCGGTGGTTGGCATGTTCTCTCCTTTCGTTGCTTGCGAATCCTCAACGCATAGTTGGGCAAGGGGTTCCCGAACACGAAGCAGGAATGGGAACCATTCAACGCACCCGCCGTTGAAGCTGCGTCGGCGGTGGAAGAGATCATGAGCAAGCAAGCCACGAAGAGGCCGCCGGTCGTCCGGCTGCCTCCAAAGTCCAATCTCGAATACACATTGTCGCGGGGCGCCCAGATCAGCGCTATTTTCCTGGGTTTTCTGGGATGCCTCTTTGTCCTCCAGGCGGGCCGGTTCCTGCTGGTTCCGGTGAGCCTTGCCGTCATCGTCGGATTGATGCTTGGTCCGGTTTCCACGCGCCTTGAATATCGCGGCATGCCGCCGGCCCTTTCGGCTGTCGTAGCCGTCCTCGTCTTCCTGCTCGTCATCACCGGCCTTGCTACGGCGGTGGCCGCTCCCTTGACCACCTGGGCAGACCGGGTGCCGCAAATCTGGAGCAAGCTGCAGCTGCAACTGATCAGCCTGCGCGAGCCGCTGGCGACGATCGAGGGCTTTCGCGAGGAAATCCGGTCGGTCACAGGGGAATCGAACGTGACCGTTTCGGTGGATGGTGGCTCGCCTGTCGAAAATGTCGCCTATCTAGCGCCAACCCTGCTCGCTCAGATGCTCATCTTCCTGGCCAGCCTCTATTTCTTCATCGCCACGCGGCACCAGATCCGCAACGCCGTTCTGACCGTTTGCTACGATAGGCGGCTGCGGTGGCGGGTCGCCCATATCTTCCGTGACGTCGAAAGCCAGGTGTCGAGCTACCTGCTGGCCATAGCGCTGATCAACACCGGGCTCGCCCTCGCGGTAAGCTTGGCCCTGTGGCTGGTGGGCGTCCCTTCGCCCCTGCTCTGGGGGGTGCTCGCGGGCATCCTGAATTTCGTCATCTACGTCGGCCCAATGATCATGGCGGTCATACTGCTCGGTGTCGGGCTGGCGAGCTTCGACAGCTTCTCCGGGAGTCTGCTCCCGCCATTGATCTACCTTTCCGTCAACGCGATGGAAGCGCAGTTCGTGACGCCGATGGTGATCGGCAAACGCATGACGCTTAATCCCTTCATCGTGTTCCTCGCCATCGCCTTCTGGCTCTGGATCTGGGGTCCGGTGGGCGGCTTCATAGCCGTTCCAGCTCTGCTGATCATGTTTGCGATCTTCCGCAACATCTTTCCGGGTATCCACTGGAACCTCCCACCCGAGGGACCGCGCAACTTATCATAGGAAGGGTCGCTTGGCAGGTATCGCGTCATCCCATTGCGCCAGGCGGCGAAGCCTCTCCAGATCGAGAATCCTGCAGCCACCGTCACTCCATGTCAGCAGTTTCCGCTCCGCCAGCTTACGGATCATCTTGTTCGTGTGGACGAGCGAGAGGCCGAGGGTGTCGGCCACATGCTGTTGGGTTAACGTGATGTCGACCACATTGCGGCCGGTCAGGCCGCAGGCGACGGAGCGGCTCCACAAGAAGACGACGAGATAGGCGATCTTCTCCTGAGCGGTGCGCCGTCCTACGGTCAGAAGGTTCTCATCGAGCATGCACTCCTCGCGCGAGGCGATCCAGGTCACGTCGTAGGCCAGTTCCGGGCTCCTCGTGAAAAGCCCGAAAAGCTCGGCGCGTTCGAAGACGCACAAAGTCATCGGCGACAGGGCTTCCACCGAGTGTTGCATCTCGCCCATCAGGCTGCCCTGCAACCCGATCATGTCTCCGGGCATCGCGTAATTGACGATCTGGCGGCGGCCGTCGCGCATCATCTTGTAGCGGAATGCCCACCCGGAAAGCACCGTATAAAGATGCGGCGTGTGGGCGCCCTCCTGGAGGATGGCAGCTCCCTTGTCGATGGTGAGTTCGCCGCGTTTGAACCTCCTCATGAACGCCAGCTCGTCCTCGCTGAAGTCCCGGAATTCCTGCCGTTTGCGCAATGGACAGGCATCGCAGGAAACCTGCTGGCGAGGCCGGTGGTTAGTCGCGTCCAAGAGCGCTCTCCCCCATTATAGCGGACTCTCGCGAGCAAGTACGCGCTATGTCATTTTTAAATGACACTACTCCGGATTGGTGGAACATGTACACGCGCAACGTTGATATCATCTTCATTTCGGGGATCTCGTTTGAAGCAGAAATTGTTGGACGGCCTGCAGATCATGCTGGTCGAGGAAGAAGCCCTTATTGCCATGGATATGGAGCAGCTTTGCTACGACAATGGTGCCGCCCGCGTCGTGACATTCGGCACTCTCTCTAGTGCCGCCGCACATGCGGCCACGGCATCTGTCGACGCCGCCATTCTCGACATCAGGCTGCAGGGACAATGGGCCACCGAGCTCGGCCATACACTCGCCGCCCGCCAAGTCCCCTTCATCTTCGCGACGAGCTATACGGACGCCGAACCGATCTTCACCGAGTTCCCGGGGGCGATTATCGTCCCCAAGCCGTATTCAGACACGGAGCTCATGCAGGCTCTTGTGCAAGCGACGAGAACGGTCCGCTCACGCGAGAGCAGCTGAGTTGGTGACTTGTGTGCTGATGGCATCCGGTCCGAAGTCAGCCTCGCCCTCGATGGACAGTATTTCCTGAAGGCGGCTCCTGGCGCGGCTGACGCGGCTCTTGATGGTTCCTACGGCACAGCCGCAGATCTCGGCAGCTTCCTCATAGGAAAAGCCGGAGGCTCCGATAAGGATGATCGCCTCGCGCTGATCTTCCGGGAGAAGAGCGAGCGCCTTGCGGAAATCGGCAAGATCCGCCGAACCCTCCTGACCCGGATGGACCGACAGGCGGGCAGTGATGCTGCCGTCGGAATCTTCGACTTCGCGCTTGCGCTTGCGCATCTGCGAGTAGAATTCGTTGCGAAGTATTGTGAAAAGCCACGCCTTCAGATTCGTTCCCGGCTGGAAACTGGCCTGCTTGTCCCAGGCCTTTACAAGCGTCTCCTGGACGAGGTCGTCGGCCCGGTCCGCGTTCTTCGACAGCGAAACGGCGAATGCCCGCAACGTGGGGACGGCTTCCAGCAGCCCCTCTCGAAAACCTTTTGCCGCCGCCATTAACTAGTCCTTCTCAGTCGGCGAGGACGACTCTTCGCGTTCTTCGAGTTGACTGAGCAGACTGGTGAAGCGGTCCGGAACCTCTTCCGAGACGATATCGTCATAATACTGCTTCAGCTTGCGCGCGATCTCGCTGTTCGTGCCGAGCGGATCCCGCCCGTCACCCCGCCTCCGCGCACTCCGGATGGTTTCGAACTTCTTGTGTTCCATGTTCTTATCTTTGCCCGCGTTAGACCCCAATTGCATCACCAATTTCTTGCCCTTTACCTGCTGCTGGCAGGTGCCAATTCAGTGTGCAACGGCTGTCGTATAAAAAAGGTTCCAACAGCCGGGAACCTTTTTTGCCAAGGGACGTTGCCCGAGCATTGTATTGGATCCAACTTCAATTGACTGACGGAGACTGAAAAAGCATGAGCTTGTCAGCGAGGATTGCCCCCCACCTTCCATATCTGCGCCGCTTCTCCCGCGCAGTTTCAGGTACCCAGTCCAGCGGTGATGCGCTGGTGGCGGCAACGTTGGAAGCGTTGATAGCGGATACATCGATCTTTCCCAAAGCATCAAATGACCGCATCGCCCTTTTCAAACTGTTCACAAAGCTGTTCGGGACGTTCGACATCCGCGTGCCGGAGACCTCGCCCACGACCGCGTGGGAGAAGCGCGCCATCACCAATCTTTCCACGCTCGCCCCGCTTCCCCGCCAGGCGTTCCTCCTCGTCGCCGTCGAGGGCTTTGATCCCTCGGAGGCGGCCGAGATACTGGACATGGAGGAAGACAAGGTGAACGCCCTGCTGCAGGACGCGAGCGCCGAAATTTCCCGCCAGGTCGCAACGGACATCATGATCATTGAGGACGAGCCCCTGATCGCCATGGACATTGAGGAGATGGTCGAGAGCCTCGGGCACAGGGTCGTGGGCACCGCGCGCACCCATCAGGAGGCAACGGCGATGTTCCACAAGACCAACCCGCGAATGGTGCTGGCCGACATACAGCTTGCCGACGGCAGCTCCGGCATCGACGCCGTCAACGAGATACTGGCGTCCACACCTGTGCCGGTGATCTTCATCACGGCCTTCCCCGAACGTCTGCTGACGGGCGAACGGCCCGAGCCGGCCTTTCTCGTCACCAAGCCGTTCAACCCGGACATGGTCAAGGCGCTCATCAGCCAGGCGCTCTTCTTCGACAGTCAGGCGCGCGTTTCAGCGGCCTGACGACACTCTTGGCCCACCGTCCTTGAAAGCCGCCTGCCAAGGCGGCTTTTTTGCGGGGAACCATATGATGGCGACCGGCGTTTTCCGAGGAGTTCAAACCCAAGGCAATTCCAGCAAAGCGGGAACCTCCGGCAGAATTGCATGAAACAAACCAGTAGGTCCCTCCGCCTTTCGGTGAAGTGGGAGTGATCCAGGGAGACGCATTATGCTTTATTGGGCACTTGTATTCTTGGTGGTCGCACTGATCGCCGGCGCGCTCGGCTTTGGTGGTATTGCCGGTGCATCGGCAGGCATCGCGCAGATCCTTTTCTATATATTCCTCGTTCTGCTCGTCATCTCGCTGGTCCTCGGCCTCTTCAGACGGGCGCGATAGGATCGGCACATCGAACCGTACGGGCGTGCGACACGCAAGGGAGCAGAGATGAACGAAATGTTGAGGAATGCCGAAGACGCAGCGCGTCTTGCGATGGTCAATGTCGAAGAGAGGGATCCATTGCCACCCGGCCCCAACTACGGCCCGTTCGGCTATTTCCGGTTGGCACTTTTGATCTTGGCGGCCGTCGTGGCGGTGCTCCTGATCATCAATATCGTTTAGAACCCATCTGGCAGCATCCCGAAAAGGAACTTGGCAAAGGGCCGGCTCATTGGTGCCGGCCCTTTGCTTTCCGTTCAAGCCGCTGCGGCCGTCTGAAGGGCGCCAGGTCCGGGCACTGCTCCGGGCGGGCATTTGCCCAGGATGATCATCCCCAGCACCTCGTCTTCGGTCACATCCTTGGTGCTGGCGGTACCGACCACTTGGCCGTTTTTCATGACCACGACCCTGTCGGCGAGATCGAAGACGTCGTGGATGTCGTGGCTGATCAGGAAGATGCCTATGCCGTCCTGCTTGAGTTGGCGCACCAGGTCGGAGACCTGGGCAGTTTCCTGGGGACCGAGCGCGGCGGTCGGCTCGTCCATGATGAGAATGCGAGCATCGAAATAGATGGCGCGGGCGATGGCCACGGACTGACGCTGCCCGCCTGATAGCCGGCTTACCGGCTCCTTGAACCGCTGAAAGCGCGGGTTGAGCCGCCCCATGACCTTGCGCGTTTCCGATTCCATGGCAACGTCATCAAGCGTACCCCACCGCGTCATCAGTTCGCGGCCAAGGAAAAGATTTGCCGCCGCATCCACATTGTCGGCCAGCGCAAGCGTCTGATAGATCGTCTCGATGCCGTATTTCTTGGCATCGCGCGGGTTGGTGATCTGTGCTTCCTCGCCTTTGATGAAGATAGTTCCCGCATCGCGCTTGTAGGCGCCCGACAGAATCTTGATCAGCGTGGACTTGCCCGCGCCATTGTGCCCCACGAGCGCCACAACCTCGCCTTCGCGCAGATCCACCGTGGCGTCCTCGACGGCATGGATGCCGCCAAAGGCGATCGAGATGTTCTTCATCTCGACGAGCGGTGCCTTGTTTTCCATTGTCTCCTCCTAGAGCGTTTCGCCGGGACGCACGATCTGGCGCCGCTACTGCATGCGCTTGCGGTAGATCGTGTCCAGCCAGACGGCCAAAACCAGGACCAGCCCCACGACGATATTCTGCAGCGGCGTGTCGACGCCCAGCAGGATCATTCCGGTAGCCAGGGACTGCATCAGCACGGCGCCTATCATCGCGCCCGCGATCGTGCCGACACCGCCGCCCAAGGACGTGCCGCCGATGACCGCCGCGGCGATCACCAGAAGCTCGTCCAGCGTGCCCAGCGCATTCGTCGCCGCGTTAAGCCGGGCGGTCGAAATGGCCGAGGCGATGGCCACCAGGACGCCCATCAGAATGAATATCTTCATCACTACCCAGCGGGTATTGATGCCGGCCAGCTCCGCCGCCTCAGGGTTTCCACCGATGGCGAAGACATAACGTCCGAAGCGGGTGCGCAGGGCGATGAAGGACATGACGACGCCGACGCCGATGGCGATCAGCACCGGAATGGCGATACCGTGGGCGATGAAAAGCCCGCCCTCGGGAATGGTGATGTTGTGCGCCTCCGCATATCGGCGAACGATGCCGCTCGGCCACGGATAGGAATTGACGACCCAGACGAAGCCAAGGATGAAGGTACAGCCGACCGCGCCGAGAAAGGCTTCGGCCCAGAGCGGCCGCAGCGGGAAGTTGAACTTGCGCCGCTGACGGCGTCCGGCGAAGAGCATCGAGATCACGGCCGCGCAGGCGATCAGGCCGACGATCCAGCTCCAGGTGGAGCCGATCGCGCCCTGCGGACCGCCGCCGATGAGGCGGAAGGTGGAATCCATCGGCGCCACCGTCCGCCCGCTCGTCACCCACCAGGCAGCACCACGCCACACGAGCAGCCCGCCCAGCGTGACGATGAAGGCAGGCACGCCCATGAAGGCGATGATATAGCCCTGCAGGGCGCCGATCACCGCGCCGACGAGAATGCCCATGCCGAGCGCCAAAACCCAGGTGGCGGGATGCCCGAAGCCAAGGAGGTCAGGCAGGAACTCGGTTTGCGTGACACCCATCACCATGCCGACAAATCCCAGCAGCGAGCCCACCGAAAGATCGATATTGCGCGTCACGATCACCAGCACCATCCCGGTCGACATGACGGCGATCGATGCCGACTGAACGGACAGGTTCCAAAGATTGCGGGGCGTCAGAAACAGGCCGTCCGACAGGAAATGGAACCCGAGCCAGATGATGCCGAGCGCTCCCAGCATCCCCAGCATGCGCGTGTCGAGTTCGGTGGCCTTCAGGAAGCGCTGCGCAGCACCGCTGGACGATGCGGACGCACCCTGTCCTTGTACCCCAGACGTAGCCTCCGCCATCTCATCCTCCCCTTCCGCCGCCAGGCGCCTGCCATGCGGCTGTTCTTGCTTTCAAAAAAACGCCGCGGTCCATCCGGCCGCGGCGTCTCAACCTGTTGCTCGGCTGATTAGCCGCAGACGTCTACCTTACCAGCTTCGACGCCCTGACACACAACGTCCTTGGTTACCCAGCCCGCGTCGATGACGACGTCGAGATTGTCGCGAGTGATCGGCACAGGCTTCAGGAAGATGGCGTTCATCTCCACGCCCTGCGGGCCGTCGGACCACTTAACCGCGCCCTCGACATCCGCCATCGCGGTGCCCTCGGCCAGCGCATTGGCGATCTCCGCCGCCGCCTTGCCTAGTTCGCGCGCATCCTTCCACACCGACACGGTCTGCGTGCCCAGCGCGATGCGGTTGAGCGCAGCATGGTCGCCGTCCTGGCCGGAGACCGGGACGGAACCGGCCAGACCCTGCGCTTCAAGTGCGGCCACGACGCCGCCGGCCGTGCCATCGTTGGAGGCGACGACCGCGTCCACCTCATTGTTGTTGGCGGTCAGGATCTGCTCCATGTTCTTCTGGGCGTTGGCCGGCAGCCAGCCATCCGTATAAGCCTCGCCGACATTGGTGATATCGCCGGACTCGATGTGGGGCTTGAGCACCTCCATCTGGCCCTCGAACAGGAAATCGGCATTCGGATCGGCCGAGGAGCCCTTGATGAAGGCGTAGTTGCCCGTCGGCTGCACCTCGTAGACGGCTCGCGCCTGCATACGTCCGACTTCCTTGTTGTCGAAGGTGAGATAGAAGGCGTCGGGATTCTCGATCAGACGATCGTAACCGACGACCGGAATGCCTTCATTGACAGCCTTTTCAACCGCCGGGCCGATGGCGGAGGAGTCCTGCGCCAGGATGATGAGCGCGTCGGCACCCTGCGCAATCAGCGCTTCGACATCAGTGAGCTGCTTGGAAGCCGAAGACTGGGCGTCGGCGGATACATAGGTATTGCCGTCAGCCTCGATCTGAGCCTTGATGGCAGCCTCATCAGTCTTCCAGCGCTCTTCCTGAAAATTCGACCAGGAAACGCCGATGGTCTTGCCTTCTGCAAGGGCTGCCGTCGAAAGCGACAGTGACAGCGTGAGACCCGCCAGCACGGCGGTGACAGTCTTCTTCATGATTTTCCTCCCGGCGCCGAACGGCGCGACAATATTGGCTTTCACCAGGAAGCTCATTTTTTCGAGCCTCGAAAAAAAGAATGACTCACGTTTCTTGTCGTGTCAATATGGCTTTGGTGGCGGGATTGGACATCGCTTGCTGCGCAAGTTGTACCGAGCCCGCCGGGAGGAGAAGACTTGATGACGGTCGGAATCCGTCACGACGAGATGCGCAAGCGCAATCGGGCGATGGTCATTGCCGCAGTCCGCCAGGCGGACAGGCCCTCGCGCACGCACATCGCGCGTGTGACAGGCCTCAGCCATTCCACCATCTCCGCCATTGCCTCCGATCTCATCGAAGAGGGCATCATGCGCGAGGTGCCGCCCGGCGAAGCCGCCGCGCCGCGGCGCGGACGGCCGCAAATTGCCATCGCACCCGATCCCGAGGCCGCCCGCGTCGTCTGCCTCATCCTGTCCTTCAACAGCCTGTCGGCCGTGCTGGTGGACTATTGCGGCGCACCCGTCGCCCGGTACGGCTACCGCCTGCCGACACTGGCTCTGAGCCGCCAGGAGCTGATGGATGCGACCGTGGATGCAGTGAGGAAGGTCACCGCCGGCCATGGGCAGATCATGCGCATAGGCATCGCCGTGCAGGGCATTGCCGATTCGGCTGGCAGGGAAATGCTGTGGTCACCCATCAGCCCCCACGCGAATGTCGCCTTCGGCCCGTTGCTGGAGGATGTTTTTTCGGTTCCGGTGACGGTCCACAACGACTGCAATCTCATCGCCGCCGCCCTGCGCTGGCTCCGGCCCGAGCGCTATCGGGACAATTTTGTTGCGATCCTCCTGTCCCACGGCATCGGCATGGGCCTGATGCTGAACGGCCATATGTTCACGGGCGAGCATTCGTCCGGCTGCGAGTTCGGCCATATGAACCACCGGCCGGACGGGCCCCTCTGCCGCTGCGGCAAGCGCGGCTGTATTGAGGCCTTTGCCGGCAACTACGCGATCTGGCGGCGCGCCCATGGCAAGAGCCCGTTAGAAAAGCCCATCGCCGACATCGACGCTTCGGAGATGGAAGCACTCGCCAATGCCGCCCGGGCCGGCGGCGAGCGGGCTGGCGAGGCCTTCCGCGAGGCCGCCGAGGCGCTCGGCTACGGGCTGGGCAATCTGTTCGCGCTGATCGATCCCGCGCCCATTGCCGTGGTCGGACAGGGCACGGCGGCGTTCGACCTCCTGGAACCGGGAATACGCCGGTATCTGGCACAGACGGCTGGCGGTCAGCATGCCGACGCCATCAGCTTTGAGACGGAGAGCAACGAGGTTCCCCTGATCGAGCATGGATGCGCAATGACCGCTCTGACCAGCCTGGATAGAGACTATTTTGCGCCGGCCCTCCATCTGGCCCTGCCGGTCGGCGCCCCGGGAAGGGAGGACGTCGCATGAACCTCCGCACATGGAAAAGGTTGGCGCTCCTGGGCGCCGCCCTTTGCACGATGCCTGCTCCCATGGCCGGCGCGGAGCCCTGGAACGAGGCGGTGATGCCGGGTGCGGTCGAACAGGACACGCTTGCGGACAAGCTGGACCGCGCCGCGCTGGACGCCTTGCGCGAGCGCGGCGAGCATCTCTTCATCGGCCATTTCACGCCAGCGGACGGCGTGGGCCGGCCTTTCGCGACCCAGGCGATTGTGCCGACCAAGCGCAAGCGCCCGCCCGAGAACGGCTTTTTCCGTTCGGCCGGGATGGACGCAAATTCCTGCGCAGGCTGCCACAATATGCCCATCGTCGGCGGCGCCGGAGATTTCGTGACCAATGTCTTCGTATCCGAAGGTTTCGAGAGCGCCGATTTCGATAGCCTTGACCCCCAGTTTTCCAATGAACGCGGTTCCAACCATCTCTTCGGCGCCGGGCTGATCGAACTGCTCGCCCGTGAGATGACGGCCGACCTGCGCGAGACGCGGCGGCGGACCCTGGAGGCGGCGCGTGGGACCGGCAAGCCCACCACGGCCACCCTCGCCAGCAAGGGCGTCTCCTTCGGAACGATCACCGCAGAGCCCGACGGCATGCTGGATCTTGCGGGTGTCGAGGGCGTCGACGACGATCTCGTCGTGCGCCCGTTCAGCCAGAAGGGCGTGATGACGTCGATCCGCCAGTTCACCGTCAACGCGCTCAATCATCATCACGGCATGCAGGCCACCGAGCGTTTCGGTCCGCGCTGGACCGGCGAGCGCGACCACGACGGTGACGGGGTCGAGGATGAGATCCGCGACGGCGACATTTCGGCGCTGGTGGCATGGCAGGCAGGGCTGAAGGCGCCCGTCGTCTTCGAACCCGAGCAGCCTGAATGGGAGGCGCCGGCCGCGCGCGGCAGCGCCCTGTTCGATGCGATGGGCTGCGTTGCATGCCACAAGCGCGCCTTGCCGCTGAACTCCTTGGAGTTCGCAGATCCCGGCCCGCTGGATATGGCCGGAACGCTGCGCGACGGCGAACTGGCCGAGCCCGTGACCTACGATCTGGCCCTGCTCGAATGGGCGAGCACCCTTCCCCGGGATGCCGAAGGCAATGTGCTGGTGCCGCTGTTTGGCGACCTCAAGCGCCACGTTATCGCCGATCAGGAAGTGGCGACGCTCGGCAACGAGCTCCTTGCCCAGCGCTTCGTCGAGCGTAATGTCTTCATGACCGCCGAACTCTGGGGTGCAGGCTCGACGGGCCCCTATGGCCACCGCAACGACCTGCCGACGCTGGATGAGGTGATCCGCGCCCATGGCGGCGAGGGGCGGGCCGCGCGCGACCGCTATGTTGCCGCCTCCGACGAAGACCGAACCGCGCTCGTCGCGTTCCTGAAGACGCTGGTGATCGAGGAGTAGGCAATGCGGACCGCGATTGCGATAACAGCGCTACTGGCTTGCATCCCGGCAAGCATCGCCGGCCCCGTCAGCGATGTTCCTGCGATGCAGGAGGAGGCGGTCGAAGCCGGCATCGACCACGCCTATCGGGGCCCCTGGGAATATTTCGTAGGCGGCGGCGCAGCCTCCTTCGACTGCAACGGCGACCGCATGCCGGACCTCCTCATTGCGGGTGGCAAGCTGCCGGCGAAGCTCTACATCAATCGGAGCAACACCGGTGGCCGCCTTCGTTTCGAGGCGGTCGAGACCGGGTTGAAGCCTCGCGATCTCGAAAAGGTGCTCGGTGCATACCCGCTCGATATCGACAATGACGGTTACCAGGACCTCGTGCTGCTGCGCCTCGGCGAGAACATCCTCTTGAAAGGCGGGCCGGAATGCCGCTTCGAGCCGGCCAACGAAGCCTTCGCCTTCGAGGGCGGGCGCGAATGGACCACCGCCTTTTCCGCCACATGGGAGGAAGGCAACGCCTACCCGACTTTGGCCATCGGCAACTATGTGGATCGCACCGCCCCCGGCGCACCCTGGGGCACCTGCCACGACAATGCTCTATACCGCCCCGCGCAAGGGGAAGAAGGGCCGCTGTATGACGACCGCCGCCCGCTGGCGCCCGGCTATTGCACCCTGTCCATGCTGTTCACCGATTGGAACCGCTCGGGTACGCAGGACTTGCGGATCACCAATGACCGGCACTATTATCGCGGCGGCGAGGAACAGCTCTGGCACGTGGAGCCGGGCCGCGCGCCCCGGCTCTTCAGCCGGTCGGAGGGCTGGCGGCATCTGACGATCTGGGGGATGGGCATCGCCGAGGGCGACATCGACGGCAACGGCTACCCCGAATACGCTCTCACCTCGATGGGCGACACCAAGCTGCAGCGCCTCGACGAGGAGGCGGCGGAAGACCGTCCGATCTACACCGACATCGCCTTCGAGCGCGGCGCGACAGCGCACCGGCCCTACAAGGGCAGGGATCTGAAGCCCTCCACCGGCTGGCATGCGGAGTTCGCCGACTTCAACAATGACAGCCTGCTCGACCTCTTCATCGCCAAGGGCAATGTCGAGCAGATGCCCGATTTCGCCGCCATCGATCCCGACAATCTCCTGCTCGGCCAGTGGGACGGTTCTTTCGCGGAAGCGGGCGGCACGGCGGGCATCGGTCTGCCCACAAAGGGCCGCGGCGCGGTGGTCGAGGATTTCAATGCCGACGGCCTCCTGGATCTGTTGGTCGTCAACCGCGAGCAGCCCGCGTCCCTGTTCCGCAATCTCGGTGCGAAAAGCGAGGCGGGCCCGAGGCCGGGCGGCAACTTCGTCGCCATAGAACTCGCCCAGAAAGGCCCCAACCGGAACGCGGTGGGCGCGCTCGTTTCGGTGAAGATCGGTACCCGCACGGTCAACCGCACCGTCCAGGTCGGCGGCGGGCATGCCTCGGGACGAACCGGCTTCGTCCACGCCGGCGTCGGCACCTCCGAGCGCGCCGAAATCCGCGTCAAATGGCCTGACAGCGAATGGAGCCCGCCCTACCGCGTCTTCGCCAACAATTTCGTGCGGATAGAGCGTGGCGCGGTGGAAGCGCGGTACTGGTACCCGCGGGAGTAATCGCTCTCTACGCTTCCCGTATCGCGTAGCCGGCGCCGCGAATGGTACGGATGACGTCGGGCATGCGGCCCTGGTTCACGGCCTTGCGCAGCCGGCCGACATGCACGTCCACGGTGCGCTCGTCGATATAGATCGTCTCGCCCCACACATTGTCGAGAAGCTGGCTCCGCGAGAAGACGCGGCCTGGGTGCTGCATCATGAACTCCAGCAGGCGGAACTCCGTCGGCCCGAGCCTGATTTCGCTTTTGCGGCGGTAGACCCGGTGCGATTCCCGGTCGAGAATGATGTCGCCCACCTTCAGCACCGTCGAAAGCACCTCCGGCTTGGCGCGGCGCAGGAGCGCGCGCACCCGGGCGATGAACTCGGGCGTCGAGAACGGCTTCACGAGATAGTCGTCGGCACCGGTGGCAAGGCCGCGCACGCGGTCGCTTTCCTCGCCCCGCGCGGTCAGCATGATGATGGGCAGGCGCTCGGTGTCCGCCCGCATGCGCAGCCGGCGGCACAGTTCGATGCCGGAGATCGCCGGCACCATCCAGTCGAGCACCAGCAAATCGGGAACGTTCTCCTGGAGGCGGACCTCTGCTTCATCTCCGCGTGTGATCATCTCGACCTGATAGCCTTCGGCCTCGAGATTATAGCGCAGCAGGACGCATAGCGGTTCGTCGTCCTCGACCACCATGACTTTGGGTGCGATCATCCAGTACTCTCCGCTATTGCGCGCTCATCGTCATTTGCGTCTCGTCCAGCTTCGGACGCTGGACTGGAAGCTGTTCGCCCGTGAGCACATAATAGGCGTTCTCGGCGATGTTGGTGACGTGGTCGCCTATGCGCTCCAGATTCTTCGCGCAGAAAAGCAAATGGGTGCAGGCGGTGATGTTGCGCGGGTCTTCCATCATATAGGTGAGGAGTTCGCGGAAGACGGACGTGTAATGGATGTCGATCTTCTCATCCTCGTCGCGCAGCTTGGTCAACGCGTCGGGCTGGCGCTCGACATAGCGTTCGACCACCGAATTGACCTGGACGATGACCATCTGGGCCATTGCGTCGATCGAGTGGGTGAGGCTGCGCGGCGTGGCGCTGTCGCCGACCGCGCCCACCCGCTTGGCGATATTCTTGGCCAGGTCGCCGATCCGCTCGAGGTCGGATGCCATGCGGATGCCTCCGACCACGGCACGCAAGTCCTGCGCCATCGGCTGCCGCTTGCCGATCAGGGTGATGGCCTTCTCGTCCAGGTCCCGCTGCTTGGCGTCCATGATCGTATCGTCGGAGATGACCCGCTGCGCCAGGGCATTGTCGGATTTGAGGAGAGCCCGCGTGGCGTCGTGGGTCATCGCGCCGGCGAGGTCGCCCATATCCCGGATCAGCCGGTCGATCTGCTCCAGATCCTCGTCGAACGACGTAACTGTATGCTCGCCCATGAAAACGGTTCCTTGTGAAAAAAACGTCCTGCCAGCCGGTCAGCCGAAGCGGCCTGTAATGTAGTCCTGGGTGCGCTTGTCTTCGGGATTGGTGAACATTTTGTCCGTCGGCCCCTCCTCGACAAGGTTGCCGAGGTGGAACATGGCTGTGCGCTGTGAAACGCGCGCCGCCTGCTGCATGGAATGCGTGACGATGACGATGGTGTAATTCTCGCGCAACTCGTCGATCAGCTCTTCCACACGGGCCGTGGCGATCGGGTCGAGCGCCGAGCACGGCTCGTCCATCAGGATGACCTCGGGCGAAACGGCGATGGCGCGGGCGATGCACAGGCGCTGTTGCTGCCCGCCCGAAAGGCCCGTGCCAGGCTCGTGCAGCCGGTCCTTCACTTCGCTCCATAGACCGGCCTTCTGCAGGCTCCGCTCAACGACCGCGTCCATGTCGCTCTTGGCGTTGGCCAGCCCGTGAATGCGCGGTCCATAGGCGACGTTTTCATAGATCGATTTGGGGAACGGGTTGGGCTTCTGGAAGACCATGCCGACCCTGGCGCGCAGCTCGACCACGTCGATACGCGGATCGTAGATGTCCTCGCCGTCGAGCGTGATGTCGCCGGTCACCCGGCAGATGTCGATCGTATCGTTCATCCGGTTGAGACAACGCAGGAAGGTCGACTTGCCGCAGCCCGAAGGACCGATAAGCGCGGTCACCTGGTTCTCCCGGATGTCGAGATCCACATCGAACAGGGCCTGCTTCTCGCCATAGAAGACGCGAACCTTTGAACCCTGCATCTTCACCGCTTCGTGCGCGGGCGTCTTGTCCATGGCGTTTTCTATGGCGGCATCTGTCAGCATGTTCATATCCCTCACTCCGTCACCAGCGACGTTCAAAGCGTTGCCGCAGATAGATCGCGAACGCGTTCATGAAAATCAGGAAGCCCAGCAGCACGAGGATCGCGGCCGACGTACGCGAGACGAAACCACGCTCGGGGCTGTCCGCCCATATGAATATCTGCGTCGGCAAGGCTGTCGCCGGATCCATGATACCACCGGGCGGCGAAGTCAAAAAGGCGTTCATGCCGATCAGAAGCAATGGCGCGGTCTCGCCCAGCGCCTGCGCCAGGCCGATGATCGTGCCCGTCAGGATGCCGGGCACGGCTAGTGGCAGCACATGATGCAGAATGACCTCGTGCTTGGAAGCGCCAACGCCCAGCGCGGCTTCACGGATGGACGGCGGTATCGATTTGAGTGCCGCCCGGGTGACAATGATCATCGTCGGCAGCGTCATCAGCGCAAGGACAAGGCCGCCCACAAGCGGCGCCGAACGCGGCAGGCCGAAGATCTGGATGAAGACCGCCAGGCCCAGAAGCCCGAATACGATCGACGGCACCGCCGCCAGATTGTTGATGTTGACTTCTACAAGGTCGGTCCAGCGGTTCCTGGGCGCGAACTCTTCAAGATAAATCGCGGCGGCAATACCGAGAGGAAACGAAATGACAAAGCAGACGAGAAGGGCATAGAACGAGCCGGTGATGGCGCCGGCCAGGCCCGCGAGCTCCGGGAAGCGGCTGTCGGCGTTCAAGAACAGGCCCCAATTAAAGGGCGTAGTGACAAGCCCTCGCTCCTCCAACGTCTCGAACAGCGCGATTTCCGTGTCCGAAACGCGGCGGCGGTCTTCCGGCAGATCGCGGTCGATCACGCCCTTGTTGAGCTGATCGAAGGGATCGGACGCCGGCACCTTGAGCGTAATGGTCTGTCCAATGATCTCCGGGTTAGCGACCACGTAGTCGCGCAGGATGTTGGGCGTCCCGTTCGACAGGATGCGCGAGGCCACGCGCTGTTCGGCTGCGTCATCGACATCGGGAAACAGCTTCTGCGCCGCATCGGCGACGACGGCGCGGAAGTTGCCGCTTGCCGGGTCATCCGCCGGCACGTTCTCCGGATCGACGGTGAACTCGACCGCGATATGGGTCTGCACAAAGGCCGTATGCCCCGTGATGATCAGCGACGCTATCAGGATGCCAAGCAGCCCGATGGCCGTGATGATGGAGGCCAGACCGTAGAGCCGAAGGCGGCGGTCGGCGGCATACCGGCGCTTGCGGATTGCCGCGGCTTCCGGTGAGGACCAGTCGAATGGTTTGGGCGTCGTCAATGTGTTTTCGGACATGGGTCTACTCATATTTCTCGCGGTAGCGGCGCACAATGCGCAGAGCGAGGACGTTCAGGCACAGCGTCGAGACGAACAGCACGAGCCCGAGAGCGAAAGCCGACAGCGTCTTCGGATTGTCGAAGGAGGTGTCGCCGATCAGCAGCGTGACGATCTGCACGGTAACCGTGGTCACGCCGTCCAGCGGATTGGCCGTCAGCGTGGCGGTGAGGCCGGCGGCCATGACGACGATCATAGTCTCCCCGATGGCGCGGCTGGCGGCCAGCAGAACACCGCCCACGATGCCCGGAAGCGCCGCGGGTAGAAGCACGCGCGTGATCGTTTCCGCCCGCGTCGCGCCCAGCGCGAAGGAGCCGTCACGCATCGATTGCGGCACGGCACGCAGCGCATCGTCCGACAGCGAGGAAATGAAGGGCAGGATCATGATGCCCATGACGCCGCCCGCCGCCAGGGCACTGTTCGGCGAGATGGAGAGACCGATGAGGCTGCCGGCTTCGCGGATCGCGGGAGCGACGGTAAGAATGGCGAAGAAGCCGTAGACTACCGTCGGCACACCGGCGAGGATTTCGAGGATCGGCTTGACGATCCCACGGAAACGCTCGCTCGCGAATTCGACCAGGTAAAGGGCTGACAAGAGTCCGATCGGCACGGCGACGATGAGAGCGATGGCCGCGATAAGCAATGTTCCCGTGAACACCGGCACGGCGCCGAAAGCGCCCGTTCCGGCCACCTGATCCTCGCGGATGGCGATCTGCGGCTCCCAATTGAGCCCGAAGAAGAACTCCTGCGGCGGCACCAGCATGAAGAACTGGAGCGCTTCGTAGGTCAGCGATACGATGATGCCGATCGTCACCAGGATCGCCACGACGGCCGACGTGATCATGATGATATCGAGCGCCCGTTCGAAATTCTGCCGCGCGCGGAACTTCGGCGCCATGCGCACGCGTGCCAGATAGAGCGCAATGGTGGAAACGGACAGCGCCACGACGACCATTGCCCAGCCGGCGATGGCATGCCATCTCTGATACCGTTCGGCGGCGGCGCGTATTTCGGGAGAGGGTTCGCTAAAGATGCGCCCGGAGGCCACGTTCTTGATTTCACTGAGATAAAGCGAAAGCTGCGACGTCGAGGCTCCTTCGGTCAGGCTCGACGGCAGCGACGCGAGGATGAGACGATCGATGACGCCGTCCTGGGAAAGCAGCCACAGGACGACAAGTATCAGGGCGGGCAACCCCACCCAGACCGCAGCGAAGGCGCCATGATAGAGCGGTCGGGAATGAACCTCCGCTCCATGGGCCGCAACGAACCTGTTGGCTGTCGACCGCCCGACATAAAAGGCGACGAGCGACAGCGCGAGGATGGCGAGAAACAAATATCCGGTCACGGCCGTCTGCATCCTTGGCTGCGTTCAAGTTGGAGCGCGCCGCGCGGAGTGCTCCCCGCGGCGCGCTATCGGCATGGCGATTACTGAGTGTAACGCGTAAGGTTCTTGCCAGCGATGGCAGCTTCGCGAACCTCGGCGCGACGCTCGTCGGAAAGCGGGATCAGGCCGCGCTCCGAAAGATACCCGCCGGGGCCCATGGCCTCCTC
The DNA here is from genome assembly GCF_036621415.1 of Nitratireductor thuwali. NCBI lineage: Bacteria > Pseudomonadati > Pseudomonadota > Alphaproteobacteria > Hyphomicrobiales > Phyllobacteriaceae > Nitratireductor > Nitratireductor thuwali. Next base: position 1,736,030 of record NZ_CP030941.1, read on the forward strand.
CGACACATACTCTTCCACGAACTCCTGGAGTCCGGGAATGACGCCGCGATGCGCGTTCTTCACGTAGAAGAACAGCGGCCGCGAAACCGCATAGCTCTCGTCGGCAATGGTCTCCGGCGTCGGCTTGACGCCGTCAACAGCCACCGCCTTCAGCGTGTCCTGGTTCTCGTAGAGGAAGGAGTAGCCGAAGATGCCGAGGGCGTTCGTATCGGCCTGCAGGCGCTGGACGATCAGATTGTCGTTCTCGCCGGCTTCGACGAACGGGCCGTCCGTGCGCATGCGCTGGCAGACTTCATCCTTGCGGTCGCCTTCCAGTGCCTCGATAGCCGGAAACTCCTCGCAGCCCTCTTCCATCACCAGCTCGACGAAAGCGTCGCGCGTGCCGGAGGTGGGCGGCGGACCGAAAACGGTGATTTCGGTGTCGGGCAGCGACGGATCGATCTCGTTCCAGCGGGTGTAGGGATTGGCGACGACTTCGCCGTCCACTTCCACCTCTGCGGCGAGCGCCTGGAAGATCTGCGCCTTGGAAAGGTCGAGATCGGCGGCATCGACGGAATGGGCGATGGACAGGCCGTCAGAGCCGATCTGCACCTCGGTGATGCTCTCAACGCCGTTTTCGAGGCAGAGCTTGTATTCGCCCTCCTTCATGGCGCGCGAAGCGCCGGTGATGTCGGGATGGTCGACGCCGACGCCGCCGCAGAAGATCTGCATGCCGCCGCCTGTGCCGGTCGATTCGGTCACTGGCGCTGCGAAACCGCCGGTGTTGCCGAATTCTTCGGCCACCGCCTGCGTGTATGGGAACACGGTCGACGAGCCGACGATGCGGATCTGGTCGCGCGCCTGAGCGGCGCCGGCGGACATCGCAGCGGCAAGGGCCGCAACGGACGCCGTGAGAAGGATTTTCTGCATTGGGCAACTCCCTGTTCGGAATTCGATATGACGCCGATATGGGGCGACGAGGAGTGCCTTAAAGGGCCTGTGTAACAGTTCGATGACACTTATGTGTCGCAGCGATTAAGATGCGAACGATCATGGTTTCCGCAGTTCGATCTGCCATTCGGCCGAGCTCATCGATTCATCGAACAATAAAATGAAGCCGTCTATCGTGCTGCCGCGCCAGCGAGGCGTCTGTCTTCCGACCAGCGGTCGATCTTCTCCAGAAGCGCCTTCGGGCTGATCGGCTTGGAAAGGTAATCGTCCATGCCTGCCTCAAGGCAGCGCTCCCGATCCCCCTTCAAGGCATGGGCGGTAACGCCGATGATCGGAATGCGGCTGCCGCCGGCCTCGGTGCCGCGGATGGCGGCTGTCGCTTCTAGCCCGTTCATTTCTGGCATCGAAACATCCATCAGGATGATCCGGGGATTGAGCCGGGCAAAGTTCTCGACGGCCTCGCGGCCATTGTTGACGATTTCGAAGGTAAGCCGCGTTTCCCCGAGTATCTGACTGAACACGAGCTGGTTCACCTCATTGTCCTCGGCAACCAGAATATCGATCCCGTGCCCGTTGTCGTCGCAACGGCCTGCGCTCGACCGCACCTCCTCGGCCGGCTCCAAAGGCGCTCTCGCCTGCGCCGCAGGTACCTGGACGTCGGTGTCCGAGGCAGGCGCGAAGACGGAAGATGCCAGGCCTTCAAGGGCCCGTCTTCGCTGTATCGCTTCGACCACCGAATGGAGCAGCAACTGAGAGCGCGCCGGCTTGATCAGTTGCGCTTCGAACGCAAGATCCCGCGAGCCCAGAACCGAGGTCGAGTAATCGACCGACGTCAACAGGACAAGCGGCGTCTCGGCCAGCGCCGGGTCCGCCCGCACGGCGCGGGCAACGTCCACCCCACTCATGCCCGGCATCTGGTAATCGAGCACCACGCAGTCGACTTCTATGCCCAGGCCCTGCGCCGCTCGCAGCACTTTGAGCCCCTCTTGGCCGTTGGCCGCCGCGCAGGAGTCAAATCCCCAGTGCGCCATCTGCTCCGCCAGGATAAGACGGTTGATCGCATTATCGTCGATGATCAGTACCCGGGCGCCGGTGACGTCGGCCGGCAGCACTGCCTGCTTCACATCATCCTCGGCCCTCGGCAGCGTAATCGAGAACCAGAAGGTCGAGCCCTCTCCTTCCCTGCTTTCGACGCCTATCTCGCCGCCCATCAGGTCGACGAGCCGCGACGTTATGGCAAGCCCAAGGCCCGTCCCCTCGTGGCGCCGGGTCGAGGAGGCGTCAACCTGGCTGAACTTGTCGAAGACGAGGTCCATCTTGTCTGCCGGGATGCCGATGCCGGTATCCTGCACCCTTACATGGAGATCGACATCGCCGTGCGCCTCGGAGCCGGTGACGTCGACGAGCACATGGCCGCTTTCCGTGAATTTGACGGCATTGCCGACCAGATTGGTCACGATCTGGCGCAACCTGCCCACATCCCCCACCAGCCGCGGCGGCAATGCCGGCGCCACATGCACGATGAGTTCCAGATCCTTTTCCTTGGCGCGCGATGACATCAACGTTGCCACGTCCTCGATGGCCTCGGCTAGCCTGAACGGACTCGCGTCGAGCACCATCTGGCCGGCGTCGATCTTTGAGAAATCGAGGATGTCGTTGATGATCGTCAGCAGCGCGCTGCCGGACTTCAGGATGATCTCGGAGAATGTCTTCTGCTTGGCTGTCAGTTCCGTCTTGGCAAGCAGTTCCGCCATGCCCAGCACGCCGTTCATTGGCGTTCTGATCTCGTGGCTCATATTGGCAAGAAACTCGGATTTGGCGCGGTCGGCCAGCACCGCCTTCTCCTGGGCGATGCGCAGTTCGTGCTCGCGCCGCTTCAATTCCGTCACATCCGTCGTCGAGCCGATCAGATAGAGTGAGCCGTCCGACGCCACGAGCGCATCCTTGCGAGCGATCTGGTAGCGGGTGTTTCCCGCCGCGTCCTGCCGCGTTTCCTCTATTTCCAGCGAGCTTCCGCTGCGCATGACCGCAAGGTCGCTCTCCTGGAAAGCCTGGCCCTGGGCGCCGAATATTTCCACGTCCGTCCTGCCGAGCGCGTCCTCGGGCTTGATTCCCACCAGGTCCGACCAGCCCTTGTTCACGTAGGACAGCTTCAAATCCGGCTTCTTGGCATAGATGGCGACGGGAACGTTGTCGATCAGGTTTCGGAAAACCTCGTTTTCCCGCATGCTTTCGCTGAGTTGGTGCTCACGTTCCTTCAGTTCGGTGATGTCGACCCGAACGCCGATGAAGGTGCCGTCTTCCCGCCGCGTGTCGAAGACCTTGAACCACCGGCCGTCAGGATTGCGTCTTTCGAAGACGTTGGATTTTGCCCTGTAACGCCCCAGATAGCCTTCCATCCAGGCTTCCGGATGCGTATCGTAGAGGCTGTCGAGCGCTTGATCGCCGCTCTCCCGGAAATAGCCGGCCTCGTGCCCGAGCGTCAGCGCCTCGCGGAGCGGCGCGCCCGGCTTCATGGCCGGAACCAGCTTGGGCAGGGCGTCGTGGATCTTGCGGTTCGCCAGCACGAACCGGTCGTCCCGGTCATAGATGACGACGCCCGCCGGCAGCGTATCCAGCACATTGGCCAGCTGCCGCCGCGCCTCCTCCGCGTCCCTTTCGCGGCGTTTGAGATCGGAGACGTCGAATATGGTGCAGGCCAGGTAATGGTTTCCCGACGCCGTGCTGACGCGGTTCTTGCGGACCATTCGGGTTCCGGCGGCACCCGACAGCTCGAAGTCCTCCGCCACCTCATAGTCCTGGCCAGTTTCCAGGACCTCGCGCTCATTGGCTTCGAACGATGCGGCCTCTTCGGCCGACGTGAAATCGATGGCCTTCTTGCCGATCATTTCGCCTGGCTCGGCTCCGAGAATTTCGGCGAAGGCCTGGTTGGCGAGCACGAACCTGAGATCGGCATCCTTCACGAAGATCGGACTTGCCAGGCTGTCGATGACGGCCTGTGCGAGCTTGGAACGCTCCAGCGCATTCGCCAGCTCTTCCTCGCGCGATTTCATCTCCGTGACGTCGTAGTAGGTCAGCATACGCCGACCGCGCGACAGCGGCGTTGACGTGAAGATAAGCGTGCGGCCGTTCACGAGGGAGATTTCGCGAGGTTCGCAGGCGCCGGCGCGGATTTCCTCCAGGCGCTGGCTTAGATAGACTTGCCATTCGGCGTCGGAGAAATCATACATCCCGTTGGCGCGATCGGCTTCAAAAAGATCGATGATCGAGCGGCCTTCTACCGGCTCATCCACCGGGTAGTCCCACAGATCGATACAGGCCTTGTTGACGATGGACGCCGTCATGTCGGCCTCGACCACCACCACGCCTATGCGCATGCTGTCGACGGTGCGCCTGAGATCGGAGAGCGCCAGTTCCGCCTCCTCCTTGGCCTTGGCAAGGTCGGCCTCACGCCGCACACGTTCGGATATGTCGGCGCGGATTCCCACCCGGTCTCCGGCTGCCGTCAACTGGTCGCGGCGACGAATCCAGCGGCCATCATGGGTTTCGAAGACGAAACTCTCGCCCACTTCCGCGTCTCGCGCGGCGCAGCGTTCCTCGACCCATTCGGCCTCGCGCCCCTTCGCGTCCTCGACCAACCCGGAATGGGCAAACTCGCTCAACAGCTCCCTGTGTGACCGTCCGGGGGTAAAGTCGCAAATATCGGCGAACTGGCCGCGAAAGGCACCGTTGCAGGCGACGAGCCGGCCGTCGGCATCCCAAAGCACGAAGCCGTCATCCAGCGCCTCGATCGCGGATTGCAGCCGCATGCGGGCGGTTTCGGCTTCCTGGCGCGCGGCTTCCAGCGCCTTCTCGTGCCGCTTGATGGCCGTGACGTCGGTACAGATGCTGACGGTGCCCCCGTCCTCGGCCCTCTGCTCCCGATGAAGGACGAAGCGGCCGTCACGAAAGGCGATCACGCTTTCTGTCCCGCCCCTCGCTGCCCGGATCTTCAGGATCTGCTCGGCCCATTCCCGCTTCTCGATATCCCCCGTATCCCAGAGATCCCGCTCAAGGCCGCTATGTATCAGCGCCGCGAACGACACGCCGGGGCGGATGACGTCTTCCAGCCCGGCATACATTTCCACCAGCGCCTTGTTGTAGACGACGAGCCGGTCATCGCTGTCATAACAGGCGAAGGCTTCATTGGTGGCCTCCAGCGCGGACCAGAGCCGCTCGAAATGCTGGTTGTCGGACAGGCCTTCCTTCAGGGTACTTTCGCGGATCTCGCGCAGGCTGAGATCACGCCGCGCAGCCTTGAGTTCGTCGGCAAATGAAAGAAGCCGCGTCAGAGCGCGCCCAAATCCCCTGTAGCCGCGGAAGTTTCCCTTCTCGTCATGCTTGGGAACGCCGCTGACGGAGACCCACAGCCGCTGGCCCCCGCCACCCTGCATCTCGAACAGCCGGTCGCAAAAGGCCTCGCGCGCCGCGACCGCACCATGATGCGCTGCCGTGTCGAATCCAGATTCCGTGACCACCTTCACGACGTCGAAGCGCGACCGGCCGATTATCCGTTCGGCATCAATGCCGGTATGTTCCGCGAATCCCGGCGACAGCCATGTCAGCTTCAGCTCGGCATCGCATTCCCAATACCAGTGCGCCACCATCCCCGAGAGCTCGACATGAACCGAGTCGGGAAAATGGTTTGGCTCCATGGCCGAACGCGGCATGCCATCCCTGCGTTCGCCCCTGGCCGCTGCCTCTCCATGCCGTTTGGAGATCGGCTCCCCGCTTTCCACCACCATGCCCCCACTGCACATATGGGCCGACAATGGCGGGTAAGGCTTAACGTTTGGCTAAGGTTAACGCTGGAAATCAGCCGTCGGCCGGGAGCCGAAGACAGGCCGCGGCTCGTCGGTCGCCCGGTAGTGCCCGCTCACATCATCTGCAGCGGGCCCTGTATATGCGTCCATGCCGGTCGCGATACTCGCAGTAGCCATTGCGCAGATTGCGAACCAGCAGGCCTCCGAGTGCTCCGGCTCCGGCGCCAATCAGGGCTCCCCGTCCGCCGTCCGCGATACCACCGATAACGGCGCCGGCAGCAGCGCCTACGCCGACATCCTTTTCGGTGGTCGTACAACCACCCAATGCAACGACAGCAGCCGCGACGATAACCATCTTCCGCATCATCAAGAGCCTTCTCCATTGGCTGAACCAGCCTCCCGCAGCCACAGTTTTGCCCAGCCGCGCAAGAAGGGCAAGGAGGCACAAGCGGCTCAACGCGACGCGGAAAGCAGCGGCATCCAAAGAAAGCCTATTTGACCGGTATCTGATGCTTTTGGAGAGGCGACGCTGAGGCCCGGAAGAAAATGGTACTCCCAAGGGGAATCGAACCCCTGTTTCCGCCGTGAGAGGGCGGCGTCCTGACCGCTAGACGATGGGAGCGTCTTGAAGGCCGCGATATAATCGCGATCGCAGACAAATGCAACAGCCTTCCGCGAATGACGGCTCAATCTGTGGGCACGGCCGGTTCGATCAGGTCCCAGCGGTTCCCGTAGAGGTCGCGAAAGACAGCGACTTTGCCATAGGTTTCAGCCCTTGGCGGCTCCTCGAAATGCACTCCCTTGGCAACGAACGCGGCGTGGTCGCGGGCAAAATCGTCCGTGGCGAGAAACAGAAAAACGCGCCCGCCGCTTTGATTGCCGACAGCGGCGAATTGATCCGCACCTTGCGCACGTGCCAGAAGCAGGCTGGTCGCCGCCTCGCTGCCGCCAGTCGAAAGGACGACCCAGCGCTTTCCTTCGCCGAGCGTCGTATCCTCCTTGAGAACGAAGCCGAGCTTGCCGCAATACCAGGCGATTGCCTCGTCATAATCGCGCACGACAAGGGCGACGAGGCCAATATGCCGCTTTGGGGTCACTGCCCTTCCTCGGATATGGCGATCCGGGCCGCCGGCTCGCCTGAAGCCATATCGTAGACGACGATCTGGCTGCCGCCGTCGCCAAGCCGCAAAAGCAGCGACAGGCGGTTGCCAGACAACGTGTGGGAAACGATGCGGGCACCGGCAGGGATGGCGACCTCGCCTGACAGGATATCGCCCGGCACGAGCGGCGAAACCGTTTGCGGCTCAGCGGGCTTGGGGGTGAGCGAACGGTAGACAAGTGCGAGCACCACCGCCATAACCGCTGCGAACAGAATGGCCAGATTGATGCCCATGAAGCGCACGAGCTTCCGCCGAACACGCTCTGCCGCCGGGTCCAGCGGCGCTTCGTCCTGGTTTTCGTTGAGCGTCGGCTTGGCCATGCGTGCCCTGTCTTCGAGAGAGGAAAAATGAGCGATCCTGATAGCGAAGCGGGCGCTGAATTGAAAGAGCTCGTCGCCGCCGGCGAGGATGAGGGCAAGCGGCTTGACCAATGGCTGGCCGCCAGCCTTGCGCCCGCCCTGTCTCGCAGCCGCGTGCAGGCCCTCATCCGGGCCGGCGCCGTCACGGCGGACGGCGCGATCCTGATGGAGCCCAAGGCGAAGGTCGTTCCAGGCCGGCGCTACCTGCTCACGCTGCCGGAGCCCGAGCCTCCCGAACCCGAAGGTGAAGCCATTGCACTCGATATTCTCCACGAGGATAGCGAGCTGATCGTCATCAACAAGCCCGCCGGGCTTGTGGTCCACCCCGGCGCGGGCAACTGGACCGGAACGCTGGTCAACGCCCTCATCCATCATTGCGGCGACACCCTCTCGGGCATCGGCGGCGTGAAGCGTCCCGGCATCGTCCACCGGCTCGACCGGGAGACAAGCGGCGTTATGGTGGTTGCCAAGACCGACCGCGCGCACCGCGCCCTTGCCGAGGCATTCGCCGATCACGGGCGCAACGGCGATCTTGAGCGCGCCTATGTCGCTCTGGTCTGGGGCGCGCCGAAAAGGCTTTCGGGAAAGATCGACGCGCCGCTCGGCCGCGACCCGAAAGATCGGACCCAGCGCGCAGTGGTGCCGGCCGGCCGCGTGGATGCAAGGCAGGCCATCACGCACTACGCGGTATTGTCGCGCTATGGTCCACGCAAAGACGACCCGGTGGCGTCTCTGGTGGAATGCCGCCTGGAGACGGGCAGAACCCACCAGATCAGGGTTCACATGGCCCATGTCGGCCATCCGCTGATCGGCGACCCGGCCTATGGCCGCGCATACCGCACAAAAGCCAACCGCCTGCCTCAGCCCCTTGGCGACATGGTTGCAGCCTTTCCGCGCCAGGCGCTGCACGCCCGGCTGCTCGCTTTCCGCCATCCCGCCACCGGCAAAATCATGCGGTTTGAAGCGCCGATGCCGCCGGATTTGGCGGAACTCGTGGCTAAGTTCGCTGTTTTGTGATAGTAAGAGGCGTCGGTATCGCTCAACACACAGTAACGCTTTTGTTGACGACATGACGAAACTTTAACTTTCGGAATTTGTTCCTACATAGGATAGTGCGCGGTGCGTGCCTTTGCGGCCGCGCGTCCCGCCTGCCTTCGCGATAGGGGGCGATGATTAGACAAGGAGGGTGCTCAATGGCCCAGACATTACCGAGCATTGTTTCGGGGGAAGGCGGCCTTACCCGTTATCTTGAAGAAGTCCGCCGGTTTCCGATGTTGCAGCCGGAAGAGGAGTACATGCTCGCAAAACGCTATCGCGAGCATGACGACACCGATGCCGCGCACCGGCTCGTCACAAGTCATTTGCGGCTGGTTGCCAAGATCGCGATGGGCTATCGCGGCTATGGCCTGCCCATCGGCGAGGTTATCTCCGAAGGGAATGTCGGCCTCATGCAGGCCGTGAAGAAGTTCGAGCCGGAACGGGGTTTCCGACTGGCCACCTATGCGATGTGGTGGATCAAAGCCTCGATCCAGGAATACATATTGCGCTCGTGGAGCCTCGTCAAAATGGGCACCACGGCCAACCAGAAGCGCCTGTTCTTCAACCTGCGCAAGGTGAAGGGCAAGATCCAGGCGCTTGAGGAAGGCGACTTGAAGCCCGAGCAGATCACCGAGATCGCCACGCGGCTGAATGTCAGCGAGGAAGAGGTCATCTCCATGAACCGCCGCTTGTCCGGCGACGCCTCTTTGAACGCGCCGATCCGCGCGACCGAGGGCGAATCGGGCGAATGGCAGGATTGGCTGGTGGATGAGCATGAGAGCCAGGAGGATATGCTTGTCGAACAGGACGAGCTGGAATCCCGGCGGTCCATGCTGGACGAGGCCATGGGCGTGCTCAACGATCGCGAACGCCGCATCTTCGAGGCTCGCCGGCTTTCAGAGGACCCGTTGACGCTGGAAGAACTTTCCGGTGAGTTCGAGATCAGCCGTGAGCGCGTTCGTCAGATCGAGGTTCGTGCCTTCGAGAAGGTTCAGGAGGCCGTCCAGGCTACCGCACGCCAGCGCGCCGCATCGACGCGTTCGGCCCAGATGGAACACGCCGCCGGCTGAGCGCAACGCCGAAAAAGGCTTGCCCAGGTCACAAGCTGTCATCACGAAGGATCCGAAACGCCCGCATTTTGCGGGCGTTTTCGCTTGCAGCACCGTCCCACCATTGCGCTATTCGGTGGAAGCGCTTGAGGCCCTCGCCCATGCGTCCAGCGCCTGGTTGAAGATGCGGTCGCCCGGAACGCCTTTTTCCAGCGTCATCAATGCGCGTCGACCCGACGTGTAGGTGATCGGTATATCGATCCAGCTCTGCCGCCGCATCAAAAGCGCGTTGGTCTCCCTGTCCGCCCTTGCATCGCTGAGCGCCACCAGGAAGAAGCCGTCGGCGATCTTGGCCGAACTGCCGATCAATGCGCTGCCCGTATCCTGCTCCGTGCGCTTCATGGAAAAGCGCAGCACTTCCTTGACACCGCCTCCGGCGAAATTCTGTGGCGTCAGGAAGATCAGCTCGATGATATGGCTCGCCGGAAGCGACTGGTCCGCGTTCCGCCGGATGGTCATCTTGAGCTGGATGTTCTTCTCGGGGATGGTCGCCTCGGCATGTATGGCCGGTTCCGGCGGCAGATTGTCGCCGGGCGATTCCTCGACCAGCGACCACACTACGGCTCCGGTCCCCGCCGTTCCCTGCTCCGCGCTGGTACGCTCTTCGTAGAAGATCGCCTTTTGCCCGATGGGAAGCGCCTGGTCGTTCTGGACGCCGGCGGCAGGTTCGTCCGCCGTTTCACCCGCCGCCTCCCCATCGCCATTGGAAAGTGCGGCGCTGCCCGGCTGCGTGGCTTCGGCCACCGACGTGCCCTCGCCCAATCCGGCGTCGCCGCCTGCCGGCCCTTCGTCGATTTCCTCACCGTCGGGCGTGAGACGCTGCGTGAACTTCGTCGGCTGCTGGGCGTCCGGCACGGCTTCCCCGGACGCGGCGGTCTCTTCCGGCTCCGCCGGAGGCGCCTCTTCCTCGGGATCGATCGTTTCTGGCCCGGAGGCCGCCTCGCCGCTGTCGCTGGCCATCATCGCGTCGAAATTGGCGTAGCCGGCCAGTTGCGCCGCATTGTCCCGATATTGCCACGCGGCAAAGGCCGTGCCGGCCAGAATCACGACAAGGAGGGCGAGGACGAGGAACCCGCGGCTGTTGCCCCTGCGCGCCGCCGGCGGCGCTGCCGCAACAGGTTCCTCCTCCCGCTCCGGCATGGTCGGATCGCCGTCGTGATGGAGGACGTCGTCCTGAGCTGCAGGCTCCTCCATGTCGCCGGCATATTGTTCGGCCGGATCGGAAAGCGGCGCATGCGGTTCGGTCTGCTCCGGTCCGTCGTATTCGGACATTTCTTCGGGCATTCCCGGCGGCGTCTGGCTCTCGTCGGAAACGGCGGGTGCGTGCGAGGCCTCGCTCTCGGGCTCGGCTTCGGCTTCAGGCTCTACCGGCGGTGCACCGTGCGTCGCGGCAGCGGGCTCGATCCTGGCCCTTCCGCCCTTCAGCTCCGCGAAAATGCTTTCCAGATCGTCGGCCGGGCTTTCCTCCGGCGGCGCAACGGGGGCCGCATATTCGCTTTCGACCGCAATGATCGCATCCTCCAGCGCCTGCTTTTGGCGCTGCACGAGGGCGTCGGAGGGAGGCGGAGAGACAGCGGCCAGCTTGGCGTCGATGGTGGCCCGCGCCTTTTCATAGACGCGCGCGCGCATCTCGGGCGTGTTTTCCTTCAGCGCGTCGATCGTCTTGCGCAATACCGCAGCAAAATCCGCCATGCTCTAGCTATCCACTCCTGCCCAAGTCCCTGCCCGTGTCTTGAAGGCCTGTCTTGAGGCAGGCCAACCTATTTACCTACATACACAAAATTGTGGTGACACTAGTCTTGAAAGGGGTCCGTCACAAGTATTGCGTCCTCGCGCTCCGGGCTGGTCGAGAGGATCGCCACCGGCGCACCGATGAGCTCCTCGATATGCCGCACATACTTGACCGCCTGGGCAGGCAGGTCGTTCCAGCGCCGGGCACCGCGTGTCGTTTCCTTCCATCCCTCGAGCGTCTCATAGATCGGCTCGATGCGCGTCTGCGCGCCCTGGCTCGCCGGCAGATAGTCGATCACCTTTCCGTCCAGCCTATAGCCGGTGCACACCTTGATCTCGTCGAGGCCATCCAGGACGTCGAGCTTGGTCAGCGCGATGCCGTTCATGCCGTTGGTCACGACCGCCTGGCGCACCAGCACCGCATCGAACCAGCCGCAGCGCCGCTTGCGGCCCGTCACCGTGCCGAACTCGTGGCCCTTGGTGCCGAGAAACTCGCCGATCTCGTTGTCCTGCTCCGTCGGAAACGGCCCCTCGCCGACGCGGGTCGTATAGGCCTTGGTGATGCCCAGCACGTAGCCGACCGCCGCCGGGCCGAGGCCCGTGCCGGTCGCCGCCTGTCCGGCGACGGTATTGGAGGACGTCACGAACGGATAGGTCCCGTGGTCGATGTCGAGCAGAGTCCCCTGCGCGCCCTCGAACAGGATACGCTGACCCGCGCGCCGTGCATCGTCCAGTATCTTCCAGACACGATCGACATAGGGCAACACCTTGTCAGCCACAGAACTCAACTCCTCCATGATCGCCTCATGAGAGACTTCCGGGTGGCCCAGCCCGCGCCTCAGCGCGTTATGGTGGGTCAGGAGCCGGTCGACCTTGGCCGGCAGGCTTTCCATATTGGCAAGGTCCAGCGCGCGGATCGACCGGCGGCCGACCTTGTCCTCATAAGCCGGCCCGATACCGCGCCGCGTGGTGCCGATCTTGGTGTCTGAATTGGACGCCGCATCCTCGCGGAAACCATCCAGCTCGCGATGCAGCGAGAGGATGAGCGACGTGTTCTCTGCGATCTTCAGATTGGCGGGGGAGATCGTGACGCCCTGCGCACCAAGCCGCGCGATCTCTGCGACAAAGGCATGCGGGTCGAAGACGACGCCATTGCCGATAACCGACAACTTGCCTTCGCGCACCACACCTGAAGGCAGCAGCGAAAGCTTGTAGCTGACCCCGTCTATGACCAGCGTGTGGCCGGCATTGTGTCCACCCTGGAACCGCGCCACGACATCGGCGCGCTCGGACAGCCAGTCGACGATCTTGCCCTTTCCCTCGTCGCCCCATTGCGAGCCGACGACCACTACATTCGCCATAGATGGTTCCCTTTCTCGCCGGAGCTTGCCGGCAGGTCCTTGAAAACAACGTGCTCTATATCGTCAAGCTCGCCCAGGCGCGACCCTTGTTTGCGCCTGGGCGGCGACAATTGGGCATTTTGGCCCTATTTGCCTTGCGCTCCGCGGCTCAATAAGAGGGGAGGTGGTTTCACCATCGCGCTTTCTCATTTCCGACGGGGCTCATGAACAACAAAGCCTATCTCCTGCTCCTCATGACGACGCTTTTCTGGGGCGGAAACGCGGTGGCGGGCAAGCTGGCCGTGGGCCATGTATCGCCCTTCATGCTGACGACGATGCGTTGGGTGTTGGCCCTGATGGTCCTGGCGCCGTTCGCCTGGCGACCGCTCCGCCGCGACTGGCCGGCCATCAGGGCGAATCTGCCGCTGCTCGCAGCCCTCGGCTGCGTCGGCTTCACCCTTTTCAACGCCACATTCTACAGCGCGCTGCAATATACGGCCGCAGTCAATGTCTCGATCGAGCAGGCGGCCATACCCATGGTGATCATCGTCCTGAACTTCCTCCTGTTCGGGGTGCGCGCGAAGTGGCTGCAGCTTGTCGGCTTCGCTCTGTCGCTCGTCGGCATCGCGCTGACGGCCAGCCATGGCGATCTGAGCCGGCTGGCGGAGCTCGACATCAATTTCGGCGACATGCTGATGCTGCTGGCGGTGCTGTTCTACGGCATTTACACGGTGTTCCTCCGCTTCAAACCGGACCTGCACTGGCTGAGCATGATCACCGTGCTCGCCTCCTCCGCCTTCGTCGCCACGCTGCCCTTCCTAGCCTGGGAATACACCCGTGGGAACATGGTTCCGCCGGATGGCCGAGGCTGGGCGATCGCGGCCTACACGGCGCTGTTCCCGTCCATTCTCGCGCAGGTCTTTTATATTCGCGGCAACGAGCTGATCGGCGGCAACCGGGCCGGTCTCTTCGTCAATCTCGTGCCCATTTTCGGAACGCTGCTTTCGGTCCTGCTTCTGGGCGAGGACTTCCGCCTCTACCATGCGGTCGCCATCGCGTTGGTCTTCTGCGGCATCGCGCTGGCCGAGCACGGCGGGCGCAAGGCGGCCGGATCAGTGCCCAGCGTGCGCGCTCCAATCAAGGATTAGCCGGCGCTCAAACTCTCGCCGTGAGCGCCGGCCACAGCATCGGCCCGAAAATCAGTTCTGATTTGCGGAAAGCACGATGCGTAGACGTAACAAGTCTTACGCCCCGACGTCGAACCTCAAGGGCTTTGCCGTGATGATTTGCTCGGTCGCCAGCAGCTCCTTGAGCACGCTTTCGGGAAACGGCGCATCCAGGTAAAGCAGTGCGATGGCGTCGCCGCCCGGCCGGTTGCGGCCGAGCTGGAAGTTGGCAATATTGACATTGTGCTTGCCGCAGATCGAGCCGAGCAGACCGATGATGCCCGGAGTATCGTAGTTGGTGGTGTAGAGCATGTGCTCGCCCACCTCGGCATCGAGATTGATGCCCTTGATCTGGATGAAGCGTGGCTTGCCATCGGAAAACACCGTTCCGGCGATCGAGCGCGTCCTGGCGGAGGTCTTCACCGTCAGCTTTATATAGCCGTCGAACACGCCCGATTTGTCACGCTTGACCTCCGACAGGATGACCCCGCGCTCCTTGGCCATGATCGGCGCGGAGACCATGTTCACGTCGGAGACCTGGGGCCGGATCAGCCCTGCAAGCGTGGCCGAAATCAGCGCGCGCGTGTTCATCTCGGCGGTCGCGCCGTCAAACAGCACCTCGACTTCCTTGATCGCTTCGTCGGTGACCTGCCCCACGAAAGCGCCCAGCACTTCGGCAAGCTTGATGAAGGGCTTGAGTCGCGGCGCCTCTTCCGCCGAGATCGACGGCATGTTGATGGCGTTCGTGACCGCCCCCTTGACGAGATAGTCCGACATCTGCTCGGCCACCTGGATCGCCACATTTTCCTGCGCTTCCGAGGTGGAGGCGCCCAGATGCGGTGTACAGACCACATTCGGCATGTTGAAAAGCGCGTTCTCTGTCGCCGGCTCGGTTTCGAACACGTCGATGCCGGCACCCGCCACCTTGCCCGATTTCAGCGCTTCCACCAGATCCGCCTCCACGATGAGGCCGCCGCGCGCGCAATTGATGATGCGCACGCCGTCCTTCATCGTCTCTATGGCTTCGGCATTGATGATGCCGCGCGTCTTGTCGGTTAGCGGCGTGTGCAGAGTGATGAAGTCGGCGCGCTTGAAAAGCTCGTCCAGTTCCACCTTCTCGACGCCCAGCTCCGAAGCCCGCTCGGCCGACAGGAACGGGTCGAAAGCCACCACATGCATTTTCAGTCCGATTGCGCGCATGGCAACGACCGAGCCTATATTGCCGCAGCCGATGACGCCAAGCGTCTTGCCGGTGATCTCCACGCCCATGAAGCGGTTCTTCTCCCACTTGCCGGCGTGGGTGGAGGCATTCGCCTCCGGTATCTGCCGGGCAACGGCGAACAGCAGCGCGATGGCGTGCTCGGCCGTGGTGATGGAATTGCCGAAGGGCGTGTTCATGACGATGATGCCGCGGCGCGAGGCAGCCGGGATATCGACATTGTCGACGCCGATGCCGGCGCGGCCGATAACCTTGAGGTTGGTCGCCGTGGCAATCAGCTTTTCGGTCGCCTTGGTCGCCGAGCGGATAGCCAGGCCATCATACTGGTCGATGACGGAAAGGAGCTTCTCCTTGTCCTTGCCCAGGTCGGGCTGATAATCGACGTCGATGCCCCATTGCTTGAAGATGTCGACGGCGGTGGGCGAAAGCTTGTCGGAAACGAGTACGCGAGGTGCCATGTCGGCCTCCGTTTGCATCTGAATTTTTGAAAGAATGGGCAGCCCCGGCTGCTTGTTTTGTCGCAAGTCTTTCAGAAAACCGGTTCCACTTTTCTGGACTTGCTCCGGACGCTGCCGGGGAAAGCTCAAGCGCTCTGCAGCGCGGCCTTCTGCGTCTGGAAGGCCCACTCCAGCCAAGGCATCAGCGCCTCGATGTCGGAGGTCTCGACAGTCGCGCCGGCCCAGATGCGAAGTCCCGGAGGCGCATCGCGATAATGGCCGATATCGTAGGCCACGCCTTGCTTGTCGAGCAGGCTGACCATGCCCTTGGCGAAAGCCGCCTGGGCATCGGCGTCGAGCGCGGTGACCGCATCGTCGACAATGGACAGGCACACGGAGGTGTTGGAGCGGGTGGCCGGATCCTGCGCCAGATGGGCAAGCCAGCCGCTTTTCCGCACGAAACCGTCGATGGCCGCGAAATTGGCATCGGCTCGGGCGATCAGCCCGTCGAGCCCGCCCACCGATTGCGCCCAGGAGAGAGCATCGAGGTAATCTTCGACGCACAGCATCGACGGCGTGTTGATGGTCTCGCCCTTGAACACGCCTTCGATCAGCTTCCCGCCCTTGGTGAGGCGGAAGATTTTCGGCAGCGGCCATGCCGGCGCATAGCTTTCCAGCCGCTCGACCGCGCGCGGGCTGAGGATCAGCATGCCGTGCGCAGCTTCGCCGCCCAGCACTTTCTGCCAGGAGAAGGTGACGACGTCGAGCTTGTCGAAATCGAGCCGCTGGGCAAAAGCCGCCGAGGTGGCGTCGCAGATCGTCAGGCCCTTGCGGTCGGCCGGGATGAAATCGCCGTTCGGCACGCGCACGCCGGAGGTGGTGCCGTTCCATGTGAGCACCACGTCGCGGCCAAAATCGATGGAAGAAAGATCGGGCAAGGCGCCATATTCTGCCTCGATGCGGCGCACATCGTCCAGTTTGAGCTGCTTGACCACGTCCGTGACCCAGCCCGAGCCGAAGGACTCCCATGCCACCATGTCCACGCCGCGTTCGCCGAGCAGCGACCACAGCGCCATCTCGACGGCGCCCGTGTCGGATGCCGGCACGATGCCTATGCGGTAGTCCGCGGGAACCTGTAGCACCTCGCGCGTCATTTCGATGGCGCGGGCCAGCTTTTCCTTGCCGATCTTGGCGCGATGAGAACGGCCGAGTGCGGCATCGGAAAGCGCTTCGGGCGACCAACCGGGACGCTTCGCGCAGGGACCAGATGAAAAATGGGGATTTGCCGGACGCTTGTCCGGCATGGGGATTGTGCTCATGATATTCTATCCTCTCAGATAGCACGCCTCTCGGTGGGGAGAGGTGGCCCACGGGCGGGGTTAAGGCTTCGCCCCGGCCCCGTCAAGCGGAATATGATGAGCAAGCAAAGGGCGGCTCCAGCGCCGCCCTCGAATATCCGGTCGGAAACAGGCGTCTACCAGAGTTCCAGCCGCAGGCCCACGCGGACCTCGTGCGAGCTTAGCCCCTGATCGCGGCCCTGCACGCCCGTGGCACCCGCAGCGGCCGAGGCGGCGTCCCAGCCGAACATGTCGCCGCCGGCGATCTTGCGATAGCGGTAGCCCAAATCCACCTTCATGTTGTTCGACAGGTCGTAGGCCATGCCCGCCATGAAAGCGTAGGTGAAGCGCCAATCCGATTCGCCGGGATGCGTTGAGGTACCGGCGAGCGTGGGACCGCCGCAGAGTACCGCTCCGTCTACGCAATAGGTTGTGCTCTGCAGGTTGTCCCAGCGGACATAGGTATAACCCGCGCCCGCGCCGACATAGGGCGTGAACCCGACAAAGGTGCCAAGGTCGACATAGCCGTTGACCAGCGCCGAATAGGCGGTCATCTCCGAAGCCTCCTCAGAGCGGCATCCGGTCGCTGCGGGAAAGGCCCCGCTGCACGGGCTGGCGCTGGAAGTCGTGCCTGAAAGGCTGGCCGTGAAGCGATCGAGCGTAACGTCCGCCCGGATCATGTCGGTGAACGAATAGCCGACGCCGAGGCCATAGCTGAAATCGTCGGACAAGCGTGTATCGTCGAACGAATTATCGGAATAGCTTACGCCGTTGAAGGTGCGGTATTCGACGTTTCCACGCGGCTCCGTCTCAAGACTGTACCCGACATCCCCCCGCAGATACCACCCGCTGCCGATTTCCACCGGCACATGCTGCGGCGCGTCGTCAATAATGATGGGCGGGTCGTAGTCGGCGGCCAATGCCGGCGCGGTGGTCGCCAGTGCGATGGTACCGGCGATGAAAGCGAGACGTGAATGCTGGCGCATGGTCAAAACTCCGCGATATGCGGCGAAGCCTTGAGCCGCCCCCGCCGCCTGTTATGGAGCATTGTTAACCATGGTGGTTAAGCCGGAGTTAAGGCTAACGAATTCTTACGCGTTCCGGGTTTTCCGCGCGCAGTTAACGCTTGCACGCAAAGCAAAACCGCCCGGCTGTTTTGCCGGGCGGTTCGCAGAATTCGGAAGCTGTCTACTTGTAGACGGGCGGCTCGTAGACCGGTGGCTCATAGGCCACGATCTCGGGCTGAGCGCAGTTCGCGCTGCCGCTGGGGCCGAAGGCATAACGCAGGCCCGCCCGCGCTTCATGGGTGCTGATGCCCTTGTCGAAGCCCGGCCCCACGCCGATGCCCGATTCCTCGAACATCCTGCCGCCCTCGATGCGTGAGTAGCGGTAGCCCGCGTCGAGCTCGAGATTGCTGGTGAGACAGTAGGATGCACCGGCCATCACGGCCCAGGCGAAACGCCAGCCGGATGCGCCGCCATGAACGTCGGTTGTGCCGCCGATGGTGTTCTCGAGATCATCCCACTTGACATAGGCGCCGCCAAGGCCGGCGCCCACATAGGGCGTCACGCCGTGGTAGGAGCCGAGATCGACATAGGCATTGGCCAGAAGCAGCAGCGCGCTATAGGACGAAGCGTCCGTCGACACGCATGGAACGCCGCCGCATGTGCCCGAGGTGGAGCCCCGAAAGTCGGATTTGAACCAGTAGTCGGCGGTAAGATCGGCACGGAAATATTTGGACATCTTGTAGCCGACACCCGCGCCGAGCGACATCGCGCCCTTCAGGTCGGTCGTGTCGAAGCTGTCCGAGCCGGGATCGGGTGTGCAGCAGCCATAGGTGATGTATTCGGTTCCGCGCAGCTTGGACCAGTGATAATCCACGTCGCCGCGGATGTACCACCCGCCGTGCGACACTTCCTTCTCGATAATCTGCGGCGGTGGCGCTTCGATCACCGGCGGCTCGTAGAAATCAGCGGCAAAGGCAGTGCCGCTGAACAGAACTGCGGCGGTTGCCAGCAGCGGCTTCAAGATCTTCAGCATAATTTCCATCCCAATACTTGCCGCACCTTTGGTCCCGGCCTGGTTGAAATTCATGCATAAGATTGAACCAAAAAAGTTAAATCGTGCTTAACCCTGATTCGAGACTTGTGGTTAACGCACGACGGCTCCGGCCGGCGGCCGGAGGCTCGCACAAGAGGCAAAGCGGAAGCCTGCGGTCAGGCCGCGCTGCGTTGGTCCGAGATGGCGCCGATGATGTCGTCCACCACCCGCTCGACGAGATCGGGATTGTCGCCCTCCGCCATGACCCGGATGAGCGGTTCGGTGCCTGAGGGCCGGATGACCAGCCGGCCGCTGTCGCCGAGCTTCGACTGGGCGTCCGAGATCGCGGCCTTGACCGGTTCGCTCTCCAGCGGCCTGCCGCCGGAAGTGCGGACGTTCTTCAGGACCTGCGGCACCGGCTCAAACTTGCGGCACACCTCGCTGGCCGGCTTGTTCTGCCGCTTGATGCAGGCAAGCACCTGAAGGGCCGTCACCAAGCCGTCGCCCGAGGTCGAGAAATCCGACATGATGACATGGCCAGACTGCTCGCCGCCGATATTGAGGCCGTGGGCGCGCATATGTTCCACCACGTAGCGGTCGCCGACCTTGGTGCGATGCAACGCCAGGCCCCGGTCTCCGAGGAAACGCTCGAGGCCGAGATTGGACATCACCGTGGCGACGACGCCGCCGCCCGAAAGCCGGCTGCTCTCGTGCCACGACTGGGCGATCAGCGCCATGATCTGATCGCCGTCGACGACACTGCCGTTCTCGTCCACGATGACCACCCGGTCCGCGTCGCCATCGAGCGCGATGCCTATGTCAGCGCGCACCTCGTGCACTTTCTTTGCCAGGCTGAGCGGGCTGGTGGAGCCGCAATCCTCGTTGATGTTGAGGCCGTTGGGTTCGTCATGGATCGCCACCACTTCCGCGCCGAGCTCCCACAGCGCGGCAGGAGCCACCTTGTAGGCCGCGCCATTGGCGCAATCGACCACGATGCGCAAACCGGACAGCGACATGGAGCGAGGCAGGGTGCGCTTGGCGAATTCGATATAGCGGTCGTGGACGCCGTCGACGCGCTTGGCCCGGCCCAGCATGTTGGAGTCGGCCAGCGCCAGCTCGACTTCCTTGTCGAGCATCGCCTCGATGCGGCCTTCGATCTTGTCGGAAAGCTTGTAGCCGTCGGGCCCGAACAGCTTGATGCCGTTGTCCTGGAACGGGTTGTGCGAAGCCGAGATCATCACGCCTATATCGGCGCGCAGCGAGCGCACCAGCATGGCCACGGCCGGCGTCGGGATGGGGCCGAGCAGGAACACATCCATGCCCGCCGCGCAAAAGCCCGCAACCAGCGCGTTCTCGATCATATAGCCGGAAAGGCGCGTATCCTTGCCCAGCACCACGCGATGACGATGATTTCCGTTCTGGAAGGAAAGTCCGGCCGCCATGCCCACTTTCATGGCGACCTCGGCGGTCATCGGAAATCTGTTGGCCCGACCTCGAATACCGTCGGTTCCAAAATATTTTTTCGACATGCCTTTTTGTGCCCGCACCGATTTCGATTTTTGTCGCAAAGCAACAGTCCCCTATCGTTCATTGCCACAAGTCCGGGTGCATCCGCGCATCACTTTATGTGAGAGTATGTAAACTATTCAACTAAACAGGCGATTGTCGCCCATGCTTAAAAAACGGTTAAAAATGCGCCGTTTCGCACCGTTGCGCGCCGCGGCTCTCTGCCCCTCCCGGACATATGCCGATTGAGCGCCGCCGGGCGAATCGGCAGCCCTCAAACGATTTTCGGCGCGCCCCATGGCGCGCCGAAAACTCGTCGTTCTGAATTGCAGGAACTCAGCTTTGCGGCTGAGGCTCCATGCCGGCATCGGGCTCTTCGCCGCCCTTCTTGCCTTCCTTGCGCACACCGGCCTTCGGCACGGTTGAGCCACGAGAGGGCGGCGTGTCGTCGCCCATGTCGCGCGAAGGCTTCTCGCCGCGCATGATCGCCTTGATCTCCTCGCCGGACAGCGTCTCGTACTCCAAGAGCCCCTCGGCGATGGCAACCCACTCCTTGTTCTTGGTGGTCAGGATGTTGCGCGCGGTGGCATAGGCCTCGTCGATCAGCCGGCGAACCTCGCTGTCGATCTTCTTCTGTGTCTCCTGCGACATGTTCTGCTGGCGTGCCACTGAATGCCCCAGGAAGACCTCTTCCTGGTTTTCCCCATAGGCGACCTGGCCGAGCTCGTCGGAAAAGCCCCATTGGGTCACCATGGCGCGGGCGAGCTTGGTCGCCTGCTCGATGTCCGAAGCGGCGCCGGAGGTGATGTTCTCCTTGCCGAACTTCAGCTCCTCGGCAACACGCCCGCCCATCATGATGGCAAGCCGCGAGATCATCCATTTGTAGCTCATGGAGTAGCGGTCGCCCTCCGGCAACTGCATGACCATGCCTAGCGCCCGGCCGCGCGGGATGATCGTCGCCTTGTGCAGGGGATCGGCCTTCGGCACTTCCAGCGCCACGATGGCGTGTCCGGCCTCATGGAAGGCGGTCAGTTCCTTCTCCTCCTGGGTCATAGCGTGCGAGCGCCGCTCGGCGCCCATCATCACCTTGTCCTTGGCGTCCTCGAACTCCGCCATGGTGACCAGACGCTTGTTGCGCCGCGCCGCCATGAGCGCCGCCTCATTGACCAGGTTGGCGAGATCGGCACCGGAAAAGCCCGGCGTGCCGCGCGCCACGACCTTGAGATCGACATTGGGCGCCAGCGGCACATTGCGCACATGCACCTTGAGGATCTTCTCGCGCCCGGCGACGTCCGGGTTCGGCACCACCACCTGCCGGTCGAAGCGGCCGGGACGCAGCAGCGCCGGATCCAGCACGTCGGGGCGGTTGGTGGCGGCGATCAGGATGATGCCCTCGTTCGCTTCGAAACCGTCCATCTCGACCAGAAGCTGGTTCAGCGTCTGCTCGCGCTCGTCATTGCCGCCGCCGAGCCCGGCGCCACGATGGCGGCCGACGGCGTCGATTTCGTCGATGAAGATGATGCAGGGCGCATTCTTCTTCGCCTGCTCGAACATGTCGCGCACGCGCGAAGCGCCGACACCGACGAACATCTCGACGAAGTCGGAGCCCGAAATGGTGAAGAAAGGCACGTTGGCCTCACCCGCGACGGAGCGCGCCAGCAGCGTCTTACCGGTTCCTGGAGGGCCGACGAGCAGCACGCCGCGCGGGATCTTCCCGCCCAGCCGCTGGAACTTCTGAGGATCGCGCAGAAACTCGACGATTTCTTCCAGGTCTTCCTTGGCCTCGTCGACGCCCGCCACGTCCTGGAAGGTGACGCGGCCATGCGCTTCGGTCAGAAGCTTCGCCTTGGACTTGCCGAAACCCATTGCCCGGCCGGAGCCCGACTGCATCTGCCGCATGAAGAATATCCACACCGCCAGGATCAGGATCATCGGCAGCCAGGAGATGAAGTAGCCCAGGATGGAGTTGGAGCCGTCCGTCTCCGGCTTGGCGTTGATCGTCACGCCGCGCTGCTCCAGCCGATCGACCAGCGATGGATCGCCGGGGGAATAAGTCTGAAACGGGGTCCGGTTGTCAACATAGGTGCCGGTGATGCGTTCGCCGGTGATGGTGACGCTCTCGACGCGCCCCTCCGACAGCTCCTGCAGGAACTGCGAATAGGCGATGTCGCGCGTGGCTCCCCGCTGCTGCGGCGCCTGGAACAGGTTGAACAGCGCGATGAGGAGAACCGCGATAATCGCCCACAGCGCGAAATTTCTATAATTCGGATTCATAAGGGTCCTGTGAGTGCGCCGAGGCCGGCAATTTTACTGGTTATTCCTAACATAGGGAGGCCGTGCAACCTTGCCAAGCGCAACTGCCTTATTCGGTTAAGCCATGCGCCACTTTGTCATGCGCAAACCCTTACGCGGCTTTGTGACCAGCCCATGGCGGGCACGGTATATTCGCTCCCTCCAGCAGATGGAGCACCGCGCGAGCCGGTGCAAGGTCGAAGCAGGGAACCAGATGCGCCCATGGCCCGGCCACGGGCTCCAGTTCGATACCCCATTCGCCGGCCGGACCAAGATATCGGTCTCCGCGCCAGACCGCCGGCTGCGCCGCGCGCGCCGCCAGCGCCAGCCAGCGAGGTGCGCGGCGTGCTTCCTCGGCCCCCAGACCGGGTCCCGCGCCGCCATCCGGTCCAATGCAAAGCCCTTCCACGGGCTCCCGCCAGCAGATGCGATACCGGCCGTCCCACAATCTGCACTGGCTGGCGGGCCGGTCTGGCGAACCAAGCGCCAGGTTCGGCAGCCCGCGCCTCTCGCGGTGAAAATAAAGACTTCCTCCCACCCGTGCCGCAACGGCGCGTGACAAGCTTGAGCGCGTTCCCTCCTCCCGCAGCGAAGCGAGCAACGAAGCGGTACGATCGGCAGGCGGCAGATGCGCCGTTCCTCCGGCGACGGCAAGCAGGATCCGCAGCGTGTAACCGGCCACATCCGCGTCTGCCGCATGGAGCGCTTGCGCATCGATCTCTATCAGGCCGGGCGCCGGCAGCCTGCCGTGCTCGCTCATCAGCCTTGCCGCCCGTTCGCCCAGCATTTCCCGCTCGCGTGCGGCGGCCGAGGCCTTTTCCGTCAAC
Source organism: Nitratireductor thuwali (assembly GCF_036621415.1). Classification (NCBI taxonomy): domain Bacteria; kingdom Pseudomonadati; phylum Pseudomonadota; class Alphaproteobacteria; order Hyphomicrobiales; family Phyllobacteriaceae; genus Nitratireductor; species Nitratireductor thuwali. The sequence continues at coordinate 1,759,323 of NZ_CP030941.1, forward strand.
CGGATGATTTCAAGGTCCGCCAGGGATTGGCGAACCCGCACCCGCTCGGACAGGGGATCGACATTGCTGGGGTCGTCGAACCAGCTCACCCCCAGCCCGCGAAGAAAGTCGCGTAGCACCTGCCGCCGTACGCGTAGCAGCGGCCGCACAAACCATGTGACGTTTTCGCGGAGCGTGGCCGGCGCAATGCCCGCTTCACCCAAGCCGCCGCCGCGGGCAAGGCGCATGGCCAGTGTTTCCGCCTGGTCGTCGGCCGTATGGCCGGTGAGCACGATATCGGTGCCGAGGTCCGAAGCAGCCTCCGCGAGCAGCGCCTGCCGCGCCTCGCGCGCCGCCGCGGCCAGTCCCGTAGACGGCTTCGTGCCCTGCCAGCGCATGGTCCGGTGCAGCACCCCCAGGCGCCGGCAGAGGCCAGCGACGGCCTGCGCTTCGGCGGCGGCCTCCGGCCGCAAGCCATGGTCCACTGTCACGGCTGTCGGGCGGGGAAGCCCGCCGCGGTCGTCGAGAAATTGCTTGAGAAGGAAAAGGAGGGCGAGGGAATCGCCGCCGCCGGAAACCGCGACGACGATGCGGTTACGCCCGGAAAAATCGATGTGAGAGAAGACGGAGCGCAGCTCCGCCATGTCCGCTGTCAGCAACCGGCCACGGTCCGTTCCTGTTGAACCCGCTGCCTCAGCGCATCGGAAACCTGTGGGTAGCGCTGGCCGATCTCGGCAAACGTTGCGCAGGCGACGTCCTGCTGGTCGAGGGCGGCAAGGGAGATGCCCAGCTTCAGAAGCATCTCCGGCGCCTTGGCCGAGGACGGGTGCTCCCGGTTGGCCTGGAGAAAGACCTCCGCCGCTTCACGATGACGGCCCTGGCCGAGCAGGGCCTCGCCGAGCCAGAAACTCGCATCCGCCGCGCGTTCTCCACCGGGGAAGCGCTCGATATACCGGCGGAAGCCGCTTTCGGCGGTGGCGTAGTCGCCGGCCAGAACGAATTCGTAGGCGTTGCGGTAAAGCTCGTCGGGATCGTCGGAGCTGGGCAGCGCCGCCGTCTGCTCGCCGCCCCCACCGGCCGTCGTCTCGTTCTCCGGCAACAGGTCCATCGGCTCTTCCGTGCCGCTGGTAACGATGTTCCCGTTCTCATCGAAAGTGATGGTGCCAAGTGTCTGCGGCGGAGCACCGCGCTCCTCGACCGACCCGTTCGGCTCGGCTGTCTCGGCTGTGCGCCCCTGCCCGGCATCGCCGGACGTCTCGCCGTTCCGGGCGCTCTCGCCCGCAGGCGCGCCGCCAGCCTCCGACCTTGCTCCTTCGAGTTCCTGGAAACGGAACTCGTTGTCCTCCTGCATGCGCCGCAGCTTGTCTTCCATCTGCAGGATAAGGAAATTGAGTTCCTCGACGCGACCGTTGAGACGGCGCACTTCCTCTTCCAGAGCATTGATCCGGGGATCGCCCTGGGCGAGGACGAGCCGCTCACCGGCGCTGGCAACGGCCGGCGCGCGCGACATGGATGCGGCTTCCGCCGCCCCTGGCGGCAGAACAAGAATGAAGGGGAGAACGGCGAGGCCGCTCAAAAATGTTCTAAGAAACATTCCAGTCTCGCTTTTGACATATGATGCCCGCGGAAGTGCGGACGCACCCCGTGCGTTCCATATCAGGCCGTGCGACTTCGGCCAAATTTTGATTGACCTTGCTCTCTACGAAAACAGGCGGCTCGAAAGCCGCCTGCACAAGAGTGTCCCTGATTTGGCTGCGTCAGCTTCCCGCGCCGTTGAGCAGCGTGACCGCGCGGCGGTTCTGCGACCAGCAGGAGATGTCGTCACAGGTGGCGACCGGCCGTTCCTTGCCATAGGAGATGGTGTTGATGCGATTGGCCGCTACGCCCCGTGTGGTCAGGTAGTCACGAGCCGCTGCCGCGCGCCGCGCGCCCAGCGCGAGGTTGTATTCGCGGGTGCCGCGCTCGTCTGCATGTCCTTCGATAGTGATGGAGTAACTTGGATACTTGTTGAGCCACTGCGCCTGACGGGTCAGCGTCGCCTGCGCATCGGCGCGGATGACGGACGAGTCGGTGTCGAAGAAAATGCGGTCGCCGATGCTGACCGTGAATTCCTGCTTGGATCCCGGTGTCGCCGCGCTGGCTCCGGCGCCAAGGCCCAGATCGGCCGCATTGTTTGGAACTTGCTGCTGCGACCGGCAGCCTGCTACGGCCAAGGCGGCCAGAAGCGCGATTGCGACCGGGTTTCTCGTCAGGGCTGCGATACGGCGCATAGCCGCCTCTCCTTCAATGTGAATGAATTTCTTCAGCGGTCAGTAACCAACACGAAGTTAAGGCCAGCTCAAGAAACAGGGTTAACAGTCGGTTTCCGCCGTTCCGGCATCCCTCGGCCGCCATCGTCGCGATCCCCCTCGAATCTCGGCGAGACTAGCATCAAATGCGGCTGAAAGGCGGCACTTTCATTGCAAAAGTGGCGACCAGGCGGGATCGGAAGCAAAATTCGGCGTTGGCACCTGCTGCTCGTTCCGGCCCGTGAGATCGATCGTGTAGAGCTTGGGACCGCCGGACCCGGCATCTTCGCGGAAATACATGATCACCCGGCCGTTGGGCGACCATGTCGGTCCCTCGCGGTGGTAGCCGGAAGTCAGGATGCGCTCGCCGCTGCCGTCGGTCCGCATCACGCCGATCTGGAACTCGCCGCCGCTCTGCTTGGTAAAGGCGATGAGATCGCCCCGCGGCGACCACACCGGTGTCGAATAGCTGCCGTCGCCGAACGAGATGCGGTGCTGGTTGGAGCCGTCGGCGTTCATGACATAGATCTGCGCGCGGCCACCACGGTCAGAGGTAAAGACGATCTGGCTGCCGTCGGGTGAATAGGAGGGCGAGGTGTCGATGGCATTCGTCTCCGTCAGCCGCGCCGTACTGCGCGTGCGCAGGTCCATCGTGAAGATATTGGAGTTCCCGTCCTGGCGCAGGAGGCTCATGATCACCTTGTCGCCGTTGGGCGTAAAGCGCGGGGCGAAGGTCATGCCGGGGAAGTCGCCGACCAGCTCGCGCTGACCGGTTTCAAGCTGCAGCAGATAGACCTGAGGCTGGCCGCTCTCATAGGACATGTAGGTGATCTCGCGCGACTGCGGGGATGGCGAAAAGCGCGGCGTCATGACCAGCGTGTTGGGCGAATTCGCCCGCGACAGATATTCGAGATTGGCGCCATCCTGATCCATGATGGCCAGCTTCTTGATCCGGTTCTGCTTGGTGCCGGACTCGTCCACGAACACGATGCGGCTGTCGAAATAGCCCATTTCGCCGGTGATCTGCTTGTAGATCGCATCGGCGATGATATGGGCGACGCGCCGCCAGTTCTGCTTGTTCGCGAAGAACTGCTCGCCGACAAGCTGTTCGCCGGCGAAAGTGTCCCACAGGCGGAACTCCGCGCGCAGCCGGCCGTCGGGCTCCTCGGTGACACGGCCGGTGACGATTGCCTGCGCATTGATCACCTTCCAGTCCTCGAAGCGCGGCGCCACGTCCGGATTGGAGATTTTTTCTATGAAGGCGGCCTTGTCGATGGGCGCGAACAGGCCCGAACGGCGCAGGTCGGCCGCGATCACGCCGGAAATCTCCGCTCCCATATTGTCACCGGAGAGAAAGTCGGTGATCGCGATGGGCAGCGGCTCGACGACGCCCTTGTTGACATCGATCTCCACCAAGGCGCGGGCCGGCGTGACGGCCATGCCCGCGATCGTGGCCAGGAACATCAAGGCCAGGGTCGCGTTGAGATATTTCTGCATCAGTTCTTGCCTCTCGAATTCGCTCGGATCAGCGTCATGGGTCAGAACATGTCCGTCGGGTCGAAATTGACGATCACGTCGGCCCAGGCGCTGTATTTGTCTGAAGGAAGGTTATAGGGAGCGCATTGCAGAATGGCGCGCCGTGCGGATTCGGCTGCCGCACGCTCGACGCTGGAGCCATTGCCGCCCGCAATGATTTCGGGCCGCCCTTCGATACTGCCGCTGGGATCCAGCTTGAACTTGACCGACACGCGGAGGTTCTCCGCGTCCAGAGCGCCGGCCGGAACGTTCCAGCAGCGCTGGATCTGCCCGCGCAACGCGTCCATTTCGCTCTGGGTAAGCGTTTCGCCCGTCGTCGTCCGCTCACCGCCGAGCGAAGCCTCCTCGCGTGAGCGCTTGGCGCCGCCGCCGGAGGACTTTTCCTTGTTGAGAAGCGCCGCGACCTCGTCGAACAGTTCTTCTTCCTTCTGTTCGCTCCGCTGCGCCTGCTTCGGCGCGGCTTGCTCGGCTTCCTGGCGGTCTGGCGCCTTGGCGATCTTCGGCTGCGGCGGGTTCGGGCGCGACTGCGGAACCGGCGCCGATTGCGGCAGCGTCACATTCTCCTCGACCGGGTTCTCGGCCACCAGCGGCTCCGGCGTCGGCTCGGGAGTGACTTCCTGCCTCGGCTGCGCCTCCGGTTCGCGCTCCGGCTGCGGCGCGGGTTCCGGCTTTGCCTCCGCCTGCTTGATCTCCTCGGCCGGCTTTTCAACCGGCTTGGGCTGCGGCTTGGGCGCGGGCGCCGGCTCGGCGCTCTTTTCCACCGGTTTAGGCTTGGCTTCCGGCGTCGGCGGCGTATCGAGGTCAATATCCGCCTCACCGACCTTCTGCGCGTTCTCCACCGGATCGGGCCGCTCGGTCGGCTTTGGCGTCGGCCGTGGCGCGGGCGGCGCCTGTTTCTCGCCGGCCTGGATCTGGGTCAGCGTGTCGACCGGGACTATATCCACCGGCAACGCTTCGACATCGGCCACCTCATAAGCGCGGGGCGCCGACAGCGATACCAGCCCGACGCCGAGCAACAGCGCATGCAAGGTGACCGATGTGGCGAGACCGGCCTTCATCGGATCAGCTGTCCTGTTCCTGCAGCGTCACGAGACCGAGATTGCGGAACCCGGCCGCCGAAATGCGCGCCATGACCCGCATCACCGTGCCGTAGTCGGCTGCCTTGTCGCCCCGCACATAGATGCGCTCTTCATAGCCTGCCTGCGCGATCGCCTGCAGCTTGGCCACCACCTCGTCGATGGGGATTTCGGTTTCCTGGAGATAGATCTGGCCGTCGCCATTGACGGACACCGTTATCGGTTGGGTTTCCGAATTCAGCGCCCTTGCCTGGGTTTCCGGCAGGTCGATGGGCACACCCACGGTCAGAAGCGGCGCGGCGACCATGAAGATGATGAGCAACACCAGCATCACGTCCACGAAGGGCGTGACGTTGATCTCCGACATGAGCGCATGGCGGCGGCCGCGCCGCCTGCCCCCGTTACCGCCCCTTTGCGAGCCGACAGACATACCCATGCTGTGCGTTCCTAATTTCTGGGCGCGACTTTTTCATCGATTTGCCGCGAGAGTATGGCGGAGAACTCGTCCGCAAAGCCCTCCATGCGCGCGGCCAGCTTGCCCGCATCCGATGACAGCTTGTTGTAAGCGATAACGGCGGGAATGGCGGCCAGAAGGCCCATCGCCGTCGCCAGCAGCGCCTCGGCGATGCCCGGCGCCACAACGGCCAGATTGGTTGATTTCGACCCGGCGATGGCCTGGAACGACGTCATGATGCCCACCACCGTACCGAACAGGCCGATAAAGGGCGCCGACGAGCCGATCGAGGCCAGGAAGCCCAGCTTGCCTTCAAGCCGCTCCATCTCGCGGGCCATGGCGAGATCCATGGCCTTGTCGATGCGCGTCTGCAGCCCGAGCGGCGAGCGGGCGCCCTTCTCGAAGCTCTTCTTCCACTCGCGCATGGCGGCGACGAAGATCGAGCCCATGCCGCTCGTCTTGCGCTCCGAGAGCGAGCGGTAAAGCTCCTCGAGCGACTGTCCCGACCAGAAGACCTGCTCGAACTTGTTGAGCGCCACCCGCATGCGCGCATAGGCGATCAGCTTGTCGACGATGATGGCCCAGGTCCAGATGGATGCAGCCAAAAGCCCGATCATCACCAGCTTGACCACCCATCCTGCCTGCCAGAACAACGCCCAGATCGACAATTCGCTACCGGGCGCGGCGAGCGCTACGCTTTCCATGTATCAACGTCCTTGTAGTATAAGGGCAGCATTTCCGAGTCCCCGCCCGCGTATGTCACACTGTTCATCAGAACTGCGCCTTGCCCCCGCGGGCCTTCATATGCGCCTTTATCCGGTAAATTTTGGTCAAAGGAAGGCGCAGGCAGCCGCAGGTTCCATCGCCATTGTGATGGACTTGCATGGTTAATTATGCGTTACGATGCTGCGTTGCAGCAGGTATTATTTGTCGCGCGGGAAGAGAAGCCAAAGGTCAACCGCCGCCGGCATTGGCCCGCGGCCTATTCGCCTTCCACCATGAAAGCGGTCAGCCATTCCTTCGGAAATCGCCGCGGCTTACCGGAAGACCCGATGATCGCCGCCTCGACGCGCGCCTCCACCAGCACCGACCCGTCACGCAACAGCCTTTGAGCCATGAAGATGCGTGCCCCGGAAACGCGCTCGACGCGCGTCTCCACGGTTATGATGTCGTCTATGCGGGCCGGTTGTCGAAAGTCGATTTCCATGCGGCGCACGACCCAAGCGAGGATTTCCCCATGCTTGCCGTCTGCAAGCTCCGTATGATGCACCCCCGCCAAGCGCAGGAAGTCCGAGCGGCCGCGCTCCAGAAACTCGAGATAACGGGCATGATAGACGACGCCGGTGAAATCCGTGTCGGCGAAGTAGACCCTGGCCTTCAGTCGATGCCCCTCGCCGGTCAGCACGCCCGACAGGCCGGCCTCAAGATCTATATCGTCGCGCTCCGAAGCCAAACCGCCTATTCCTCGCCCTGAAACAGGCTGATCTGCGCCTGCGCCAGCTCCTTCGGCGGCTGTAGGCCCATATGCTTCCAAGCTCTTGCGGCCAGCACCCGTCCGCGCGGCGTGCGCTGGATGAAGCCCTGCTGGATAAGATAGGGCTCGATGATGTCCTCGATGGCGTCGCGCGGCTCCGACAGCGAAGCGGCGATGGTCTCTATGCCGACCGGCCCACCGCCAAAGTTCTCGAGGATCGTCGACAGATAGCGCCGATCGAGCTGGTCCAGCCCCAATGCATCGACCTCCAGCCGCAAAAGTGCCTCGTCCGCCACCTTGCGCGTCACCTCGTCCGCGCCGGCCACGGAAGCGAAATCACGCACCCTGCGCAAAAGCCGGCCGGCGATGCGCGGCGTGCCCCGCGCCCGGCGGGCAATCTCCTCGGCGCCGTCCGGCGACAGTGGCAAACCCAGGATGCGCGCACCGCGGGTGACGATCTGCTGCAGTTCCTCGACCGTGTAGAATTCCAGCCTGACGGGAATGCCGAACCGGTCCCTGAGCGGCGTCGTCAGCAGCCCCAGCCGCGTGGTCGCCGCCACCAGCGTGAATTTGGCAAGGTCGATCTTGACCGAGCGCGCCGCCGGCCCCTCTCCGATGATGAGGTCGAGCTGGTAGTCCTCCATCGCCGGATAAAGGATTTCCTCCACGGCCGGGTTGAGCCGGTGTATCTCGTCGATGAAAAGGACGTCGCGATCCTCGAGATTGGTGAGCAGCGCCGCCAAGTCGCCCGCCTTGGCGATGACCGGCCCTGAGGTGGAGCGGAAGTTTACGCCGAGCTCCCGCGCCATGATCTGCGCCAGCGTCGTCTTGCCGAGCCCCGGCGGTCCTACGAAAAGCACATGGTCGAGCGCCTCGCCGCGCCCGCGCGCGGCCTCCACGAAAACCTTCAGATTGGCGCGCACCGCCCTCTGCCCGACAAAATCGTCCAGCGACTGCGGCCGCATGGTCGCTTCCACGTCCTCGCCGCGCTTGTCGGCCGAGATGAGGCGATCGGCCTCGCTCATGAAAGAAGCTCCATGCCAGGGATGCGAGCGGCTGCCTTGTCAAAGGTGACGGTGTGGGAGCAGCCGCTGGCGCGATAGTGTTCCGCGATAAGCGCATCGGGAAAATCAACCTGCCGGTCGTTCGCCCTCTCCAGTGCAGCCACCACGGCGTCGAAGCTTTCGAAGAGCAGCGTCCTTGTCCTCAACAACTTGCGAACCGTCGCCAATATCTGCTCCTTGGGTTGCCGGTATCGCGAAGCCAGCGACCAGTAGAATTCCAGGAGAACGATCAGGCTGACAAAGCCCGGGCGTTCGACAGTAAGGCTCGTGCCCAATGCAAGCGCCGCGGCGCGTTGCCGCTCGTCGTCATTCAAGACCATGCGAAGCAACACGTTCGTGTCGATACCAACCCGCTTCACGCAGCGTCCTCGCGGCTATCGTCTCCATCCTCGCCAGCAACATGGCGGCCAACGGCCTCGCCCACGGCGGCATCGATTTCTTCGAGACTCGCCGGCCCGCCGGGCGGATCACCTAGGATTCCTGCAAGATCCGCAAACTCCAGATTGCGGGCCGTGCCCACAAGGTGATCGTCGACGATGGTCCACGCAATCGTATCGCCTGGCTTGAGCGCCAGTCTTTCTCTGACATCCTTGGGCAACGTAATCTGGCCTTTCGATGTCAGGGTGACGAAATCGCCCATCGCCTTACTCCTGATGAAATTTCCTACTTTGTAGAAAATAGGGGAAATTTGCCCGAACGGCAAGCAGCTGGCCTTCGCGCATCACGGCGCCAGTTCCTTCAACCCCAGCCGGATCAGCGTCCCTGCATCCGCCCCGTCACCGGCGTTCCGCAAGGCGGCCGCCACCGCGTTGGCCGCGATGTCGCGCGAATAGCCCAGATTGGCCAGCGCCGAAACCGCGTCGGCAACCGGCGCGGGCGCGGAGCCCTCGCCGAGTTCCTGTTTCAGCCCGATCGTGCCCGACGCCTCGCCCGCATAGGCCGGCGCCTTGTTCTTGAGTTCCGTCACGATCCGTTCGGCAACCTTCTTGCCCACGCCCGGCGCGCGCGCCACCATCGCGACATCCTTTAGCGCGATGGCATTGGCAAGTTCCGCCGTGGACAGCGTGGAAAGCACGGCCAGCGCCACCTTGGCGCCCACGCCCGGCACATTGTTCTGAAGCAGCCGGAACCACTCGCGCTCGAGCGGGGTGCGGAAACCATAGAGGCGGATCATGTCCTCGCGCACATAGGTCTCGATATACAGGACGACAGCCGTGCCCTCGCCTTCCAGCGCCGAAAGCGTGCGCGCCGGGCAATAGGCGACATAGCCCACCCCGCCCACATCGACGACGCAATAATCATCGCCGATCTCGTCGACGGTCCCCTTCAGCTTGCCGATCATTTGGCCGCTTCCAGCGCCAGGCGCGAGACGGCGGACTGCCGGTGATGCGCATGGCATATGGCGATGGCGATGGCGTCCGCCGCGTCGTCCGTATCGAACCGCGCCCTCGGCAACAGCACCTTGACCATCATATGGATCTGCTTCTTGTCGCCATGCCCCACCCCTATGACCGATTTCTTGACCGCGTTCGGCGCATATTCCGCCACCAGCAGGCCGGCCCGCGCAGGGACGAGCATGGCTATACCCCGCGCCTGGCCGAGCTTCAGCGTCGCGGCCGCATCCTTGTTAACGAAGGTAGCCTCGACCGCCGCCTCCACCGGCACATATTCGTGCAGGATACCCTCCAGCCCGTCATGGATCTGGCATAGGCGTGTTGCGAGCGCCGCATCGCCGTCCGAACGCACCGTGCCGGCGGCCACGAAGCGAAGCGAATTGCCGAGGGTTTCGATGATGGCCCAGCCGGTGCGCCGAAGGCCCGGATCAATGCCGATGATGCGAATCGCGTTGTTCATGGCACTACCATAGCCGCGCGCAGGCTTATTGCCATCGCTACCGCATCGGCCCGAGGTTTAACGCGAGCCTCCGGCGCGAGCGGCCGGAAAGACCCACGACGGTGCATCACCCGCATGGACTATTTCGACCCAAGCCTGCTGCTCCTTTCCGCGGTCATCGCGATTGCCGGCGTGGCGCGCGGCCTGTCGGGCTTCGGCACGGGCATGATCGTCGTCCCGGTGGCCGCAGCGCTCTACGATCCGGTGACGGCCGTGGTCGTCGTGGTCATTATCGATTCGCTGCCCACGCTCCCGGTCGCCATCCCCGTGTTGAAGATCGTGCGCTGGAAGGAGGTCCTGCCCGTAACCGCAGGGCTGGCGCTGTTCGTGCCGGTGGGGGTATTCATCCTCAAGAACGGCGATCCGACGATGCTGCGCTGGCTCATCTCCGCCGTCATTCTCGCCTGCGCCGGCGCGTTGTGGCGCGGCTGGCGCTATCGCGGGCCGCGCGGCATCCCTGTGTCCTTCGGGGTCGGCGCAACGGCGGGCGTCCTGTCGGGGGTCGCCTCCATACCCGGACCGCCGGCCATTATCTACTGGATGGCGTCCACCTTGCCGGTCGCCATCGTGCGCGCCAATCTTCTGGCGCTGTTCCTGCTCGGCGAGTTCATGTCGATCGGCAATCTGTGGGCGGCGGGACTTTTCGAGCGCGAGCGCGTGGTCATGGGCCTAGTCACGGCACCGATCTATCTTGCCGGCCTTCTGCTGGGATCGAAGCTCTACGGCCTGGCCAGCGACGCCGCCTATCGGCGCTTCACGTTTCTGCTGATCGTGATCGCAGCGCTCACCACGCTGCCGCTGGTCGACAGGATCGCCAACACCTTCGGCTGAACGCCGCCTCAGTTCCCGCCGAACGCGGTTCGCAGAAGCGTGATCTGATCGGAGACGGGATTGGCCGTGAGAGCCAGCTCATCTCTGTCGAACGGAGGGGTGCCGTAGACCTGCTCGTCCATGCGGCGCACGAGCGCCTCCAGCCGGAGCGAACGGCGCACCAGGCTCCGGAACGGCTCGGGCAGCTCGCTCCAGCCCGGGGTGTCTTCGCTGCTGGACACCGTGTCGAGCCTCACTTTGGTTTTCTCGGCGGCAACCTGGTCGCGCGTCATTTCGCCGGAGTTGGCCGCGCGCTGCAGCAACAGCCAGGAGGCAAGCTGCATAAGGCGCGTGGTCAGCCTCATCGATTCGGCTGCGTAGAGCCCGGCGGCCAGGCGCGACAGGGATCTGGCCGCGGCGCGACCCTCGCCGTCGAGATACTCGGCAGCCTCCTCGACCAGCCCCATCCCCTCATCGTATAGGGGCTTGAACGACTGCGAAAAAACCCGGCGCTCGGCGAGCTTCACCATATTGGCGCCGCCCCTGCTCCCATTGACCATGCGTAATCCGCCCCACCAGTTCCTTGCGCTCTGTTCCAGCGCCAACGTCTCATTGTTGCACCCGCCGGTGGCGAGAAAATGCTCTCCTTGAAGATCGAAGGCAAGACCCCTCTTAACAAAAGGTTAACGGCTGATTGGAGGCAATCTTCAACGCAAAAAAAGAGCCGCGATGGCGGCTCTCAGGAGTTTAACAGGGAGGCGTCAAACAGAATGGCTCAGCCACTCGGTAAGCATCCAGATAACTGGATAAACACAGTAAACACCCGTAAAGCTTAACAACGGGTTAACGACCGCACCGGTATTCGTCTAAAAAGCGAAATTCCCGGTGGCCGCCTCCGCCTACATCTCCCTGACCATCTCGCGCAGCCGGAATTTCTGGATCTTGCCCGTCGACGTCTTGGGGATCTCGGCGAAGACCACGTGCCTCGGGCACTTGAACGAGGCGAGCAGTGCCTTGCAATGGGCGATGATCTCCTCCGCCGTCGCCTGCCGGCCCGGCCTGAGCTCGATGAAGGCGACGGGCGTTTCTCCCCATTTGTCGTCCGCCTTGGCCACCACGCCGCAAGCCGCGACGGCGGGGTGCTTGTAGAGCGCGTCCTCCACTTCGATAGAGGAGATATTCTCGCCGCCTGAAATGATGATATCCTTCGAGCGGTCTTTGAGCTGGATGTAGCCGTCCGGGTGCATGACGCCCAGATCGCCGGAATGGAACCAGCCGCCGGCAAAGGCCTCCTCCGTCGCCTTGGGATTCCTGAGATAGCCCTTCATGACGATATTGCCGCGGAACATGACTTCGCCCAGCGTCTCCCCGTCCGCTGGGGTCTCCCGCATCGTCGCCGGATCCATGACCGTCAGACCCTCCAGCGCCGCATAGCGCACGCCCTGGCGCGCTTTGCGCCGGGCCTTCTCCGACCGGTCGAGGCTCTCCCACTCATCCTTCCACTCGTTCACGACCGAAGGACCATAAGTCTCCGTCAGGCCGTAGAGATGGGTGACCTCGAAGCCGGCATCGGCCATCGCCGAAAGCACGGATTCGGGCGGCGGCGCCGCCGCCGTATTGAAGATCACCGTCTGGCCGAACTCCCGCTTTTCGTGGTCGGCGGCATTGAGCAGCGCCGACATGACCACGGGCGCCCCGCAGAGATGCGTGACGCCGTGCTCGGCTATCGCCTCATACATGGCCTTGGCCCGCACCCAGCGCAGGCACACATGCGTGCCCGCCTGCACCGAGACGGTCCAGGGAAAGCACCACCCGTTGCAGTGGAACATCGGCAGCGTCCACAGATAGACCGGCGCCCGTCCCATGCCCGCATGGACGGTGTTGGAATAGCACATCAGCGTCGCGCCGCGATGATGATAGACGACGCCCTTCGGGTTGCCGGTGGTGCCCGAGGTATAGTTCAGCGAGATCGCGTCCCATTCGTCGTCCGGCATCTGCCAGGCGAAATTCTCGTCCCCCTCTGCGACCAGCTCCTCATATTCCAGGCTGCCGATGGCTTCGCCCTTGGGATAGGGAGCATCCTCTGCATATTCGGGATCGTCGTAATCAATCACCAGCGGCTTCACACTGGCGATCCCCAGCGCCTCACTCATGACGCCGGAAAACTCCCTGTCGACGATCACCACCTTGCTTTGGGCGTGGTCGAGTTGGAAAGCGATGATGGCGGCGTCGAGCCGCGTATTGAGCGAATGGAGCACGGCCTTGGTCATCGGCACGCCGTGATGGGCCTCCAGCATGGGCGGCGTGTTGGACAGCATCACCGTCACCGTATCGCCCTTGCCGATGCCGCGCTTGGAAAGCGCCGAGGCAAGCTTCAAGCTCCGTTCCCAGAATTGGCGATAGCTGCGCCGCTGCCGGCCGTGGATGACGGCCGTCCGGTCCGGAAAAGTCGCAGCCGCCCGCTCCAGCAGCACGAGCGGCGTCAGGGGTTGATAATTGGCCGGGTTCCGATCGAGGTCCTGTTCGTAAGGATTGTGCGCCACGCTTACCCTCCCAAGATCTTTTCGCCTTTTAAGCACAAGCGCCGGAAGCCGTCACTAGAACCAAATGCTGACCACGCCGTCATGGATCAGCTTCACCGCGACGATCAGCACCATTGCATACATGAACGGGTAGAAAGTTTGCGGACGCATGCGCTTGATGATCCATACGCCGGCCAGCGTGGCCAGCGGCGCCAGCGGCATCAGGATGAACGAGGCAGTCAGATTGGTCGCGTCGAACTGGCCGAGTGCGAAATAGGGAATGAGCTTCACCGCATTGACCACGGCGAAGAAGATCACGCTCGTCCCGGTGAACAGCTTCGGATCCTGCTTCAACTGCAGCGTATAGACCTGATAGGGCGGGCCTCCGGCATGAGCCACGAAGCTGGTGAAGCCGGCGACCGCGCCCCAGAACGCACCCACCACCCGGTTGTGGCTGCCGATGCGCTCCAGCCCGCCCAGCTTGTCCGTGGCCCAACGCAGAAAGAACAGGAGCGCGATGATACCGACGATCAGCCGCACATGCCCCTCCGTCACCACGGCCGCCGTCCACCAGCCGACGGCGATGCCGAGCATCGCTCCGGGCAGCATGATGGCGAGCGTGCGGCGGTCGAAGACACCGCGCCAGGCCCACAGCGACACCATGTCCATCACGATGAGGATCGGCAATAGGATCGCCGCCGCCTGAACCGGCGACACGATAAAGGCAAGCAGCGGAACGCCCAGCAGCGCCATGGCCCCGCCGAAGCCGCCCTTCGACATTCCAACGAGGACGACGGCGGGAATTGCGGCGGCGTAGAACAAGGGGTCGGTGAGAATGGGCGACATGCTGAACTGGCCGGCTGTGGCATTTGCAGTCAGACGGGAACCGCCTGACCTCCGCATGAAGGCGGAAACAAGAGACAGAGCGGCATAAACGCTTCGGGCCCTTTTGACGAGGGCGCCCGCGCATAAAATGCAATTCGCTTGTTTCCGCGCCCGACATTGGACTATGCCCCAATAGAGCCAAGATCGCCCGTAAATAACGGCCGCAGGAATAACATGACCGAAACACCGACGCCCCAACGCTGCCGCATCGTGCTGATCGCCCCGCCGGACGCCGATCCCGCGCGCCTCGACGCCGCCCTGTCGGCAGGCGATGTCGCATCCCTTCTGATCCCCGACTATGGCATCGACGAAGCCATATTCGAAAGCGTGGCCGAGCGGCTTTGCCGCCTCGCGCAGGAGCATGGCGTGGCCGCCATCGTCGCCGGCTCGCCGCGGGTCGCCACGCGCATACACGCCGACGGGATCCATTTCGAAGGCCCCAAGGATGAGCTGGCGGAACTGGTCTCCAGATACCAGGAGCGCATGGCCGTGGGCGCCGGCGGCGCCAAGAAGCGCGACGAGGCGCTCGAACTCGGCGAAACCCAGCCCGATTACATGTTCTTCGGCCGCTTCGGCTACGACAACAAGGAAGAGCCGCACCCGCGCAATCTTTCGCTCGGCGCCTGGTGGTCGGAGATGATCGAGATACCGGCCGTCGTGCTGGCCGGCTCCACCGTCGCCTCCATCCGCGCCGTCGCCGAAACGGGCGCCGAATTCGTCGCGGTCGGCAACGCGGTGTTCGAGGCCGGCGCCGATCCGGCCGAGCGCCTTGCGGAGGCGAACCGCCTGCTCGATCAGCACGCGCCTCGATGGGAGCAGACCGGCTGATGCGCACTCGTCTGTTCCTGATGCTTGCCGCACTCAGCCTGTGCCAGTCGGTGCCCGCCTCGGCGCAGGACAGAGCCGACCGCGTGCAGACACCTGATACTGGCGATGCTGCTCCCCAGGTCGCCCCGGAACGGTTCGGCGATGTCAAGGATGAAGCCTTCGGTGCCTTTCAACGCGGCTATTATCTCACTGCGCTCGAACTCGCCCGCCCCCGGGCCGAGGCCGGCGACCCGGCCGCCCAGACCTTGATTGCCGAGATCCACGCCCGCGGCCTCGGCGTCCCGCGCGACGCCGACGAGGCTGCGAAATGGTACGCGAAGGCTGCCGAGCAGGGCGTGCCGGAGGCTCAGCTCCAGTATGGCCTGATGCTTCTCGACGGCCGCTTTGTCGAGCAGGATGCCGACAAGGCCCGCACCCTGCTGGCGGCTGCGGCCGAGAGCGGCCATCCCCTGGCTCAGTTCAACTACGCCCAGCTTCTCATGCGCGAGGATGCCGGGCCGCAGGGTGAAGAGGAGGCGGTCGAATTCTATGAAGAGGCGGCCTCGGCCGGCTTGCCGGACGCGCAATACGCCATGGCCCAGATAAAGGCCAATGGCGTCGGCGGCGTCGAGCAGGATCAGGCGGAAGCGCGTCGCTGGCTCGAGCGCGCCGCCAAGCAGAACTACGATACCGCGCAACTCGACCTTGGCACCTGGCTTGTCGATGGCCGTGGCGGCGAGGCCGATCCCGAGGAGGGCTTCGCTTGGCTGAAACGCGCCGCCGAGGGCGGCAATGTCGCCGCGCGCAACCGCCTCGCCAAGCTCTACCGGGCAGGCGTCGGCGTTGAGGCCGATCCCGTCGAAGCCGCCGCATGGTACATCCTGGCCCGCCGCGCCGGGCTGGTGGACCGCGAGATGGAAAGCTTCATGGACGGGCTCACCCAGGATCAGACCAAAGAGGCCCTTGAGCGCGCCAGCCGAATGCGCTGAGCCCGCTCGTCTTGCCTCTCTTGGGATTTTATGGTCTTGGAGGCGCCGACGGGGCACATGCAGCACCCATGCTATCAGGAAAGTCAGAATGAAGATCAACGGCAACGAAATCCGTCCCGGCAACGTCATCGAGCACAATGGCGGCCTGTGGGTGGCGGTGAAGACCAACGCGGTAAAGCCCGGCAAGGGCGGCGCCTACAATCAGGTCGAGCTGAAGAACCTGATCGACGGCACCAAACTCAACGAGCGCTTCCGTGCCGCCGAGACGGTCGAGAAGGTGCGGCTGGAGCAGAAGGACTTCACCTATCTTTACGAGCAGGGCGACGCGCTCGTCTTCATGGATGCCGAAAGCTACGAGCAGCTTGAACTCCAGAAGGATTTCGTCGGCGACCGCGCCGCCTTCCTGCAGGACGGCATGACGGTGACGGTGGAGCTCTACCAGGAAAAGCCCATCGGCATTTCGCTTCCCGACCAGGTCGTGCTTCGCATTGCCGAGGCCGACCCTGTGATCAAGGGCCAGACCGCGACGTCCTCCTACAAACCGGCAACGCTGGAGAACGGCATCCGCGTCATGGTGCCGCCCTTCATCTCCTCGGGCGAGAACATCGTCGTCGACACCAACGAGATCACCTATATCCGCCGCGCCGACTAGGGCCTGTCGGGATTCGGGTTTGGAAGAGGCAGAGAAGTGCTTTTTCGGGGCCGCGCCGAGCGAATCATACATGCAGGCACTCGATCACCGGAAGCGCAGAAAAGTACCGTTTGCAGCCCGTCCAGAACTGAATACCGACAGATCTTAGCGCGCGGACCACTCCAGAGAACAAGGACCGACCCCTATGGCCCGTTCGGCGATCATCAATGTCATGGTTCAGGCCGCTATGAAGGCTGGGCGCTCGCTCGCCCGCGACTTCGGAGAAGTGCAGAACCTGCAGGTTTCGCTGAAAGGCCCCGGCGACTATGTCAGCCAGGCCGACCGCAAGGCCGAGCAGATCGTCCATGACGAGCTCGCCAAGGCCCGCCCCGGCTATTCCTTCCTGATGGAGGAGAGCGGCACGGTAGCGGGGGACGATCCGCAGCACCGCTGGCTCGTCGACCCGCTCGACGGCACCACCAATTTTCTGCACGGCATCCCGCTATTTGCGGTTTCCATCGCCCTCGAACGCCAGGGACAGCTCGTGGCAGGGGTCATCTACAATCCCGCGATGGACGAGCTATATACGGCCGAGCGCGGCGGCGGCGCCTTCCTCAACGACCGGCGCATGCGTGTCGCCGCCCGCAGCCAAATGAGCGATACGGTGATCGGCACCGGCATTCCTCATCTCGGCCGCGGCCATCACGGCCGGGCGCTCCTCGACCTGCGCAATGTCATGGGCGAGACCTCCGGCATCCGCCGCTTGGGCGCGGCAGCCCTCGACATAGCCTATGTCGCGGCTGGCCGACTGGACGGTTTCTGGGAAGACGACCTCAAACCATGGGACACAGCCGCCGGCATCCTGATGGTGCGCGAGGCAGGCGGCTTCGTGACCGACCGCGACGGCAAGCAGAACATGTTCGATACCGGGTCGATCATATGCGGCAATGAAGCCATCCACCGCAGCCTGCTCAAGCTGCTCCAGAAGACTGCCCCGCCCGCCTGAGCGGGTTCAACGCTCCGCGCCGCGCTTCGTCATATATGCCTTTCCGCATGCGGCAATGGCGGCGCGGGCATCCGTCGGCGGCGTCCAGTCGAACGCCCGGCAAAACGCCGCCGTGTCCACCGTCAGGTCGCCCAGAAGCTGCTCCGCCATCCCGCCCTTGCCGGCAAGCCGCAGCCCTGCCGCAAGCAGGCTTGGCGGCGTCGGAACCAGGCGGTGCGGCAAGCCCATGCCGTCGCGCAGCAGATCTAAGATCTCGGCAAGCGACACGCTCTCCCCGTCAGCCACTTCGTAAACGCCCGAACCCTCCCCCGACGCCCGCCTTCGACGGCAGCGGCGATTGCATCGCAAAGGGTCTCGACGGCGCACAGCGTGCGCGCATTGCGCACCGAGGCGAACGGCAGCGGCAGCCCGGAGGCGGCAAGCCGCATCAGCTTCGCCCAATTGCCCGGCGCGTCCGGCCCGTAGACCAGCGGCGGCCTCAGCGCGATACCCGCCCATCCCCCGGCATCGCCGAAACGCCGGACATGCGCCTCGCCGGCCAGCTTCGAACGGGCATAGGGCAACGCCCTGTCCGGCTGCAGCTCGGCCTCCCGTGCCGCGATGCTGCTCATGAAGACTAGCGTCGTCACGCCCGCTGCTTGGCAGCCCTCGGCCAATCGGGCCGTGCCGGCGTCGTTCGCTTCGAAGAAGGCCCGCTCGTCCTCGACCTTGCCGTGCGCTGGCCCCGCCAGATGAACCACCGCATCGACATCCCGCAACGCGCTGCCCCACTCCGTACGTCCATCGATCGAGCCGATGGCGACGCTGTCCGGCACGCCGCCTTGCGAACGCACGGCCAGCCGCAACTGATGGCCCCGCGCGGCCAGATGTCTGGCCGCATGCCTGCCGACAAAGCCGGTTGAACCCGTCAGAAGGATCGTCGCCATGAAATTTTACGTCCTTTTCGGTCATTTTCTTGGCAAGGCGTTGATGCGGTGATTGCTTATTTCAATTTGGTCACAATTGCGTTTAGAGTCACCGCCAAACTCAGGCTAAACCAAATTCGAGGAGTGTATGGCCTTGCTGAGATCGCTTGGGGCAGACCGCCTCGCCACTGACGAGGCCTATGACCCCAGGGGCCTGTCGAGCCCGCAGGTCTTCCTCTATTCGATGCTGGTCTTTCTGGCGATATCGGGCTTCGTCGCCGCCATTCTCTATCGCCAGATTTCCGTCGCCTTTCAGAGCAATCCCGGCCTGAACGGTCTCATCCTCGGTGTTCTCGCCATCGGCATCCTGCTGGCGATGCAGCAGGTCATCCGCCTTTTCCGGGAAGTGCGCTGGGTCAACTCCTTCCGGATGGGATCGGAGGCCACCGAACCTGTTCTCCTGGCGCCGATGAAGGCGCTTCTTAGCCGCTCTTCCACGATGGCGCTGTCGACCAGCTCCATGCGCTCGATCCTTGATTCCATCGCCACCAGGCTGGATGAAAGCCGTGACACGTCGCGCTATCTCATCGGCCTTCTGGTGTTTCTCGGCCTGCTCGGCACCTTCTGGGGCCTGCTTCAGACCATCGGCTCCATCGGCGATACCATCCAGTCGCTCGATCCGGGCGCCGGCACCACCAACGATATCCTAGAATCGCTGAAATCCGGCCTTTCCGCCCCGTTGGCGGGCATGGGCACCGCCTTCTCGTCGTCCTTGTTCGGCCTTTCAGGCTCGCTCATCCTCGGTTTTCTGGACCTTCAGGCCGGCCGCGCACAGAACCGTTTTTACATCGAACTGGAGAACTGGCTGTCGACGGTCACCGATCTCGGCTCGGACCTCACGACCGGTTCCAAGGAAAGCGAGGCCAGCGACGAGCTCAAGGCAATGGCCGAAAAGCTGCGGACGATGCAGGAGGCCGGCGGCGGCTCCAACCCCCGCACCGCCGCCGCCATGGCACAGCTTGCCGAGGGTATTTCAGGCCTGGTCAAGAACATGCGCCAGGAGCAGCAGATGATGCGGGATTGGGTCGAAGCCCAGGCGGGCGAGCAAAAAGCCCTGCGCGAAACGCTTGAAAGCATCGCCACTTCGCTCAAGAAGCGGGAAGGCGGCTGATGGCGCTTGCCCGTTCGCGCCGTCGCCCCGGAGGCGTCGATTACTGGCCCGGCTTCGTCGACGCCATGGCGACGCTGCTGCTCGCCATCATGTTCCTGCTGTCGGTATTCGTGCTGGCGCAGTTCTTCCTCAGCCAGGAGATAAGCGGCAAGGACGCCGTTCTCGACCGCCTCAACGCACAGGTCAACGAACTGACCCAGATGCTCGCGCTCGAGCGCGCCAACACCCAGGATGCCGAGGATGCGCTGGCTGACTTGCAAGCCTCCCTCGAAGAGGCGCGGGCCGAGCGGTCCCGCCTTGAACAATTGCTTTCGTCGGATGCGGGCCGCACCCAGCAGGCGGCGGAGCGCATTGGCGTCCTGACGGATGAGCTTGCCGACGAACGCCAGGTGAGCCAGCGCGCGCTCTCGCAGGTGGAGCTACTCAACCAGCAGATTTCCGCGCTGAGGAAGCAGATCGGTGCCCTGGAAGCAGCTCTCGAAGCGTCTGAGCAGCGCGACGTGGAGTCGCGCACCAAGATCGCCGACCTCGGCCGCCGCCTCAACGTGGCGCTCGCCCAGCGCGTGCAGGAGCTCAACCGCTATCGTTCGGACTTCTTCGGCCGGTTGCGCGAAATCCTGTCCGACCGTGAAAACATTCGCATCGTCGGCGACCGTTTCGTCTTCCAATCCGAAGTTCTCTTCCCCTCCGGCGCCACCGAGATCAACGAGCGCGGCAAGGAAGAGATGCGCAAGCTGGCCGATGCCCTGATCGACCTGCAGCAGGAGATTCCGCCCGAAATCAACTGGGTCCTGCGCGTCGACGGCCATACGGACGATGTGCCTCTTTCCGGCACCGGGCGCTTCCGTGACAACTGGGAGCTTTCCACAGCGCGCGCCACCTCGGTGGTTAAGTTCCTCATCGAGCAGGGCGTGCCGGCAGATCGCCTGGTGGCGGCCGGTTTCGGCGAGTTCCAGCCGCTCGATCCCGCCGACACGCCGGAAGCGCGCGCCAAGAACCGCCGGATCGAGTTGAAGTTGACCGAACGCTAGACCTTTTCACCGTGCTGTTGTTGCGAGAACACCATGTCTTTCCAGAAACTCGATGAACTTGGCCGCAGCCTCGGCGCGCTTGAGCACGCGCTGGCGATCCTCGCGGCGGACGAGGCGACCCAGATGGCCGTGGGCGGCGGCGAGGCCCGCGCCGAAGCCATGTCGGCGCTCGCCGGCATGCATCACCGGCAGACCACCGCGCCGGAAATCGCCGATTGGCTCGATGCCGCGGAAAATGAAACGCTGGAGCCCGACCACGCGGCCGCGGTGCGGGAATTCCGCCGCGAATACACCAACCGGACATGCCTGCCGACCGAATTCGTCGAGCGCCAGATGCGCACCCGCATGCGCTGCGAGCAACTCTGGCGCGACCTGCGCCCAAAGGGCGACTGGACCGGCTTCCTGCCGGCGCTCGAAGGCGTGATCGAGTTCGCGCGCGAGGAGGCGGCGCTGCGGGCCGATGCGACCGGCCTTCCCCCCTACGATGCCATGATGGAGCAGTTCGACCCGGGCAATCGGGTGGCGGAAATCGCCCCGCTCTTCGCCGAACTCAAGTCGTTTCTAGTCGATTTCGTGCCGAATGCGCTGGAAACGCAGCAAAACCGGCTGAAAAAGACACCCCTCCGCCCGCTTTCAGGCGCTTATCCGGTGGAAAAGCAGCGTGAACTGGGCCTGGCGATGATGGCGGCGGTCGGTTTCGACGTCACCCGCGGCAGCCTTTCGGTCTCGCATCACCCCTTCTGCGGCGGCGTCCCGACCGATGTGCGCATCACCACCCGTTACCGCTCCAACGAGTTCCTCTCGGCGCTGATGGGCACGCTGCACGAAACCGGTCATGCCCTTTATGAGCAGAATCTCCCGACGGAATGGGCGCATTGGCCGCTGGGCAAAGCGCGCGGCATGGCCATGCATGAAAGCCAGAGCCTGTTCGTGGAAAAGCAGATCGGCCGCAATCCGGCATTCTGGGAATGGGCTCTGCCGGTGGTGGAAAAACACCTGGGCGAACGGTGGGAAAGGGATGAGATCCTTGCACATGTCCACTATGTTGAGCGCGGGTTGATCCGCGTCGACGCCGATGAAGTCACCTACCCGCTGCATGTCATCCTCCGTTTCGAGATCGAGCAGGAGTTGATCGACGGCAGCCTCGCAGCCAAGGACCTGCCCGAGGCATGGGACGCGCGGATGCGCGACTTCCTCGGCCTTTCCACCATGGACACGCCGCAGGACGGACCGATGCAGGACGTGCACTGGCCTTCCGGCGCTTTCGGCTACTTCCCGTCCTACACGCTGGGCGCCGTCATCGCCGCCCAGCAGTGGGCGGCCATCGAACGGGAAATGCCGGACGTGAACCAACAGATTGCCCGCGGCGACTTTGAGGCGGTCAATGCATGGCGGCGAAAGCACGTCTGGTCGCAGGCCTCGCTCTGGACGACGCCGGAACTGGTCGAGCGCTCGACCGGCGAGCCCTTAAACGTCGCCCGCTTCCGCAGGCACCTCGAAAAGCGCTACGGCGCCTGACCTTTTGCACCTGACCTCGACAGCCGGGTCCCGCGATTGCGGTCAGGGCACGACTGCGATGGCTTCCACTTCGACCAGAACCTCGGATCGGTAAAGGGCACTCACGCCCACCACCGTGCTTGCAGGAGGAATATCCCTACTGAGATAGCGTTCGCGAACATTTCGAAGGTCCTGAAGCATCGATGGCTCGTAGTCCCGGAAATAGACGGTCAGTCGGGCGATCGAGGTAAAATCAGTGCCAGCCTCGGCCAGAACAATCCTCATGTTCTCGAAGATCTGCACGAGTTGTTCCTCGATGGTCTCGCCCGCAATTCCGCCGTCGGCGGTAAGCGGCACCTGTCCCGACAGGACTAGGAGATTGCCGCCTTTGATCTCTATGGCTTGCGAGATGCCTGGTATGCGAACTTCCGCTGGATTGATGGAACGCAGTTCTACGCTAGCGGCATGGACGGGAAACGCGACGAACGGAAGTGAAGCAAGCATAAAGGCGCCCGCAAAATCGGTACGATTCATAAATATCTCCAGTAGTAATAATATAAATATCTTTATAATTTCAGAATTTGGCCACAAGTCTTTCCATTCATCTTGGCAAACAGTACCGTTGCCGTCAAGCCCTCGATCTTGCGGTATTCCTACTCCGCCGCGCCTTTGAACACATCCGCGCCAGCCTCGAATTGCAGGCTGGCCAGGCGCGCATAGGCGCCGCCGCGCGCCACGAGTTCGGCGTGATTGCCCTGCTCGATGATGCGCCCGTCATCGAGGACCAATATCCGGTCCGCCTTCAATACTGTGGCAAGGCGATGTGCGATGACGATGGTGGTGCGGCCCTTCATCAGTTCCTCAAGCGCCTGCTGAACCAGCGTCTCGCTTTCCGAATCGAGAGCCGAAGTCGCTTCGTCGAGGAGCAGGATAGGCGCATCCCGCAGGATCGCCCGGGCGATGGCCACGCGCTGGCGCTGCCCGCCCGAGAGTGTGATCCCGCGCTCGCCGACGGCCGTATCGTACCCCTCGTCCAGTTGCTGGATGAACTCGTGTGCATGAGCAGCCTTGGCGGCGGCGGCGATCTCGTCACGCGAAGCGCCAGGCCGGCCGAAAGCGATGTTTTCGGCGACGCTGGAGGCGAAGATGGTGACATCCTGCGGCACGATGGCCATGCGCCGGCGAACCGCAGCCGGGTCGGCCTCCCGCACATCGACCCCGTCGACCAAGATTGCCCCCCGGATCGGATCGTAAAAGCGCAGAAGCAGCGAGAACACCGTACTCTTGCCCGCGCCCGAAGGCCCCACGATCGCCACGGTCTCGCCCGGCTCGACGTCGAAGGAGAGCTTATGCAGGGCAGAGCGTTCCGGCCGCGCCGGGTAGGCGAACTCGACATTGCGGAACGACACCGCGCCCATCGCCGGCTCCGGCAGCGCCTTCGGGTTCACCGGCCTAGTGATGGCGGCGTGCTCGTCGATGAGTTCCCCCATGCGCTCGGCGCCGCCCGCCGCCTGCGACAGTTCGCCCCAGACTTCCGAAAGCGCGCCAAGCGCGCCGGCGGCCAGTACGGCGTAGAGCAGAAACTGGCCGAGCGTGCCCGGCGTCATCGTTCCAGCCAGCACCTGGTGCGATCCGAACCACAACACCCCGACCACTGAGGCGAACGTCGTGAAGATGGCGAAGAACGTCAGGATCGAACGCGCCAGGATGGATTGGCGCGCCGCCTGGAAAGCCTGCTCCACGGCCTCCCCGAAGCGCCGGGCGACGCTTTCCTCGCTGGTGAAAGCCTGCAGCACCCGCACCGCGCCGATCTGCTCGCCGGCAAAGGCGGATGCTTCGGCCAGCGTATCCTGTGCATGGCGCGAACGCCGCCGCACTGAGCGCCCGAAGGCCACGAGCGGCAGAACGATCAATGGGATGGCCACGACCACGAGCGCCGAGAGGCTGGGGCTGGTGATCACCATCATGACCACCGCGCCGAGCCCCATCAGCGTATTGCGCAGGGCAACCGACGCGGTGGCTCCGACCGCCGACTTGATCTGCGTCGCGTCTGCCGTGAGCCGCGAAACGATCTCGCCCGACTGGGCCTTGTCGAAGAAGGCGGGTGAAAGACACGTGACATGCTCGAAGACGTCGCGCCTGAGATCAGCCACCACCCGCTCGCCGAGTGTGATGACGAAATAGTACCGGCAGGCCGAAGCCAGCGCGAGCACGGCCGCCACCACGACAAGCATTGAAAAATAATTGGCGATGAATGTCCCGTCGGACTGGGAAAAGCCATGATCGATCATGCGCCGCACCGCCAGGGGCAGGGTCAGCGTGGCTCCGGCCGCCAAAAGCAGGGAGATGCAGGCGCCGACGACGAGCCGCGGGTAGCGCCGCACATAGGGTGCAAGACGCGTGAGCGGCCCGAGCGATCGCCGTCTGTCCGTCTCCGGCGCCGCCTTCATTTCCGCGCCCCCCTTTTTCAGCATCCACTCATTCCTTCCGGCGCGACGAAGAATCGAGGCCCGGCGCACTTGTGTCTGTACTGCGCCTGATGTATAGGCACGCCAACCTTTTGAAAGCCGTAGCCTTCATCGGCCGCTGCTTCAAGTTTTGAGCGTGAGCGACATTGCCGCAGCGCTGCTCATCTGAACAACCGCAGAGATTCAGGACAGAACGATGAAAGCCGACATTCATCCCGACTATCACACGATCAAGATCGTCATGACTGACGGCACCGAATACGAGACCCGCTCGACCTGGGGCAAGGAAGGCGACACGATGCATCTCGACATCGATCCCACCACGCACCCGGCCTGGACCGGCGGTCAGCAGACCCTGATGGACCGCGGCGGCCGCGTCTCGCGCTTCAAGAAGCGCTACGAGGGCCTCGGCGTTTAAGAAGCTCTGTGATCATGATTGCGAAAAGCCCGGGTCCGCCCCGGGCTTTTTTGCTTCAGGTCAGGGCCTGTCTATATGCCCCAGCGCGCGGTCGGGATCGACGCGGTCGCGCACCATCTGCTTCAGCGCTTTCACATCGGGGAAGCCTTCGTCGCGCTTGCGATCCCAGATCAGTTCGCCGTCGCATTCGATCTTGAAGATGCCGCCTGTTCCAGGCTTCAGCGTCACCTCGGAAAGCTCGAACGAAAAGGTCGACAGCAGCTCCTGCGCCATCCATCCCGCCCGCAGCATCCAGTTGCACTGCGCGCAGTAGGTAATGACCACCTTGTGGCCGCCCATGCCGGGTGCAATCGGCTTGTCCGATGTCTCGGCCATCAGGCAGCGCTCAGCTTGGCAAGCGTCTCGTCGTCGACCTCGAAATTGGCATAGACATTCTGCACGTCGTCGTCGTCCTCCAGCGTCGCGATCAGCTTGAGGATCGACTGCGCGCGGTCTTCGTCCACAGGCGTGCCCGTTTGCGGCTTCCAGATCGCCTTGACCGATTCGGCCTCGCCCAGCGACTTCTCCAGCGCCGTCGTCACGTCGCCTATGTCCTCGAAGGCACAGATGATCACGTGTCCGTTCTCGTCCGACTGCACGTCTTCCGCGCCGGCCTCGATCGCCGCTTCCATCACCTTCTCGGCATCGCCGGCGCTGGCCGGATAGATGATCTCGCCCACCCGGTCGAACATGAAGGAGACGGAACCGGTCTCCCCCATGGAGCCGCCGGCCTTGGTGAAGGCGGCGCGTACATTCGACGCGGAGCGGTTGCGGTTGTCGGTCAGCGCCTCGACGATGACGGCCACGCCGCCGGGGCCATAGCCCTCGTAGCGTACCTCTTCGTAGTTTTCCGAATCGCCGCCGGACGCCTTCTTGATGGCGCGTTCGATATTGTCCTTCGGCATGGACTGGGCCTTGGCGTTCTGCACGGCAAGGCGCAGGCGGGGGTTCATGTCGGGATCGGGCAGGCCAGCCTTTGCGGCAACCGTTATCTCGCGCGCCAGCTTTGAAAACATCTTTGAGCGGGCAGCGTCCTGACGGCCCTTGCGGTGCATGATGTTCTTGAATTGGGAATGGCCGGCCATGGGGCTCCTTCAAGCGTTCGTCCGAGATTTCCAGATTGGGGCGCCTTATAGTGAAATTGCCGGACAACGTCCAGCAGGGCCGGTCGCGCGAGCCGGCGGAATGGGTTATCATCTTCCTTCCATGAAGGGAGATGCCCATGCCTGCCTTCCGTCTCGTCATGCTGCTGCTGACTTTTTCGCTGGCGCCCCTGGTGGCGTCGGTATCGTTCGCCGCCGCCCAGCAGACGCGGCCCAGCACCTGTCTCGCCATGGCCCAGTCTTTGCCCTCGGTGACATTCGCCAGCTTCCAGACCGCGGCCACCGGCGATGACGTCATCATCACCTATGCCGGGCACTCGACCTACCTCATCGAGACGCCGGCCGGCGTCACCATCGCCACGGACTTTTCCGGCGCCTACGGTGCCGAGCCGCCGCCGCGCGTGGTCACCATGAACAAGGCCCATTCCACCCATTTCACGCTGAGCCCCCTGCCCGAGGTGGAGCATGTGCTTTTCGGCTGGAACCCGGAAGGCGGCAAGGCAGAACACTCGCTCCTCGTGGACGACGTCTACATCCGCAACGTCACGACCGACATAAACCGCTACGGCACGTTCGAGGCCGACGCCAATTCGATCTTCATCTTCGAGGTGGCGGGCCTGTGCATCGGTCATCTCGGCCATCTGCACCACCGGCTGACCGACGAGCACTATGCGGCGATCGGACGGCTGGACGTGGTGATGGTGCCGATCGACGGCGGCATGACCATGTCGCTCGACGGGATGAGCGAAATAACGCGGAGGCTGTCCTCCTCGATCGTCCTGCCCATGCACCGGCACGCGACGCCGTTGAGCGCCTTCACCGGCCGGATGGGCGACGGCTTCGACATAGACTTCCGCGAAGGCCGCTCGCTCACGGTCTCCCTCACCAGCCTGCCTCGAAGGCCGACCATCATTGTGCTGGACGGGGTCTGACCATCATTGTGCTGGACGGGGCGTCGGCGAGACTGCGAAAGCCTACTCTCCGCCCGATTGCCGCGCCAGCAGTTCCTTGTCCCGCGCGCGCTTGCGCCGCGCCATCATGTTGAGGCTCTCGACCAGCGCCGAGAAGCCCATGGCTGCGTAGATATAGCCCTTGGGGACGTGAAAGCCGAAGCCGTCGGCGATCAACGTCATGCCGATCATCAGCAGGAAGCCCAGCGCCAGCATGACCACGGTCGGGTTGTGCGCGATGAAGCGCGACAGCGGCTCGGCGGCGATAAGCATGACCGTAACGGCGGAGATGACCGCGATGAACATGATCGCGATCTCGTCCGTCATGCCCACGGCAGTGATGATGGAATCGATCGAGAACACGAGGTCGAGCATCAATATCTGGACGATGGCCGCGCCCATGCCCATGGTCACCCGGCCGCCTATCATATTTTCCTTGTCATCCACCGGGTCGACAGAATGGTGGATCTCCTTGGTCGCCTTCCACACGAGAAAGAGGCCGCCGGCTATGAGAATGAGGTCACGCCACGAGAAGCCGTGGCCGAACAACTCGAACAGCGGGTCGGTAAGCTGTACAATGATCGAGATCGTGCCGAGCAGTGCCAGCCGCAGAACCAGCGCCGCGCCGATGCCCAGCCTGCGCGCGCGCTTCTGATGCTCCTGGGGCAGCTTGTTGGTAAGGATCGAGATGAAGATCAGATTGTCGATGCCGAGAACGATCTCCAGCACCACCAGCGTGACCAGCGCCACCCAGGCTTCCGGGCGAGAGACGAAGTCGAAATACCCGGCAAGCCATTCCATGATTGTCGCCCCGCAGCAAAAGGATCAAAATTCACGAACAGGTAGAACGGAGGATCAGCCGCGTCAACGCCAGAAGGCGGGCAACGTCTCTTCCAGCCGGGGGCCGAGCCGGAGCGGCGCGATCTTCTCGGTAAGGCCCGTCCGATCGGATATCTCGACGCCCAGGCCGCAGATCGTAGCCGGCCCCTGCGCCGCCTCGAACCGCCCCTTCGGCACCTTGGTGGTGAAGCGGTTGAGAGGCTCCTCCTTGTCCATGCCGAGCGAGGAATCATAGTCGCCGCACATGCCGGCATCCGACAAATAGCCCGTGCCGCCGTTCAGGATCTGGTGATCGGCGGTCGGCTGATGCGTGTGCGTGCCGACGACCACGCTCGCCCGCCCGTCCACGAAATGGCCGAAGCACATCTTCTCCGACGTCGCTTCCGCATGGAAATCGATGATCACCGCATCCGCCTGCTCGCCGAGCGGACAGGCCGCAAGCAGCTCTTCCGCGCAGGCGAAGGGATCGTCGAGATCCGGCTGCATGAAGACGCGGCCCATGATGTTAGCAACCAGCACCCGCGCGCCGTTCTTCGCCATGTAGACGCCCGAGCCGTTCCCCGCCGCCCCCTTCGGAAAATTGGCCGGCCGCAGGAACCGCTCCTCGCGGGGAGCGAAGGACAGCGCCTCGCGCTGATCCCAGACGTGATTACCCGTCGTCACCACGTCGGCCCCCGCTGCAAGCGTATTCTGAAAAATCTCTTCGGTGATGCCGAAGCCGCCCGCCGCGTTTTCGCCGTTCACGACAACGAAATCGAGCCGCAGGTCGGTAATCAGGCCGGGGAGCTTTTCCCACACCGCCGTGCGCCCCGAGCGGCCCACCATATCGCCTAGAAACAAGAATCTCATGGCCGCCTTCTACAGCATCGATCCGGAAATCGGAATCGCTTTTCGATCCGCGATCACGACCGCGCCCTCAACCGGGTGTGAACCGGCGCAGGCCGCTTTCGGTCAGGATTTCGGGGATGATGACGTCGTGCGGCTCCTCCGGGACTTCCGCCACCTCCTGCACGTCGAAGGCGATACCGACCAGCCGCGGCGACCGGCCGGCAGCGTGGATGCGCGCAATTGCCCGGTCGTAGTAACCGGCGCCATAGCCGATGCGGTGGCCGCGTGCATCGAATGCGGCCAGCGGCACCAGCATCAGGTCAGGCGTCAGCTCCTGCGCTTCCGATCCCGGCCCCTGCGTGCCGAAACCCATGTCCAGCATGGGAGCGCCACGCACCATCTCGCGGAAGATGATGGTTGTCCTGTCGAGGATCGCCGGCAGGCAAAGCCGCGCCCCACGGTCGCGCAGCGCCGCCATGAGCGGCCGCGTATCGACCTCCGACCGCATTGGCCAGAAGCCAGACACGACGCCGCCCGTTCCGGGCGCAAGCACGTCCGCCTGCTGGGCAAGGTTCAGCGACGCCTCAATGCGCCAGATTTCATCCAGCGCATCGCGGCGGGCGAGCGCTTCGAGGCGCAGCTTCTTTTTGAGATCGCGTTTGGTGATGAGAGTCATTGCCGCACGATAGGCAACCCGAAACCCAAGTGAAACCCCGCCGGCGACTGCGGCTGCGCTTCTTGCGACTTGGAACCGTTTTCGGTGCAATGAAAAGGAAAGATGCGATCCACGGCAACCGATGGAATGCTCGATCCCGGGAACCTACAAAGTAGGTGGGCGCCGTATGGCCAAGCCCACGGGCGAGACCAGGGACAGCTCCCTTAAGGATCGTTAAGGCCCCGGGGAATTGGATTCCTGTCGTGAGGCGCAGACCGCTCAGCCAATATAGTCCTGCGCGCTGCAATCCACCAGTGGGAAGGCACGCCTTGCGCGCACTATTTTCGATCAATAGTTTCTCCGGACGAAAACCGGCAGAATCCCGTGAAGGAAAGACATATGCGATTTGAAGGCACGGCGCGCTATGTCGCCGACAAGGACCTGATGGTGGCCGTCAATGCCGCCATCCGGCTGGAGCGCCCGCTTCTCGTGAAGGGCGAGCCCGGCACCGGCAAAACCGAACTTGCGCGCCAAGTGGCCGGCGCGCTGGACCTCGAACTGATCGAGTGGCACGTGAAGTCCACCACCCGCGCCCAGCAGGGCCTTTACGAATACGACGCGGTATCCCGCCTGCGCGACAGTCAACTCGGCGACGAGCGCTTCAACGACATCCGCAACTATATCAAGCGCGGCAAGTTGTGGGACGCCTTTGCGTCGGACAAGAAGGTCGTGCTCTTGATCGACGAGATCGACAAGGCCGACATCGAATTTCCCAACGACCTTCTGCAGGAGCTCGATAGGAACGAATTCTTCGTCTACGAGACCGGCGAGACGATACGAGCGCAGAACCGGCCCATCGTCATCATCACCTCCAACAACGAGAAGGAACTGCCCGATGCCTTTCTGCGCCGCTGCTTCTTCCACTATATCCGCTTCCCCGAGGCGGAAACGCTGTCGCAGATCGTCGAGGTGCACTACCCGGGCATCAAGCAGCGCCTGGTCTCGGCAGCGCTCAGCCGCTTCTACGAAGTTCGCGAAGTGCCGGGCCTGAAGAAAAAGCCATCCACTTCCGAGGCGCTCGATTGGATCCGCCTGCTGGTCGCCGACGACATCGAGCCCGAGGACCTTCGCGCCGACGCCAAGAACGCTCTGCCCAAGCTGCACGGAGCCCTGCTCAAGAACGAGCAGGATGTGCACCTGTTCGAGAAACTGGCGTTCATGGCGCGGCGGCAGGGCTGAGCTTCTGCCCAAGGACGGACAGCGCATTCTTGCTCTCTGGACCGTTGGCGCCGCCAACACGGTCTGGCATGGATCCCCGATGGACCCCGAGGATCTTCGCCGCAAGCCGGCCGCGGCGAGCGACGTCCAAGCCGCAGAATGGGAGAAAAGCCATGTCCAACATCACCATCCGCCCGCTCGAACCCGCCGATCAGCCTGAATGGCGGCGCATGTGGACGGCTTATCTGGAGTTCTACAAAACCAGCGTGCCGGAAGACGTCTACGCCACCACTTGGGCGCGGCTCTTCGACGACGGCGAGTATGAGCCGAGCGGCCTGATTGCGCTGATCGACGGCAAGCCGGTGGGTCTCGTCCATTACATGTTCCATCGCACCTGCTGGGCGACCGGCAACAACTGCTATCTGCAGGACCTTTATGCCGACCCGGAAATCCGCGGCAAGGGCGTCGGCCGGGCGCTCATCGAGGCGGTCTACGAGAAAGCCGACGAGGCAGGCGCCGCCAATGTCTACTGGATGACCCAGGATTTCAACGAAACCGCCCGCAAGCTCTATGATCGCATCGCCAGGCTGACCCCCTTCATCAAATATCAGCGAGCCTGACAAGCCATGTTCATCCCCTTCTTCCTCGAGCTGAAAGCCGCGCGCGTGCCCGTTTCGCTGCGCGAATATCTTTCGCTGCTGGAGGGGATGGAGGCCGATCTCGTCTCCTATGACGTCGAGGCGTTCTATTATCTGGCACGCGCCGCGATGGTGAAGGACGAGCGGTATATCGATCGTTTCGACCGGGTTTTCGCCCATGTCTTCCGTGGGGTCGAAGCCGTTTCCGGCGAAGGTGCCGTCGATGTGGCGGATCTGCCTGACGAGTGGCTGCGCAGGCTTGCCGAAAAGCATCTCTCCGAGGAGGAGAAGAAGCTGGTTGAAAGTCTCGGCGGCTTCGACAAGCTGATGGAGACGCTGAAAAAGCGGCTCGAAGAGCAGAAGGGCCGCCACCAGGGTGGCAGCAAATGGATCGGTACCGCCGGCACCTCGCCCTTCGGCGCTTATGGCTATAACCCCGAAGGTGTGCGCATTGGCCAGCACGAAAGCCGCCATCGCCGCGCGGTGAGGGTCTGGGACAAGCGCGAGTTCAGGAATTTCGACGACACCGTGGAGCTCGGCACCCGCAATATCAAGGTGGCGCTCAAGCGGCTGCGCCGCTGGGTGCGGGAGGGCGCTCACGAGGAATTCGACCTTCCAGGCACCATCCGCTCGACGGCCGAGCACGGCTATCTGGACGTGAAAACACGGCCCGAAAGGCGCAATGCGGTGAAGCTTTTGATGTTCTTCGATGTCGGCGGCTCCATGGACGACCATGTGAAGATCGTCGAGGAACTTTTCTCGGCCGCCCGGATGGAATTCCGCCACATGGAGTATTTCTACTTCCACAACTGCCTCTATGAAGGCGTGTGGAAAGACAATCGGCGCAGGCACGCGAAGTGCTGCCGACCTACGATGTGCTGCACCGATACGGGCCGGACTACAAGGTCATCTTCGTCGGGGATGCCTCCATGAGCCCCTACGAGCTCGCCTATCCCGGCGGCGCGGTCGAGCATTGGAACGAGGAGCCGGGCGCCCTCTGGCTGTCGCGCGTCGTCGAGCACTGGCCGCACGCCGTCTGGCTGAACCCGGTACGCGAGGCGCATTGGGGCTTTACCCATTCTGTTCGCATGATACGCGACATTTTCGGCGACCGCATGTTTCCGCTCACCCTGGCCGGGCTCGAGGCTGCAACGAAGGAACTGTCGCGCAGCCGTTGAGCGGCAACGGCGGAATGCACCTACGCCACGCCGCGCTTGCCCACCTTCCGGTGATGGAGCGGCTTCTGCCCGACGCGCCGGATGTCGGGAGCAGCGCCCGCCGCCTCCCCGCCGAACACGATGTGCAGGAACTCGATCAGCCACTGCCTCAGATGCCGATCCCAGATATATCGCCCGCCCAGATGATCGCGGCCGGGCTGTGCGCCGGGCAACACGAAGCGGTGCGCGCCGCGCACCACCCACCGCTGCATCATCACGCGCGTGAGTTCCGCATGAAACTGCACGCCCCAGGCGTTCTCGCCATAGCGGAACGCCTGGTTGGGATAGTGATCCGCGGTTGCAAGGAGCTTCGCGCCCTTTGGCAGCGAAAACCCCTCGCGATGGAATTGATAGACCATTTCCGGCCAGTGCATAAGTTGGCGGCCCTCGGTCGTAGCGCGGAGCGGATACCAGCCTATCTCCACCAGCCCGTCATCATGGCCCTTTACCTCGCCGCCAAGCTGGTTGACCAGCATCTGGGCGCCCAGGCAAATGCCGAGAAACGGCTTGTTCTCCTTGAGCGGAACGGAGATCCAGTCGGTCTCGCGCTGGACGAACTCGTCGCGGTCATTCGCGCTCATCGGCCCGCCGAACACGACGGCACCGGCGTGCTCTGCAAGCGTTTCCGGCAAGGGGTCTCCGAGGGGCGGCCGACGGATGTCGAGGGAAAAACCGGATGCCTCCAGCAACTGCCCCACCCGGCCCGGGCTCGACATTTCCTGGTGCAGGACGATCAGTATCCTGCCGCTATCACCCCCGCCACGACCGTCGGTCATTCCGCTCCCTTGCCGATCCCCGCGTTCTCCTGCACCCGCTGACGCATCAGCACCCGCGTCCTGGTATCGACGCCGATCAGTTCGGCGACGCGCCAGACGAGATTATCCTCAAGCTCGTGCAATTCGCCATCGGCAAAGACGATTTCCCACATCAGGCGCACGAACTCGCCCCGCGCCTCCTCGCCTAGGTGGCGCTTCAGCACGCTGGTGAAAACATAGAGGTCGACTGCATCGGCCTCCGCCTCCTCACCGGCCTTCAGCAGCGCCTTCAGCTCCGAACCGCTCACGCCATAGGTGCGCGAGAGCGTCTCCTTCAGCCGCTTCTTCTCGTTCTCGCTGCGCTCGCCGTCGGCGGCCATCACATGGATCAGCAACGCCGCCGCCGCCACCCTCGGATCGTCCGCATCGGGGCCGCGCGCAGCCTCGCCGGCGGGCAGGTCTTTCAGGAAAGCAAGGATACGCTCGAACATCACGGGCTCAGGAATCACGATGGGAACAGGTTAGACCCGGCTTTTGCACATGCGAGGGCCGTTTGGAAAACAAATCGACCAAGTGCTCCATGGTTCCGCAAACCTGTTTCCCGGACGCAACACCGCTCAGAACAGCCGGAAGCGGGTGCCGTCCTTCTCATCCTCCTCGTCATCAACACCCGGATCGTCCGGCACCGGCGGCCGCAACCGCGCCTCGTCCCCCTCGGCCTCGGAAAGGCGCGCAAGTTCCTCGGTCGTTTTGTCGTTGCCGGCGGCGCTCCGTGAGGCAGGCGGGGCCGCCGGTTCTTTGCGCTTTCCAGCCGGGCCCGCGCGTTCCGCCGGGGTCGAGGGGTCCTCGGCTTTGCCGTTGACCGCGGTCTTCGGCGCAGCCTCCGGCTCTTCCGACACCGGTTCCACATCGATCGCCACCGTCTCTATGTCGGCAGCCTCCTCTTGCGGGCTGCGCTCGGACTGCAGTGCCGGCAGGGCGGCAAGCGCCTCCTCCGCCTCCACGACCTGACCCAGCCGCTCTACCGGTGCGCGCCACTCCACGGCATCGATGCGTCCGGTCACCGGCGAAACAGGCGCCCAGCGCTCCAGTGCCTGACCATCCGCCACCCAGGCGGAATCGCGCGGCGCACGCACCGCCTTGGCCAGCCAGTGCCGCACGCGCCCCTGATCACCGGTCTCCGCCTCCTCTATGTCGGCCAGGAGGAGGAACGCGCCCTCGCGCGGCTGCAGCCTGACGGCCGCCTCCGCCGCCGCACGCGCTTCCTTGTATTCGCCGGCATCCAGCGCTGCCCGACCGACGGCCAGTTCGGATTCCACATTGTTGGGCCGAAGCTTCTTCAGCTTCTTCGCTCGCGCCAGCCGGTCATGGGTCGAATCGCCGGGCCGGGCATGCACATAGACGTCGGCCAGCTCGGGATGCGGCTGCTTCTTCCACACGGTCTCCAGCACTTTGGCGCCCTTGCGCAGATCGCCGAGCCGATAGAACGCCCGTGCCGCCGTCACGGCGGCAGGCACGAAGTCGGGCTGCAGCCGATGGGCCTCCGTCGCCGCAGTCTTCGCGCCGGTTGGATCGGTGTCAAGCATTTCCATGGCTTTGGCGGTTAGAAGCACGGCCCGGCGGCGGGCGATGGCCTCGCGCTCAGCCTGCCTCGTCCCCTTCTGCGCCTCGACAAGCGCCAGTGCGCCCTGCCAGTCCCCTTCCTCGGCCCGTGCTTCCAGCGTGGCTTCGGCCGCCCACTGAAGCTGCGGCGCCTGGTGCGCGGCTTCCGAGGCATAGTGGCGGGCGGCTTCCCGTTCGCCCAGCCTTTCTGCCTCGAGATAAAGGCCGCGAAGGCCCACAAGTCGCGTCTCGGGATCGTCCGCCATGGCGGCGAACTTCTCGCGCGCCGCCTCGTGGTCGCCTTCCAGCAAGGCTGCCTGCGCGTCGAGCAGATGAATAAGCGGTTCCTGTTCAGCCGAGATGAGCTTTGAGGCCTGCTTGCCCATACGCCGGGCAAGGCCGCCGTCGCCCGCACCGGCGGCGATCATGCCGGTCGACAGCGCCTGATATCCCCGGTCCCTCCGGCGCACGCGAAAGTAGCGCGCGACGGCGTAGGGGCTATTCCAGATGCTCCGGATCAGCCACCAGACGATCATCACTGCCGCCACGACGGCCACGACGAGGACCGCGGCGACCATCAGCGTCACCTCGTAGCGATATCCGCCGAAGGTGACGACAAGTTCGCCGGGCCTTTCGGCCAGCCAGGCAAAGCCGAGGCCGAGCAGGAAGACGACCGCGATATAGAACAGGACTCGAAACATCAGCGCTTCCTCAAGCAGGCTTCAGCGCGCTGGAAAGCGCATTTTCTAGGATATCGTCTGCCGCCTGGCGCGCCCTCAGCTTTTCGGCGAACGGCGCGGCGGCTTCCTTGGCTTCCGGCGGCAGCGTCTCATATTCGGCCAGCGCCTTCTCAAGGTCGCCGGCCTGCACCGCCGCCTCCATCCGCGCGGCGATCGCTTCCGCGCTTTCGCCCTCCACCTCGCCGACCGGGCGCACCTCGATCGCCGAGCGCGCGCTCGCCATCAAGCGATCGAGGAGACCTGCCGAAGGGTCGGCTCCGCGGCCTTGGGCAGCGATGGCGGAGGCGACTTCAGGCGCCTCCGCGGCCAGTTCTGCGCGGGTGGGAATACCGAATTCTGAGTAGGGCCGCAGCGGGTCGAGCTGCGAGGCATCGGGAGCCAGGGCTGAATAGGTTTCAAGCTCGGAGGCATAGGGCTCGCCACGCTCGACGGCCGACCTTAGCGCGGAAGCCGCGACCACCAGCGCAAGCCTCGGCCCCTCGTCATCTGCGGCCACCTGCTCGGACAGCGATTCCAGCCGCTGCCCCAGCGTCTCGACGGCCGCATTATTGGCATCCGCCGTCTGCCGGATCTCTTCGAGCATGCCCTGCATCTGCGAGACACTTTGCTCAAGTCCGGCGACCTGTTCGGCGATTTCTCCGCCAGCATTGCCCTGCGCAGCGCTTGCGGACAGCACAGCAACCTGCTCTTCCATCTCCTCAAGCCGCATCTGCAGAGCCTGTAGGCCGCCATTCTCGCCAGCTTCGCCGGACGAAACGGTCTCGCGCAGGGAAGCGACCTCCGAGGCAAGCTGCTCGATGCGCTGCAGGGGCTGGGCCAGCGCCTCCTGAACGGCGCTGCCGTCGACGGCGCCCTGCGCCGGCGCAGCACGCAAATCCTCCAGATCCGCACGCAGGGCGCTTACCTCCTGCTGCAGGCTTTCAGTCGCCGGATCCGGCGCTTCGTCCTCTGGACTCGGAACGGGCAGCACGTTCGCCCATTGCAGCCCGGCGGCGAGCACCAGCGCGATCACGCCGCCCGCCACGCCGGCCGCAAGCGCGCGACCCGCCCCGCCGGAAGGCGGTTCTGCGTTGGCGCGGGGCGGCGCGGTTGGCCCGCTGCCACCGGCGGATCCAGCAGCACGCGTTTCCTTGCTGGACGTGTCCTGCGGCTTTTCTGCGGGGCCGCGGCCGAATTTTCCCGGCTCGGCTTTGGTCGTCGGCTCGTCCCTTACATGGTTCTCCGACGCGGATTTGCCGTCGTCGGAGGCCCTTTCGGGTGCTTCGGTTTCCGCCGCCTGCTGCTTTCCGGGCGCGGTGTCGCCCGCGTCCTTATCCCGCTTGACCGCGTCCGGTTCCAGATCGATCGTCACCGGCTCCTTGGAGGATTTCGAATGACGGGTCCTCGGCGTTTTGACCATCAGGCAGCTCCGCTGGAGTTTCGTGCGCACATTGGGCGGCGCTGCACCCTTCCTAGGACATGACCCCTCAAATGTGAAGGAAATGGTACCGCTTTCGGTTCCCTTCGAGCACCGCGCTTCATCTTCTTGTTTTCCGGTATCCGGCAATCGCGGGCGCTATCGCGAAACGTGGCTGCCCAACAGCGACAGCATCGCATCCTCGTTCGGCTGGGGGGCGACGAGACAGGCTTCGCGCGGAACGGCGCCGAGCGCATCGGCAACGCGCTGCGCAATGCATATGAAACGGGTGCTTGCCGTTCTCCGCCCGATGGGCCCGTTCTGCGCCAGAAGGGAAGCCGCAAAACGCGAATGAACAAGCACGAAATCCGGCGGCCCTTCGTCCAACAGCCTTTCGACATCCGCCTCCGACAGCGGTTTCACGAGCGTGTCGTAAGTCTCGACAACAAGCGAACGGAGCCCGGCCGCCGACAATCCCGCCTCAAGCGCATCGCGCCGCACCCGGCCGGATAGGACCAGCACGCTGCCACCGCGCGGTGCCTTCTCCGCCAGGAGGCGGGCAAGGCCTGCCGCATCGCCAGGTTGCCCCGGCATGACGTGCAGTCCGGCCTCCCGCGCCTGTTGCGCAGTTCTCCGGCCGACTGCGAACGCCGGCAGCCCATCCAGCCGGGCAAGCAGGTCCGCCGGCGCGTGGCGCACCGCATTGGCGCTGGTGATGGCCACGGCGTCGAAGCCGGGCAGGTCGGGAGCTTCCACCGGCAGCGTCCGTATCTCGGTCAGCGGCAGCACAAGAGGCTGATGGCCCAGCGCTTCCAGCCGCGCCGCCGTTTCCGAGGCACCCGGCTCAGGCCGCGTAACGAGGATCCGCGCCACTAGTCCCAACTGTCGAAGAATTGGGCGCCCGCCTTGTCGCGTATGCGCTTGCCGGCATCGGCACCGATCTCGGCCGCCTCCGCCGCCCTGCCTTCTCCGCCGATTTCATGGCTCAGGCGGCCGTCCGGCGTCAGGATTAGACCGGAAAAGGAAATGCGGCCACCTTCCACCTTCGCCAGACCAGCAATCGGCGTGCGGCATGAACCGTCGAGCACCGCCAGGAAGGCGCGTTCGCAGGTCAGTGCCGCGCCCGTTTCCTCGTGGTGGATGGCCTCCAGCATGGATCGGATGCGCCCGTCATCGGAACGGCTTTCGATACAGATCGCCCCCTGCCCGAGCGCCGGCGGGAAGATTTCCGGATCCATGATCGCGGTCGCGACGTGCTCCATCACCAGCCTCTTCAGGCCGGCAAGCGCCAACAGCGTGCCGTCAGCAAGGCCCTCTTCCAGCTTCCTCAGCCGCGTCTGCACGTTGCCGCGGAACATGCCGACCTCCAGGTCGGGCCGCATGCGCAGCACCAGCGCCTGGCGGCGCAGCGACGAGGTGCCCAGCCTGGCGCCCTCGGGAAGTTCTCCGATTGCCTCGACCGAGCGCCCGATAAAGGCGTCCCGCACGTCCTCGCGCTCCAGGAAAGCCGTGATCTCCAGCCCTTCGGGCAGAACGGTCGGCATGTCCTTGGAGGAATGCACGGCCAGATCAATGCGGCCGTCGAGCAGCGCTTCCTCGATTTCCTTGGTGAAAAGCCCCTTGCCGCCAGCTTCCGACAACGGACGGTCCTGAATGCGGTCGCCCGATGTCGAGATGACGACGATCTCGAAAGCGTCTTCCGGCAGGCTGTGTGCCGCCATCAGCCGGGCGCGCGTTTCGGCCGCCTGGGCCTGCGCCAACAGGCTGCCCCGTGTACCGATGCGAATGAGATCAGTTTGCATACCGTCATGTCCGTGCTAACCGCACTGCCGGTATTGACGTGCGGCCCTTCTCCCTATCGCAGGAGAGGCGGTCGCGGCAACTTAAGCAGGTTACTCAAAAGTGTTCCACGTTTTTGCGGAACCTGCGGCAACAAGGGCGAAACCGACCATATGACGCGCGTGCTGGGTATCGAGACGAGTTGCGACGAGACGGCGGCCGCCGTCGTCACGCGCAATGCCGACGGCAGGCCGCAGATCCTCGCGAGTATTGTGTTGAGCCAGATCGAGGAGCACGCTGCCTTTGGCGGCGTCGTGCCGGAGATTGCCGCCCGCGCCCATGTGGAGGCGCTGGACGGCGTCATCGAGGCGGCATTGCGGAAAGCCGGGCTGACTCTGAAGGAGATGGACGCCATCGCTGCCACCGCCGGACCCGGCCTTATCGGCGGGCTCATCGTCGGCCTGACAACCGCCAGAGCCATAGCCGCGGCGACCGGCAAGGCGCTCATCCCGGTCAACCATCTGGAAGGCCACGCGCTCACGCCCCGGCTGACCGACGGGCTGCCGTTTCCTTATCTCCTGCTCCTCGTCTCGGGCGGTCACACGCAGATCGTTCATGTGGCAGGTATCGGCCACTATCAGCGCTGGGCAAGCACCATCGACGACGCGCTGGGAGAAGCGTTCGACAAGACCGCCAAGCTTCTGGGCCTGCCCTATCCCGGCGGTCCCAATGTCGAAAAGGCCGCGCAGGGCGGCGATCCCCGTCGCTTTGCCTTTCCCCGTCCCCTGAGGGGCGAAGCCCGTCCGGACTTCTCCTTTTCCGGCCTCAAGACCGCCGTGCGCCGCGCTGCGAGCGAACTGGCGCCGCTTTCCCCAAAGGACGTCAGCGACATCTGCGCCTCGTTCCAGAAGGCGGTCACCGAAACGCTGGCGGACCGCGTTGCCCGCAGCCTGGAACGTTTTCGCACCCTCCATCCTTCTGACAGTGAGCCGGCACTGGTCGTCGCAGGCGGCGTCGCCGCCAACGGGGCGATCCGGGCCGCTCTGGAAGAACTGTGCACGGACAAAGGCTTCCGTCTCGTCGCCGCGCCGCTCGAACTGTGTGGCGACAATGCGGCCATGATCGCCTGGGCCGGGCTGGAGCGCCTTGAAGCCGGCATCGTGGAAGATGCGGCGTCCTTCGCGCCGAGGCCGCGCTGGCCGCTGGACAAGACGACGAGTCCGCTCTTCGGCGGCGGCAAGCGTGGAGCGAAGGCATGAGCAAGATGAGGCGTATCGCCGTCCTTGGCGCCGGCGCGTGGGGCACGGCGCTTGGGCTGACCATGCAACGCGCAGGCCATGCGGTGACGCTGTGGGCCCGCGACCCGCAGCTGGCGCATGAAATCTCGACCCTCAACACCAATACGCGCTACCTGCCGGGCATCGAGCTCGGGCCGGGGCTGCCGGCGACGTCGGATTTCGCCGAGGCGCTGGACGAGGCCGATTGCGTACTCGCCGTGACGCCGGCGCAAACGCTGCGCGAGGTATTGGCCGCGATCCAATCCGTCATGGGGTCCGCCGTCAAGCCCGACGCGGCCCTCGTCCTGTGCGCCAAGGGTATCGAGCGCGACACCGGCCGGTTGATGTCGGAAATCGCCGCTGAAATGCTCCCGAAAAACCCGACTGCCGCGCTTTCCGGCCCGAGCTTCGCCGCCGAAGTCGCGCGCGGCCTGCCCACAGCCGTGACCGTCGCGGCAAAGGACGCCGCACTTGCCGCCCGCCTTGCCGAAACGCTGTCCGCCCCGCATTTCCGCTGTTACTCCACCGATGACTTGATCGGCGTCGAAATAGGCGGCGCGCTCAAGAACGTCTTGGCGATCGCCGCAGGTGCGACCGATGGCGCCGGCCTCGGCGCCAGCGCCGTCGCCGCCATCATCACGCGCGGCTTTGTGGAATTGCGGCGCATCGCCCGTTCCTTCGGCGGCCGGGACGAGACGCTGATGGGGCTTTCGGGCCTTGGCGACCTCGTCCTTACCTGTTCCTCGGCGCAGTCGCGCAATTACGCCTATGGGCTGGCGCTCGGCAGGGGCGAAAGCCTCGATAACCGGCCGCTTGCCGAAGGCGCGCTTACGGCCAATATTGCGGCGCGCATCGTTGCGGACCGCGGGCTTTATGCGCCTATCATCCGCTCCGTCACAGACCTGCTTGAAGGCCGGCTGACGGTCGAGGCCGCCATGAGGACGCTGCTGTCGCGTCCCTTGAAGCATGAAGAAACCTGAGGAGGCACCGCATTGATCTTCGCCATCATCTGCCAGGATAAACCTGCCCATCTCCAGGTCCGCCTGGACGTCCGCCCCGACCACGTGGCCTATCTCAATGTGCTGAACGAAAAGGGAGCGCTGAAATTCGCCGGTCCTTTCCTGGACAAGGACCAACAACCCTGTGGCAGCCTGCTGGCGGTCGAGGCCGCCGATATGGCGGCCGCGGAGGCCATCGCCGCCGCCGACCCCTATGCTCATGCGGGGCTCTTTGCCTCCGTCGAAATCCGTCCGTGGAACTGGGTCTTTAATAAGCCGGAGAATGCGTGACATGGCCTACTGGCTGTTCAAGTCCGAGCCCAATGCCTGGTCGTGGGAAGACCAGAAGCGCAAGGGAGAAGCCGGCGAGGAATGGACCGGCGTGCGCAACTACCAGGCCCGCAACAATATGCGCGAAATGAAGATTGGCGATCTCGGCTTCTTCTATCACTCGGTCAAGGAGACGAGCGTGGTCGGCGTGGTCGAGGTCTGCAACACCGTCCACCCGGATTCGACCACCGACGATCCGCGCTGGGAGTGCGTCGACATCCGCGCCGTGGCGGACATTCCCCGACCCGTGACTCTGGCCGATATCAAGGCCAACCCTCGTCTGTCCGACATGGTGCTGGTGAACAATTCCCGGCTTTCGGTGCAGCCCGTCAGCGAGCAGGAATGGCGCGAGATCTGCCGCATGGGCGGCCTGAAGGAAGCGCCGAAAAGCGCATGATCAGCGCCGGTGCGGCGGAGACCTTCATCCGGGCGAACACGACGCTCGCCGCCCCGCCGCATGTGCCCGAAATCCGGCTCCATCTGGCAGATGAAGCGCACGATCTGTGGCAGCGGACCGAGGTGGAGTTGCAGGAACTCGGCCTGCCGCCGCCATTCTGGGCCTTTGCCTGGGCGGGCGGGCAGGGTCTTGCCCGGCACCTGCTGGACCATCCCGAATATGTGCGCGGCAAGCGCGTGCTCGATTTCGCTACCGGCTCCGGCCTTGTCGCCATCGCAGCCGCGATGGCCGGCGCCAGCGAGGTGCTGGCGGCCGACACCGATCCCTTTTCCGCCAGCGCATGCCGGCTCAATATGGCCGCAAACGGCGTGCGGTTCGACATAGCCGGGCACGACGTGGTCGGCGACAAGGTCGAGGCCGATGTCGTGCTCGCCGGAGACGTGTTCTACGACAAGGCGCTGGCCGCGCGGATTATTCCCTGGTTCCAGGCGCTTGCCGGCCGTCGCATCGCCGTGCTCGTCGGCGATCCGGGTCGCGCCTATCTGCCCAGGGAATGTCTGCGCCGGCTCGCCGAGTATGAGGTGCCGGTCACGCACGCGCTGGAGGACGCAGAAGTGAAACGCACCATCGTCTGGCAATTCGCTTGAACCCGGATGGGGTTTCGTGGGCACAGCTGAGAGCAGCACGATACATGACACAAGCGCCGGTGCTGCCTCTCATCGGCCTGCTGCACCTCCTCCCGGCAAACGGCGAGAAGGAGGATGGAAGCCGGCGCCGGCTTCCTACTTCGCCTGCCCTTCCACCGAATGGCGCATGATGAGCGGCATCTGGCTCATCGTGAAGATGATGGTTATGGGCATGATCCCCCACACCTTAAACGCCACCCAGGCGTCCGTCGAGAAAGACCGCCAGACGATTTCGTTGACGACAGCCAGGAAGATGAAGAACAGCCCCCAGCGCAGCGTCAGCTTGCGCCACCCCTCCGCGTCGAGCTTGAACGCCGAATCGAACACATAGCCGAGCAGCGATTTGCCGAAAGCGAGCCCGCCGAGGAGGACGATGCCGAACAGCGTGTTGACGATGGTCGGCTTCATCTTGATGAAGATCTCGCTGTGGAGATAAAGCGTCAGCGCGCCGAAGACGAACACCACCACGCCGGAAACGAGCGGCATGATCGGCAGCGTGCGGGTAAGCAGCCAGGAGGCGGAAAGGGCGATTGCCGTCGCGGCCATGAACAGGGCGGTGGCAATGAACAACGGCCCGCCCAGCGCACCCAGCGCCGGAAAGCGTTCGGCAATCCACTCACCCCGCGCATTGGCGAAGAAGAAGACCATGAGCGGCCCAAGTTCCAGCGCCAGCTTGAGCAGCGGGTTGACCTCCTTACGCTTGGGGTCGGAAGGGTCGCGTTCGAAGATTCGCTGGTTCACTCAGTGCACTCCCGCGATCGCCTTGGCGAAATCGCTTGCAGAAAAGGGTTCGAGATCGTCGACACCTTCGCCGACGCCGATGAAATAGACTGGCAGCTTGTGCTTGGCGGCAATGGAGACGAGGATGCCGCCCCGCGCCGTCCCGTCCAGCTTGGTCATCACCAGCCCGTTGACGCCGGCAATATTGCGGAAGATTTCGACCTGATTAAGGGCGTTCTGGCCGGTGGTGGCATCCACCGTCTGCAGCACCGTATGCGGCGCTTCGGGATCGTGCTTGCCGAGCACGCGAACGATCTTTTCAAGCTCCGACATCAACTCGGCCTTGTTCTGGAGCCGGCCGGCCGTATCGATGATGAGAACGTCCGAGCCGGCCTCCTTCGCCTTCTCGTACGCATCCCAGGCAAGGCCCGCCGCATCCGCGCCGAGCTTCGAGGCGACCACCGGCGATCCCGTGCGCTCGCCCCATATATTGAGCTGTTCGATGGCGGCAGCCCTGAACGTGTCGCCGGCGCCCAGCGTGACCGTGAGCCCGCCCGCCGTCAGCTTGGCCGCAAGCTTGCCGATGGTCGTGGTCTTGCCGGTTCCGTTGACGCCCACGACGAGAACCACATGCGGCTTGTGTGAAAGGTCGAGCTCCAGCGGCACGGCGACGGGCGCCAGCACCTTCTCGATCTCCTCGGCCATCACGGCCTGCACTTCTGCGCCGGATACGTCCTTGCCGTAACGGCCCGATGCCAGCGCGTCCGTCACCCGCATCGCCGTCTCGAGCCCGAGATCGGCGCGCAGCAGCACGTCCTCGAGGTCCTGCAGCGTATCCTCGTCCAGCTTTCGTTTGAGAAAGATGCCGGAAATATTGTCGCGCAGTTCCTTCGAGGAGCGGGAAAGCCCTTCACGCAACCGCTGGAACCACGGCTTCTTCGGCTCCGTTGCGGGCGCGGCAGCGGCTTCTTCCTTGCGCCGCTCCACGGCCTTGGCGACGGTCACCCTGGCGCGTTCTTCTGCCTCCACGGGCAAGGGCGGCGGCGTAGCGACCGTCTCCCTTCTCCCCGCCTGCGGAAAGGCGCCGGCAGGCGGATGAGTAGCAGCGCCATCGGTTTCAGACTCAGGCGCTTCCTTGGCCGCGTCATCCACGGCCGGTGCGACATCCTCAGCCTCGCGGGGCCTCTGACCCTCAGGCGCCGGCGTTGCGCTGGGTTCTTCTGGCTCTGGCTCTGGCTCTGGCTCTGGCTCTGGCTCTGGCTCTGGCTCTGGCTCTGGCTCTGGCTCTGGCTCTGGCTCTGGCTCTGGCTCTGGCTCTGGCTCTGGCTCTGGCTCTGGCTCTGGCTCTGGCTCTGGCTCTGGCTCTGGCTCTGGCTCTGGCTCTGGCTCTGGCTCTGGCTCTGGCTCTGGCTCTGGCTCTGGCTCTGGCTCTGGCTCTGGCTCTGGCTCTGGCTCTGGCTCTGGCTCTGGCTCTGGCTCTGGCTCTGGCTCTGGCTCTGGCTCTGGCTCTGGCTCTGGCTCTGGCTCTGGCTCTGGCTCTGGCTCTGGCTCTGGAACGATCTCAGGCGGGGCGGCGGGTTCCGTCAAGCCATCTGGCGCCGCCGGCTCTGTTCCCGCTGCCTCAGTCGTCTCGTCCTGCCGATCCTCGGGCCTTTCCTCCTCCACCCTGTTCTTTCCGAAGGTGAAGACCTTTTTGATGAATCCGAATGCCATGCCTGCCTATGCTGCCTCCACAGCCAGCGGCGCGGCCAGAAGCCGCTCCCCG
The DNA here is from genome assembly GCF_036621415.1 of Nitratireductor thuwali. Lineage (NCBI taxonomy): Bacteria > Pseudomonadati > Pseudomonadota > Alphaproteobacteria > Hyphomicrobiales > Phyllobacteriaceae > Nitratireductor > Nitratireductor thuwali. Next base: position 1,804,160 of record NZ_CP030941.1, read on the forward strand.
TCATGGCCAGTGATCCGCGCTTCGATGATGTCGCCTGGGCCGCCGGCATCGATAGCCGCCAGCGTAAAGCCTTCCGTGCGGCCAAGCCCTTCGCGCTCCACGAGGATGCGCTGCCGGCTGCCGGCAAGAGAGGAGAGATGACGGCGGTAGGTCTCGTCCCCCACCGCACGCAGTCTCGCCGCGCGCTCCTTCACGAGCCCGCGGTCGAGTTGCGGCATGCGCGCCGCAGGCGTCCCCTCGCGCGGGGAGAACGGGAAAACATGCAGATGCGTCAGCCCGCATTCAGCAACGATCCGCAGCGAGTTCTCGAACATTTCCTCCGTCTCGGTCGGGAAGCCCGCGATAATGTCAGCGCCGAACACGGCGTCGGGGCGCAGGGCCCGCACTTCCTCGCAGAAGGCTATGCTGTCGGCGCGCAAGTGCCGGCGCTTCATCCGCTTCAGGATCATGTCGTCGCCATGCTGGAGCGACAGATGCAGATGCGGCATCAGCCGCTCCTCCTCGGCCAGCGCCGCCATCAGGTCGCCGTCCGCCTCGATGGAATCGATGGACGAAAGACGCAGCCGGCGCAGTTCCGGCACTTCACGCAGGATCGTCCGCACGAGTCGCCCGAGCTTCGGCGCCCCCGGTAGGTCAGCGCCGAAACTGGTGAGGTCGACGCCGGTCAGCACCACTTCCGCATAGCCGTTCTCGACAAGCCGGCGCACCTGGTCGACCACCGCGCCCATGGGCACCGAGCGCGAATTGCCGCGCCCATAGGGGATGATGCAGAAGGTACAGCGATGGTCGCAACCATTCTGCACCTGCACGAAGGCGCGCGCACGGCCCTCGATGGCGTCGACCATGTGGGAGGCGGTCTCCCGTACCTCCATGATGTCGTTGACGCGCACCTTTTCAAAACGGTTGACGCCGAAATCCGGCAGGGCGCGGTAACTGCGAGCCTTCAGCTTTTCCTCGTTGCCGAGAACGAGGTCCACCTCGTCCATGGCGCCGAAAGTGCCGGGCTCGGTCTGCGCCGCGCAGCCGGTGACGATGATGCGCGCCTGCGGATTGTCGCGCCTGGCCTTGCGGATCGCCTGGCGCGCCTGGCGCACCGCTTCGCCGGTGACGGCGCAGGTGTTGATGACGATTGCTCCGCCCTCGATCGCATCCAGCCCGGCTTCGCCGGCCTCGCGCTTGATGACTTCCGACTCATAGGCGTTGAGGCGGCAGCCGAATGTCACGACGTCTACGCCCATCAGGCGGCCCCCTCGGTCTCGCGCAGCCATGCGCCGGTCGCGGGATCGAACCGGCCGGAAAATTCCCATTCGGCCGGCCCGGTCATGATCACGTGGTCGTCGTCGCGCCAGTGGATCGCCAGCGGTCCGCCGGGAACGTTGACCGTCACCTGGCGGTCCGTGCGGCCGGTGCGCGCGGCACAGACGGCGGCCGCGCAAGCCGCCGAACCGCAGGCCCGCGTCAGCCCCGCGCCCCGCTCCCACGTCCGCAGATGGATGCTGTCGCGCGCGGTGACGTGGCCAACCGAGATGTTGGCTCGTTCGGGAAAGATGGGATGGTTCTCGAGCAAAGGCCCGAACCGTTCGAGATCATAGCCGTTGACGTCGCCATCGACCCAGAAGATCGCATGCGGATTGCCCATTGAGACGACGGACGGCGAATGCAGCGCCGGGTCGTCGATCGGCCCCACCTGCAATTCGATCATGCGTGTATCGCGAAACTCTTCCGCAAGCGGAATATCCTGCCAGCCGAAGCGTGGCCTGCCCATATCGACTGAGATCGTCCCGTCCTGGTGCTCCTCCGCATTGAGTATTCCGGCGACGGTCTGGAAGGTGAACAGCTTCTGGCCCGTCTCCGCTGCCAGTGCCTGCACCACGCAACGCATGCCGTTGCCGCAGGCCTGGGCATGGGACCCGTCGGAGTTGAGTATCTCTATATAGTTGTGGGTTCCGGCAAGCTTCGGCTCGTGGATTGCCATGATCTGGTCGAAACGCGTGGCAGGATCGGCATTGAGCGCGCGGGCGGCGGCGGCGGAAACCCGGTCCGTCCGGCCACGCATGTCGGCAACAATGATCTCGTTGCCGAGCCCGTTCATCTTCGCAAATTGCGCCAATTCCGCCATGGGCTCCAATCCCTGCTGGATATGGCGCCTATATGGCGGATCATGGCCGGAATTACCAGACGATGCGGAGGATCAGGCTATGGCGATGATACCGAGAACTGCCAGCAGGAACAGCACGAGCACGATGCCGATGAGTATCTTGACGCCGGTCATGGCAACCCCTGCCACGCTGTTGAGGCCAAGAAGCCCCGCGACGGCGGCGATAATCAGCAAAATCAGAATCCATTCAAGCATAGGGAAAATCCTCTCCACGAATATTGTCGCTGGCCCTGCTAAACGAAAAATCGAGCCACAGGTTCCCTCCGAGAGCCGCTTGTCCCCGGCCAACGGAACCACCACACGTTGAAAAGACTTATCGAAACTGGTTCTTAACCATGTATGTATGTGATAATTTCCGATCCTCGCCATCGTTGACCGTTAGGTGGGAAGCTCGCGAACTTAAATGCTGGGACGGTGCGCCCGGCGCCGACGGAGAAGGCAATGCCGCAGTCAAAGACGTTCATATTCGCCGCCTCGCTCATGACGCTCGCGCTGGCGGGCTGTCAGTCCGGGCGGTTGAACCCCATGCAGTCGAGCGCGCCGGCGCCCTTGGCGGCAGCGCCCGCCGGCACGGTGATGTCGAGCCAATTGCCGCCGCCGGCGCAGGCGACTTCGCCCAGCGAGTTTCCGGAGCCGCCGAGCGACGGCAGTACGGAGATGGCCGCATTGGATCCCGCCGGTCAGGCTGCGGCCGCCGCCGCAGCGCCCGAGATAACGGCCGGTTCCGTCGCGGGCGTGTGGAGCGTGACCGTAGCGGGCGAGAATTGCCGCGTGGCCACCCCCAGACGAAATTCGGCCAGGGTTTCCGTGCCGGGCCGCTGCGTTGCCCCGCACCCTTGGACAGTGTCAAATCGTGGAACGTGGCCGGCAACCAGCTGGCCTTTTACGATGAGAGCGGCCAGGTGCTCGCCAGGCTCTACTCGACCGGGTCGGAGAATTTCAGCGGCCAGACGACGAACGGCCAGCCGATTTCCCTGAGCCGCTAGAAAGACGGTGCGCCCGTGACACGGGCGCACCTTTCCGCTTTGCCCATCGCCACCGCCCGGTAATCCCATGTCCCTGCGCGACGGACTAGCAACACACCAGACCGTCGCCGAGCGATACGCCCATCTGGTCGAGAGGGGCAAGATCGCTCGCGATCCGGCCCAGGAGGAAATCGCTGCTGCGCTGGACCGCCTGCGCGAGCGCATCGACGAACGGCGCCTGGCCCGCAAGTCGAGCGCGCTGGGTTGGCTCTTCGCCAAACGGCGCAACCACCGGGCCGGCGTCACCGGCCTCTACATTCATGGCGGTGTCGGGCGCGGCAAGACGATGCTCATGGACATGTTCTACGAGATGCTGCCGGTGCGCGGAAAACGCCGCGCCCATTTCAACGATTTCATGGCCGATGTGCACGACCGCATCGCCAGCCACCGGGCCGCGCTGAAGAACGGCGATACCAAAGAGGCCGATCCGATAGCGCCGGTCGCGGCCGCGCTGGCGCGGGAAGCGTGGGTCCTGTGCTTCGATGAGTTCTCGGTGACGGACATTGCCGATGCGATGATCCTGTCCCGGCTTTTCCAGGCACTGTTCGCCGAGGGCGTCGTGCTGGTCGCCACCTCCAATGTCGCGCCCGACGATCTTTATCGGGACGGGCTCAACCGCGGCCTGTTCCTGCCCTTCATCGACATATTGAAACAGCACACGAAAGTGCTGCACCTTGATGAAGGAGCAGACTACCGGCTCGAGAAGCTCAACCGCCTGCCGGTCTATATAACGCCGCTCGGAGCCGAGGCCGACCGGCTGATGAATGAGGCCTGGGAAGCCATCGCCGCCGGCAAGGCGGCGGAAAGACAGACGATCGCATTGAAGGGGCGGCATATTGAGATACCCATGGCCGCAGGCTCGGCCGCACGGTTCAGCTTCGATGATCTGTGCCGCCAGCCGCTAGGCGCACGCGACTTCCTTGCCATTGCCAAGCGCTACAAGACGATCTTCATCGACGGCATTCCGGTCATGGCGGGCGCCCATCGCAACGAGGTCAAGCGGTTCATCCTGCTGATCGACACGCTCTACGACCAGCGGGTCCGCCTGATCGTCTCCGCCGAAGCACCCCCGGCGGAACTCTATGCGAGCACGAGAGGCACCGAAGCCTTCGAGTTCGACCGCACGGCGTCGCGCCTCATAGAAATGCAGAGTCGCGACTGGCAGCACAAGACGCAAGAGGCCGGAGCTGACGAGACCAGGCAGAAATAGTTGACGTTTACGTAAATCCGTTCATGTCTAAACGATTGAATTTGCTCGCGCAAAAATAATCGGTTGAATTTTTCTGCGGGCCTGCTTATGCCAACCGGGATTTTGGGCTGGTACCAGCCGGCCCGAAACCCTGCAATAGCCGGGTCTGTGACGTTCGGGTTCCGGCGCATCACGGAAGGGGATTCTCACCACATGGCACGCGATAAGATCGCTCTCATCGGCTCCGGCATGATCGGCGGCACGCTCGCCCACATGGCCGGCCTGAAGGAACTCGGCGATATCGTATTGTTCGACATCGCCGAAGGCATACCGCAAGGCAAGGCCCTCGACATCGCCGAGTCCTCCCCGGTCGACGGCTTCGATTCAAAGCTGCTTGGCGCGAACGACTACAGCGCCATCGAAGGGGCCGATGTCGCCATCGTCACCGCCGGCGTGCCGCGCAAGCCCGGCATGAGCCGCGACGACCTTCTGGGCATCAATCTCAAGGTGATGGAGCAGGTCGGCGCCGGCATCAAGAAATATGCCCCCAATGCCTTCGTCATCTGCATCACAAACCCGCTCGACGCGATGGTGTGGGCGCTGCAGAAGTTCTCAGGCCTGCCCAGGAGCCACGTCGTCGGCATGGCTGGCGTTCTGGACTCCTCCCGTTTCCGCTACTTCCTCGCCGATGAGTTCAAGGTCTCCGTCGAGGATGTGACGGCCTTCGTCCTGGGCGGGCACGGCGATTCCATGGTGCCGCTGACCCGCTATTCCACTGTCGCCGGCATCCCGATCCCCGATCTGATCAAGATGGGCTGGACGTCGAAGGAGAAGGTCGAGGAGATCGTCCAGCGCACCCGCGACGGCGGTGCCGAGATCGTCGGCCTGCTCAAGAACGGTTCCGCCTATTATGCGCCGGCCGCCTCCGCCATTTCCATGGCCGAGAGCTACCTGAAGGACAAGAAGCGGGTGCTGCCCTGCGCGGCGCATCTTTCCGGCCAGTACGGCGTGAAGGATCTTTATGTCGGCGTGCCGACGGTGATCGGGTCCGGCGGCGTCGAACGCATCATCGAGATCGACCTCAACAAGGCCGAGCAGAAGAACTTCGACAAATCGGTCGCATCCGTCCGGGGCCTCTGCGAGGCCTGCGCGGAAATCGCCCCCAGCCTGAAGAAATAGGACCCCGACGCCCCATGAACATTCACGAGTATCAGGCCAAGCAACTCCTGAAGAGCTACGGCGCGCCCGTGGCCGAGGGCGTTCCGGTCTTCAAGAAGGAAGAGGCGGAAGCCGCCGCCAGAAAGCTGCCCGGACCGCTCTATGTGGTGAAAAGCCAGATCCACGCCGGCGGACGCGGCAAGGGCAAGTTCAAGGAACTCGGCCCCGACGCCAAGGGCGGCGTGCGGCTGGCCAAAAGCGTCGAGGAGGTCGTCGCCAATGTCGATGAAATGCTCGGCAACACGCTGGTCACCAAGCAGACGGGACCGGAAGGCAAGCAGGTCAACCGCCTTTACATAGAGGACGGCGCCGACATCGACCGCGAACTCTACCTGTCGATCCTGATCGACCGCACGGTCGGCCGGCCTGCCTTCGTCGTCTCCACCGAGGGCGGCATGGACATCGAGGCGGTCGCCGAGGAGACGCCGGAGAAGATCCTGACGCTCGCCATCGACCCGGAAAAGGGCGTCACAGTGGAAGACGTCAGGAAGCTCAATGAGGCGCTGAAGCTGGACGGCGATGCGGCAAGGGACGGCGAAACCCTGTTCCCCATCCTCTACAAGGCCTTTGCCGAGAAGGATATGAGCCTTCTTGAGGTCAATCCGCTGATCGTCATGATGGACGGCCGCCTGCGCGTGCTCGACGCCAAGGTCTCCTTCGACAGCAACGCGCTGTTCCGCCACGAGGACGTTGTTGCCCTGCGCGATACCAGCGAGGAAGACGAGAAGGAGATCGAAGCCTCCAAGCACGACCTCGCCTATGTCGCCCTCGACGGCAATATCGGCTGCATGGTCAACGGCGCCGGCCTTGCCATGGCGACCATGGACATCATAAAGCTCTACGGTGCCGAGCCGGCCAACTTCCTCGATGTCGGCGGCGGCGCTTCCAAGGAGAAGGTGACGGCGGCGTTCAAGATCATCACCGCCGACCCCGCCGTGAAGGGCATCCTGGTCAATATCTTCGGCGGCATCATGAAGTGCGACGTGATTGCCGAAGGTGTCGTCGCGGCCGTGAGGGAAGTAGGCCTTAAGGTGCCGCTGGTCGTCCGTCTCGAAGGCACCAATGTCGAACTCGGCAAGAAGATCATCAACGAGTCCGATGTGGACGTCATCGCCGCCGACGATCTCGATGATGCCGCCCGGAAGATCGTCGCCGCGGTAAAGGGTCGCTGAGCCATGCCGCCCCGCAAGATCGCTCTTCTGGAAGCCGCCGACCGGCGCATCGAAAAGGTGTTCGATCCCCATATTGCGGGCGACGTGAACGATTCCCAGGTGAAGATTGCCAAATTCGGGGCGGTCTTCGACTGGCATTCCCACGATGAGGAAGACGAGGCGTTTCTGGTCCTGCGGGGCCGGATCGCCATCGACTTCCGCGACGGCGTGGTCGAGCTTGGCGAAGGCGAATTCATCGTGGTTCCGAAAACGGTGGAACACCGTCCGCGCGCACTTACGGAGGAACCGGTCGTTCTGATGTTCGAGCCGGCCACAACCCTCAATACCGGCAATGCCGAAAGCGACCTGACCGTCTCCGATTTGAAGCGATTGTAGGAAAAAGCATGTCCATACTCGTCAACAAAGACACCAAGGTCCTGGTCCAGGGCCTGACCGGCAAGACCGGCACTTTCCACACCGAGCAGGCGCTGGCCTATCACGGCACGAAGATGGTCGGCGGCATTCATCCCAAGAAGGGCGGAACCACCTGGCAGGGCCAGGGCGGGGAAGAGCTGCCGATCTTCGCGACCGTCGCCGAGGGCAAGGAAAAGACCGGGGCCACGGCCTCCGTCGTCTACGTCCCGCCGGCAGGCGCGGCGGCTGCCATCATCGAGGCCATCGAGGCGGAGATACCGCTTATCGTGTGCATCACCGAGGGCATCCCGGTGATGGACATGGTCAAGGTGAAGGCCAGGCTGGAAAAATCGAAGTCGCGGCTCCTCGGCCCCAACTGCCCGGGCGTCCTGACCCCGGACGAATGCAAGATCGGCATCATGCCCGGCAACATCTTCAAGAAGGGCTCCGTCGGCGTCGTCTCGCGTTCCGGCACGCTTACCTATGAGGCCGTGTTCCAGACCACCAATGCCGGCCTCGGCCAGACGACCGCCGTCGGCATCGGCGGCGACCCGGTAAAGGGTACCGAATTCATCGACGTGCTGGAGATGTTCCTGGCGGACGACGAAACCAAGTCTATCATCATGATCGGCGAGATCGGCGGATCGGCGGAAGAGGAAGCGGCGCAGTTCCTCAAAGACGAGGCGAAGAAGGGCCGCAAGAAGCCGATGGCCGGTTTCATCGCCGGCCGCACCGCCCCTCCCGGACGCACCATGGGTCATGCCGGCGCGGTCATTTCCGGCGGCAAGGGCGGCGCCGAAGACAAGATCGCCGCAATGGAGGAGGCCGGCATCAAGGTGTCGCCCTCCCCGGCACGTCTCGGCACAACGCTCGTGGAAGCGATCAAGGGCTGAGGAAATGCGGAACGCCGGGCCGCGCTTGCGGATTGGCGTTCCAGACGGCAATTGATTGAATGACGGCAAAGCCGTCCGCGCCGGCCGGCGTCCAGGCCGCTTAGCAAGGAGCCGGAGAAAATCCGGAGCTTTAAATGGCACGGCAGAACCAAGCCAACGACGAATTCTCCCTCACTTCCTTCCTTTATGGCGGCAACGCCGCCTATATCGAGGACCTTTACGCGGCCTTCCAGGAGGACCCCTCGTCGGTGAACGAGGATTGGCGGTCCTATTTCAGCCAACTCAAGGACGATGCGGCCGATGTGAGGAAGAATGCGGACGGCGCTTCCTGGAAAAGCAAGAACTGGCCCATTGCCGCCAATGGCGAGCTTGTTTCCGCGCTCGACGGCAATTGGGAAGGCGTGGAAAAGCACTTCGACGACAAGATCAAGCAGAAGGCCGCACGGGGCGGCGTGGCCCTTTCGGAAGAGCAGGTCCAGCGCGCGGCGCGCGAATCCGTCCGCGCCATCATGATGATCCGCGCCTACCGCATGCGCGGCCACCTGCACGCAAATCTCGACCCGCTGGGCCTTGCGAACCCGCTCGAAGACTACAACGAGCTGTCGCCGGAAGCCTACGGCTTCACCGCGTCCGATCTCGACCGTCCGATCTTCATCGACAATGTGCTGGGCCTCGAGACGGCGACCGTGCGCCAGATGCTCGACATCCTCAAGCGCACCTATTGCTCCACCCTCGGTGTGGAATTCATGCATATCTCCAACCCGGAGGAAAAGGCGTGGATCCAGGCGCGTATCGAGGGTCCGGACAAGGGCGTCGCCTTCACCGAGAACGGCAAGAAAGCGATCCTCCAGAAGCTCATCGAGGCCGAGGGCTTCGAGCAGTTCATCGACGTGAAGTACAAGGGAACCAAGCGCTTCGGCCTCGATGGCGGCGAGGCGCTGATCCCCGCGCTCGAACAGATCATCAAGCGTGGCGGCGCCATGGGGCTCAAGGAGGTCGTGCTCGGCATGGCTCATCGCGGCCGCCTCAACGTGCTTTCCCAGGTCTTGGAAAAGCCGCACCGCGCCATCTTCCATGAGTTCAAGGGCGGCTCCTTCACGCCCGATGAGGTGGAAGGGTCCGGCGATGTCAAATACCACCTCGGTGCCTCCTCGGACCGCGAGTTCGACGGCAACAAGGTGCACCTGTCGCTGACGGCCAACCCCTCGCATCTGGAGATCGTCAACCCGGTGGTCATGGGCAAGGCCCGCGCCAAGCAGGACCAGGTCTTCGGCCGCAAGCGCGAGGAGGTGGTGCCGCTGCCCGAGCGCGCCAAGGTCATGCCGCTGCTTCTGCACGGCGACGCCGCCTTCGCCGGCCAGGGCGTCGTTGCGGAATGTTTCGGCCTTTCCGGCCTTCGCGGCCATCGCGTGGGCGGCACCGTGCACTTCATCATCAACAACCAGATCGGCTTCACCACCAATCCGCGCTTCTCCCGCTCCTCGCCCTATCCTTCTGACGTGGCGAAGATGATCGAGGCTCCGATCTTCCACGTGAACGGCGACGATCCGGAGGCGGTCGTCTATGCCGCCAAGGTGGCGACCGAGTTCCGCATGATGTTCCACAAGCCGGTGGTCATCGACATGTTCTGCTACCGGCGCTACGGCCATAATGAAGGCGACGAGCCGGCATTCACCCAGCCGATCATGTACCGCAAGATCCGCAATCACCCGACCACGGGCGAGATCTATGCGAAGAAGCTGATCGAGGAGGGGCTTGTCACCCAGGAGGAGATCGACCGGATGAAGTCCGGTTGGCGGGCGCATCTGGAGGCCGAGTTCGAGGCCGGTCAGTCCTATAGGCCGAACAAGGCCGACTGGCTGGACGGCGCCTGGTCGGGCCTCAAGCGGGCCGACAACGAAGACGAGCAGCGCCGCGGCAAGACGGCTGTACCTGTCAAGACGCTCAAGGAGATCGGCAGGAAGCTGACGGAAGTCCCCGCCGATTTTGAAGCGCACCGCACGATCAACCGCTTCCTGGAAAACCGGAAGAAGATGATCGAGTCCGGCGAGGGCATCGACTGGGCGACCGCCGAAGCGCTGGCCTTCGGCTCCATCCTCATGGACGGTAACCCTGTCCGCCTGTCCGGGCAGGATTCCGAGCGCGGCACGTTTTCGCAGCGCCATTCGGTTCTGTACGACCAGAATAACGAGAACCGCTTCATTCCGCTCAATCATCTCGGACCGCAGCAGGCCTACTACGAAGTCATCAATTCGATGTTGTCGGAAGAGGCAGTGCTTGGTTTCGAATACGGTTTTTCGCTGGCCGAGCCACGGGCGCTGACGCTTTGGGAAGCCCAGTTCGGCGACTTCGCCAACGGGGCGCAGGTGATCTTCGACCAGTTCATCTCGTCGGGCGAGCGCAAATGGCTGCGCATGTCGGGCCTCGTCTGCCTGTTGCCGCACGGCTACGAAGGACAGGGTCCCGAGCACTCTTCGGCACGGCTGGAGCGATGGCTGCAGATGTGCGCCGAGGACAACATGCAAGTCGCCAACTGCACGACGCCGGCGAATTACTTCCACATACTGCGCCGGCAGCTCAAGCGCGATTTCCGCAAGCCGCTCATCCTGATGACGCCGAAATCGCTGCTGCGCCACAAGCGTGCGGTGTCCACCCTGTCGGAAATGTCGGGCGAAAGCTCCTTTCACCGGCTGCTCTGGGACGACGCGCAATATCTGAGCGACGACCAGCCCATCAAGCTGGTCAAGGACTCCAAGATGCGCCGCGTCGTCATGTGCTCGGGCAAGGTCTATTACGACCTCTACGAGGAACGCGAGAAGCGCGGCATCGACGATATCTACCTGCTGCGTGTCGAGCAGCTCTACCCGTTCCCGGCCAAGGCGCTGATCACCGAATTGTCGCGCTTCCGCAATGCGGAGATGGTCTGGTGCCAGGAAGAGCCGAAGAACATGGGTGCGTGGTCCTTCATCGACCCCTATCTCGAATGGGTGCTGCAGCACATAGATGCCAAGCACAAGCGGGTGCGCTACACCGGCCGTCCGGCCTCCGCCTCGCCTGCGACTGGCCTTATGTCGAAGCACCTGGAACAGCTCGCCGCCTTCCTGGAAGACGCGCTGGGCGGCGAATAGTCTGAACAGAACCAACGGAAACGAGACCCATGGCTACCGAAATCCGCGTTCCCACTCTGGGAGAATCCGTCACCGAGGCAACCATCGGCCGCTGGTTCAAGAAGAAGGGCGAGGCGATTGCCGTCGACGAGCCTGTGGTCGAGCTTGAAACCGACAAGGTCACCATAGAGGTCCCCGCGTCTGCTGCCGGCACGCTGGAGGAGATATCCGCCGAGGAGGGCGCCACCGTCGAAGTCGGCGCCCTTTTAGGCATGATCGGCGAAGGCAACGGCGAAGCCGTGTCTGCCAAAAGCGGCAAGTCAGCCGCCAAGGAAGAAAAGACCGAGCCAGCCGACGAGGGCGAGGGCAACGGCAAGGCGCCCGGCGGCAAGCTCGTCGACGTCAACGTGCCGTCTGCGGGCGAATCGGTGACCGAGGCCCAGGTCGGCGAGGTTTACAAGAAGGTGGGCGACACGGTTAAGGCCGACGAAGCGATCCTAGAGCTTGAGACCGACAAGGCGGCTCAGGAAGTCATGGCGCCGGTCGCCGGCGTGATCCGCGAACTGGCCGTCGAAAGCGGCGACGAGGTGAAGGTCGGTGCGCTGCTGGCCCGTATAGAAGAAGGCGCGTCCGCGGGTGCCGGGAAGAAGGAAGCGAAAGCAGCCGCGAAGCAGGAGGAAAAGCAGGAGGCTCGCGTCGGCGAGGCTGCATCCACCGCATCGCGCGATGTCCGCCATGGCGGCGGCGGCGGAGAATCAGCCCGCCCGCCCGCGCCCGCCGCGGCCAAGCTGATGGAAGAACACGGCCTGAAGGAATCCGAGATCGCCGGCTCCGGCAAGGAAGGGCAGGTACTCAAGGGAGACGTCCTGGCGGCGATAGAGCGAGGCAAGGATGCCGGGCGTGGCGCACCGAGCGAGCCGGCCGAGAAGCCGAAGGTTGCCCGCGCGCCCTCCACCGGCGACGATGAGGCACGCGAGGAACGGGTGAAGATGACCCGTCTGCGCCAAACCATCGCCCGCCGTCTTAAGGAGGCTCAGGAAGCAGCCGCCATGCTGACCACCTTCAACGAGGTGGACATGACGGCGGTGATGGAGCTGCGCAAGAAGTACAAGGACCTGTTCGAGAAGAAGCATGGCGTGAAGCTTGGCTTCATGGGCTTTTTCTCCAAGGCCGTCTGCCACGCCCTGCACGAGATCCCGGCCGTCAATGCCGAGATCGACGGCACAGATATCATCTACAAGAACTACTGCCACATCGGCGTGGCCGTCGGCACCGACAAGGGCCTTGTCGTGCCGGTGGTGCGCGACGCGGACCGGATGACGATCGCCGAGATCGAGAAGGAGATCGGTCGCCTGGGCGCGGCGGCCCGTGATGGCAAGCTGTCGCTGGCCGAGATGCAGGGCGGCACCTTCACCATCTCCAATGGCGGCGTCTATGGCTCGCTCATGTCGACGCCGATCCTCAACGCCCCGCAGTCGGGCATCCTCGGCATGCACAAGATCCAGGAGCGGCCGATGGTCGTCGGCGGGCAGGTCGTCGTCCGCCCGATGATGTATCTGGCGCTCTCCTACGATCACCGCATCGTCGACGGCAAGGAGGCCGTGACCTTCCTGGTGCGGGTGAAGGAAGTGCTGGAAGATCCCGAGCGTCTGGTGCTCGACCTTTAGGAAGATGAAACCGGCGGCAGGCGCGTAATGCGGATGACACGGACATTGTTGGCCGTACCTGTCTTCCTCAGCCTGATGAACGCTGCCGGCGCCGCCTGCCCGCAGGCCTTGGCAGTCTATGATGAAGTCGGCGGCCGAACGGCCATCGACTTCATCCCCAATATGGACATGGTCGCCGCCAGCAACACCTTTCGTCTGATCCTTCCCGATGCCGCTCCCATCCAAGGCCACGTGGAATGGCAATCCGGCGGCGGACGACCGGATGGCTTGTTGCTCAAGGACTGCCCTACAGGCGACGCGACCGGCGAGGAGCTCGCCGCATGCACCTTATGGCGCGGTGTGGTCTATGCAATCGACGATGAGGGAGCGGTCGGGCTGCTTCCCGGCGCCCGGGAGGATGCGGCGCAGCGGTTGATCATGACGGACTTGAGCCGGGCGCTGCATTTCAGCACACTCAACGATGGCGAGGCGGCCCTCCCCAGCTTCGATGTCTACGAAATCTCCGGGTGCCAGGAATAATCGATGTTGCCTGTAAACCAGTGTTGGAAGAGATGTTCAGCCATATGAATTGCAAACCGGCGAGGCGGAAATGAGCGCATATTTGCCCGAACTCCTTTCCCTGATGGCGATCTTCACTTTTGCGATTGTTTCGCCCGGAGCAGACCTGGCGATGGTGATGCGCCAGTCCCTTGTCAACGGGCGCCGCGCCGCCATTCTGACCAGCATCGGCATCGGATGCGCCCTGCTGTTTCACGTATCCTATACAGTTCTGGGGCTCGGCCTGCTCATCTCCCAATCGGTCTACGCCTTCAATATCCTCAAATGGTGCGGTGTGGCCTACCTGACATATATCGGCATCCAGTCGCTTCGCGCCAAGCCGCCGATCCTGGAAACCACATCGGCCCCAACCGATGCGCCGGCCCCCAATCAACACGCGCTCAAGGCGTTTCTGATCGGGTTTGCCACCAACGCGCTCAATCCGAAACCGGTCTTCTTTTTCCTCTCGATCTTCTCGACGGTCGTCCATATCGAGACCCCGGCGGTGGTGAAATTCTCCTACGGATGCGTGATGGCGGCGGCGCTTGTCGCCTGGTTCGTCGGCGTATCCATCTTCATGACGACGCCCTCCGTAAGGCAAGGGTTCAATCGCATCGGCGTGTGGATCAACCGTGCCGGCGGCCTCGTCTTCCTTGGCCTTGGCCTAAAGCTGGCCACCGAAAAAGCGGGCTGAGGCTGCAAAGCACCCAAACTCACTCACAATGACCCGGCTGACAGCAATGCGGCCGAAACGAAGGGAAAATTCATGTCATACGATCTCGTCGTCATCGGAACCGGCCCGGGCGGCTATGTGTGCGCCATCAAGGCGGCGCAGCTCGGCCTGAAGACCGCAGTCGTCGAAAAGCTGCCGACCCATGGCGGCACCTGCGTCAATGTCGGCTGCATTCCCTCCAAGGCCCTGCTCCATGCCTCCGAAATGTTCGCCGAAGCCTCCCATTCCTTCGCGGATCTCGGCATCGATGTCGGCAAGCCGAAGCTCGACCTGAAGAAGATGATGGCGCACCGCCAGAACTCGGTCGATCAGAACACCAAGGGCCTCGACTTCCTGATGAAGAAGAACAAGATCGACGTTCTGCGGGGCACCGGCTCGATCGCCGGCAAGGGCAAGGTCCTCGTCAAGGATGCTGAGGGCGCAGAGCAGACCGTCGAGACGAAAAACATCGTCATCGCCACCGGCTCCGATGTAACCGGCATCCCCGGCGTCAACGTGAAGTTCGACGAGAAGGTGGTCGTGTCGTCCACCGGAGCGCTGGAGCTTTCCAAGGTGCCGGCAAGGATGGTGGTGGTGGGCGGCGGCGTGATCGGGCTCGAGCTCGGCTCCGTTTGGGCACGACTCGGCGCCGAGGTCACGGTGATCGAGTACCTCGACACCATCCTGGGTGGGATGGACGGCGAAGTCGCCAAGCAGTTTCAGCGCATGCTGTCGAAGCAGGGCTTCACCTTCAAGCTCGGCCAGAAGGTGACCGACGTTTCGAAGGCCGGCAAGGGCGCCAAGGTGACTTTCGAACCCGCCAAGGGCGGCGATGCCGAGACGATTGAAGCCGATGTCGTGCTGGTCGCCACCGGCCGCAGGCCTTACACCGAAGGCCTCGGCCTCAAAGAAGCCGGCATAGAGACCGACGATCGTGGCCGGGTGAAAACCGACAAGCACCTGCGCACCAATGTCGAGGGCGTCTACGCCATTGGTGACGTGATCGCCGGGCCGATGCTGGCCCACAAGGCAGAAGAGGAAGGCGTGGCGGTAGCCGAGATCCTCGCCGGCCAAGCCGGCCATGTGAACTACGACGTCATTCCGAGCGTTGTTTATACCAGCCCTGAGATCGCCTCGGTCGGCAAGACGGAGGAGGAGCTGAAGAAGGCCGGCGTCGAGTACAATATCGGCAAGTTTCCCTTCTCGGCCAATGGCCGCGCCCGCTCCATGCTGCACACGGACGGCTTCGTGAAGGTGCTGGCCGACAAGAAGTCGGACCGCGTGCTGGGCGTCCACATTGTGGGCTTTGGCGCCGGAGAGATGATCCACGAAGCCGCCGTTCTGATGGAGTTCTCCGGCTCTTCAGAAGACCTTGCCCGCACGTGCCACGCCCACCCGACCATGTCGGAAGCAGTCAAGGAGGCCGCGCTCGGCGCGTTTGCCAAGCCCATCCATTCCTGAACATCAGACCTCGGCAAGCGTCGGGAGCCACGACAAGCCGTGGCTCCTCGACACCTGAGGTCTTGAGGACCGCTATTGAGGCGCTGGAGCCTCTTCAGCGGGAGCATCACCCGCAGGGGCCTCGTCAGCCGGAGCCTCGCCCGCAGGCGCTTCGGTCTCAGGCGCGGGCGCGATCGGAGCGGTGTCCGTGGGAGCGGTTTGGGTTTCCGGCGTCGTCATGGCGTCACCGCCGGCCTCGCCCTCCGGAGCAACCACCGGAGCCCCGCCTTCGGGCGCGATCTCGGCATCGGGACTGTCGAAGAAGGCACCACCGCCGAAGGCCAGGAACAGAATGACCAGTATGGCCGCCAGCACCGCAACGACGATGAATGTGCTGGCGCCGCTTCCCGAGCGTTGCGTCACCGTGTTGTTGGGAGGCGGCGGCGTATTGGGATTTGCCGCAGGGTCCACATGCGGATCGCCGGCCGGTGGCCGGCTCTGACGTGCTTTGTCGCGGTCTTCCATGGAAACTCTCCGCGTTTCATCTTCGTTGCTCTTGCAACGCGCCAAGGGCCCGAGGGTTCCTTCCCTGCCATGAGGAGGCCGGCTACCGGGCGGGCGTGACGCTGTATCCCGCCTGCCGCAGCTTCTCGACGAGCCCGTCCTTGCCGGGAAGATGCATGGCCCCGATCGCAATGAAGGCGCGTCCCTTCTCCAGCATGGGCAGCATGCGCTCTGCCATCGTGGCGTTGCGGGACGTCACCATGGCCGCTTCGAATTCGGCATATCCCATGTTTGCGCCGTCCTCTGGAACCGCCCGTTCCAGCATCGGCCGAAACATGCCCGTCTCGCCGTCGCTATAGAGTTGGATCATCGTTTCGATGACGTCGTCCACCCGGCCGCCCATCGAGAGCGTGCTCACCAGGCCCTCGATATGAAACGACATCGGCAGCGATGCCATGGCGCGGAGCTGCTCTCCCACGCTTTCGAGCCCTGCCAGCTTCTTGCCGGCCGCCTCCGCGTCCTGAGCCAGCTTCACGTCGAGCACGGGCTTTCCCGCCTGCTGGCGTGCCTGCTCGCAGGCAGGCAGCGCAATCAGCGAAACGAGCATCCACGGCTTCATCTTCACGACGGTCGAAAGCGGCACCCCGCGTGCATCGAGCGCGGCGGAAACGATTTCCCGCTGTTCCGCCGTCAGATGATCGGTCAACGCCTCGCCGGGCGGGAACATCATCAGGCCCGGTTCTTCCACCATGGCGGCCATGAGCGCCTGCTGGTCTAGAATATCCGTGGTCTCGATAACCACCGTCCGGGCTTCGTCGAAGGCCGCTCTCGCGGCATCGGGCAGGCGGGTGACGCGCGGATCGGTCACGTGCATCGTGCCAAAGAGAAAAGACGGCGCGGTGCCGTCTTTTTCGATCTTCCACAGGAGGCCCTTGCCGTTGGGCGTTCGCCCGGCTTCGCGTTCGATTTCGGCGAGCCGTTCCGGATCGTTCCTGGAGAACGCCTCCAGCAGGTTCCGGCCATTGCAGGTCTCGTTCGCCTGAGAATGCGCCGGAGCGGTTGCAAACAGCAGCGTGACGGCAAAGGCCAGCACAAACAGCACATTCGCGGCGGCCAGCACCCACAGCGATGTGTCGGCGATACGGTCGGCAAGGGCGGAACTTTTTCTCATGGTCGAGGCGTACCGGCAGAATGTGGAAAAATGTGTTAACCGGCAGCGGAACTGCGCGCTTCACGCCCGCGGATGCGCGGCATCGTAAATTTCCAGTAACCGGGACGTATCGACCGCCGTATAGACCTGTGTTGTCGACAGGCTGGCATGGCCCAGGAGTTCCTGAATGGCGCGAAGATCCCCGCCCCGGGCAAGAAGATGCGTGGCGAAGGAATGGCGCAGTGCGTGCGGAGTCGCCGTGTCGGGAAGGTTCAGCGCCGAGCGCATCTTCTGCATCTCGCGCTGAATGATGGCCGGCTGCAGCGCACCACCCCGCGCGCCACGAAACAGCGGCTGGTCAGGGCTAAGATGATAGGGACAAAGCCGCCTGTATTCCGCCGCCGCCTTGTGGACCACCGGCAGCACTGGCACCAGCCGCGTCTTGCCGCCCTTGCCGGTGATGCGGAGCGTCTCCTCGCGCGGCGAGGTAAGGTCGCCGCCGGTGAGCCCCAGAGCCTCGGAAATGCGCAGGCCCGATCCATAAAGCAGCGCGAGGACAGCGGCGTTCCTGGCGACGATCCAGGGTTTCTCCGCAAGCTGTCCGTCGCCGCTGGACACGCGCCGCGCATCCGCCGCCGTCAGCGGTTTCGGCAATCCCTTGGGCGCGCGCGGCGAGTGCAGCGCCGACGCACCGGCCGCATTCACGAGACCGCGCTTTTCCAGGTACCGCAGGAAAGAGCGGATGCCGGCCAGCCCCCGCCCTAGCGTGCGCGCACCCGCCCCGCCATTGCGTCGCGCGGCCAGAAAAGCGCGAAAATCGGCCGGCCTCAGATCGGCAATGTCGGAAATGCCCGGCGCGCCGCCGCGATGGCCGGTCAGGAATTGCAGAAACTGCCGCGTATCGCGCTCATAAGCCTCCACCGTCAGCTTTGCCAACCGCCGTTCCCCGGCGAGCGCCCTCAGCCACTCGCTCCGTGCGGTTTGAAGGTCGGGTCTGGCTGCAATGAGGAAGTCCTCGGGCATGGTCGGCTATCCGGCTTTTCAGCCAGTCTCGCCCCATCGCGTTAGCATCTGGTGAAGAGCCGGATTACTTCCGCTTTCGGCCGGCAAGAAGGCTCACCGTCTCGCCGAGCGCCGCGCGAAATACCGCGTCGAAGGAAGTCGCGGAGATTTCCCATTCCCGCGTCTTCCCTTCCGCCGCCAACCGCCAGCGCGAAGACCAGTCGAGCGTCTCCGGTCGCCATGTCAGATGCCCGGCAAGCATCGGCTCAGCGGCAGAAACGCCATCAGGCAGGCGTATGGGTAGGCCGTACCGCTTGGCCACCTCCATCAGAGCCGCGCGCTGACCTTGTCCGAACGCCGCATCATGGGCCAGGAGAAACGAGCTTATGCCATTGTCAACCTCGACCCGGAGCCAGACCACGGGTCGCTCTGTCCACGGCTCGCGGCCAAGCCCACGCAGCACCGCATCGATCTTTTCGGGAGCGAAATTCACCGTCAGGAAGTGCGGCCGTTCGCGCGTGCCCTGTTCGTCATGAACGGGAATGCCCGCCATCCGGTCGCGATAATGGTACGAGGACGCGAAGTCCCCTGCCTTGTCAGCCAGTTCGGCCAAGGAAGACGAGCCGGCAAGCGAAATGTCGCCGGAGACCTTCACCAGCACTTCCTCGAGCGCGGCGGCAAAGCCACGGCTGCGTTCCGGCTCGACCGTCCCAGTGACGATGGCCACCGCCTGGTAAAGCGACGCAGGGTTGTCGCTGGTCGGCCCGGTGGCGCTCGCACATAGCAGGAAAAGCGCCGCAAGAAGGCCACGCAGGCAAAGCGGGCGGAAAAGGCGCATGAAAACCTCTCCTCGATGGCAACCGCCAAATCTTAGCCCAAGTCTTAGCAGGCCGCACCGATCCGCCTATTGCTGGCCTCAGCTGCCCTCTACCTCCTCGCGCAGCATTTCCAGTTCCAGCCATTCCTCTTCCAGCCGGTCGCGCGTGGCGCGTTTTTCGTCCAGTTCCTTCGTGAACCGCTGAAACGCCACGGCATCGCGCGCATAAAGCGCCGGATCAGAAAGCTTCGCCTCCAGCGCCTCGATCTCCGTGCCGAGCTGGGCGATCTTCTCCGGCAGCTTCTCCAGCGCGAATTTCTGCTTGTAGGAGAGCTTTTGGGCGTTGGGCTTGGCCGCGCGCGGGGCCGGCCCGCCGCCCTTGCCCTTTGCGGCATCCCCCTGGCCGCGGGCCTTGCGGCGCTCCAGCTCCTCGCCCTTGCGCTGCGCCATCATATCCGAATAGCCGCCGGCATACTCCGTCCAGCGTCCGTCGCCCTCCGGCGCTATGGTGCTCGTCACCGTCCGGTCGAGAAAATCGCGGTCATGGCTGACCAGGAGCACGGTCCCCGGAAAATCCTCCACCAGCTCCTGCAGAAGGTCGAGCGTCTCCATGTCAAGATCGTTCGTCGGCTCGTCGAGAACAAGGAGGTTGGCCGGCCGCGACAGGAGCCGGGCCAGCACGAGCCGCGCCTTTTCGCCACCCGAAAGCTCGCGGATCGGCGTGCGCGCCTGCTCGGGCTTGAACAGGAAGTCCTTCATATAGGAAACGACATGCCGCTCCTGGCCGTTGACCACCACGCTGTCGCCGCGCCCGTCGGTCAGGAAATGGCTGAGCGTTTCGGACGGATCGAGCGTCCGCTTCTGGTCGAGAACGGCGATCTCCAGGTTGGCGCCCAGCCGCAGCGTGCCCGAATCCGGCGCGAGACGCCCGATCAGAAGATTGATCAGCGTCGTCTTGCCCGCCCCATTGGGGCCGACAAAGCCGATCCGGTCGCCGCGCAAGATGCGGGCGGAGAAATCCACCACGACCGGATTCCCGTCATAGGATTTGTTCAATCCCTTGGCCTCGATCACCAGCTTGCCGGATTCGGCCGCGTCACTCGCCTGCATGGTCGCCACGCCTTCGGCACGGCGGTGTGTGCGGTGCTTTTCGCGCAACCCCTGCAATTCGCCCAACCGGCGCACATTACGCTTGCGCCGTGCCGTCACGCCATAGCGCAGCCAGTGTTCCTCGCGGGCGATCTGTCGGCCCAGCTTGTGCTGCTCGCGCTCTTCCTCTTCCAGCACCGTATCGCGCCAATCCTCGAAATGGGCGAACCCCTTGTCGAGCCGCCGGGTCACGCCCCGGTCGAGCCACACCGTCGCCCGGCTGACCCGCTCCAGGAAACGCCGGTCGTGCGAGATCGTCACCAGCGCCGACGAGGAGCGCTGCAATTCCTCCTCCAGCCATTCGATGGTCGCCAGGTCCAGATGGTTCGTCGGCTCGTCGAGAAGCAGAAGGTCTGGTTCGGGCGCCAGCACGCGGGCAAGGGCCGCACGGCGCGCCTCGCCGCCCGAAAGCGTGGCCGGGTCTTCCTCGCCGGTCAGCCCCAGCCGGTCGATCACCAGCGCCACCCGGTTCACGTCGTCGGCAGGTCCCAGCCCTGCCTCCACATAGGCCCGCACCGTGGCATAGCCTTGCCAATCAGGCGCCTGCGCCAGATAGCGCACGGTCGCGCTCGGCTGGCGGAATACTTCGCCATCCTGCGGCTCCACCATCCCCGCAGCGATCTTGAGAAGCGTCGACTTGCCCGATCCGTTGCGCCCCACCAGCGCGATGCGCTCGCCGGGGCCGACCATCAGCGACGCGCCGTTCAATAGGGGCGTGCCTCCAAAAGTCAGGCGGATATCTTCCAGTTTCAATAGCGGTGGCGCCATGTCAGCGCACTCCCTCGGTGGTAAGATGGGCGATCAGCAGGGCGCGACCTTCCTCAAGCCTCACGCACAGCCTTCCCCGGACCTCATTGGAAATCGTCAGCGAGGAGCCAAACGGCACGATGACGTTGTCGAGCGGCCATTTCGCACCTTCGACAGTGAGCCCCGCAAGCTCGCCGAAGGCAAGGATGGAAAAGATTGTTCCTTGGCCGTAATCGAATTCATGGCGGGTGCCCGGCAGCAGCGCATGGCCCTCCTGCGCCCCGCTCGTCAGAAGCACGGGAATGCCGCGCCCGGCAAGCTGCAACGCCAGCGTCATGTGCAGGAAGGCATGGTCCGGCCGCTCCCCGCCGAACGCCCCGACGAGAACGAATTGGCTGGCGCCGGCCGCCAGTGCCAGATCGATGGCCAGTTCTCCGTCGGTCTTGTCCTTATTGGGCGGGTATATCTCACGGGGAATGTCCGAATACTGCCGCAGCAGTTCGTCCGGCGCCGAATCGAAATCACCAACCCAAAGTTCCGGCACGAGCTCCAGCGTGGCGGCATGGCGCATGCCCGAATCCGCCGCCAGGACGCGGCTGCCGGAAAGCTGTGCGTCGAGTTCGGGGGTGCGGTGGGCATCACCGCCGAGGAGAATGGCGAAACGGGTCATGGCCGTGGCGCATATCACGAAGCCGCGCAATGCGCCAACGCGGAACAGCACTTGCGCGCAAACGTTGCGCGCCCTATTTTCCCAACCGCTCTAACGGGGTGCCGGCCGCCATCTGCGCGGCTTGCTGAGAGGTCATATGCCAACCCGCTGAACCTGATCCGGCTTGCACCGGCGGAGGGATTAGACGCGATAGCGCCTCATTCCCCTGAACCCGAATACGAGGAGGCGCCCGATGCGCATGAAAACCATTCTCCCGCTCCTGATCACGGCCTTGGCAACCGCCCCTGCCGCGGGCCCGCTGCCGGCCGCGGCGCAGGAAAAGCTCACCATCTACACCTATGAAAGCTTCACCTCGGACTGGGGTCCCGGCCCGCAGGTGGAGGAGGCGTTCGAGGCCGAATGCGGCTGCGATCTGGAGTTCATTTCGGTCGCCGATGGCGTTGCCCTGCTCAACCGCGTCAGGCTGGAGGGCGAAGGCACGAGGGCGGACATCGTCCTGGGGCTCGACACGAACCTGATCCATGACGCGAAGGAAACCGGCCTTTTCGTCCCCCACAATGTCGACCTCGGCAGGATCGACGTTCCCGGCGGCTACGAGGACGATGTCTTCGTGCCCTATGACTACGGCTACTTCGCCTTTGTCTACGACACCGAAGCCGTATCCGAGCCGCCGGCCAGCCTCAAGGAACTGGTGGAGAACGACAGCGATTTGAAGATCGCCATCCAGGACCCGCGCACCTCCACCCCCGGCCTCGGCCTGCTCCTGTGGATGAAAGCCGTCTATGGCGAAGAGGCCGCTGCCGCCTGGGCCAAGCTGGAAGACAAGGTGCTGACGGTGACGCCGGGCTGGAGCGAATCCTACGGGCTGTTCACCAGCGGAGAAGTGCCGATGGTCCTCTCCTACACCACGTCGCCTGCCTATCACCGCATCGCCGAGGACAGCGAGAGATACAAGGCGGCCGCGTTCAAGGAAGGCCACTACCTGCAGATCGAGGTGGCCGCCAAGACCACGACCGGCGCCGGCAATCCGCTGGCCGACCAGTTCCTTTCCTTCATGATCGGTCCCGGCTTCCAGGACGTGATCCCGGAGACCAACTGGATGTTTCCGGCCGGCCAGACGTCCGAACCGCTGAACCCAGTCTTCGGCGAGTTGGTCCAGCCGGACCGCGCGCTGCTCTTTACACCCGAGGAAGTGGCGGCCAACCGCAAGGCCTGGGTCGATGAATGGCTTTCCGTGATGAGCCGGTGAGGCGTACCGCCTCGTTCGACGGCCGTGTCGCCGCCGGCGCATTCGCGCTGGCGGCGATCGCATTTCTGGTTGGTGGCGCCTTCGCCGGCCTGATGGTGGAAGCCGCCGGCAACTGGCGGGGAGCCCTTTCCGCATTCGACCTCTATCTCGTGCGCGTCGCCCGCTTCACGCTCTGGCAGGCGCTGCTTTCCACCCTGCTCTCGGTCGTACCGGCCATCTTCGTGGCACGGGCGCTCGCCCGGCATCCCCGGTTCTTCGGGCGCAGCTTTATCCTGCAGCTTTTCGCCGTTCCGCTGGCGCTCCCGGCAATCGTCGCCGCGCTCGGCGTTCTGGCGCTCTATGGGCGCGCCGGCTATTTTGCGCCGGTATTCTCGGGCCTTGCGCAAGAGCGCTGGCCGGGCATCTATGGCCTCTCGGGCATTCTCGTCGCCCATGTCTTCTTCAACCTTCCCCTGGCCACGCGGCTGCTGCTTGCGGCGCTGGAAAACATTGCCGCCGACCAATGGCGCCTTTCGGCACAGCTCGGCATGGGCGCGCGCGCTTCTTTCCGCTTTATCGAGTGGCCTGTCCTGCGCGCTGCCTTGCCGGGCGTGGCGGGACTCGTCTTCATGCTGTGCGCAACCTCCTTCACAATCGTGCTGACGCTTGGCGGCGGTCCTCGCGCCACCACCCTGGAAGTGGCGATCTATCAGGCGCTGCGGTTCGATTTCGACCCCGCCCGCGCCATCGCCCTAACCCTGACGCAGATCGCACTGACGGCGCTGATCGTCACCGCGCTCGCCCGCCTCGGCGCCTCGGTCACCGGTGACGCCAGCCTGCCCGCCTCGCCCCGGCGTGCGCTCTTCCCAAGTAACCCGGAACGGCTGTTCAATTCAGCCGCCATCCTGGCAGCGCTGGCCTTCGTCGCCGGCCCGATGCTCGCGACCGTTCTGGCGGGCCTTGAATCGGAACTGTCACGCCTTGCGCGGGAGGCGGCATTTCTGGCCGCACTGCGGACCAGCCTCATCTTTTCCGCCAGTTCCGCCGCGCTTTGCCTGCTGCTGTCGATCGCCCTCGTCATGGCCCGCCGCGCACTGGAAATCCGCAGGGGCGGCCGGTCCATCGGTGCCCTGGAGCAGATGACGGACACCGGCGCCATGCTGGTTCTGATCGTGCCGCCGATCATCATCGGCGCCGGCTGGTTCATCCTGCTTCGCCATCTGGGAGACGTCTTTGCGTTTGCACCCGTCATGGTGATTACGGTCAACGCGCTCATGGCCATGCCCTTCGCCATCAGGATGCTGCGCCCGGCCCACGATGCCGCCAGCGCCCGCCACGAAAAACTGTGCCTGGCGCTCGGCATTGGCGGGTGGAACCGCTTGCGCCTCGTCGACTGGCCGAGCCTGCGCGCGCCGGCGGGCACCGCCTTCGCTTTCGCCATGGCGCTTTCGCTGGGCGATCTCGGGGTCATCGCGCTGTTCGGCAGCGATCAGGTGCAGACATTGCCCTACCTGCTGCTACAGCGCATGGGCAGCTACCGGACCGCCGATGCGGCCGGGCTCGCACTGTTTCTGGGCCTGTTGTGCATGGCGCTGATGTTTCTCGCGGGCCGCTGGGGTAAGGAACGCGCATGACCACGACACATGCGACGAGCCGGGGCGGGGCTTCCATAGGCCTCAAGCAGGCATTCTTCACCTATCCCGGCGCCGCCGCGATGCTGTTCGACCTTGAGATCGAACGCTCCGACATCGTCGCCGTGATGGGGCCGAGCGGATCGGGCAAGTCGACACTGCTCAATCTCGTCGCGGGCTTTGAAACGCCGGATGACGGCCGCATACTGATCGGCGGACGGGACGTTACGGCTCTTCCGCCCGTCAGGCGGCCGGTCTCGATGGTGTTTCAGGAGAACAACCTGTTCGCCCATCTTACCGTGGAGCAGAATGTCGGTCTCGGCCGGTCGCCCGGGCTGCGCTTGCGCGAGCAGGACCGGACGGACATTGCCGCCGCCCTTTCGCGGACGGGACTGTCGGGAAAGGAGAACCGCCTCCCGCACGCCCTTTCCGGCGGCGAGCGCCAGCGCGTGGCGCTGGCCCGGGTGCTCGTGCGCGACCGGCCGGTGCTGCTTTTGGACGAGCCCTTCGCCTCGCTCGGTCCTGCGCTGCGCGACGAAATGCTGGAACTTGTGAAGGATCTCCATCGCGACCGCGCCATGACCATTGTCATGGCCACCCACCATCCCCGCGACGCCGCCCGGCTGACGAGTACGATGATCGTGGTCGACAACGGCCGGGTGGCCGGGATCGGCCCGACGGCGGAGTTCCTTTCGGGCAAGGGGCCCGAGGCATTCGATCTCTATCTCGGTGCGCAGGGTAGGAAAGAATGACCGCGCGCATTGCCTGTCGTGATTCCACCATTATCTACCGGTGCATATAGGACAGTCGCAGACGGTTCGAGGCCGATGCCTCTCCGGTCATTGCGGCTGTTCTGTCGCGTCGGGCTCCGCGCGCGGGACGATCTTGTCTTGAGGCCAAGTCTGTGGCTAGGTCCCCGGCGGAGGCGGTATTAGCGCAAGTGTCATTCGGAAGGAACCGGCCCTGTCGCACGGTGTATCATTAGGAAGAGCCGCGATCGGGCGGAAAGGCAGCCGCATGCTTCTTCGCGGCGGGCTGCTTGGTGCCGGCATGCTGCTTGCCGGGTGCCAGACTTTGGATATGGGCGACTCGAAGTTCGTGCCGTCCGACAATCCGGTTACCGTCGACACCGTTACCCGCGGCGACCGGCTGGCCAGCCTGGCGCGCCGTCAGCATCCCAAGATCCTCCAGACCTATGGCGGCGAATATTCGGACCCGAAGCTGGAGCGCATGCTGGCCAAGGTGGTCGGCAGGCTGACCCTCAACCCCGACAGCCCGTCACAAGCCTACCGCATCACCATTTTGGATTCGCCGAACATCAATGCGTTCGCACTACCTGGCGGCTATCTCTATGTCACCCGGGGACTGCTGGCATTGGCCAATGATTCGGCCGAGGTTGCGGCGGTGCTGGCGCATGAGATGGCGCATGTAACCGCGAATCACGGCATCGAGAGGCAGCGCAAGGAAGCAGAGGCCGACCTGACCACGCGCGTCGTCGACGAGGTTCTGGTCGGCGACAGCACCGCCCGCGCGGCCGCCGTGCGCGGCAAGCTGAGGCTGGCCCAGTTCTCGCGCAATCAGGAATTGGAAGCGGATGCCGTGGGCATCAAGGCCACCGGCAGAGCCGGCTACGATCCCTATGCCGCCGCCCGGTTCCTGCGCTCGATGGACGCCTATCAGAGCTTCCGCAATGTCAGCGGCGCGAGTGACGCGAGCCTCGATTTTCTGGCGAGTCACCCCAACGCGCCGCGCCGCATCGAGCTCGCCCAGGGCCATGCCAGGCAATTCGGCATGCCCGGCACCGGGGCACGCGACCGCGAAGCCTTCCTCGACGGCATCGATGGTATCCTGTTCGGCGACAAGCCGGATCAAGGCTATGTGCGCGGCACCGACTTCATGCACCCGACGCTCGGCGTTGCGTTCTCCGTGCCCGAAGGGTTCGTGATCGACAATTCCTCGGGCGAGGTCGTCGCCGCCGGCCCCGGCAATCTCGCCTTCCGGTTCGACGGCACCACCGTTGCCTCCTCCTTGTCGCTGACCGACTACCTCAACTCCGGCTGGCTCGACGGCCTCGACAAGTCCTCGATCCGCACGACCACCATCAATGGCCGCGAGGCTGTAAATGCCCGCGCCTATGCCGACGATTGGCAATTCGACGTGACGGTCGTAAGGGTCGGCGAACAGGTCTATCGGCTTCTGACCGGGGCGCCGCGCGAGAGCACGCAACTCGACAGCATCGCCCGCCAGATCACCGGCACCTTCCGCGTGATGGACCAGGCAGAAATCGCCGCGCTGAAGCCGCTGCGCATCCGTGTGGTGACGGTCAGGCCGGGAGATAGCGTTGCAACCTTCGCCAATCAGATGGTCGGCGTCGGCCGCAAGCTGGAACTGTTCAGGGTGTTGAACGCGCTGGGCCCCGGCACCACCCTATCGGCCGGCGACAGGGTGAAGATCGTCACCGATCGTTGAGCGGGCGATGCGCCCGCGTCAGGGCCGCGGCTGCAGCTCGGGATGCTTTTCAACGAGAGCGGTGCGGAGTTTCTCCAGGGCGCGCGATTCGATCTGCCTGACCCTCTCCTTCGAGATGCCGAGGGTCTCGCCGAGCGATTCGAGGGTTGCGCCGTCTTCCGACAGGCGTCTTTGCCGGAGTATCTGGAGTTCGCGGCCGTTCAGCGTCATCAGCGCCTGCTCCAACCATGCGCTTCGCCGTTCGCCGTCGATCGTTTCGCCGACCACGTCGTCCGGCAACGGCGCATCGCTGACGAGGAACTCGATCCGTTCGGTCGCCTGATCGTTATCGGTCTTCAACGGCGCGTTGAGTGACGAGTCCGAGCCTGCCAGCCGGGAATCCATGAGCGCCACATCGGACTCCGGAACCTTGAGCGCGAGCGCCACCTCGCGATAGACGTCGGCTGTCGAGGTGGAGTCGCCTGTCCGCTGAAGCTTCGCACGCAGCCGCCGGAGATTGAAGAACAGCGCCTTCTGAGCCGAACTCGTTCCGCCGCGCACGATCGACCAGTTGCGCAGGATGAAATCCTGCATCGATGCCCGGATCCACCAGGTCGCATAGGTCGAGAAGCGGACTTCACGCTCCGGGTCGAATCGCGCGGCCGCTTCCAGCAGCCCCACATGCCCTTCCTGGATCAGGTCGCTCATCGACAGGCCGAAATTACGGAACTTCGCTGCCATGGAGATGACCAGCCGCATGTGAGCGGTCGTGATGCGGTGCAGCGCATCCTGATCCTTGCCCTGCTTCCACTTGACCGCCAACTCGTGCTCTTCATCGCGCTCCAGATAGGGCGCCTTCATCGCCGCCTTGATCATTCGCTGCCTGGCACTATTTTCCATGATGGCTGCTCCCGATACCCCGCTCCCAAACCCGACCGGTATCGCCGGCCCCGCTCGCTCCTAAGAGCAAGCGTTGGGAACAGTAACGTCTGGCAATGCCTGATAGTTCCATCTCCGCTGCCCCCGCAGGAGCCGTGCGAGGGCTGCCATGCAAAAAGCCCGGCGCTGGGCCGGGCTTCAAATGCGTTGGCAGAGAAAGGGGTATTATGCCGCCTCTTCCTTCTCCGTCTCGGCCTCCTCGTTGTCGGCCTTGGCGCCGCGGCGCGGACCCTTGTTGAGGTTGACCTCGATGAGGCGGACAGCCTCGGTCTCCGACATCTGGTTGACCGCTGCGATCTCACGCGCCATCCGGTCGAGCGCCGCCTCATAGAGCTGACGCTCGGAGTAGGACTGCTCGGGCTGGTTCTCGGCCCGATAAAGGTCGCGCACGACCTCCGAGATGGAGATCAGGTCGCCGGAATTGATCTTGGCATCATACTCCTGCGCGCGGCGCGACCACATGGTGCGCTTCACGCGGGCACGTCCCTGAACGACCTTGAGAGCGCGATCCACATAATCCGTCTCGGAAAGCTTGCGCATGCCGATCGATGTCGCCTTGGCGACCGGCACCTTGAGGCGCATCTTGTCCTTCTGGAAGTCGATCACGAACAGCTCCAGCTTGTGCCCGGCCACTTCCTGTTCCTCGATCGTAGCGATCTGCCCGACGCCGTGCGCTGGGTAGACGATGTACTCGCCCGTCTTGAAACCCTGACGTGTTGCCGATTTTTTTTGCTGGGTTGCCATACGCCTGAAACTCCTGTTCTTAATGGGGCGCGGAGATTTGATTCTCCTGCCCGGGGCGGTAGCGCCGGAGACTTGACTCTCGCGTGCTTGGAACGTGCAACTCACTCTGTGAAAGATGGGTCCGGATGTTCCAGTTGCCAAGCGGCACACAAAGTGCCACGGCCCAGATTGACTGGCCCGGATATTAGATCCCACCCCTCAGTGATTGTTCGCTTGCGCCATCGAAAGACGTGTTGGTCACCGTCATATCGAGTCAAGCTACCATAAAAAGCTGAAAGAATCAACTATTTGCCGCACATGCACAATTGCGGCGAAGCGCCGGTGCTCCACCCTCGGCCAATCGCGACATAGCGCCGCAGCTCATTTGCCCGCCGGTCCCGGCGGTTCACCCCTGCGGTTCAAGTGCAGGTCGCGTCCTTTCAACGCGACTCCGAAAAGTGGGCGCCCGCATTCGCAAAAGATCATGCTCCAGCAAGGGGACAGGTCACGATCAAGACAGCCTTGTCGTGATCTAGTCGCCCTGGCCTGGCTCCGTGGAGAAATATTTCTCGAACTTGCCCTCTTCGCCATCGAACTCCTTGGCGTCCGGCGGAGGATCTCTCTTGACAGTGATGTTGGGCCATTTCTCGGCGAATTCCGTATTCACCTGCAGCCATTTGTCGAGGCCCGGCTCGGTATCCGGCTTGATGGCCTCGGCCGGACATTCGGGCTCGCAGACGCCGCAGTCGATGCACTCGTCCGGATGAATGACGAGCATGTTCTCGCCTTCATAGAAGCAGTCGACAGGGCACACCTCCACGCAATCCATATATTTGCATTTGATGCAATTGTCGGTCACGAGATAGGTCATCTGGGGCTCCCGGTGCTCCGGAGAATGGGCTTCATGTCTGCCGCAAACCATGCTGGACTAGTGCTAACGGCGGGTGAGGTAGCCCCTTTGAAGGGCCGTGGCAAGGGTTCACATTGCGTCGCCGGGCGCGGCAGGAGAACATCGTTTCACAATGCCGGCGGCGACACATTGGGGCCCGGATCAATCGCTCAGTCCTCGTTGCGCAACCGTTCTATCTGGCGGCGTTCGCGCTTGGTCGGCCGCCCTGCGCCGGCTGCCCGCTCACCGTCAGCCGGCTTCACGGCTATTTCCGCCGGCGGCGTCAAATCCTCGTAAAGCGTCCGGGCTTCCTCGGCCGGTCCGCGCCGCGCGCCGGGCAGCAGCACCTTGTAGACGACGATGCGCCGCTCCAGCGTGATCGTCAGCACGTCGCCGGGTTTGACCGGATAGGCGGCCTGGTCGACCTTGACGCGGTTGACCCGCACCTTGCCGGCCACCGTCAGCTTGGCCGCCAGCGAGCGCGACTTCACCACCCGCGCGAAGAACAGCCATTTGTCTATGCGCTGGCGTTCGGACGGAGCAGTCAACACATGGCCCTATTTCTTGAGCTGTTCCCGGAGCGCGGCAAGTTTGGCGAAGGGCGAATCCGGATCGACCTTCGCCGGCCGGCTCGGTTGGGGCGGCCGCGCCTGGGGATGCTTCGGCCCCTGGCTGGGTTTGCCCTTCGGTCCACCCTTACGCTGGCCGTCGCGCCCATGACCAGCTCCCTGGTCAGCCCGGCGGCTGGGATTGCGTCCCTTCGCACGCGCGGGCTTGTCTCCCTCTCGCTGCTCGCGCTTTTGCACCGGCTTGCGGCGCTCGAAACGGGCGGGCCGCCAGATCAGCACGGGCCGGGGCGCTTCTTCGGCCTCGCCCTCCCCTGACGCCGAAGCAGGCGCAGCGGAGGCAGCGGAGGCAGATTGTTCCGGACCGGGCTTGGCGGTCGCTTCCGGTTCGTCCACCTCCAACGGCTGCGCCGGGCCACGGTCGGCAACAGGTTCCCCGTCCCGACGGCCAGCGTCTTGCCCGGCTTCGGACCCGCCGGCTTCCTCCACGGAGGCCGATGCGGCCGCCGGCTGAGTTGCAGCTTCGGCGGGTGCCTGTGCCGGCGGGCCTTCAGCGCCGGTCTGCGCTGCTTGCTCGCTTCCGGCTTGCTTTGCCGCCGCCTCTTCATCGAGCGCTTGGAGCCTCGCCGCAACCTCCTCGGCCGGCTTTTCCTCAGCCCGGTAGCCGAGCCCCTTGAGGATAGCCTCCATGTCCTCGGCGGTAGCGCCCAGGATCGACATCATTGCCGGAGTCACGATAAAGGCGCTGCCGTCGAACGCGCCTTCCGGGCGCGGGCCGCTGCCGGGCTTCCAGGCAAGCGCCGGGCGTATGAGATCGGCCAGGCGCTCGAGGATGTCGACACGCACGGCCCGCCTACCCAGATTGCGGAACCCCGCCAAGCGGTAAAAGGCCCGCTCGAATTCGGAATCGGTGACGACCGACGTGCGGCCGGCGGCCAGCGCGGTCACGACATCTCCGAAGCCGGGCTTGTCCTTGGCATCGTTGGCAAGCGCCCACAGCAGCGTCGCCAAGCCGGCAGGCGCCGGCTTGATGAGCGCGGGAATGAAGACGTGATAGGCGCCGAAGCGCACACCCAGCCGGCGCAGCGCGGCGCGCGCATCCTGATCGAGGCCGCGCACCTCGTCCGCCACGTCGCGGCGATTGAGCAGGCCGAAATTCTCCGATAGCTGGAACGCCAGCCCGCGTGCGATGCCTGAAAGTGCATCTGCCTGCCGCAGATCCAGCAGTGGCTTCAGATGGCTTTCCACCTGGAAATTTACGAACCGCTCCGCCCGCTGCACGACCTTGTCACGCGCCGGCCCCGTCAATTGCTCGTCGGCCAGCACGACGACGCGCGGCCTCAGAGCGTCGTCGCCGGCCACCAGCGTGGCAACGGGCGCACCGAGCCAGCGCAGCACGCCATCCGACCCCAGCGCCAGATCGCCGTTCGGCGCCGCGCCGAAGCGCTCAGCCCGTGTCTCGAACTCGGCCGCAAGCGCCTTCTGCGCCGCCGCCTTGACGGCGCGGGCGTCCTCGCCCTCCGCCGTCCTGTCCGCGGTAAAGCGAAAACCCTGCATCTCGCCCACGTGATGTCCTTCTACCAGGACTTCACCTGCGGCGCTTACTTCTGCTTCCGGCATTGCGTTCTCTCTCAGGCGCTTCATGAGCACGGAAGTCCTGCGGTCAACGAAGCGTTTCGTCAATCGCTCATGCAGCGCATCGGACAGCCTGTCCTCAATCTCTCGCGTTTTTTCCTGCCAGTGTGTCGGATCGGCCAACCAGCCGGGCCGGTGGGAGACAAAGGTCCAGGTACGGATTTGGGCAATGCGATGCGAAAGCGCATCAATTTCGCCTTCGGTCGAGGTGGCCCGCCGCACCTGATCGGCCATGTAGTCCTCGTCAACACGGCCGAACTTTGCAAGGTCAGTGAAGATCGCCCTGACGATCTCGGCATGCTGGGCCGGCGCGATCTTGCGGTAGTCCGGCAGCGCGCATGCATCCCACAGCGTCTCGACCTGCCGCCGATCCCCGGCCAGAGCGCGAATGTCTTCTTCGCGCGACAGATGATCCAGGACCTTCATGTCCGCCGCCGGCAGAGCCCTGGTCAGCCCCTCGATCGCGGGCAGGCGCTCGAGCGAAGCCTTGAGGGCATCGATGGAGGAGAAATCCGTCTGCGACGAGCGCCATTGCAGGACCTTGGAGGGCTCGAAATGATGCGTCTCGATCCGCTCGACGAGCGCATCGTCCAGTGGATCGACCCGGCCCGTGACACCGAACGTGCCGTCGCGGACGTGCCGGCCGGCACGTCCAGCGATCTGCCCAAGCTCCGCAGCCGAAAGCGGACGATACTGGAAACCGTCGAATTTCTGGTTCTGCGCGAAGGCCACGTGATCAACGTCGAGATTGAGGCCCATGCCGATGGCGTCCGTCGCCACCAGATAGTCGACGTCCCCCGACTGGTAGAGCGCCACCTGCGCATTGCGCGTGCGCGGGCTGAGGGCGCCGAGCACGATGGCCGCGCCGCCGCGCTGCCGGCGGATGAGCTCCCCGATGGCGTAGACCTCGTCGGCGGAGAATGCGACAATGGCCGAGCGCCGCGGCAGGCGCGTGATCTTCTTGGATCCCGAATAGGTGAGCACCGACATGCGCGGCCGCGTGACCACGGAAATGCCCTTGAGAAGGCGCTCCAGGATGCCGCGCATGGTGGCAGCACCCAAAAGCAGCGTCTCCTGGCGCCCGCGCAGATGCAGCAGCCGGTCGGTGAAGATGTGCCCACGCTCCAGATCGGCGGCAAGCTGCACTTCGTCGATGGCCACGAAATCGGCATCGGTCTGGCGCGGCATGGCCTCGACGGTGCAGACGGAATAGCGCGCACCGGGAGGCACGATCTTTTCCTCGCCCGTGACGAGCGACACGTTCTCCACGCCCACCCGGCCTGCGACCCTGCCATAGACCTCGCGCGCCAATAGCCGGAGCGGCAGCCCGATGAGGCCGGATTTGTGCGCCACCATCCGCTCGATCGCCATATGCGTCTTGCCGGTATTGGTGGGGCCAAGCACCGCGGTGACGCCGCGTCCACGCAGGATCGCCGCTTCAGAGCTGTTCGGCTGAATGTTCATTCGCAGCCTTGAATTGCGCAAAACCGGGACGGGCCGATCGCCTTCCTCCGCGGTTTCACTTCGGACAACCAGTTGCGCACCCGCGGATGTCGTTTCCGCAGAATGCTGCCGCAGTCATATAGGAAGCATGGCCGCCAGCAAAAGGCAAAAGCTGCCGGCAACGATGTTCCCGCGTGTCGAACTTCGGCCCGGCAAACTTTGGCCGGTTAATTTTTGGAACGAGTCTGGAACGAATCGGCGACGAATCACTCACCAGCGTGTATTCCTGATTTGTTCACCCCAATATCTTGTGCTCTGGACGGTGCCAGCGGCCACATGATGAATCGCGACATTTCTCGGCAGAAGCGATTCGGCATCGGGCGTTAATCTTTTCCGCGCCGACGGAGCGGTGCATCGCAACGAACCTTCTAAGTTTAAGATTTCGTTCACCTTTCTGAACCGTCCGTTAAACGATCTTGCGCCGCTGGACCGGCGCGCGTTAACGAACCGGCCAAACACGGAACGAATCGGCGACGAATCGGCGCTTCACTGAGGTTCCTGATACGTTCTCCACTACATATTGTGATATCCACAGGCTTTCAACAGACGTTCCACAGCCTGGCGCTCGGCTAGACCCCGCATCAGACCGTGGATGTTAGGAAGTGCGTGCCGTTGTGGCACACGCCATGTCAGGTCCACCTCAGGTAATGTACTGCCCACCATTGGCGGTGAGCGTCGAGCCGGTGATGAAGCCGGCGTCGTCCGAAGCCAGGAACACCACGCAGCGCGCTATTTCGCTGGCCTCCCCGAGCCGTCCAATGGGGATCTGCGCGACGATCTTCTCGCGCACGGCTTCCGGCACGGCCATCACCATGTCCGTGGCGATATAGCCCGGACAGATGGTGTTGACCGTAATGCCTGCCCGCGCGCCTTCCTGGGCGAGCGCCTTCGTGAAGCCGATATCGCCGGCCTTGGCGGCAGAGTAGTTCGCCTGTCCGGCCTGTCCCTTCTGGCCGTTGATGGAGGAGACGGTGATTACCCGGCCGAACTTGCGCTCGCGCATACCGGGCCAGACAGGATGCGTCATATTGAAGACGCCGCTCAGATTGGTGTCAACGACCTCTCGCCACTGCTGCGGCGTCATCTTGTGAAACATGGCATCGCGTGTGATGCCGGCATTGTTCACCAGAACATCGACCGGCCCGAGTTCGGCCTCGACCTTGGCGATGCCCGCCGCGCATTCCTCGTAGTCGGCAACGGACCAGCGGAAGGCCGGTATGCCTGTCTCCTGGGTAAAGCGGCTCGCCGCCTCCTCGTTGCCGGCATAGTTCGCCGCAACCTGGTAGCCCGCCTCCTTCAGAGCGATCGATATCGCCGCCCCGATGCCGCGCGTTCCACCGGTAACCAGTGCCGTTCTTGCCATGATAGTCGCCTCCCTTGGCGTTCCCCTCGTTCAGATCCGTGTATCCGGACTTTCTATGGGGCGCGGGCTGGGCCCGCGCCGATTTGCGTCAGAGCGCTTCGATGCACATGGCCACGCCCATGCCGCCGCCGATGCACAATGTAGCAAGCCCCTTCTTGGCGCCGCGCCGGCGCATCTCGTGCACGAGCGTGTTGAAGACGCGCGCGCCCGAAGCGCCGATAGGGTGGCCGATGGCGATCGCCCCGCCATTGACGTTCACGATCTCCGGATTCCACCCCATGTCCTTGTTGACGGCGCAGGCCTGGGCGGCAAAGGCTTCATTGGCCTCGACCAGGTCGAGGTCGTCGGTCTTCCAGCCGGCCCGCTCCAGCGCTTTGCGCGAGGCGGGAATGGGGCCGGTACCCATGATCTCGGGGTCCACGCCGGCCGTCGCCCAGGATGCGATTCGGGCCAACGGCTTGATCCCCCGGCGGTTCGCCTCCTCCTCGCTCATCAGCAGCGCGCCGGCCGCGCCGTCATTGATGCCGGAGGCGTTGGCGGCAGTCACCGTGCCTTCCTTGTCGAAGGCGGGGCGCAGCTTCTGCATGCCCTCGATTGTCGCGCCATGGCGGATATATTCGTCGTCCTCGACAACCGTCTCGCCCTTGCGCGACTTGACCGTCACCGCGACGATCTCGTCCTTGAAGCGTCCGGCCTTCTGCGCCGCTTCCGCCTTGTTCTGCGAGGCCAGCGCGAACTGGTCCTGCTCATCGCGGGTTATCTGGAACTTGCGCGCCACGTTCTCGGCCGTGACCCCCATATGATAGCCGTTGAAGGCGTCCCACAGCCCGTCGCGGATCATCGTATCGATCATGGTGTAGTCGCCCATCTTCACGCCGCTGCGCAAATGAGCGCAATGGGGCGCCAGCGACATGGATTCCTGTCCGCCGGCAACAACGATCCTGGCATCGCCGCAGGCGATCTGCTGCATGCCGATAGCGATGGCCCTGAGGCCGGACCCGCAGACCTGGTTGAGCCCCCAAGCGGTTGTCTCCTTGGGCATTCCGGCGTTGACAGCCGCCTGCCGTGCCGGGTTCTGGCCCTGGCCCGCCGTCAGCACCTGACCCAGGATCACCTCGTCCACTTCATCGGCCGCCACGCCGGCGCGCTCCAGAACGGCCCGCAGCACAGCTGTCCCCAGATCATGTGCGGGAACCTGGGCGAAAGCGCCGTTGAACGCGCCAACGGGCGTGCGCGCCGCGCTGGCGACAACAATCGAATTCGAAGCGGACATAGGGGAGCCTCCTGGGGAAACGAACGGGACATTTCCGTTCAGATCGTATCTTCCCATTCGTCGAGGTCAATCGCCGGTGTGAGGAAAGCCTCGGCAACAGCGCAAAAGCCGCCTATCGGGTGCATTGCACACAAAGCGCTTTCAATTGCCCGCTTCTTTCGCATATCCTGCCGAAAAGGTGGGAGAAGACATGAAATTACTGCCTAAAAGCGCGTCAGGGGGAGGTCTGTGATGCCCGCGAAGGACGACCCGGTGGTCATCAAGAAATATGCCAACCGCCGCCTCTACAATACCGGAACGAGCACCTATGTGACGCTTGAAGATCTCGCCGAAATGGTCAAGCGCGACGAGGATTTCGTAGTGCAGGATGCCAAGACCGGCGACAATATCACCCACGCGGTGCTCACCCAGATCATTTTTGAGCTGGAAAACGACAAGAACGGGCAGAACATGCTGCCCATTTCGTTCCTGCGGCAGCTTATCTCCTTTTATGGAGACCAGATGCAGATGGTCGTGCCGAGCTTCCTTGAGCAATCCATGGAGGCTTTCTCAAAGGAGCAGGAGC
The DNA here is from genome assembly GCF_036621415.1 of Nitratireductor thuwali. Taxonomy (NCBI): domain Bacteria; kingdom Pseudomonadati; phylum Pseudomonadota; class Alphaproteobacteria; order Hyphomicrobiales; family Phyllobacteriaceae; genus Nitratireductor; species Nitratireductor thuwali. Next base: position 1,840,473 of record NZ_CP030941.1, read on the forward strand.
GCATCCGTGAACAGATGCGCCAGACTTTCGGCACCACGCCCATGGACATGATGCAGATGGGCGTGCCGATGAAGATGATCGAGGAACAAACGAAGCGGAATCTGGAGGTGTTCCAGAATGCCATGCGCATGTTCACGCCGATGGCGCCGACCGGCAATGGTACGGCCGCCAAGGAGGAAGGCGGGGGCGGCGAGGCTGGACGCGACGATCTGAACGACCTGCGCGACCAGATCGCGGCCATGCAGCGCAAGATCGATTCCATGTCCCGGGAATAAAGGCGCGGGAATAAAAAGACCGGCGCAAGGCCGGTCCTTTTTGAATTGGGTGTTGCCTGAGAACGCGTGAAACTACGCTTCCTTGGGCTCCAGCACTTGGCGGCCGCGATACATGCCCGACTTCAGGTCGACATGGTGCGGCCGGCGCAGTTCGCCGGAGTTCTTGTCTTCGACATAGGTCGGCGCCTTGAGCGTGTCTGCCGAGCGGCGCATGCCCCGCTTCGACGGCGACGTTTTCCTTTTAGGTACAGCCATTGTTCTGCTCCGGTGATCGTAAAAAGACCGTCGCGGCCCTGATTTCAGGGGCCCCGCAATCCGGCCGGGTATCGGAATTCGGGTCGCCTATACACGGCAATCAACCATTTGGCCAGTGGGAAGCGGCAAATTTTGCTCCGGGCGCCGTCAGGACGACTGATCTTCGGCGCGCAGATCGTAGCGGTCGATCAGTACCGGACTGACCAGCTTCGCGTGGAGAAACAGCAGCACGAGCTCGGTGTCCGGCCCCTCGCCCTCCTCCAGGGCGCGCTCCAGCCGCCCGGCCATCGCATCGGTCGCGCCTTCGCCATTGACGGCGGCATATTCCCCTTCCCCCATAAGGCAGTAGGCCATGAAGGAGCCGACCGCGGGATAGGCGTCTGGCGGAGGTTCCCCCTTGGCGCTTTCAGCCATCAGGCCCACCGTCGCCAGCTTGACCGCCTCGGGCACCTGCGCTGGATGAAGACCGTAACGCCGCATCGCTTCGTCCAGCCGGCGCATGTCCTCCGAGCGGCCGAACAGGCCGAAAAAACCGATAGCCGAGCCACGCTTCGCCATCAGTCGGTCCTCAGGCAATTGACATAGCCGCCCGCCTTGCGGGCGCGCGCTTCGATGATGGAGGCCAGCCGGCTGAGGCCGGCAGATGGCCTGGCGGGCTGGCGCCCCAACGGGTTGGGCAATGTTACCGCCAGGAGCGCTGCCTGTCTCGCCGAAAGATCCTTGGCGGATCGTCCGAAATGATATTGCGCCGCCGCCTCCACGCCGTAAATGCCTGGCCCCCATTCGGCGATGTTCAGATAGATTTCCATGATGCGCGCCTTGGGCACGGCCCAGTCGAAATAGACCGCAAGCGGCACCTCGAGCGCCTTTCGCACGAAAGAGCGCCCGGGCCACAGGAAAAGATTCTTCACAGTCTGCATGGGTATGGTGGAGGCCCCGCGCGGTTTTTCACCCGAAAGCGCGTCGCTGATCACCGTGTTGAGCGCGCGCCAATCGACCCCCGCATGGCTGCAGAACTGGCCGTCCTCGGACATGGCGACCGAATGAATGACGGCAGGACTTATCTGGTCCAGCGGCACCCAGCGCCGGTCGTAGCCCTTCAACATGATAAGATCGGCAAGCATCAGGGTCGATACCGGGTGCAGCACGGGAGAGCGATAGGCGAGCGTCAGGAGCAGGGGCACGGCGGCGACCGCCACGAGCACGAGCAGAATTCGGCGTAGCCAGCGGCGCAGGGTGCCACGGGGGCGCTTTCGCCCGCCCTTGCCGCGTGTCCGCTTTTCCCCCTCGACCGTTGGCACCGGCACGCAAAACTCCCCGGCCGCTGCTCCATCAGGCCCGGCGGGCATCGGCATCGCGGCATGAACGACATCTGGCCACGGCATCAGGGGCACCCTGGAAGATGTATCGCGACCAACCCCTCGATACCGGCAGCGCGGCCTGCTGGCAACGGCCAAGTCCCATCGGGACAAATGCCCGGTATTGACCATTGCGGCGAATGCCGTCATCGCTCGCCGGATGGAATATCTGGAAACCGAAACATTCGAGAATCTGCTGGCGCTTCGCGCCGACGAGGTGGAGCAACTCCTGAGGCAGCTGCTCGACGGGAGGCTGCGCGAGGGCGAGGTCGACCGCCCCCGCCGGCTGATCGAGGCCATGCGTCACGGCGCGCTCAATGGCGGCAAGCGGCTTCGCCCCTTTCTCCTGGTCGAGACCGCGGAAATGTTCGAGCATGGCGGACGCGCCGCGTTGCGCTCTGCCGCCGCCCTTGAATGCGTGCACTGCTACTCGCTGATCCACGACGACCTGCCGGCCATGGACAATGACGACATGCGCCGCGGCCAACCCACGGTCCACCGCGCCTTCGATGAAGCAAGCGCGATCCTTGCCGGCGATAGTCTGCTCACCTACGCGTTCGACATCATCGCCGACGCCGAAACGGAATTGCCGGCCACCACCCGGCTGGAGCTGGTGCTGAAGCTGGCGCGCGCGGCAGGCCTCGGCGGCATGGCCGGAGGACAGGCATTGGACCTGGAAGCCGAGCGCGTGTTCCCCGATGAAGGCGGCATCATAAAGCTCCAGGCGATGAAGACCGGCGCGCTCATCCGCTATGCCTGCGAGGCCGGCGCCATCATCGGCCACGCAGGTCCTGCCGATATCGAGCGCTTGGGCGCCTTCGGCTCGGCGATCGGACTGGCTTTCCAACTCGCCGACGATCTGCTCGACCTTACCGCAACGCCCGAAAGCGTGGGCAAAGCCACCGGCAAGGACGCCGAGGCGGGCAAGGCCACCCTGGCGCGCCTGCACGGCGAAGAGTGGGTCCGCAGCCAGCTCAAAGGCCTCGTCGGCCAGGCGGAAGAGCTGCTGGAGCCCTATGGCGAGCGGGCGGCTATCCTGCGTCACGCCGCCCGCTTCGTGGCCGCCCGCAACCGCTGAAAAGAACTGGCTCTGGCGACGCCTGCAGCTCCACAACACCGGGAGGCGGCGATGCCGCATTTCCCCTCTCCCGTTAATCCGGGCTTAATCGAATTGTTCGATTTTGAGCAAACGGGGAAGAATTGAGCGGGGGCGCCCTTTATGTCGGATATTGTAACGCGTCGTTACATGCACGGCCGGCTGGTCGTGCTGCTGGCCGGGTTTGTACTTGCAGTCGCCATCGGCCTCGGCGCGCTCTTCTGGCAGGCACAGCAGGCCAAGAACCAGGTGCGGTTCGGCGCGCTTCTGGGTTTCATGACGGAGGCGACCGGTGAGATCATCTACAGCGCCTTGCGGCTCGAACATGCAAGCATGCATCAGCGCAATGCGCGCTCGGCACCGAGCCTTTACGCCGCCGGCGCACACGATACGCTGAAGGTCGCCCAAGACGAGCTGAACCAGGCACTGGGGCGGTTGCAGGCAGCCTACAACGCCATGGAAATGGCGGCGCGCGGCGACGTCTCGACGCTGGAAAGCCGGCGCATCACCGACGAAGACGAGAGCCGGAAATCTTCGGTGGGCCTGGGGGCAGAACCGCTGTTTGCCGGCATCGAGACGGCCAAGGTGCCCCGCTCGGTGCTGGCCACCTGGAATGGGGCCGAGGACAGCAATTCGCTCAAGCACGAGCTGAAAAGCGTGCTCACGCTCGCCAACCGCCTCGATATCTTCAGCGATTTTTCTGTCCCGGCCGCCCAGCGTGTTTTTGCGGAACTGCAGACACTGGCGAACCAGCAGCTGCGGCCGCACCTGAAAGAGGTCTCCGACAGGCTTCATGAGGAGATGGTCTCCACATATGATACCATGCAGTTCAGCCTGGTCCTGAACGGTCTGGCGATCGTCCTGGTCGCCATGCTGATCGCCTCCCGGATATTGCTTCCGATGGTCACGCGCATCGACGAAGCCCAGAGGGAGCTTCACGACACCAATCTCTCGCTGGCCGAGGAAAAGCTCAGGGCGCAGTCCGCGGACAAGGCCAAATCCGAGTTTCTCGCCAATATGAGCCATGAGATCCGCACTCCCATGAACGGCGTCATGGGCATGGCCGAATTGCTGGCGCGCACAGAGCTCGACCAGCGGCAATCGATGTTCGTGGACGTCATCGTCAAGTCGGGCACGGCGTTGCTCACCATCATCAACGACATCCTCGACTTCTCCAAGATCGACGCGGGGCAGCTGACGCTCGAAACCGGCCCCTTCCGCCTGGGCGAAGCCATAGAGGACGTCGCCACGCTCGTCTCTCCGCGCGTCGCGGAAAAGGATCTGGAACTGATCGTCCGGGTCGACCCGGCACTGCCGGCGAGCATGATCGGCGACATGGGCCGGTTCCGCCAGGTCGCGACCAACCTCGTCGGCAATGCCGTAAAGTTCACCGAACGCGGCCATGTGCTCGTCGACGTCTCCGGCTCCGTCGAAGGCGATGTTGCGAAGGTCACCGTAAGGGTCGAGGACACCGGCCTCGGCATCCCCGCCGAAATGCAAAAAGCCGTCTTCGACAAGTTCGCGCAGGTGGACGCCTCGTCCACGCGCCGGCACGAGGGGACGGGCCTCGGCCTCGCCATCGCCTCGCGCCTCGTCGAACTGATGGGCGGCGAGATGGGCCTGGAAAGCCGGGTCGGCAAGGGTTCCGTCTTCTGGTTCACGATCCCTTTGGAGATCGACCGCGGCGCCGAACGGCCCAAGCCGGTGCCCTTCGACGTTTCGGGCGCTCGCGTACTCGCCATCGACGACAACCCGATCAACCGCGAAATCCTGATCGAACAGCTCAGGAGCTGGGGGTTTGAGGGCCTTGCGGTGGAAAGCGGCGCGGTCGGCCTCGCCTTCCTCCACCGCGCGGCCGAACTCGGCGCACGCGTCGACTGCATCATTCTCGACTACCAGATGCCGGATATGAACGGGGCGGAGGTGGCCCGCCGCATCAAATCCGATCCGGCGACGGCCGATATTCCCATCGTGCTGCTGACATCCGTAGACCAGGCGGAGACCGGACGCCTGATCGGCGAATGCGGCATCACAGCACAGCTCAACAAGCCGGCACGCTCATCCGCGCTCCTCGAAGCGCTCGTCTCGGCGATGCAGACGGCGCGTATGCAGAGCGGGGAGCAGGTCGCCGAGGCCGGGTTCCAGCATCCGCGCCTCGTCAGCACCGTCGAAGCGCATAAAGCCGTCGAGACGGCAAGACGCGGCCGGCTGGACGTCCTGGTGGCCGAGGACAACGAGGTCAACCAGCTCGTTTTCAGCCAGGTCCTGGACGGCATCAATCTGAACTACCGGATAGCCGCCAACGGAAAGACAGCCGTCAAAATGCACGACGCACTCAACCCGCGGATCATACTGATGGATATTTCCATGCCGGAAATGAACGGCCTGGAGGCGACCGCGGCGATACGCGCCCGTGAAAAAGACATGAACCGGCACACGCCCATTATCGGCATCACCGCCCACGCGCTCACCGGCGATCGCGACAAATGCCTCGACGCGGGCATGGACGACTATCTGTCGAAGCCCATTTCGCCGCGAAAACTGGCCGAAAAGATCGAGCGCTGGCTGAAGGAAGAGGAGAAGCTGGCGCAAACGGCCTGATATCACACATTCGACACATACCGCCGTGATATGCCTGCGTCGGCAACGGGTGATTTTACGGTGCGGCGATTCCTTCTCGCGGTCCTGGCTTTGCCGCCGCTCTCTATCTCTGGAACGCCTCGTGGCTGGCGGGCACCCCCGACGCAGGTGAGCTACGCCTTATAGCCCATCGCGGCGTGCACCAGATTTTCGACAGAACCGATCTTGCAAATGACACCTGCACGGCGGAGCGAATCTTCGAGCCGAGCCACGGCTTTATCGAGAACACGCTTCCTTCGATGCGGCAAGCCTTTGCGGCGGGCGCCGATGTGGTGGAAATCGACGTCCACCCAACGACGGACGGCCAGTTTGCCGTCATGCATGACTGGACGCTCGACTGCCGGACGGAAGGAACCGGCCCCACCCGCGAGCACGACATGGCTTATCTCAAATCGCTCGACGTGGGCTATGGATATACGGCCGACGGCGGCAAATCCTTCCCGTTCCGCGGCAAGGGCACCGGCCTGATGCCGTCGCTGCGCGACGTGGTGGAGAGCTTTCCCGACCGCCGCTTCCTTATCAACTTCAAGAGCCGTGAGGCGCGTGAGGGCGAAATGCTCGCGCGCATGCTGACCGACAATCCCCAGTGGAGGGACCGCATCTGGGCCGTCTATGGCGGCGATGAGCCGACTTTTGAAGCGGCACGGCAGGTCGAGGGGCTGAAAGGTTTCGGCTCCCGCTCCACCAAGCAGTGTCTGATCCGCTACCTTGCCCTCGGCTGGTCGGGCTACGTCCCGCAATCCTGCCGCAACACCTATGTGATGGTGCCCGGCAACATTGCTTGGCTGCTGTGGGGATGGCCCAACCGTTTCCACGCGCGGATGGAGCGCGCCGGCAGCGGGATCATCCTGCTCGGACCCTATTCGAGCGGTGATCCCGGTACGTCGGGCATAGACAGGCCCGACCAGCTTTCGCTGGTTCCGCCGGGCTTCGATGGCTACATCTGGACCAATCGCATCGAAGATATCGGCCCAATGCTTAGATAGGCCGCTTTCAGGTTTCTGCCAGCACAGGCCTACTCGGCCGCTTCCTTGCTGGCGCCGAACCGGCGTTCGATATACTCGCCGACCATTTTCTCGAATTGGCCGGCGATCTCCGGACCGCGCAGCGTGGCGGCCTTCTTGCCGTCGATATAGACGGGAGCGGCGGGCATTTCGCCGGTTCCCGGTAGCGAGATGCCAATGTCGGCGTGCTTGGATTCGCCCGGGCCGTTGACGATGCAGCCCATCACCGCGACCTTGAGTGCTTCGACCCCCGGATAGCGCTCGCGCCAGAGCGGCATGTTGCGGGCGAGGTCAGCCTGGATCTTCTGCGCCAGTTCCTGGAAGACGGTGGAAGTCGTGCGCCCGCAGCCGGGGCATGCCGCCACCACCGGCACGAACTGCCGGAAGCCCATGGTCTGCAAGAGCTCCTGGGCCACCTTCACCTCGCGGGTACGGTCGCCACCGGGCTCAGGCGTCAGCGAAATGCGGATCGTATCGCCGATCCCCTGCTGCAGGAGGATGCCCATGGCCGCCGAGGAGGCGACGATGCCCTTGGTGCCCATGCCAGCTTCGGTCAGCCCCAGATGCAGCGCATGGTCCGATCGTTTGGCCAGTTCCGTATAGACGGCGATCAGATCCTGCACCTGGCTCACCTTCGCCGACAGGATGATCTTGTCGCGCGTCAGGCCGATCTCCTCCGCCAGCGCCGCCGATAGCAGCGCCGATTGGACGATGGCCTCGCGCGTCACCTCCTGCGCCGTCATAGGCGATTTGCTGCGCTGGTTCTCGTCCATCAGCCTCGTAAGCAGCTCCTGATCCAGTGAACCCCAGTTGACGCCGATCCGGACCGGCTTGTCGTAGCGGATCGCCGTTTCGATGATCGCTGCGAACTGTTTGTCCTTCTTGTCGCGAAAACCGACATTGCCCGGATTGATGCGGTATTTGGCGAGCGCTTCCGCACAAGCGGGATGATCGGCCAGAAGCTTGTGCCCGATATAGTGGAAATCCCCTACCAGCGGCACGTTCACGCCGATCCGCTCCAGCCGTTCCCGGATCTTCGGCACGGCGGCGGCCGCCTCGTCGCGGTCCACGGTGACGCGCACGACCTCGGATCCAGCCCGGTGCAGGGCCGCCACCTGCGCCACCGTCCTGTCGATGTCAGCGGTGTCCGTATTGGTCATCGACTGCACGACCACCGGCGCATCGCCGCCGACGAGAACGCCATCCACGTCCACGGCAACCGACGCGCGACGGGGAAATACGGCGGAGATATATTCAGGCTGGCAATTGCCGGACATGGGAGCGGTCCCAAGGGTCGAACGGTTACGGCCTTTCAGGTGGCGGACAAGCGCTCGAATGTCAATGGCGTGGCCGGCGGTGGCCGCTGCCGGTCACTTCAACCGCAGGAAGTCGTTCCGCATTTCCGCTTCGCAGGCTTCCATATAACGCCAGGCGCTCAGCATGTGCCTGTACATGATGGACCGCACGCTTTCGCTGTCCCCGGCCCTCAGCGCCGCAAGCAGCCGCGTCTGGTACGACAGCCCCGTCTCGCGCAACTCCGGGTTCGGCTTGTCGTAGATGCGCTTGCACACGGTAAGGCTGCGCAGCAGGTTCTGCAGAAAGCCGCACATGAAGCCCAGCACCGGGTTGGGGCTTGTCTGAGCGAGCACGCCATGGAAATCGAGCTCCGCCATGCGCTGCTGATATTCCTCGCCCACCGTCTCGGCAGGATGGTCGTAGACCCGCATCGTCTCTTCCAGCCGGGCATAATGTGCCTCGTCCACGTGCCCGACCAGGCTTGCCGCCAGCTCCGGCTCAAGCTGGCAGCGCACGGCGTAGATGTCGGCTATGGAAGGCTGGCGGAAGAAGAAATAGTTGGCCAGAAGCTCCATCGCCTGGCGCTCGCCCAGCGCCGACACGAAGATGCCGCCGCCCGGCCCCGTGCGTGTGGTCACCAGCCCTTGCGCTTCGAGCGAGCGCAGCGCTTCGCGCATCGTGCCCTTGGAAGCCCGGAAGCGCTCGATCAGCGCCTTTTCCTGCGGCAAACGGTCGCCGGGGCGCAGATTGTGCTCGACGATCCAGTCCTTGATCTCTTCGCAGATGATAGCCGGCCGTTTCGGACCCCGTGGCGGGCGCGGCCGGCGCGTGGAAGTCTCGCTCACGCAGCGCCCTCCACGACCGGTACCCCCAGCGGGTGAAAGCAGGCGGCCAGCCGTCCGTCCGAGCCCGTTTTCTCCAGCGGCGGGCGTGTCGCACGGCAGTCGTCCTGCGCGCGGGGACAGCGCGGCGCGAAGGAGCAGCCAGGCGGCGGGTTGTATGGGTCAGGCAGTTCGGCCAGCCCGTCCTCGCCCTGCAGCCTCTTCTTGCCCGGCACCGGCGCGGAATTGAACAGCAGCCGCGTGTATGGATGCCGCGGACGGGAAAAAAGCCCCGCTGACGCACCTTCCTCGACGATACGCCCGAAATACATCACCGCCACCCGGTCCGACACGCTCTCCACGACCGACAGATCATGGCTGATGAAGACATAGGTGAGCCCGAACCGGTCCTTGAGATCGTCGAGCAGGTTGAGCACCTGCGCCTGCACGGAGACGTCGAGGGCGGAGACCGGCTCGTCCAGAACCAGTATCTCCGGCTCCGCCGCGAGCGCCCGGGCGATGCCGATGCGCTGGGCCTGCCCGCCGGAAAACTCATGCGGATAGCGGTCGAGGAATTCGGCGCGCAGGGAGACGGCGTCCATCAGTTCGTCGAGCCGGCTGCGACGCCCGGCCGAATCCAGCCCCAGCAGATGGATCATCGGCGCCTCGAGGATCTTGCGGATCGTCTTGCGCGGATTGAGCGAGGACACAGGATCCTGAAAGACATACTGGATGATGCGGGCAAGCCCCCGTGAATCGCCCTTCGCCAGCGCCGTCACATCGTCGCCCCCCATGACGATGGAGCCCTTCGTGGGTGCGTCGAGGCCGACCAACATGCGCGCCAGCGTCGACTTGCCGCAGCCCGATTCACCGACAATGCCCAGCGTCTCGCCCCTTTCCAGCCGCAGGTCCACCCCCTGTACGGCATGCACCGCCGGCTTTGGCTTGCCGAACAAGGTCCGCCCGCCTCCGAAGACGCGCGTAAGGCCAGCCGTTTCGAGAATGGGCGTGTTCATTGCGCGGCCTCCTCCCGCCCTGCCGTGAGCGGCTTGATGCAGCGTACCGCGCGGCCAGGACTAAGATTATCGAGCGCTATGTCGCCCTTTCGGCAGGCGGCTTCGGCATGGGGGCAGCGATCGGCAAAGGCACAGCCTTCCGGCAGGCGGTTGACGGCGGGCGGAAGGCCGGCGATCGCGTCGAGCCGCCGTTCCGGCTCGCCCAGCACCGGCACGCAGTCGATCAGCTTGCGCGTGTAGGGATGGGCGGGCGAGAAAAGCACCTCGTCGGTCGGGCCCGTCTCGACGATGCGCCCGGCATACATCACCGCCACCCGGTCCGAGATTTCCGACACCACGCCGAAATCATGGGTGATGAACAGCAGCGCCGACCCTTTCTCGTCCTGCAGCGCCGCCATCAGCTTGAGTATCTGCGCCTGCACCGTCACGTCGAGCGCCGTGGTCGGCTCGTCGGCAATCAGGATTTCCGCGTCATTGGCGAGCGCCATGGCGATGGAGATGCGCTGTCGCATGCCGCCCGAAAGCTGGTGCGGGTAGGAATGCGCGCGCTCCGCCGCGTTGGGGATGCGCACGAGCGAAAGCAGCTCCACCGCCTTCTTCCATGCCTTGCGATAGGAAAGCGGCTGGTGGGCGCGGATCGCCTCGGTGATCTGGTCGCCGACCGAAAACAGCGGGTGCAGCGTCGACAGCGGATCCTGGAAAACATAGGCGAACGCCCCGCCGCGTAGCCGCCTGAGCTCGGCTTCCGAAGCTTCCAGCAGATCCTTTCCCTCATGGATCACCCGCCCGCCCGCGATCCGCCCCGGCGGCGTCGGCACCAGGCCCAGCAGCGACATGGCAGTGACCGACTTGCCCGATCCCGATTCTCCGACAAGGCCGAGACATTCATGCTTGTTGAGCTGGAAACTGACGCCGCCCACCGCCTTGTAGACCTCGCCGCCGACATGAAACTGGGTCTTGAGATCACGCACGTCGAGCGCGGCATCGGTCTCTCTTGGCATCTCCGGCACGCTCTCTCGCCTGACGGCGGTCGCCGCCGACGGCCTGCTGAGCGCGCCCGACTTCAAACGCGGGTCGAGCACGTCGCGGATGCCGTCGCCCAGAAGGTTGATGCTCATGACCAGCGCAAAGATCATCAGGCCCGGCACGATCGAGACGTGCGGCGCGTTGAACAGAACCTTACGGCCCTCGCCCAGCATGGACCCAAGGTCGGCCTGCGGCGGCTGCGCTCCAAGGCCCAGGAAGCTCAATCCCGCCGTCTCCAGGATCATCCAGCCGACGGTTGTCGACATGGTGATGACGATCACCGGCAGGACGTTGGGCAGTACCTCGGAAAGCAGGATGCGGATATGCCCCTTGCCCGAAAGCTTGGCCGCATCCACGAATTCCCGCCGCGCCAGCGATAGCGTGACGCCGCGAATATTGCGCGCGAAGAACGGGATGTTGACCACCGCGATCGCGTAGAGCGCGTTCAAGAGGCCCGGTCCCAGAACCGCGACGATAGCCAAGGCCAGGAGGATGTAGGGAAAGGCCATCAGCATATCGATGCCGCGCATCATGATGTTGTCCGTGCGCCCGCCGGCATAGCCGGCGATCAGGCCGATGGCCGAGCCGAAGATCGCCGCCACGATGGTGGCCGAAAGCCCGACTGCTATGGAAACCCGCGTTCCCCACAGGAGTCGGGAGAAGAGATCGCGGCCGAGCTGGTCCGTTCCTAGCAGATGCCCCTCCGTCATCGGCCGCAAGAGCCGATCGGCGGGATCGGTGATGTCTGGCGACGGCAGGGGTAGCCACGGCGTGATGAGCGCCAGCCCGGCGATAATGACGAGCAGCACCAGCCCGAACGCGGAAAGCCGGTTGGCTACCAGAAGCTGGAGAAAACTCGGTCGCCCGCGCCGGGCCGGCGGTTTCGCCGCATCGACAGCCACGCTCATGTCTTCAGCCTCGGGTCTAGGAAGTGCTGCGCCAGATCCGCCAGCAGGTTGAACAGAACATAGCTCGCCGCCACCACCAGCACGCCGCCCTGCACAAGAAGCAGGTCGCGCGTGGAAATCGCCTGCACCAGCATGCGGCCGATGCCCGGCCACTGGAACACAGTCTCGATATACACCGCCCCGCCCAGCACGAAGCCCGCCTGGATGCCGATGACGGGGATGACGGAGACGAGCGCGGCCTTGAAGGCATGGCGGTAGATGACACGGCGCTCCGTCAGGCCTTTGGCGCGGGCGGTGCGGATATAGTCCTGGCGCAGCACTTCCAGCATGGCCGCGCGGGTGAGCCTGGCGATCACGCCGGTCGCCACCACGGCCAGCGTCACGGCGGGCAGGATGAGATGCGCCAGTAGATCGAGCGGCCCGCCACCACCATAGATGGCGAACATGCCCGAGGGCGGCAGCCATCGCAGGTTGACGGCGAAAACCAGGATCAGGATCAGGCCAAGCCAGAAGGAAGGCATGGAGATGCCGATCAGCACGAAGAAGGTCACGATCCGGTCCGTCCAGCCGAACTGGCGCACCGCCGAGACGATGCCTGCCAGAAGGCCGAAGACCGTGCACAGAAGAAGCGCCGCTCCCGCCAGCACCAGCGTCGCGTTGAAGCGCTCCAGCACCTCGTCGAGAACCGGCCGGTTGAGCGAATAGGAGCGGCCGAGATCGCCCTGCAGAAGATTGCCGAGCCAGATGAAATACTGCTCGGGCAGGGAGCGGTCGAGACCGAGCTGCTGGTTGATCCGCGCTACGTTTTCAGGTGTGGCATACGCTCCGAGGATGGCCGTCGCCGCATCGCCGGGGATCATCGCCATGATCAGAAAAACGATGACGGTGAGGCCGAACAACACCGGCACGACCATCGCCAGGCGCTTGAGAAAATAGACGAGCATCACGCTGGCCCGCGAATGTAACGCCGGCCGGCCTTATCCCCCTCCGTCATGACGGCCAATCTCCCCCCTTGAGAGGGAGATGCCCGGCAGGGCGGAGGGGGTTGACAGCGCTGATCATGGAAAGCGGAACCTACTGCTTAGCCACGTCCTTGAGCAGCAGGAAGAATGACGGCTGAAGCTCGAAATTCTCCACCTGCGCTGTCGTCACCGCATTCTGTTTCCAGTTTGCGATGAACGCCCACGGCGCATCCTCATGCACGATCTCCTGCATCTGCTTGTAGAGCTCCGCCCGCTCTTCCTGTTCGGTCGAACGGCGCGCTTGCTCCAGAATCGTGTCCACTTCCCGATTGGAGTAGTAGCCCGAGTTGAAACCGCCCTCATCCGGAAAGGCCTCGGTGCGCAGCGTCAGATAGGGCAGCGTGTCCGGATCGTTGGTCATCCATGCCATCTCGGCCATGTCGGCCTTGCCTTCCAAGCCGGGATTCACTTGGCTGAGGAAAGTGTTCCACTCATACGTCTCGATGGTCACGTTCATGCCGACCTCGGCCAGATCCGCCTGGATGGCCGTGCCCATGGCAACCGGGTCGAGCATGCCGGAACCGCCTTCGGTGACGTAGAAGATCACTTCCTCACCGTCATAGCCTGCTTCCTGAAGCAGCTCGCGCGCCCTGTCGGGATCGTGCGGATACGGCTCCAGCTCTTCATTGTAGGCCCAGGCGAACGCCGGCGGCGTCGGTCCGGCGGCAACCTCCGCCGTGCCCTGCAGCACGTTCTCCACCAGGGCCTGCTTGTCGATGGCGTAATTGACGGCCTGGCGCGCGGCCTTCTCGTCGAAGGGCGGTTCCTTCATGTTGAGGATGAGGAACCACAGATGAGGCCCCGCCTGCTCGTAGACCACGAAGTTCGGATTGTCGGCAAACTGGCCGAGATTGTCCGGCGGCACCTCCACCATCAGGTCGATGCCGCCGGAAAGCATTTCGGCAACGCGCGTATTGGCGTCGGTGATGGGCCGGAAGACAACGGCCTCCAGCGAAGGCGCGCCATCCCAATAGTCCTCGTTGCGGGTCACCACCACCTTCGCGTTGCTTTCCCACTCGGCGAATTTGAACGGGCCGGTGCCGGAGGGATTGCGGCCGAAATCGGATCCGTGCTCCTTCACCGCCGCCGGCGAGACGATCAGCCCGGTCGGATAGGCAAGGTTGGAAAGGAAGGGCGCATAGGGCTCGCTCAGCTTGAATTCGACCGTCAGATCATCGACGGCCGTCACCTCGTCCACCGTCGAGAAGAAGAAGGCCAACGGGAACGGGCCCGTGTCATGCTCCGGGTGCTCCTCATCCAGCATGCGGTCGAAATTGTACTTCACGGCCTCCGCATTGAGGGGAGTACCGTCGTGAAAGCTGACGCCCTCGCGCAGCTTAAAGGTGTAGGTGGTCCCGTCTTCCGAGACATCCCAGCTTTCCGCCAGCGCCGGCTCCACCTCCAGGGTACCGTCCCTGTAGCGTACGAGCCCGTCATAGACGTTCATGAGAATACGGAAATCGTTGACGGCGGTCACCGCATGCGGGTCGAGCGACTTTGGCTCGGCGATCTGTCCGACGATGAGCACGTTCGGCGGCGTCTGTGCCTGCGCCGGCTGCATGCCGAACGCGGCAAACCCCGCCATGGCCAGTCCTGCAAGCGCGCTTTTCAGCACGCGGCTTATCCCTGTCATGACACCCTCTCGGTTTCGCGTTTGTTGATACTACTGTTGCTAGCGTAATTTATCATGATAAATACGCAAGCATGAATTTCACCGCCGACACCCACAGCAACGCGCTCCCGGCGACCGGCCCCTTGAGATCGGGCAATGCCTGATGGCCTGCGCATAGACCTTGCCCGCCTTCGAGCCGACCTCGAAGCGCTGGGTAGGATCGGCCGGAATCCCGATACCGGCGGTCTCGACCGCGTCAGCTTCTCCGACGCCGACATGGAAGGCCGGCGCCATGTGCAGGGTCTGATGGAAGAGGCCGGACTGGAAACCTCGATGGACGGCGCCGGCAATCTTTCCGGCCGGTGGAATGTAGGCAAGGGCCCCGTCGTCATGCTCGGCTCGCATCTCGACACCGTGCCTGACGGTGGAATGCTGGACGGCGCCCTTGGCGTGCTGGCCGCGTTGGAGGCCGTTCGCACCATGAAGGAGGCCGGCCTTGCGCCGGCCTGCCCGATCGAAGTCATCGCCACTTCTGAGGAGGAGGGCCGCTTCGGCGGCATGTTCGGCGCGCAGGCGCTGGCCGGAACGGTGACCCCGGAATGGCTGGAGACCGCCCGGGACGACGGCGGGACGAGGCTCGCGGATGCCATGCGCGCGCAGGGCATGGACCCGCGGAAGGCGCTGGACGCCAAGAGGCCAGAAGGCTCCATCGCCGCCTTCCTCGAACTTCATATCGAGCAGGGGCCCGTCCTGGAGCAAACCGGAAAGCCGGCTGGCATCGTCACCGGCATTTCTGGCGTGTTCAACTGGACGATCCGGCTGACCGGCGAAGCCAATCATTCCGGCACGACGCCGATGGACATGCGCCGCGATGCCTTTCAGGGCTTGGCCGATTTCGCCCGGCAGATACCCGAACTGATCGCCGAAAGCGGCAGCAATGTCAGCCGGTTGACGATAGGCAAGGTCTCCCTGGAGCCGGATTTTCCCCATACGGTGCCGGGCCGGGCCGAATTCACCCTCGTTGCCCGCGATATAGACGAAGCGGTCATGCAGGCGCTCGCCGACGGCGCCCGCCGGCGCATCGCCGAGGTGGCCGCACGCCACCGGCTCGACCATGAAATAGTGGAAACGAGCTGGCTCCCCCCATTCCCCTGTGACGGCTCCGTCATCGCGACACTCCAGGCAGCGGCACGCTCGCTCGGGCTCGACGCGCCGCTGATGCCATCGGGCGCCGGCCACGACACGCAGGTGCTCGGCGCGATAGCGCCGGCCGGGCTGATCTTCGTGCCGTCGGTTGCCGGCATCAGCCACGCGCCCGGCGAATTTACCGAGTGGAAGGACATCGAAGCGGGAGCGAACCTCATGCTCCACGGGGCGATGCGCCTGGCCGGCCTGTAGGACGCCCGCCGTCCCTCCATCTTCTCAAATCATGGAACCGCGATGCCGTGAAGCCGTTGCAGTGTCGAGTTCGTTCGACCATGAAGGGGTATATCAATGTTCAGACATCAGGACGGAACCGCCGACGATCTTCGCGACCAGCTCAACAGCTTGCGCGACGAGATGACGGATCTTCGCAAACAGGTTTCGCGGCAGAGTGCCGGCGCGTACCGGGAGACCCGCCACAAGAGCGCGGAAATCGGCGACATGATACGCGACTATTTCGAGGCTGCCATGCCCGAGCTGCGCCGCAGCGCCAACCAGATCGGGCGTACAGCGCGCCAGCATCCGAGCGCCAGCGCCGGAGCTGCCTTGGCCGGATTGGCGGTCCTCGGTCTGGCGGCGGCTCTGTTGATGCGCCGATAGACGCCGCCGCTTGGCATCTCATGCTGCAATGCAATAAGCTCCCGCCATAGCCAACCGGGAGAGCGCATATGAGCATGCCAAGCACCGCCCCAGGGGCCGCCCCACGAACCGCCCCACGAACCGCCATCGTCACCGGCTCCACCTCCGGCATCGGGCTGGGCATCGCGCGGGCATTGGCCGCCACCGGCTGCAATGTCGTCCTGAACTCCTATACCGACAGCGCCGAGGACCACGATCTGGCGGCGGCGCTGGCGGCCGAGCATGGGATCCAGGCGGCGTATATCGCGGCCGACATGGCCAAGGCCGCGAACTGCCGGGAGCTCGTGCAAAAAGCCTGTGCGCGGTTCGGCGGTCTCGATATCCTGATCAATAATGCGGGAATCCAGCACGTCGCGGCGGTTGAGGATCTTCCGCCGGAAAAATGGGATGCGATCCTGGCCATCAATCTCTCCTCCGCCTTTCACACCACCGCCGCCGCCATCCCGCACATGAAGAAGAAGGGCGCCGGGCGCATCGTCAACATCGCCTCGGCCCATGGCCTGCGCGCCTCGCCCTTCAAATCCGCCTATGTAGCGGCCAAGCACGGCGTGGTCGGCCTCACCAAGACGGTGGCGCTGGAGCTGGCCGAGCACGGTATCACCTGCAACGCGATCTGCCCCGGCTATGTCCTTACGCCGCTGGTGGAAGCGCAGATACCCGACCAGATGAAGGCCCACGGCATGGACCGCGACAAGGTGGTGCGCGAGGTGATGCTGGCCAAGCAGCCGACGCGCGAATTCGCGACGGTCGGCCAGATTGGGGAGACGGCCGCCTTTCTATGCTCGCCCGCGGCCGCTCAGATTACCGGGACTACGATCTCCGTCGACGGCGGATGGACCGCGCAATAGAGCAATTCCAGGAAAAGTGGAAGCCGGTTTGCCGTCCGGACTTGGGTAGAATCAGCCAGTTAGATCAGCTCGGCGCTTCTGTGAAACGGTGAACCGATCCAGGGTGACCAACAGGAGCCGGCACCCATCACAGCCTTGAAACGGCCAGGCAGATGAGGCGCACCATCCGGCCGGCGCCTTCCTCTCCAGCCTTGCCGCAGAGGCCGCGCAGGCGCATGCCTTCGAGCACGTCGAACAGCATGGCAGCCAGTTCGTCCGGCGGCATGTCCGCCGCCTCCAGGTCGGTCCCCCTCTGCGCAGCTTCCTCGGCGATCGCGCGCGCGAACAGGCGGACCAGGCGCTCGCGCCACTCAGCCACGATATCGGCGGCGATCCGGTTCTCGACATCAATGAGTTCCTGCCCATGCGGCGACGCGTCAACCATGCGCGTCAGGTGGAACAGCGCCTTGTCCAACGCCTTCATCAGGCGCTCGTCAAGCGTGCCACCTTCTTTGAGTGCCTCCTCGGCCTGAACGCAGGATTGCTCCAGCAGGGCGGCCCCGACGGCGCGGAAGATATCGGCTTTGTTGCGGAAGAGCAGATAAAGCGCCGGCCTGGATAGTTTCGCGGCGCGGGCGATATCATCCATCGTCGTGCGCGAGAAGCCGTAGGCAAGAAAGACCTCAAGGGCAGCATGCACGATGCGCGCCCGTCTCGGGTCCGTTACGCTTTCTTCTTCTTTTTGATTTTTTGTGTTCATGATCGGCATAAAGGGTTGTTGACAAAATGACGGAATTTGTCAATGTGTCGCCGCCTGGAAATGCCGGTCGCTGGCATGGACAGGGAGGCGGAGCTTGCACACCTCGTGTCTCTTGACTCTAGGTTGTCAGGAGGTTTGACCTGTGCGTCTTTTTTGCAGCGCAGAAACGCGTTAGTAGTGTCGCCCGGCAGAAATGCGCTTATACGGCGAGTTTGAATCATCAGCCCGTCGACACCATATCGGGTCGGACTTGCCGCTTCGGCCAGGTCCAGCACACTGGAAATTGATATGCCCAAGGTTAAGTTCCACAAGATCGCAGCCGTGCTTGTGCTTGTTGCCACGGCCGCCTGGGTAGCCACCGGAGAGTTCTCCTCTGTCGGAAGCGCAAGCCAGGAGGCGGAAGCCCGGCGGGCGGAGGCCCCGCCAGAACGGCAGGTTGAGCTGAAAACTGTGCAGGTGGCCGCTCCGCCGCGCCTTCAGCATTCCCGCACGATTCATGTTTCAGGCCAGACCGCCGCCGACAAGCGGGCCGTGTTGGCTGCCCGTTCCGGCGGCGTGATCCAGGAACTTCTGGTTGAAAAGGGGGACCGGGTGGCTGCGGGCGACCTGATCCTTCGCCTGGAATCGGAAGGCAAGGAAGCAGCCGTCGAATCGGCGAAGCAGGCTCTCGCACAGCGCGAGGCCGAGGCCGAGGCCGCTGAGAGGCTGGCACAATCGGGCAACATCGCACGCCTTCAACTGGATAGCGCCCGCTCGGCCCTTGCCAGCGCCCGCTCGGCGCTCGAGGCTGCGCAGGCGGAGCTTGATCGGGTGACCGTGCGCGCGCCCTTCGCAGGGCTTATCGATTCCGTTCCGGTGGAACAGGGCGCTGCCATCATGCAGGGCGCCGAAGTCGCTACGCTGTTGAAGCTCGATCCAATCGTCGCAAAGGGCGAAGTGGGCGAGCGCGATCTCGGTACCGTCAACATCGGCGACAAGGCCGACGTCCGCCTCGTCAACGGCCAGACGCTCGAAGGCACGGTCCGCTACGTCAGCCGCGAAGCCTCGGCCCAGACACGCACCTACGCCGTGGAAGTCGCCATCCCCAATGCCGCCGGCGGGATTCCGGCAGGCATGACCGCGGAGATCGAAATCCGCGCCGAAACGGTCGAGACCGTTGCTCTGCCGCGTTCGGTGGTAACGCTCAATAAGGCCGGTGATTTGGGCGTCCGCACCGTCGACGCAGGCGATGAGGTCGCGTTTCATCCGATCGACATCGTGGACGATACGCCCAAGGCGCTTTACCTGGCCGGCATCCCCGCCGACGCCCGGGTGATCGTGGCCGGGCAGGATCTGGTCACCGATGGTGAAAAGGTAAATGCCGTTACAGCCGATGAAAGCCTGATCCGCGATCTCGCCGGATCGGTCGTGGGCAAAGCGGTACAATAGGACCAGTCTGACCGATGGATATCGTTCGCCTTGCCATCAAGAACGCGCGGCTCACGCTCTCGATCCTGCTCTTCTTCGTGGTGGCCGGCGCGTTGGCCTATCAGAGCATCCCGAAGGAAGCCGAGCCGGATGTTCCGATACCGATCATCTATGTAAGCCTGAGCTATCAGGGCATTTCGCCGGAGGATTCCGAGCGCCTGCTCCTGCGGCCGGTCGAGACCGCGCTGAAGGGCTTGGAAGGCGTCAAGGAAATGCGTTCTTCCGCCTATGAGGGCGGCGGCTTCGTGCTGGTGGAGTTTCAGGCCGGCTACGATTTTTCCAACGCCATCGAAGATGTGCGGGCGAAGGTTTCGGACGCCGAGCGCGAACTTCCCTCCGGGGCCGACGAGCCTTCCGTGCACGAGGTCAACGTCTCGGAGTTCCCTATCCTCGTCGTCACGCTTTCGGGCAATCTGCCCGAGCGGGTCCTGTCAACCGCGGCCCGCAACCTGCGTGACCGTATCGAAGAGGTTCCCGGCGTCCTGGAAGGCGCTTTGCAGGGTGCGCGCGACGAACTCGTGGAGATCATCATCGATCCGGTCAAGCTGTCGTCCTACGGCTTGCAGCTCGACCAGCTTGTCAGCGGCGTCAACGCCTCCAACAGCCTGGTCGCCGCCGGCGCGCTCCAGGGCGAGGAAGGCCGCTACGCGGTCAAGGTGCCTTCGCTGATAGAGGATATCGAGGACGTAGCGAACCTTCCTATCGTGGCGACGGGCGACGCGGTGGTGCGTGCCCGCGATCTGGCCACGGTCCGCTCCACTTTCACGGATGCCGAGACAGTCACGCGGCTAGACGGCGCGAACGCCATAGCCATCGAAGTCAAGAAGCGGGTCGGTTCCAATCTCGTGGAAACCGTCGATGCGGTGAAGGCGGTATCCGAAGACTTCGTCGCCAACATGCCAGCCGGCGTGAACGTGACGTTCAGCCAGGATAAATCGGTGATGATCCGCGACATGCTGTCGGATCTGCAGAACCATGTTCTGATCGCCGTCATCCTGGTCTTCATCGTCGTCCTTTACACGCTGTCCGGCCGGGCTTCGCTGCTCATCGGCCTCGCCGTCCCCGCTTCCTTCCTGATGGGCATCTACGCCCTGTCGCTGGCCGGCTACACGGTCAACATGGTGGTGCTGTTCAGTCTCATCCTGGCAGTCGGCATGCTGGTGGATGACGCCATCATCGTGACTGAATTCGCCGAAAGGCGCATGACCGAAGGCATGCCGAAGGCGCAGGCGTTCGAACTGGCCGCAAAGCGCATGGCTGGTCCGGTCATCGCCGCCACCATGACGCGCATCGCGGCGTTCTCGCCGCTTCTGTTCTGGCCGGGCATCGTCGGCGAGTTCATGAAGTATCTGCCGATAACGCTGATCGTGACGCTGGCGGCGTCCATGCTCTACGCGCTGATCTTCACACCGACGCTGGGCGCATTGATCGCCAAAGCCCATGTCGAGGAAAAGCCCAAGCCCGACGGCTGGTATCTCGGCCTCGTTAAGCAGGCCATACGCTTCCCCAAGACGGTGCTTCTGCTCACGGTTCTGCTGCTGGTCGGCGTTCAGGTCACCTATTCCAAATATGGCGCCGGCGTGGAGTTCTTCCCTGCGGTCGAGCCTGAATACGGCCTGATGTATGTCCATGCCCGCGGCAATCTCTCGCTCGACGAAATGGATCGTCTCGTGCGCCCGGCGGAGCAGAAGCTCATAGGGTGGCCCGGCATCGAATCTGTCTACACCCGCGTCGGCCAGACGCGCGGCGGCGGACAGGATATCGACGAGGACGTCATCGGCGTCATCCAGTATGAGTTCATCGATTGGCGCGAGCGCAAGCCCGCCAGCGAAATCCTGAACGACCTGCGGGCGGTGATGGCTGATATGCCGGGTGTCGAGATCGAGGTGCGTGTTCCCGAAGGCGGTCCGCCGACGGGCCAGCCCATCCAGGTCCAGCTTTCGGCAGCCAATCCCGCCAACCTGAGCGAGCAGGCAAGCCAGGTTGCCCAGCAGCTCGCCGAGATCGACGGCGTCATCGACATCTCGGACGGCCTGCCGCCGCCCGGCATCGACTGGGCCATAAAGGTCGATCGGGCGAAGGCGGCCCAGTACGGCATCAGCCCCACTTCGGTCGGCACGGTCGTCCAGCTCGTCACCAATGGGCTGAAGCTTTCAGAGTACCGACCGGCCGGTGTGGACGATGCCGTCGACATCCGCCTGCGGCTGCCCGAAGACCGGCGCACCCTCTCCACGCTGGACCAGTTGCGGGTGCAGACCTCCCAAGGGCCGGTCCCGATCTCCAATTTCGTGGAGCGGGAGCCGGAGCGCAGCACGGGCATCCTTAACCGTATCGACGCCCAACGCACGATCACGGTCACGGCCAATGTCGCCAGCGACTTCCAGGTTTCGGAGGTCCAGGCCAATGTGACCTCGATGCTGGAGGGGATGGATTTCGGCGCCACCCGCTGGAAACTTGCGGGCTCGAGCGAGGAAAGCGACGAGGCCGCTTCCTTCCTCAGCAAGGCGTTCGGCGCGGCTATTTTCCTTATCTTCGTCGTGCTGCTCGCGCAGTTCAACAAGTTCACCAGCGTATTCCTGGTGCTGATGACGGTGGTCATGGCCACCATCGGCGTGTTCCTGGGGCTGCTGTTGACGGGCCAGCCCTTCGGCATCGTCATGTCGGGCATCGGGGTGATCGCACTGGCCGGCGTGGTCGTGAACAACAACATCGTGCTCATCGATACCTACGACCGCCTGCGTGAAGAAGGCATGCACAAGCGCGACGCGATTCTGCAAACCTGCCGCGAAAGGGCCCGGCCCGTCCTGCTGACGGCCATATCCGCCATCCTGGGTGTGCTGCCGATCGCCTTCGGCCTCGGCCTCGAACTGTTCGACCGGGAGGTCACGATCGGCGCGCCTTCTACCCAGTGGTGGATTTCACTGTCGAGCGCGATCGTCTACGGCCTGACCTTCGCAACCATCCTGACGCTGATCGTCACGCCATCGGCCCTGATGGTTTTCACCCGCGAGAACAGGCCGGTCGGAGAAAAGCGCCGCGGGATCCTTAAGCGCATCTTCCGCAGGAAACAGCCCGACGACGGCGCCAATGACAGCCACGCCGACGATGGCCTTGCGGCCTTCCCCAAGGCTGCGGAGTAGCGCGTGGCCGCCAGAGGAACAACCTGGCGGCCACGATCCGCAGGAACGGAAAGCTGGAGCACCCGCTGGATTCGGGAAAAGCGGAAGCCGGCTTTTCGTCCGCAATTGCGCATATTCAAATAGTTAGATCAGTTCGGTGTTTCTGTGAAACGGTGAGCTGATCTAGAACATCCGAATAGATGCAGGGGCGCTCAAGCCAGAGGCTGGAACTAGCCCCATGCAACGTGCGTTAGTGATTTTATCGCTTCACAACGAAGGATATGACGATGTCACTTGGCACAATTCTCATCATCATTCTCATTCTTCTTCTGATCGCTGCCATCCCCGCTTGGCCCTATTCCGGCGGCTGGGGCTATGGCCCATCGGGCATCCTGGGGGTACTTCTCGTGATCGTGCTCATATTGGTATTGCTTGGCCGAATATGACGGCCTCACTCCGATAGCCTTGCCGGAATTACTCGGCTGGCTGCGCCGCGATCGTGTCGGCGGGCCGAACCAGGCCCGCCATCATCACCACGAGTGCCAGCAGGCCTGACAGACCTATGAAGATCACCGCGAATCCGGTCCGGTCAGCCACGAAGCCTACCAGGGAAGGCGCCAGGAGCAGCCCGGAATAGCCGATCGTGGTGGCGACGCTCATGCCGGCCGCGGATGAGATGCCCGGCTGGTTGCCGGCCGCCGAAAATGCGATGGGCACCATATTTGCAATGCCGAGACCCGCAAAGGCGAAGGCAAGCGTGGCGACGAGAGGCGACGGGGCAAGCCCCGCACCCAGGAGCCCGGTCGCGGCGACGGTGCCCGAAAGGCGCATGGTCGCGACTGCACCCAGGCGGTTGCGCAACCCGTCGCCCAGGAAGCGCATCAGCGCCATGGTGCCGGAAAAGAAGGTGAAGGCGAGGCTCGCCGTGGCGAGGTTCGCGCCCATCTCCTGGCGCAGATAGAGCGCGGCCCAATCGAGCACCGCACCCTCAGGCACCATGCAAAAGAGCGCGACCACGCCTGTGAGATAGGCGAGCGGATGGCGCGGGAAGCCGCTCAATAGCCCGCCTGCGGGCGCCGTCGGAGCCCTGCGCTCCACGATGAGCTTCGGCACAGCCGCCAGGACGAGGAGAAGCGCCACGGCGGTGACCGCCCCCGCATGGAAAAGATGCCCCCACTGCTGGGCAAGGACACCGCCAATGCCCGCGCCGGCAAACCCGCCCAGGCTCCAGAAGCCATGCGAGGACGACATGATCGCGCGCGCCAGCCGCCGTTCCACGGCGACGGCGTTGGCGTTCATCGTCACATCCATGCCGCCTAGGAGAGCGCCGAAAGCGGCAAGCGCAGCCACCAGCACAGCCATGTCCGGCGCGGCGGCCACCGCCAGAAGTGAGACGGCGCAAAGCGGCCCTGCCACCCGCATGACGA
Organism: Nitratireductor thuwali; assembly: GCF_036621415.1. Classification (NCBI taxonomy): domain Bacteria; kingdom Pseudomonadati; phylum Pseudomonadota; class Alphaproteobacteria; order Hyphomicrobiales; family Phyllobacteriaceae; genus Nitratireductor; species Nitratireductor thuwali. The sequence goes on from NZ_CP030941.1 coordinate 1,864,244, forward strand.
CGCGGGAACCGAACCGGCTCATGAAGTAGCCGCAGACCGGCATGGCGGCGACCGCCCCCAGGCCGACGACGAGAATGAGCAGCCCAAGCACCGATTCGCTGAGCGCGAAGCGCGAGACGAGCAGCGGAATCTGCGGCGCCCAGCTTCCGACCATGAAGCCGTTGACGAAGAAGAAGGTCGCAACGGCCCAGCGGCCGTGCAGGGCGTTATCCTGGGACATGTGCAAAATCCGCGAAGTGAACGCTGAGGAGTCCAGTTAAATCGATTTAAACCAGCATGTCCTAGACCAGATCAGCCATTCTGCAGGACCACGAGCAGATCCTTGGCGTCGATCTGGTCGCCCGCCTTCACCAGCACCTCGGACACGGTACCACCGCGTTCTGCATGGAGCGCCGTCTCCATCTTCATCGCCTCGATCGAAAGCAGGACATCTCCGGCCTTGACCTCCTGTCCCGGCGTGACGGCGACGGAGGATATCACGCCCGGCATCGGCGCACCCACATGCCCTTCATTGCCGGCTTCCGCCTTGCGCCGCACGGCGAGGGCGGAGGCCCCGTGCAGCCGGTCCGGCACCTTGACGCGGCGGGGCTGGCCGTTGAGCTCGAAGAAAACCGTGACCATGCCCTTCTCGTCCGGCTCGCCGATGGCAAGGCAGCGGATGATCAGCGTCTTGCCCCGCTCGATATCGACGAAGATCTCCTGCTCCTGCTCCATGCCGTAGAAATAGACCGGCGTCGGCAGCACGCTCACCGGGCCGTAGCTCTCTGTGGCTGCGGCAAAGTCGGTGAAAACCTTGGGATACATCAGCCACGATGCGAATTCCTGATCCGTCACCTCCCGGCCAAGCTGTTCCTCCAGTTGTTTGCGGTCGGCGTCGAGATCGGCCGGCGCCAGCAGCGAGCCGGGGCGCACCGTGATCGGCTTGTCGCCCTTGAGCGCCTTCTTCTGGAGGTCCTGCGGCCAGCCGCCGGGCGATTGGCCCAGGTCGCCGCGAAGCATCGAGACCACGGAATCGGGAAAGGCGATATCTCTCTTCGGATCCTTCACGTCGGCCACGGTGAGGTCCTGACTGACCATCATCAATGCCATGTCGCCCACCACCTTCGACGACGGCGTCACCTTCACGATGTCGCCGAACATCATGTTTACGTCGTGATAGGTCCGCGCCACCTCGTGCCAGCGCGTTTCCAGCCCGAGCGAGCGTGCCTGCTCCTTGAGATTGGTGAACTGGCCACCGGGCATCTCGTGCAGATAGACTTCCGAGGCAGGCCCCTTCAGGTCGCTCTCGAAAGCGGCATACTGGTTGCGCACGGCCTCCCAGTAGAAGGAGATGCGCCGCACCCATTCCGCGTCCAGGCCCGTATCGCGCTCGCCACCCTTGAGCGCCTCGACGATGGAGCCGAGGCAGGGCTGCGACGTGTTGCCCGATAGCGCGTCCATCGCCGCATCGACCGCATCCACGCCGCTGTCGCAGGCGGCGAGCACCGTCGCCGCGGATATGCCCGAGGTGTCGTGCGTGTGGAAATGCAGGGGCAGGTCCGTGGCCTCGCGCAGCGCCTTAAAAAGCACCCGCGCCGCGGCCGGCTTCAGGAGGCCAGCCATATCCTTGAGCGCAATGATGTGCGCGCCGGCTGCCTCCAGTTCCCTGGCCAGGCCGACATAATATTTCAGGTCGTACTTGGCCCTGTCGGGGTCGAGAATGTCGCCCGTGTAGCAGATGGCGGCCTCGCATAGCCTGCCCTCCTCGCACACGGCGTCCATTGAGACGCGCATGTTCTCGACCCAGTTCAGGCAATCGAAGACGCGGAACAGGTCAACGCCGCCCTCCGCCGCCTGCTTGACGAACAGCTTCACCACGTTGTCGGGATAATTGGTGTATCCCACTCCGTTCGCCCCGCGCAGAAGCATCTGCAGAAGCAGGTTTGGCACGCCCTGCCGGATCAGCGACAGCCGCTCCCACGGATCCTCGGTCAGAAAGCGCATGGCGACGTCGAAAGTGGCGCCACCCCAGCATTCGAGCGAGAGCAGCTCCGGCAATGCCCGAGCATAGACGCCGGCGATGGCGGCAATGTCGTGAGTCCGCATGCGCGTGGCCAGCAGGGACTGGTGGGCGTCACGCATCGTCGTGTCCGTCAGGAGCACGCGCGGTTGCTCGCGCATCCACCGGGCGAAGCCTTCGGGACCCCGCGCATCCAGTATCTGCTTGGTTCCGTCCGGAACCGCCCTGTCGAGATAGGGAACGCGGGGCGCGGCTGCTTCCGCCTTGGGCCGCGGCCGGTCACGGGCTTCGGGATGGCCGTTGACCGTCACATCGGCGAGATAGTTGAGAAGCTTGGTCGCTCGGTCCAGGCGCTTGACCTGGGCAAACAGCTCTGGCGTCTCGTCGATGAAGCGCGTCGTATAGGTGTTGTTGCGAAATTTCTCATGGCCGATGATAGCTTCGAGGAAAGTGAGGTTCGTCGCTACGCCGCGGATGCGGAACTCGCGCAGGGCCCGGTCCATGCGGCGTATCGCTTCCTCGGGCGTCGGCGCCCATGCGGTGATCTTTTCCAGCAGCGGGTCGTAGAAGCGGGTGATCACCGCGCCCGAATAGGCGGTGCCGCCATCGAGCCTTATGCCGAAGCCGGTCGCGCCGCGATAGGCGGTGATGCGGCCATAATCGGGAATGAAGTTCTGCTCCGGATCCTCCGTGGTGATCCGGCATTGCAGCGCGTGACCGTTGAGCTTGATCTCCGCCTGGGCCGGAACGCCCGTCGTCCCGTTGCCGATCTCCTGGCCTTCGAGGATGCGGATCTGCGCCTTGACGATGTCGATGCCCGTCACCTCTTCGGTGACCGTATGCTCCACCTGGATGCGCGGATTGACCTCGATGAAATAGAAGGCACCGGTGTCGGCATCCATCAAGAACTCGACGGTTCCCGCGCCGATGTAGTTCGTTGCCTTTGCAATCTTCAGGGCATAGCCGCAAAGCTCGGCGCGCCTTTTCTCGTCCAGGTAAGGCGCGGGCGCGCGCTCGACGACCTTCTGGTTGCGCCGCTGGATGGAGCAGTCGCGCTCGAACAGATGCACCGCATTGCCGTGCGTGTCACCCAGCACCTGCACCTCGACATGGCGCGCGCGTTCGACCAGCTTTTCCAGATAGACCTCGTCCTTGCCGAAGGCGGCTTTTGCCTCGCGTTTGGCCTCCGTGACCTCGCGCGCCAGATCCTCCGCCTTGCGGATGGCGCGCATGCCGCGCCCGCCGCCGCCCCAGGAGGCCTTGAGCATGACCGGATAGCCGACCTCCTCGGCCATCTTCGCCACGGCGTCCATGTCGTCCGGCAGCGGCTCGGTGGCCGGCACCACCGGCACGCCCACTTCCACCGCCAGATTGCGCGCGGCCACCTTGTTGCCGAGCCGGCGCATGGTCTCCGGCTTCGGGCCAATGAAGATGATGCCGTTTGCCGCGCAGGCCTCGGCGAACTCCGGGCTTTCCGAAAGCAGCCCGTAGCCCGGATGAATGGCGTCCGCGCCCGAAAGCCTGGCGACGCGGATGATCTCATCGATCGACAGATAGGCCTCGATGGGTCCCAGATCGCGCTCCAGATGCCGGCCCCGTCCCACCTGGTAGGACTCGTCCGCCTTGAACCGGTGCAGCGAGTATTTGTCCTCCTCGGCCCAGATCGCCACCGTTCGAATATCCATCTCATTGGCCGCGCGGAACACGCGGATGGCGATCTCGGAACGGTTTGCGACGAGGATTTTCTTGATCTGCACTGGCATGCTCCGCTGAAGAGGATGGCTGTCATTGCCGCTTTCCGGGAAGCACGACCTTCAACGAATGCCGACCCCCGGACACTTCCCCTTGATTAGCGTGGACGATGCTGCGGTGCAAACAATCCTGACGCCGGGGCAGAAATGTTTCCCGCCAGTGGAGTGCGCCCCTGAGGGTGGACACTGATCAGGCTGCTGTTTTGCCAGTCTGCCGGATGTGTTGATCCTCGAACTGCTGCGGGCTGAGATATCCCAGCGCCGAATGGAGCCTGCGCTTGTTGTAGACCTCCTCAATGAAGTGGGGAAGGTATTCTGCGACCTCCTCGAAGTTTTCGAAGGCCATGGGATAGACCGCCTCGATCTTCAACGTCTTCATGAAGCTTTCGGCCTTGGCGTTGTCATAGGGATTGCCCCGGCGCCCCATTGAGCCGATCAGGCCATTGCGGCTCAGCGTCTCACGGTAGAGAGCGGCCGCATATTGCCCACCGCGGTCGGAATGATGGATCAAGCCCGACATCGGCTTTCGGCGCTGGATAGCTGCAGTCAGGGCTGTGATCGTGAGGCGCGCGTCGATCGAGCGGCCGATGGCGTAGCCGACGATCAAACGCGACCAGGCGTCGAGAATGATGGCGACGTAAGTGAAGCGGCCCGGCACAGCCACATAGGTTATGTCGGAGACCCAAAGCTGGTTTGGGCCGGTCGACACAAAGTCCTTTGCCAGGTTGGGGAAGATTGGGCCGTCGTGATCGCTATCGGTAGTGACAACGAAGCGCCGCCGGAGCTTGGGCTGCAGATCATGCTCGCGCATCAGGCGCCGGATTTTCTTGTGGTTCACGACAAGGCCCTGTTGCCGCAGGGCGGCGCCGACACGACGGTAGCCGTAGAATTCGAACTCGTCGCAGATCGCGAACATCGCCTCCACGATCGCAGTGTCGTCGGCCTGTTTCTGGGGGTGGTCATAGTAAGTCGAGCGCGCAATCCCCATCAGCCGGCATCCTTCGGCGACGGAGAGGCCACCGGGCCGGTGATGACGGATGTAGTCGCGTTTTTCGGCCGCTGTGCGTTTTTCAGAGCCCCCTTTAGGAACTCCAGCTCGAGAGCCTGCTTGCCGACGAGCCGTTCAAGGGCCGCGATCCGGGCCTCGTATTCCTGAATCAGATCTACGGCCTCAACATCCTCGTCAAAGGCGCCTTCCTCATGCTTGCGGATCCAGATGCGGATCAGGTTGCGCGCGATGTCGTAACGCCTCGCCAGGCCGTGAAGTGACTCGCCGGAGAAATACTCCTGCACGATTTGGCGCTTGAACTGGATGCTGTGATTGCGGTGCCTTGCCATGGGTCTTCTCTCCGAAAACCCGACAGGCTGGTCAATCCTTCAGTCCGATCTGTCCACCCTCAGGGGCGCACTCCACAGGACGGCAAAAATTTCGTTTCAACCGAAAAAGGCCCGGCTTCAAGCCGGGCCTTTCGCGTTGGAGCATGATCGCGATCTAGACGATCAGCTGCGCGCTACTGTACCAGATAATCGTACTGGCCGTCTTTCCACTCGTAGAAGACATAGCCCGGCAGCGTGACGTCGCCCTTCTCGTCGAAGGAGAGCTCGCCCAGAACCGTCTCGAAAGTACCCTCGTTGAGCGCATCGACCACAGCGTCATAGTCGGTCGAGCCGGCAGCCTCGACGGCCTGCGCCCATGCCTGGATGGCGGCATAGGTGTAGAGCGCGTAGCCTTCGGCCGTCTTGCCGGCGGCCAGAAGCGCGTCGACGACGGGCTTGGCGATCTCGTTCTTGCGCGGATCGGGCGAGAACGTCATCAGCGTGCCTTCACCAGCCTCGCCGGTGATGGCCCAATACTCGTCGGTCACGAGAGCGTCGCCGGATACGAGCACCGTATCCATGCCCTGCTCACGCATCTGGCGGGCCATGAGGCCGGCTTCCGTGTGATAGCCGCCGACATAAAGAACGCCGATGCCTTCCTGCTTCAGCTTGGAAACCAGCGCCGTGTAGTCCTTCTCGCCTGCGGTATAGGCTTCGTACATCGCCGGCTTGCCGCCAGCGGCTTCGTAAGCGGCCATGGTCGCGTCGGCCAGACCCTTGCCGTAGGCCGTCTTGTCGTGGACGAAGGCCACCTTCTTGTCGGGGAAGTTCTCGACCAGGAACTCGCCTGCAACGGCGCCCTGCTGATCGTCACGACCGCAGACGCGGAAGATGCCCTCGCCCGGACGCTCGTCGGTGAACTTCGGGTTGGTCGAGGCCGGCGAGATCTGGATGATGCCTTCCTCGGCATAGACGTTCGATGCCGGGATCGAAGAGCCCGAGCAGAAATGGCCTGCCACGAACGACACGCCCGAACCGGCGAACTGGTTGGCAACCGCCACGGCCTGTTTCGGATCGCAGGCGTCGTCGCCCACTTCCAGCTTGAGCATTTCACCGTTCACGCCGCCCGCCGCATTGATGTCGGCGACGGCCTGTTCGGCGCCGGCCTTCATCTGTGCGCCGAAAGAGGCGTACTGGCCCGTCATCGGACCAGCGGTCGCGATAGTGATATCGGCCCAGGCTGATCCGGTCATTACAAGGCTGAGCGCTGCGCCAGCCAAAAGTGTCTTCTTCATGACTACTCCCTTGAAAACACCACAAGTTCCCACAGCTTTCCGGAAATGGTGTTCGGCTCTCCGGTTCTGCCGTCGCGGGTTCGTTCCCCGCTTAACCTGCATCAAAGCTCAATTTTTCTGCGAAGTGAAGACTTTGTGCCGGTTAATCATGAATTGGTTTACGCCTCCTGCCCATCGGTCCTTCGCCAGCCGAGCAGGCCCGTGCGCGCATATTTGAAGTTGTACTGGGTCGACATCTGCCGCGCCCGCGTGATGCGCTTGCCGACGAATGCGAAGATCAGGAGCACGATCAGGTCGGCGATGTAGTACTGGACAGACAGAAGCGATCCGCCGAACAGCGCGAAATGGATGAACCGCGTGGCCGCCGTCAGGAGCACGATATAGGCAGCGAGCTGCAGGTTCGGCTGCCATGCGCGGGCGATCGCACGCCCGGTCAGATATGCCGCCCCGCCGGCCAGGAAAACCGTGACGAACAGGAAAGCGCCGAAAGAGACTTCCCAAAAAAGGCTGTTCGCGTTTTCCATCTCAGTGCCTCCCGCCTTCCAGATACGCCGCGCGCACTTCCTCGCGCTTCAGGAGCTCTGCGCCGGTGCCGCTCATGGTGATGTTCCCGTTGACCATGACGTAGCCGCGATGGGCAAGCCTCAGCGCATGGAACGCGTTCTGCTCGACCAGGAACACGGTAAGGCCCTCGTTCTTGTTGAGCTCGCGGATCGCATCGAAGATCTGCTTGACGATCAGCGGCGCCAGGCCCAGTGACGGCTCGTCGAGCAGGAGCAGTTTCGGCCGGCTCATCAGCGCCCGCCCGATCGCCAGCATCTGCTGCTCGCCGCCTGACAGCGTGCCGCCGCGCTGGCCGATGCGCTCCTTCAGCCGCGGGAACAATTCGAAGACCTTCTTGAGATCGTCCTCGAAATGCTTGGGATCGACGAGCGCCGCACCCATCTGGAGATTCTCCATGACCGTCATGCGCGGGAAGATGCGACGCCCCTCGGGCGACTGCGCGATGCCCAGATGCATGATCTCATGGGTCGGCATCGCCGTAATGTCCCTGCCGTCATAGACGATCTGGCCGGTACGCGCCTGCGGGTTGCCGCATATCGTCATCATGAGGGTCGACTTGCCGGCGCCGTTCGCCCCGATCATGGTCACGATCTCGCCGCGATGGACATCGACGTCCACGCCGCGCAGCGCGACGATCTTGCCGTAATAGGTCTCGACGCCGCGCACCGAGAGCAATGTTTCCCCCGTGCCGGTCATGCCTTGCCTCCCTTGCCGCCGGTGCGCGCCGCGCCGCGGCCGGGCCGGCTGGTGGCGACCTCGCCGCTATCCACTCTTTTCGAGAATTCCGTATCGCCGCCCTTGGCCAGAACCTTCGCCTGCTTCACCCATTCCTCGCGCTCGATGCGTCCGGGAAAGCCGAGATAGCTGCCCACCCATTCGATCTCGGCCTTCTTCCAGGCCGCGACCTGGGAGAAATTCCAGATGCCCAGCGCGTTGAGCTTCTTTTCGCTGGCTGGCCCCACGCCCTTGATGCGCGTGAGATTGTTGGCGCCACCGGCACCCGGCTTCTTTGTGCCGGGCGGCTGTTTGCCCGGATATTTGTCGGCGTCGGCAACTTTGACCTCGCCAGTGGAAGCAGCCGGCTTGGCCGCTGCCGCCTTTGCTTTTGCCGGAGCAGCCCGTTTACCCGCCGCTCTCGGCTTGCGGGCAGGAGGCGCCTTCTCCTCCGGCGGCTGGTCCTTGGTGACCGAGGACAGATCCTCGCGAACTTCCGGCACGTCGATCTCTTCTTCCTCGTCGACGCCCAGATAGGCCGCAATCACCCTCGGATCGGACCTGACCGTTTCGGCCGTTCCGTCGGCGATCTTGACGCCGTAGTCGAGCACCACGATGTGGTCGGAAATCTCCATGACCACGCCCATGTCATGCTCGATCAGGAGCACCGAGATACCGTGTTCGTCGCGGATATATTTGAGCAATTCGTTGAGCTCGGAGGATTCGCGCGGATTGAGGCCTGCCGCCGGCTCGTCGAGGCACAGAAGCTCCGGCCCCGTGCACATGGCCCGGGCGATCTCCAGACGCCGCTGCGCGCCGTAAGGCAGGTCCGAAGCCGGGTCGTCCGCCCGGTCCACCAGGCGCGTCTTTTCCAGCCAATAGACGGCCTTCTCGATAGCCTCTTCCTCGGCTTTTTTATAGCCGGGCAAGCCCAGTATGCCGCCGAACGAGAAGCCGGAAGCCACCACCAGCGGATTGTGCTGGGCAACGAGCAGGTTTTCCAGAACCGTCATGCCGCCGAACAGGCGGATATTCTGGAAGGTGCGCGCCACCCTGGCCTTGTGCGAAATCTCGTGGTCAGCCATGCGCTCCAGCAGGAAGACGCCCTTGTCGCCCTCCTTCTTGAAGCGTGCGCCGCTGCCCGTCACCGCCTCGACCGTGTCGTCCTGCCGTCCCGGCCCGTGGCGCATGATGATGCGCCCCTCCGTCGGCTTATAGAATCCGGTGACGCAGTTGAAGACCGTGGTCTTGCCGGCGCCGTTGGGTCCGATGAGCGCGGTAATGTCGCCGCGTCCCACCTCGAAGGTGAGGTCGCCGACGGCAACCAGGCCGCCGAAACGCATCGTCAGATGCTCGACCGAAAGGACGGGGTCGTTCTCCCAGCGGTTTACGCCCGCCGCCTCGGAAGGTTTCTTCTTCGCCATCGCGTCCATCAGTGGCCCTCGCCCTGTGCTACCATGTCCGCATCGATGCGCTTCTTCTCCTTGAGAACCGCCGTCGGTTCGCGCGTGGATACCAGCCCACGCGGCTTCCAGACCATGATGAGCACCATGGCCATGCCGAAGATCAGCATGCGGTACTGAACCGGGTCGAAGCCCGGCCCGAACACCTGGGACAGGAAGCCGAGATTGCGCAGCATCTCGATGCCGCCGATCATCACCACAGAGGCGATAACGACACCGATCTGCGAGCCGAGGCCGCCGAGCACGACGATGGCCAGGATGATGGCCGATTCCAGGAAGGTGAAGCTCTCCGGCGAGATGAAGCCCTGCCGCGTGGCGAAGAACGATCCCGCGAACCCGCCGAACATCGCACCGATCGCAAAGGCGGTCAGCTTGGTGTTGCGGGTGTTGATGCCGAGCGAGCGGCAGGCGATCTCGTCCTCGCGCAACGCTTCCCAGGCACGGCCTATCGGCAGGCGCCGCAGCCGCATGGTGACGAAGTTCGTCAACAGCGCCAGGAAGAAGATGATGTAGTAAAGGAAGATAAACCGCTGGATCGGCGCGTATTCTATGCCGAAGAAATCGGCGAACCCGCCCTCGCCGCGTTTCAGCTCAAGTCCGAAGAACGTGGGCTTGGGAATGCCGGAAATGCCGTCTGGCCCGCCGGTGAACTGGTACCAGTTCAACAGCACGATGCGGATGATCTCGCCGAAAGCCAGCGTCACGATCGCCAGGTAATCCCCGCGCAGCCGCAGCACCGGGAACCCGAGGATGATGCCCCACAGCGCCGCCAGCATGCCGGCAAGCGGCAGGGCTACCCAAAAGCCGATGAACTCGAAATGCTGCGCCAGCAGCGCAAAGGAGTAGGCGCCGACAGCATAGAAGGCGACATAGCCAAGGTCGAGCAGGCCGGCCAGGCCCACGACGATGTTCAATCCCCAGCCGAGCATGATGTAGGTCATGATCAGGATGGCTAGGTCGATGAACTGCCGATCCTTGCCGGGGAAGAAGGTCGTGAAGAAAAAGGGAAGCACCACCGCAAAGGCGAACAGGCCCCGCATCACCCACTTGCCGAGGCCGGGCGCGGCGGCGCCAAGCTCGCCAAGCTTCTGGCCGAGCGTCTGCGTGGCCGGCGTGTGCGCCTGGAACACGAAAATATTGAGCGCCAGCCGCCCGGCGAAGACCACGAGGATCGACACGATCCACGCCGTCCAGCGCATTTTCAGGTCGAGCCCGCCCGGCGCGATATCGGTGCGCACGCCGATGAAGAACAGGCCGAGCACCGCGACGAGCATCGCAGCCATTGCCGCATCGCGCAGCGAATCCTTGAGCTTGTTCTTCTCGGGCGCCGCAACGATATTCGGGGCCTGGCGGCCCCGCTCCGCCTCTCTCTGCGCACCCGCCGGCCGGTTGCTGGCGGCCGGTACGTTTGTCTTGGCTCCAGCCATCAGACCTTCTCCACTTCAGGCTGGCCCAGAAGGCCGGAGGGCAGGAAAATAAGGACGATGGCCAGGATCGAGAAAGCCGCCACGTCCTTGTATTCCACAGTAAAGTAGCCCGACCAGAAAACCTCGATCAGGCCGATCAGGAGCCCGCCCAGCATGGCACCCGGTAGCGAGCCGATACCGCCCAGGACCGCCGCGGTGAACGCCTTAACGCCGGCGAGGAATCCGATATAGAAGTCGATCACGCCGTAAAGCAGCAGGAACATCAGCCCGGCGACCGCGGCGAGCGCGGCGCCCATCACGAAGGTCAGCGAGATGGTCCGGTCGACGTTCACGCCCAGCAGCGCGGCCATCTTGCGGTCCTGCTCGCAAGCCCGCTGCGCGCGGCCGAGCGATGTCTTGGTGATCAGCAGCGTAAAGGCGGTCATCAGGATCAGCGTGGTCAATATGATTATGATCTGCATGTAGGAGAGTTGCACCAGTATGGTGCCCTGCTCGGTAGAGCCCTGCATCAGCGTCACGCCACCCTGTATCTGCGGCGGCAGCGGCTTGACGCGCGCGCCCTGCGTGATCTGGACGAAATTCTGCAGCACGATCGACATGCCGATAGCGGTGATCAGCGGCGCCAGCCGGAACGAGCCGCGCAACGGCCGGTAGGCCAATCGCTCTACGGTCCATCCCCAGGCCGACGTGAACAGCATCGAAATGATGAGGACGATGAGAAGGACCAACGGCAGGAAGGCGAAACCCAGAACACTGGTCAGGATCAGGAACACGGCCAGCGAGATGAAGGCGCCGATCATGAAGATGTCGCCATGGGCGAAGTTGATCATGCCGATGATGCCATAGACCATCGTGTAGCCGATGGCGATCAGACCATAGATGGATCCCAGCGTCAGCCCGTTGATAAGCTGCTGGACGAAATACTCCATATCCTGTGCAACTCCCCTGGAATGTCGCCGGCAGGCGCATCCCCTTGTTGTTATTCCCCTGACCGTTGCGAGCCTGGCCTTGAGAGGCCTGAGTGTCCCGCCGGCCTTGTTGACGCACCTGCTTCGATGCCTGTGCGATGCCTGGAGCGCCTGCGCCCATTCGGACTGCAAAGGCGCTCGAACTCCTTGGATCTACGCATCGAGCTTTCCGAAAACCGATCCCGATTTCCCCGCCGGTGCTGTAGACGGCGCGGAAGCTATCATCCGTCCCGCGCAATGTCTTTGCTTTCGACGCTGGAAATCGGTACGATTTTCGCACGATCCCCGACGCTTCGAGCTGTTCAGCGCACATTCTTGCGCTAGACTGGATCAATAGGCAAATCGTTTCTGGCTTACCTATCGCACCACGAAACCATGCGCGAAGGGATCGCGGCCGTCAATGAAGATCGTGTTGAGCCCGGTCATGCGCGCCCAGCCCGCCACCGACGGCACGATCGCCCGGCGACCGCCGACTTTCGTTTCCTCCTCCACCCTTCCCTTGAATATCGAGCCGATGATCGACTCGTGATGATACGCCTCCCCGACCGCAAGCCGTCCCTTGGCGTGAAGCTGTGCCATACGTGCCGAGGTGCCGGTGCCGCAGGGCGAGCGGTCGATGGCCTTGTCCCCGTAAAAGACCGCGTTCCGCCCGTGCGCGCCTTCCCGCGTCGGCTTCCCCGTCCACAATATGTGCGACAGGCCGCTTATTGCCGGGTTGTCGGGATGAACGAACGTATGCGCCGCATTCAGCCGCTCGCGCAGGACCGGGCTCCAGCGGATCAGGTCGCTGGCGTCATGGTCGGCAATATCCCGGAAATTTTTCTGCGGATCGACGATGGCGTAGAAATTGCCGCCAAAGGCGACATCGATGCTGAGCAGGCCGAGGTTCGGGCACTCGATTTCCAGCCCCTCGGCATGAAGGAAGGCGGGCACATTGGTGATCCGCACCTCCTCGACATGCGGCCCCTCCTGCCTGTATTCGGCCACGACAAGTCCCGCCGGCGTGTCGAGCCGCAATATGCCTGGCGTCTTCGGCCGGACGAGGCCATGCTCGATCGCGAAGGTCACGGTTCCTATCGTGCCATGGCCGCACATGGGCAGGCAGCCGGAGGTCTCGATGAACAGGATGGCGATGTCGCAGTCTTCCCGCGTCGGCGGATAGAGGAAGGAGCCGGACATCATGTCGTGACCGCGCGGCTCGAACATCAGCCCCATGCGTATCCAGTCGTATTCGGCAAGGAAACGTGCGCGTTTCTCCATCATCGTGGCGCCGGAAAGCTGCGGGGCGCCGCCGGCAACGAGCCGCACCGGATTGCCGCATGTATGTCCGTCGATGCAGAAGAAGCTGTGGCGGGTCATCCTAGAACCATCCCTTGAAACGTTGCGGCCGGAACGGCGTTATGTCGATGGATGGCGCCTGCCCCGACACCAGGTCGCGCACCAGCCGTCCCGTGCCCGCCGCCTGGGTAAGCCCCAGATGGCCATGCCCGAAGGCAAGGATGACATCGGGATCGCGCGATGAGGGGCCGATGACGGGCAGGGAGTCCGGCATCGACGGACGATAGCCCATCCACTGCCGTCCGCCCTCCGTCTTCAACCCGGGCAGAAACGATGCCGCCTTGTCCAGCATGGCCTTTGAACGCGCGTAGTTGGGTGGCCGTTTGAGGCCGCCTAATTCCACCGCGCCGCCAATGCGCAAGCCAGTTTCGAGCGGCGTCACCACGAAACCGTGCCGCCCGAACACGAGCTGGCGCTCCACCGGAAAGGCTCCAACCGGCAAGGTCGTGTTGTAGCCGCGCTCCGTTTCCAGCGGCACCGCATCCCCGAACTGGGCGGCGAAGCGCTTCGACCATGCGCCGGCGGCAATGACAAGCTTCCCGCAGACCCGCCTTTCGCCCCCGGCAAGCTGCAGCACGATGCCCTCCGCCTCGCGCCGCACGCTGCTGACGGTCGCGGGCAGGAAGCGGGCGCCGTTGCTCTCCGCATGGGCCCAGATGGCCTGGCCAAGCCGATGCGGGTCGGTCACCGTCTTCCAGCCGGGCACGAAGGTCGCCCGGACGAACCTGTCGGACAGGCCCGGCTGATAGGCGGCGAGCTCTCCCTTCTGGAGATGCTGGAATGCGATGTGGAAACGCCGCCGCGCGCGCCACCCGGCTTGCGCTGCCTCGAATTCGGCCTCGCTCTCGTAAAGCTCGAGACAGCCGTCCTCGCGCAACATTCGGGTCGTGGCGGAGCGCGCCGTCAGGCCCGCCCATTCGCGCTCGGCCAGCCGCATCATGGTTGCCTGCGCGCACAGCGCCGCCTCATAGCCGGAGGCCCGGCCGGCCCGCAGGAAACGCAGGAGCCAGGGCAGGATGGTCGGCAGATAGACCGGCGGGATCGACAAGGGACCGAGTGGATCGGCCAGCCATCCCGGCACCTGCCGCGCCATGCCCTTTTGGGCCAGCGGCAGGACGTCGGCAAAGGCCAGCGCCCCCGCATTGCCGGCGCTCGTTTCCTCGCAAATGCCCGAGCGGTCGATCACCAGGACCTTCCGCCCGGCCTCGGCCAGATATGCGGCAATGGTCACGCCGATGATCCCGCCGCCGATCACGGCGACGTCTTCCATGGCTGATGTTTTGCGGTCCTGCGCCACCCGTCCCCCTGTCGGCGCCTGGAGCGCCTTGCGTCCGTGGACGCACGAAAGACGCTCCATCTTCTTGTTTTCCGCATATGCGGACGCCAGACGATCCCGCCCGACTGCAAAATTCCCTAGGCCGCCCGGTCGAGCCGAGGCAGCGCCGGCCGCTCGTTTATGGCCTCGCGGACGATCCGCTCCACTTCCGCCCGGCGCGCGCCGGCCAAAGGCTGGCGCGGCATGCGGACCCGCTCGTTCGAGCCGATCTCGATCGTCTCGGCGAGCTTGATGTTCTGCACCAGATAGGTGGAAACGTCCAGATCGAGCAGCGGCCGGAACCAGCGGTATATCGCCAGCGCCTCGTCGCGGCGCCCTGCCTTCATGAGCTGATAGATGGCGACCGTTTCGCGCGGGAAGGCCGTGACCAGCCCCGCCACCCAGCCGACCGCACCCACGGCGAGCGCCTCGAAAGCAAGGTTGTCGACACCGGTCAAGACGTCGAACCGATCCCCAAATGCATTGATGACCTCTGTGGTGCGCCGGATATCGTCCGATGATTCCTTGATGGCAACGAACAGATCGTTTGCCGCGAGCGCCTCCATCACCGGCACGGTAACGTCGACGCGATAGGCGACGCGGTTCGAATAGATCATCACCGGCAGTCCGCCGGCCGAGGCCACCGCATTCAGCGTGTCCACCGTCTCGCGGTCGTTGGTGTGATAGATCGGGCTCGGCACGATCATCAGCCCGTCGGCGCCGGCCTTGGCCGCACGCTTGGCGAGCGCCTGGGCATCGCGCGTGGCCGCCTCGTTGACCGTCAGAAGGACAGGCCGCCCGCCGGCCGCCGCCCGCGCCGTGGCCAGAACCTCCAGCTTCTCGTCATGGCTCAGCATCGGGCCTTCGCCCAGCGAGCCGCACACGATCAGCCCGTCGCAGCCGGCTTCCATGTAGAGGCCGAAGCACCGCTCCATCTCCTTATGATCAAGCGTGTCGTCAGCCGTGAATTTGGTCGTAACTGCAGGAAGAACGCCGCTCCACATTGTTTCGCCTCTCCATTTGATATATCACTGATATATTAACCCGAGCGCCGGCCTGTCAATTGCAGAATGCATTCTGATATATCAAAAATATATCACAGATGAGGGATTCGATGAACGAAGCGCCCCAGACCAAGATGTCCGAACCGGTAGCTGCCAAGGCTTACAAGGCCCTGGAGCGCATGATCGTCACGCTCGCGCTGGCGCCGGGTTCGGTGACCACCGAAGGCACGCTCATCGAGAATCTCGGCTTCGGCAGGACGCCGATCCGCGAGGCTATTCAGAGACTGTCCTGGGAGGGTCTGCTGGAGATACGGCCGCGCGCCGGCCTTGCCATTGCCCCCTTGAACGCCCCCGATTGGCTGAAGGTCATTGAGGCGCGGCGCGGTGTGGAGGCGGTGCTGGCCCGAGCGGCCGCGCGGTTCGTGACTCAGGATAGCGCGGCTCTTTTCCGCAACGCCGCCTTTCGCATGCAGAAGGCGGTGGTCGCGGGCAACGCGATCGCCTTCCTGGAAGCCGACAAGGAGCTGGACGAGGCGATGGCGGCGGCAGCCGATAACCCCTTCGCTGCACGCCTTGCAGCTCCGCTGCAGACCCACAGCCGCCGCTTCTGGTTCCGCTATCAGGCAGACACCGGTCTGGCCCAGGCGGCGGAAGGCCATGTCCAAATCATCCGCGCCGTGTTGGACGGCGACGAGAAGGCTGCCGCTCGCGAGGCTGACGCCCTGATGAACCTCCTCAGGAAGCACGCGGAGGCTGCCTCGCGTTATTGAGGCACCGGCGCTACACGCCCTCGCCGATCAGGATCGAGCCGAAACTGTCGTCCCAACTCTCGCCGGCCGCCAGTATGCAGCTATTGCCTTCGGTATCGGTCGTCACGATGGTCCAGCTGCCTTGCCGCGAAGCGAAAACTTCCATGATGGCATGCTGTCCCAACAGACCCATGGCCTTCTGGCTCTCGTCGAACTGGTGCCTCAACTGGTCGACAAGCGCATCGCGCGGCGCACAGATCGTGGCCTCACTCGTCGCCTGTTGCGCTCCGGTGAAAAGTGCGACGGCGGCCAGCGCCGTCAAGCCGAGCCCGGCTTTCATCGCCTTCATCATCGTCACCTCCCGCCATCAGGCCGCTACCCTTGCGCCGATGGCGTTCTTACAGCGCCGCCCGTCGATCCCGACGCTAAGCGCGGACGCCATGGGGGTTCCCAAAACCGCGCACCCCACCACTCCGGGACCTGTCCCCCGTCGCGCCGTGGTGCGCTCGTGAGGAATTAACGATTGGAGGGCAAAGCCGTTCCCGCGGTCCGGCACAATGTCGTTCACTTTGCCGAGAGCAGCCGCCATGCGGCATCAGATGCATGAGATAGGTTGGCGAACCTTGCGCGGGGCAAGCCGTACGTTGCTCCCGCGACGCAGCCGCAAACGCCGCCCGAAGCCATCTCCGGGCGGCGAGCGCCGCAAATCTAGTTCATCGTCGGAATGATGAACTCTGCCCCGTCCTTCACGCCCGAAGGCCAGCGCGAGGTGACGGTTTTCGTCTTCGTGTAGAAGCGGAATGCGTCCGGGCCGTGCTGGTTGAGGTCCCCGAAAGCCGAGGCCTTCCATCCGCCGAACGTATAATAGGCGATCGGAACCGGGATCGGCACGTTGACGCCCACCATGCCGACCTCGACGCGGGCGGCGAAATCGCGGGCCGCATCGCCGTCGCGCGTGAAGATGGCGACGCCGTTGCCATATTCGTGGTCGTTGGGCAGCGCCAGGGCCTCCTCATAGGTATTGGCGCGCACCACCGAAAGGACCGGTCCGAATATCTCCTCCTTATAGATGCGCATATCCTTCGTCACGTTATCGAAGAGGCAGCCGCCCATATAATAGCCGTTCTCGTAGCCCTGCATCTTGAAGCCACGCCCGTCGACCGCCAGCGTCGCGCCTTCCTTGACGCCGATATCGACATAGTTCTTCACGCGCTCCAGCGCCTCGCGCGTCACCAGCGGACCGAAGTCGGCGCTCGCATCGGTGGATGGGCCCACTTTCAGGCTTTCGACGCGCGGAATGAGCTTCTCGACCAGCCTGTCGGCCGTCTCCTTGCCCACCGGCACCGCCACCGACACCGCCATACAGCGCTCGCCCGCCGAGCCGTAGCCGGCGCCGATCAGCGCGTCCACGGTCTGGTCCATGTCGGCGTCAGGCATGACGATAAGATGGTTCTTGGCGCCGCCGAAGCACTGGGCGCGCTTACCGTTGGCCGTCGCCCTTCCATAGATGTACTGCGCGATCGGCGTCGAGCCGACGAAGCCGACGGCCTTGATGTCGGGATCGTCGAGAATGGCGTCGACCGCTTCCTTGTCGCCATTGACGACATTGAGCACGCCCGCCGGCAGGCCGGCCTCGACGAACAGCTCGGCGATGCGCATGGGAACGCTGGGATCGCGCTCGGAAGGCTTGAGGATGAAGGCGTTGCCGCAGGCGATTGCCGGCGCGATCTTCCACAGCGGGATCATGGCCGGGAAGTTGAACGGCGTGATGCCCGCCACCACGCCCAGCGGCTGGCGCATGGAATAGACGTCGATGCCGGGGCCCGCACCCTCCGTGTACTCACCCTTCATCATGTGCGGCGCGCCGATGCACACCTCGACGACCTCGAGCCCGCGCTGGATGTCGCCCTTGGCGTCGGGGATGGTCTTGCCGTGTTCGCGTGCCAGCAGTTCCGCCAGTTCGTCATAATGGCGATGGGCCAGTTCCAGGAATTTCATCAGCACGCGCACGCGGCGCTGCGGATTGGTTCTGGCCCAGCCGATCTGCGCTTCACTGGCATTCTCCACGGCCTGCCGCACCTCTGCGGCGCTGGCCAGCGAAACCTTGCCGCGCACCGTTCCGTCCATGGGTTGCATGACGTCCTGCGTACGTCCGCTCGTGCCGGCGACACGCTCGCCGCCGATGTAATGACCGATTTCTTCCATTGAGGCGTCTCCCAGGGTTTTTGAGTTGTTCCATTGTCCCGCTCTCGAAGCCCATTTGCAACGCGCAGCAAAACGAACCCGTTGTGCAGATATGGAATAGCGATTATGGAGGTCACTGCAATTTCGCACGATGCGGCGCTTTGGGAGGGCAATCGCGTGAAGGAAAAAGTTTCTTGGTCGAGCCGCAGCGTGCGGTGTTTTCCATTTTCGCGCAGCGAAAATGGCAAGGCCGACCGGCCGTCGCGCCCTGATGGCGCGAGCCAAGGGCGCGGATGCGCCCGCCCGGCGCTTGAGGGACGGAAAAAATGAATTGGGACGACGTGCGCATATTCCTCGCGGTGCTGCGCGCCGGTCAGATTCTGGGCGCGGCAAGACGTCTGGGCGTGAACCATGCCACCGTCTCGCGCCGCATCGCCGCCCTCGAAGAAGCGCTCGGAGCCAAGCTCTTCCATCGGCTGACCACCGGCACGGAGCCGACCGCCGCGGCGGAGCGCCTGCGCGAGGTGGCCGAGCGCATGGAGGCCGACATGATCGCCGCCCGCGCCGAGCTTTCCGGCGAAAGCGGCGACATCTCCGGCACGGTCCGCATCGGTGCGCCCGACGGCTTCGGCGTCGCGTTCCTTGCTCCCCGGCTTTTCCGGCTGAGCGAGACACATCCACGGCTCGCGCTCCAACTGGTCCCCGTGCCGCGCTCCTTTTCGCTCTCGCGCCGCGAGGCCGACATAGCGATCACCGTCGAAAGACCGACCGAGGGACGCCTGGTGGCGATGAAGCTGGTGGACTACACGCTCGGCCTCTACGCCTCCAAAGCCTATATCGAGGCCAACGGCCTGCCCACCGACACCGGCGAGATCTCCCGGCATCGTCTCGTGGGCTACGTGCCCGACCTCGTCATCAGCCCGATGCTGGACTACGCGGCCGAGATCGCCGAGGACTGGGTCTCGTCCTTCTCCATCTCCTCGGCGCTGGGTCAGGTGGAGGCCGTGCGCGCCGGCGCCGGCATCGGCATCCTGCACACCTTCATCGCCCGCCGGCACGAGGAACTCGTCGCCCTGCCGTTTCCCGAACCGATCCGCCGCAACTACTGGCTCGTCTACCACGAATCCATGCGCCCAAGCCGCCGCATCCAGAAGGTCGCCGCATTCATCGGCGACCTGGTGGAGCAGGAGCGCCAAAGCTTCGTTTGACACGTCGTCATCGATTCTGTTTTGCGAACTCGCCCTGATTCTTGCCTTGAGGATGCCGTGGGGCGCCCAGCTTCGTCATCCCGGAAGCCCGCAGGGCTATCCGGGACCTATTGGAAGAATATCGTAGAGCGCGGCCCGGTCCTCGCTCTGGTATATGTCGGCGTCGGCGGCGCCTTCTACGGAGACCGGCCGCGCCTCTCAATAGGTCCCGGCTCTGCGCGGCTTCGCCGCTTGGCCGGGATGACGAGGCGGGCTGCTCGTGCTCTCCCTGTGCATCAACGAGCACCCCTCACACGAACGGCTTCGCCGGATCGTAGCGCCGCGGCAAGAGCCTGTTCAGGTAGTCGAGGCAGGCGGCCGAAACCCGGCTTTCCTCCGGGTGCAGGAAGTCCGCCGGCATGTGGCGGGTCTTGCCCGCCACGGCTTCCAGCGCCACCAGCCGGCAGGCCGTTCGCTTGCCGTCATATTGAAGCGCCACCGACCCGCTGCCCTTATCGACCGAGGCCACCGCGAACGCACCCGCCTCGAAGGCTTCGCGGGCGTCGGCTTCGCTGATGGTCGCGATATTGCCGCGTGGCAGGTAGCCGAAGGTGTCGACGCGGGCGCGCTGGCCAGGCAGGTCTTCGGCCAGCATCCGCTCGATCGCCTGGCCGAGATCGGTGCCCGACAGCCGCACATTGCCGTGCTGGTCGCGCTCCAGCATCTCGGGCGGCACCAGCGCCTCGACGAGCGAGCGCCCCTGCGCATCGGCAACGCCTTCCGACATGGCCACAATGCAGCGGCCATGCCGCGCCAGCGTGGCTTTGACGTCATCGATGAAGCTCTTTCGCTCGAACGGCCGCTCGGGAACATAGGTGAGATGCGGCGCACCACCTTCATCCAGCGTCCAGGCGGAGGCCGCGGCAGTCAAAAACCCGGCGTGCCGGCCCATCACGATGCCGACATAGACGCCGGGCAGCGCCCGGAAATCGAGATCAACACTTATAAAAGCCCCGGCGACGAACTCCGCCGCCGAAATGAAGCCGGGCGTATGGTCGTTTTCCACCAGATCGTTGTCGATGGTCTTGGGAGCATGGAGGAAGGCCATGCCGCCGCCCGCCGCATCGCGCAGGATCGCCTGGGTTCCCGAAGTGTCGTTGCCGCCGATATTGATGAACGCATCCGCGCCCGCCTGCTTCAGCCCCTTCAGCACCGCCTCGCAGTAAGCCGCATCCGGCTTGTCCCGCGTCGAGCCCAGCGCGGCGCTGGGCGTGGCGGCGATACGCCGGAGTTCGGCCTCCGTCAGGTCGGACAGAGTGACGAAATTGCCGTCGCGAATACCGCGAACGCCATGCAACGCCCCCAGCACCCGGCAACCGGGATAGCGGCGGCGCGCTTCCAGCGTCGCGCCCGCCACTGTCTGGTTGATCACGGCGGTCGGCCCGCCGCCTTGTGCGATGACGAATGTCGCGGTCATGTCGCGCCGCCTCCTCCGTTCCGAGTTCCGGCGCTATTCATGACACGGCTCGCGCGTAAATGAAACGCGTTGGGACCGGCTGGAACTCTACCGGAACAGCATTACCGGTATCTTGCACGAACGCAGCATTTCCGTCGTGGTCGAACCGATGATCAGGCTGCGGATGCGCGAATGACCATAGGCGCCCATGACCAGAAGGTTGAAACGCTCGCTCTCCACGCGCTCGGCAATGACGATCTCGGCCTGGCCGGGGGCAATCTCGATTTCGGCTTCGATGCTGCCGGCGGCCAGCGTCGCGCGCGCGTCTTCCAGCCGCCTTCTGATGTCGCTGCCATCGCTTCCCACGGTGAGCAGCTTCACGGGCAGGCCGGCGAACAGGGGCGACCGAGCCATCGCGTCCACCGCCTTCATGCTGCTCGCCCCGCCATCGAAAGCGACCAGCACCTTGTCGATCGGCTTGAATGCGCGCGAGGCGACGAACACCGGCTTTGTACTCGCACGCGCCACCCGCTCCAGATTGGAGCCAAGGTGAAGCTTGGCAAAGTCCGCGGCCTCACCGCGTTTGCCGATGACGAACATATCCGTATCCGCCTCGATCTCCGCCACCGTCTCCACGACGTCGCCTCTCCGGAGCTTGGTGGTGACGGCATCGACGCCAGCAAGGTGAACCATGCCGGCGGCATCGTCCAGAATTGCCCGCCCGCGCTTTTGCGCCAGCTTCGCCCTTTGCTCGTCGAGTTCGGAAAGTTCCTCCAGCAGGCTGGAGCGTGCGCCCAGCGCAATGGCGCCGGAAAGGTTCGAAGGCGCGCTCGCCGTCTCGCGTCGGCCGAGAACGTGCAGAAGCTCGACCGTCGCGCCGATCCGCGCCGCTGCCCAGGCTGTATGTTCGCATACGCTCTGCGAATAGATGGAGCCGTCTACAAAAGCGGTGATCTTCATGTCTAGTGCCCCATCAGTTTCTCAAGCGCGCCCGGCTTGTCGTGAATGCCGAGCTTGTCCACGATGGTCTCGCTCGCCTCGTTCATGCCGAATATCTCGACATCGGCGCCATCGCGGCGGAACTTGAGCACGATCATGTCCAGTGCGGCAACACTCGAAATGTCCCAGATGTGGGCGCGGGAGACGTCGATAACCACTTTCTCCAGCGCTTCCTTGAAGTCGAAGGCCTTGTTGAAGTCTTCGACCGAAGCGAAGAAGAGCTGTCCCTCCACCTTGTAGGTGCGCGCCTTGCCGTCATCGGAAAGCACCGACGTGACGCGGAATATCTGGGCGATCTTGCCGGCGAAGAAGATGCCGGACAGGAGCACGCCGACCAGCACGCCGATGGCTAGGTTGTGCGTGAAAACGACGCAGACGACGGTCGCCAGCATGACGATCGAGGAGGAGAGCGGATGTTCGCGCAAGCCTTTGATCGACGACCAGGAGAACGTGCCGATCGCCACCATGATCATGATGGCGACGAGGGCGGCCATCGGGATCTGGCGCACCCATTCGCCCAGCACCACGATCATGAACAGCAGGAAAACGCCGGCGCTGAAACAGGAAAGCCGGCCGCGGCCGCCAGATTTCACGTTGATGATCGACTGGCCGATCATCGCGCAGCCCGCCATGCCGCCGATGAAGCCGGTTGCCGTATTGGCGAGGCCCTGGCCGATGCATTCCTGGTTCCTGTCGCTCGGCGTGTCGGTGAGTTCGTCCACCAGCGACGCCGTCATCAGCGATTCCAGGAGCCCGACCGCCGCCACCGCGGCCGAATAGGGCAGGATGATCTGCAGCGTTTCGAGATTGAGCGGAATGTCGGGGATGAGAAACACCGGCAGTGTCGACGGCAGCTCGCCCATGTCGCCCACGGTGCGCAGCTCGAAGGCGAAACCGATGGAAAGCGCAGTGAGAACGACGATGCAGACGAGCGGCGAAGGAATCGCCGTCGTCAGCCGGGGAAACAGGTAGATGATCGCAAGGCCGCCCGCCACCATCACATAGGTGAGATCGGGCACGCCGATGAGTTCGGGAAGCTGCGCCATGAAGATGAGGATGGCCAGGGCGTTGACGAAGCCGGTCATTACCGAGCGCGAGACGAAACGCATGAGGTGGCCAAGCCGCAGAAGCCCCGCGCCGACCTGCAAAACGCCCGCCAGAACGGTGGCCGCCAGGAGATATTGCAGGCCGTGGTCCTTGACCAGCGTCACCATCAACACGGCGGTGGCCGCCGTGGCGGCCGAGATCATGCCCGGCCTTCCGCCGGCGATGGCCGTGATGACGGCGATCGAGAAGGAGGCGAAAAGCCCCACCTTCGGGTCGACGCCGGCGATGATGGAAAAGGCGATGGCCTCGGGAATGAGCGCAAGCGCCACGACTATCCCGGAAAGCACATCCGCGCGGATATTGCCGAACCACTGGTCGCGGTAATTGGAAATTGATATCATTGATCGTCCAGAACAAGCCCGCTCCGCCGCCGGGCGGGGCGGAAACATGCGGGATGCGAGATGATTGAGCCGGCGGATGAGCGGCCGGCGGAGCCACCCGGAATCTCACCGGGTCCATGATGGTTGGAATCGGGTAATAGCGGGAACGCTGCTGCAGCGCAACATGGCGAGGCGCATAGCTGCCCTGCGCGGCTTCGGCTCAGTCGGCCGAGCTCTCCAGATGCCGGCGCAGGAGCCCCACATTCCGCTTGTTCGCCTTGAAGAAGATGTCGAAGACGGTGCCGATGACCGGCACCGAACCGATCGCGAAGTCGAGCCCGACATTGGCTGCCATATGCATGAGCACGCTGCGGGGAGCTCCCAGCCTGGCGGCCCGGTACACGATGTAGGCCGAGATAAGGGCGGTGGCGCCGTCGCCGACAACCGGAATGAGGCTCGCCGCGCCATCGATGCCGAACGAGAAGGGCGTCCCCGGAATGCCCCAGCGCGTGTCGAGCAGGGTGGCGAGGCGGTCGAGCTCCTCGATCCGCGGATCGGGTACCGGGCGCCCGGTCTCCCGTCTGTCGCCGGCGGCGCCCGCCTGCATCAGCGCCTCGTGATGATCCATACGGCGTGGATGACGCCGGGAATGTAGCCCAGCAGCGTAAGCAGCAGATTCAACCAGAACTGGATGCCGATACCGACCTGCAGGAACACGCCGAGCGGCGGAATGAGGATCGAAAGCAGTATCCGGATGACGTCCATGGCGAGAACTCCAGCTGTGCGCCGCCCCGTCATACGCCCGAAACCGGCAATGACGGATGCAGCGGCCCGCGTCGCAAATCGACGCACTGCACCGTAACGCTCCAATTCCTCATTCGATCCGGACAGCAGGCGAAGACCGGCCGCTCCCGCGCCTGGCCGTGGCTACGGAGCCTTCTTCTTCGCCTTCTTCGGCTTGGCTGCGCCGCCCGCATCGGCCTTCTTCTTGAAGAACCCGGCCTCGCCTTCCGGCCCCGCGGCGCCCGGTTTGCCGCCCTTGCGATGCTGCTTCTTGAAAGGCTTCTTGCCGGGCTTTTCCCAGCCGCCTGGAGCCTCGCCGCGTGCGGGCTTGCCGCCCGAATAGGGTTTTCCGTGGCCGGAACGCGAAAATCCCGGCGGACCGTCAAGCTGCTTCAGGCGTATCGAATTTTCCAGCGTCATGTCCGGACCGACGGCAGCCAGAAACCGTTTGACGCTGGCGGCGTCCAGTTCGACGAAGGTTTCCTCGGTCTGCATCTTGATCTGGCCGATCTCGCGCTTGGATATCCCGCCCGCACGGCACAGCAGCGGAATGAGCCAACGCGGCTCGGCATTCTGCTTGCGTCCCACCGAAAGCGAGAACCAGGCGCTCTCTGCGAACTCGTTGCGGGACGATGGCCTTGTGTCCTCGCGCTGGCGCTCGTCGCGATGGGCAACCGGCATCAGATCCTCGGGCGCCGATTTGCCGCCGCGATAAAGCCTTACGAAAGCCGCCGCCACCTGGCGCGGATCGCGGTTCTGCAGCAGCTCGTCGACGAAGGCCGCCTCATCCTCGCTCACGGGCTCGGCCAGCGCCGGATCGGCCAGAAGCCGCTCATTGTCTCGCCGCAGCACGTCGTCGGCGGAAGGCGGCGACGCCCACGCCGCCTGGATCTTGGCGCCCTGCAAAAGCCGCTCGGCCTTGCGCCGCGCATTCTGCGGAACGATGAGAGCGCTCACGCCCTTGCGCCCCGCCCGCCCCGTGCGCCCGCTGCGATGCAGCAGCGTGTCCGGGTTGGTCGGCAGGTCGGCGTGGATGACCAGCTCCAGGTTCGGCAGGTCGATGCCGCGCGCCGCCACGTCGGTGGCAATACACACCCGCGCCCGCCCGTCGCGCATGGCCTGGAGCGCATGCGTGCGCTCGTTCTGACTCAACTCGCCAGACAATGCGACGACGGAAAAACCGCGATTGTTGAACCGCGCGGTCAGATGGTTCACCGCCGCCCGCGTCGAGCAGAAGACGATGGCGTTCTTCGCCTCGTAGTAGCGAAGGACGTTGATGATGGCGTTCTCGCGGTCGCTGGCGGCAACCGTCAGCGCCCGATACTCGATGTCCACATGCTGCTTTTGCTCGGCGGCGGTGCTGATGCGAACCGCCTCGCGTTGGTAGTTCTTAGCCAGATTGGCGATGGCGCGCGGAACGGTGGCCGAGAACATCAGCGTACGCCGGTCCTGCGGCGCGGCGTCGAGGATGAATTCCAGGTCCTCGCGGAAGCCGAGATCGAGCATCTCGTCGGCCTCGTCCAGCACCACGGCGCGCAGCGAAGACATGTCGAGCCCGCCGCGCCTTATGTGGTCGCAGAGCCGTCCCGGCGTGCCCACCACGATATGCGCACCGCGGTCGAGCTGACGGCGCTCGGAGCGCATGTCCATGCCGCCGACGCATGAGGTGACCTTCGCTCCGGTCTCGGCATACAGCCACTCGAGCTCGCGCATCACCTGCAGCGCAAGCTCGCGCGTGGGCGCGATCGCCAGCGCGACCGGCGCACCGGCCTCGCCGAAGCGCTCGGCTCCGTCAAGCAGCGTCGGCGCGATCGCCAGGCCGAAGGCCACGGTCTTGCCGGATCCGGTCTGCGCGGAAACCAGGGCATCCGCCCCGTCCATTTCCGGGGCGAGCACGGCCTGCTGCACGGGCGTCAGCGTCTCATAGCCCCGATTGGCCAGCGCCCGGCCAAGGGCAGGCGCAATGCCTTCAAATTCAATCATACATCTACTTTCGGAAATCCTGTCCTACGCGCGTGCTCCTGCGCCACGCATGGACGGCGCGGCATCATGCCCGCGCATCGAAGGCGTATCTATCGGCTGAAAGGGCGAATGTACAGGGGCATATGGCGGCGCCCGGTCCCTACCGCCCGGCAACGACCTCGCCGTCCTCCTTGGTGAAGGATCCGACCGCCGCTTCCGGCAGCAGCTCCAGCACCGTCTCGGACGGCCGGCAGAGCCTGGTTCCCTTTTCCGTCACCACGATGGGCCGGTTGATCAGGATCGGATGCTCCACCATGAAGTCGATCAGCTGGTCGTCGCTCCACTTGGGATCGTCCAGCCCAAGCTCGTCATAGGGCGTCCCGTTCCGCCGCAGAAGCTCGCGTGCGGATAGGCCCATGGCCTCGATCAGCGAGACCAGCTTTTCGCGCGACGGCGGGGTCTTCAGATATTCGATGACCTCCGGCTCCTCGCCCGCTTGCCGCAGCATGGCCAGCACGTTACGCGAGGTGCCGCAGGCGGGGTTGTGATAGATGGTGGCGGACATGGTTTATTCTCTCCCGTACCAAGGCCTGAATATCAACAGGCCTTATGCCTGGTCGAACCAGTGGCGCGTGCGGTTGGCGAAGGCGACCAGCGACAGCATCACCGGCACTTCCACCAGCACGCCGACAACGGTGGCAAGTGCCGCGCCCGAATGCAAGCCGAACAGGCTGATGGCGACGGCGACGGCCAGCTCGAAGAAATTCGAGGTGCCGATGAGTGCGCAGGGAGCCGCCACATTGAACGGCACTTTCCACGCCTTGGCCGCACCGTAGGCAAGGAAGAAGATGCCGTAGGACTGCACCAGCAGCGGCATCGCGATGAGCACGATGATGAACGGCCTCGAAACGATGACATCGCCCTGGAATCCGAACAGGAGAACCACCGTTGCGAGCAGCCCCAGCACGGACACCGGTTTCAGCCGCTCGGTGAAACGGGCGACAGCCGCCTGCCCGCCCGCCTCGCCCTTTGACCGCGCCACCAGCCGGTGGCGGACCCATGCGCCGGCGATGAGCGGCACCACCACATAGAGCAGCGTCGAAATTATCAGCGTCGACCATGGCACCGCAATGCTGGTGACGCCCAGAAGCAGCGCGACGATGGGGGCGAAGGCGAAGACCATGATCACGTCGTTCACCGAGACCTGCACCAGCGTATAGGTGGCATCGCCCCGTGTCATCTGGCTCCACACGAACACCATCGCCGTGCACGGCGCCGCTCCGAGCAGGATGAGGCCGGCGATATAGTGCTCCGCATCGGCAGGCGGAATGAACCCGGCAAAGACATGCTTGAAGAATAGCACGCCGAGCGCGGCCATGGTGAAGGGCTTGATCAGCCAGTTGACTGCGAGCGTCAGCACCAGCCCCTTTGGCCGGTCGCCGACATGGCTGAGGCTGGCGAAATCGACATTGACCATCATCGGGAAGACCATCGCCCAGATGAGGACCGCGACGACCATGTTGACCGAGGCATATTCGAGGCTTGCCAGAAAACCGAACAGGCCGGGCAGAAGATTGCCCGCCGCGATGCCGGCGACAATGCATAGCGCCACCCAGACGGAAAGCCATTTCTCGAAAAAGCCGATCCCGCCTGCCGGGTTTTCGGCGCCATGCAATATATGGTCTGACATGATCTTCCTTCGTGATCAGGCGGGGTTCCTGGCCCCTTCGCCGATTTCCTCGAGCCGCCTTTGCAAGGTTAGCCTGTCGAGCGAGGCCAGCGGTAGGTTGACGAAAATCGAAATGCGGTTGTCGAGCATGCGGTAGCTGTCGGCGAAGGCGAGCCTCTTTTCGGCCTCCGTGCCTTCGGCCGCCGCTGGGTCGGGAATACCCCAGTGCGCCGTCATCGGCTGGCCCGGCCAGACCGGGCAGGCCTCGTTGGCGGCATTGTCGCAAACCGTGAAGACGAAATCCATCTCCGGCGCGCCGGGTGCCGCGAACTCCGCCCAATCCTTGGAACGGGCAAAACCGGTGTCGTGGTTCAGCCGCGCAAGCAGGTCGAGCGCATAGGAATGTACCGCGCCCTTTGGCTGTGAGCCGGCGGAAAAGGCACGGAAGCGACCAGCGCCGAGCCGGTTAAGGATGGCTTCGGCGAAAATCGACCGCGCCGAATTGCCGGTGCACAGAAACAGGACATTGAAAATCTTGTCACTCATGGGCAGGGCTCTCCTGGATGGCCATGACCTTTTCCCAAAGCCGATTTCCGCTTTTCGGAAATCATGCTCTAGCAATCATATGTTATGGCCTCGATGACGGGGCGGCACAGATCGGGGTTTCCGTCGCAGCAATCCTCCATCAAATAGGCCAGGAGGTCGCGGAAGCCGGTCATATCGGCCACATAGCGGATCGTCCGCCCCTGCCGCCCGGCGCGGATAAGACCAGCCTGCGACAGCACCTTGAGATGCGCCGAGGCGGTGTTCTGCACCACGCCGAGCCGCGCCGCAATCTCCCCGGCCGGAAGCCCCTCCGCGCCCGCCTGCACGAGAAGGCGAAACACGTCGAGCCGCGTTTCCTGCCCGAGGGCCGAGAGCGCGGAAATCGCCATGGTTTTGTTCATTGTTCTAGAAATCCGGATTTATAGATGCTTCGCGAAACTTTTCGCACCATGACGCAACGGAGTCAACGGTCGAATAGTGAGGGGAAGTCCTACGGCTGTCAGCGCGCAAGGGCTAGCCGGCCCGGTCCGGTTCCGGCGCATGTCAGCACCGGCGGCTCCTTCTGCGGAGGCCGGCCGCATCGAGCCGATGGGTCCCGCCTCTCCCTGCGGTCAGACGGGATGACGAGAGAGGCGTTGGCTTTAAGACGAACGCTCAGCCGACGAAGGCGCGCTCGACAACGAAATCGGCGGGCTCGGCGTTGGAGCCTTCCTTCAGGCCCGCCTTTTCCGCCAGTGCCTTGACGTCCTTGAGCATATCCATCGAGCCGCAGATCATCACGCGGTCGTTCTCCCGGTCGAAAGGCTCGGTGCCCAGCGCCTGGAACAGCCCGCCATTCTCGATCAGCGTCGTAATGCGGCCCATGACGGGCGAGGTCTGGCGCGTGGTCGAAGTAAAGTGGTGCAGCCGGCCTTCGGTCAACTCGCCGATCAGCGGATCCTCTCGCGTCGCGGCAATCAGCTCCTCGCCATATTTCAGCTCCGCGAGGTCGCGGCAGGTATGGGTGAGGATGATCTGGTCGAACTTGTCATAGGTGTCGGGATCGCGGATGAGGCTCGCGAAGGGCGCGATGCCGGTGCCTGTCGAGATCATGTAGAGCCGCTTGGCCGGCGTCAGCGCGTCGTTGACCAGCGTGCCCGTCGATTTTTGCCGCATCAGCACCGTGTCGCCCGGCTGGATCTTCTGCAGATGCTGCGTCAGTGGGCCGTCGGGCACCTTGATGGAGAAGAATTCCACTTCCTCGTCCCAATTGGGGCTGGCGATGGAATAGGCGCGAAATACCGGCTTTTGCGCATTGGGAAGACCGATCATCACGAACTCGCCCGAACGGAAGCGGAAGCTCTGCGGCCGGGTGATGCGGAACGAGAAAAGGCGGTCGGTATAGTGCTTCACCGAAACGACGCTTTCCGCATAGACGCCGGCCGGAATCGGAAATTCCAGCGTCTGGACGGCCTCGGCGGCATTGGACACGGCTGCGTTCATGATGCGATCCTCGTTGCTTTCCGCTCGCCCCATATAAGGCGCATGCACGACATCTGCGAGGTTGTCTTGTCTCGCGAGATTATTAGTATACAAATGATTTTCGCGTCAAGGCGACGGTAAAAAGACCTATTTCAATTTGATGCGGGGGAAAAGGTTTTGCATTCCGGATTTTCGGCATGAGTGAGAAAAGCGGCGCAATATCCGGCCATTGTGTAGCAGGCATCGATGTCGGCGGCACCTTTACCGACCTGCTTCTCATCGACGCGCGCAGCTCGCCGCCGCGCGTTCACGTCGCCAAGACGCCAACCACCGTCGAAAACCAGGCGCACGGCGTCGTCAACGCGCTTGCGGCGACCGGCGTGCCCGCTTCTGAAATCGGCCTCGTCGTGCACGGCACGACCACCACGACTAATGCCGTGCTGGAGCGCCGCCTCGCGGTGACCGGAATGATCACCACCAGCGGTTTCCGCGACATCATCGAGCTCGGCCGCCGCACCCGCCCCCAGGCCTACGGCATGACGGGCACGTTCACGCCGGTCATCCCGCGAAACCTGCGGCTCGAAGTGGCGGAGCGCATGGATGCGCGCGGCAACGTGCTGACGCCGCTCGACGAGGAGGGTCTGCGCGATGCGTTGCGCCGGCTTCTGGATGCCGGCTGCCAGTCCCTCGTCATCCACTTCCTGCACGCCTACGCGAACCCGGCGCATGAACTGCGCGCGGTAGAGATAGCGCGCGAGATCTGGCCCAACGACCATATCACCGCAGGTCATGCGCTCCTGTCGGAAGCGCGCGAGTTCGAGCGCGGCGTGACCGCTTCCGTCAACGCCGCCGTCCAGCCCATCCTCGAACGCTATATCGCCCGGCTCTCGAGCGAATTGAAGAAGCTCGGCTACGCCCGCGACTTCCTGGTGATGAACGGTAATGGCGGCATGATCTCCGCCGCCAATGTAGCCCGCGAAGCCGCCAAGACTGTTATGTCGGGGCCGGCCTCGGGCGTCATGGCCGCGGCCTTCACCGGAAGGCGGGCGGGCGCCCGCGACCTCATCACCTACGACATGGGCGGCACGTCGACCGACGTCGCCCTCGTGCGCGGCGCGCGCCCTGCCGTTTCCAACGAGATAGAGATCGAATATGCCATGCCCATCCACGTCCCCATGGTGGATGTGCATACGGTGGGCGCCGGCGGCGGTTCCATAGCCAAGGTCAACGAGGCGGGGCTGCTGGAAGTGGGGCCCCAAAGCGCCGGCGCGTCGCCCGGCCCGATCTGCTATGGCCGCGGCGGCGCCGAGCCGACCATTTCCGACGCCAACCTCCTGCTTGGCCGGCTGAACCCGGGCAAGCTGCTGTCGGTCGACAATCCGGTCTCCGTCGACCAGGTGGAGGCGATCTTCGCCGAAAGGCTCGGCCGGCCCCTAGGCATGGACGCGCATGAAGCGGCGGGCGCCGTGCTGCATATGGCAAACATCAAGATGGCCGGCGCCATCCGCATGGTGTCGCTCGCCAAGGGGCACGACCCGCGCGACTTCGCCCTCTTCGCCTTCGGCGGCGCCGGTCCTCTTCATGCCTCGGCGCTCGCGCGAGAACTCGCCATTCCCCGTGTCCTGGTGCCGGCGCGCCCCGGCATCACCAACGCGCTGGGCTGCGTCGTCGCCGATCTGCGCCACGACTTCGTGCGCACGGTCAACCGGCCCGTCGCCAGCTTGGACCTCGACCTCGTGCGCGACGTGCTGGAGGCCCAGCGCCGTGAGGGGGCAGCGGCGATCGCGCGGGAAAGCGTGGCGCCCGAGCGTATCGATTACGTACACACCGCCGATATGCAGTTCGTCGGCCAGACCCACCTCCTCAACGTGCCCCTGCCCGGACCGGAGATCGACCGCGAAACGCTGCAGCAGCTTTTCGAGGCGGCCTATTTCGCCCGCTTCAAGGTGCGGCTGCCCGAGATCCGCGCCAATCTCGTCAACCTCAACACATCCGTCATAGGCGTGCGCGCCGGCATCGACCTCGCCAGCCTCATCGACCCCGCCGGCCGCGCCGGCACATTGGAAGAGGCGCTCAACGAACGCCGCCCGGTCTGGTTCGCCGGTGAATGGCACGATACCCCCGTCTACGCCCGCGAGAAACTGCCCCTCGATGCCGTCATCGAAGGCCCAGCCATTCTCGAACAGCTCGACACGACGACGGTGATCGAGCCGGGGGATCGAGCAGCGTCCGACAGGGATGGGAACATCATGATCGCAGTCGGAGGCGCCCGATGACCACTCCTCCTCTTGACCCGATTACTCTCTCCGTCATCCAGGCCGCGCTCAGCCAGGTTTGCGACGAGATGGACCTGACCTTCTCGCGCGCCGCCTTCTCCCCCGTCATCGCCGAGGCAAACGACCGTTCCGATGGCATCTACGCCGCCGAGGATGGCGCGCTGATCGCGCAAGGGTCGGGCGGATTGCCGGTCTTCGTGGGCGTGATGCAATATTCGACCGGGAACCTGATCGAACGCATCCGCGGCGGCATCACCGCCGCGCCCGAGCCGGGCGACATCTACATCGTCAACGATCCTTATCTGGGCGGCACGCATCTCATGGATGTGCGCTTCGCGATGCCGCTCTGGCGCGACGGCGAGATCTTCTGCTGGCTGTCCAATACCGGCCACTGGCCGGATATCGGCGGCGCCGTGCCTGGCGGCTTCTCGGCCTCGGCCACGGCGGTCGAGCAGGAGGGCCTGCGCCTGCCGCCGGTCAAGCTGTTCAAGAAAGGTCAACTCGACGCCGAGATCTACGGCATCATCTGCTCCAACATCCGCGTGGCCGACCAGCGCATCGGCGACATCCGCGCCCAGGCGGCAGCCCTCGAAGTCGGCGCGGATCGGCTGGCCGCGGTGCTCGACCGCTACGGCGACGAAACCGTGCGCGCCGCGATCGCCGAACTTCGCACGCGCGCCGAAACGCAGATGCGCAGCCTTATCGCCACCATCCCCGATGGCGTCTATCACGGGCAGGCCTTCGTCGATTCCGACGGTGTGGTTGACGAGCCGCTCACAATCACGCTCGCCGTCGAAAAGAAGGGCGACGGCCTCACCTTCGACTTCGAAGGCACCAGCCCGCCCTGCGCCGGCCCCATGAACAGTGTGCTGGCGACGACGCTGTCCTCGGTCTACCTGGCCATGCGCCACATCTTTCCCGAAGTGCCGCTGTCGGCCGGCGCCTTCGCCCCGCTCGACGTCAGGCGGCCGGTCGGCACCTTCCTCGATGCGCAGTATCCGCGCCCCGTCTCCGGCTGCGCGGCAGAAGTCTCCCAGCGTATCGCCGAGGCGGTGTTCTCCGCTATGGTCAAGGCGCTCCCGGAAAAGGTCACTGCCGCGCCCGCCGGCTCCAGCGGCAATTTCGCCCTGGGCGGCCACGACCCGGCGCGAGGGCGCGACTTCGTGATGTACCAGATCTCCGGCGGCGGCTATGGCGGCAATGCCGGCCATGACGGCCTCACCAACGGATGCTCGACCATCGGCATTTCCAAGTCGCCGCCCATTGAGGTGATGGAACAGGCATTCCCCATCCTCTACCGGCACTACGCGCTGCGCGAAGGTTCCGGCGGCGCCGGGCGGCAACGCGGCGGCTTCGGCCTTTCCTACGAGGTCGAGCTCGTGCGCGGCGAGGCCCGCGCCTCCTTCGTCATGGATCACGGCCGCACCGGGCCGCAAGGCGTGCTGGGCGGAGCCGACGGCGCGGTCAACACCGTCACTGTTTGGCGCGACGGCGAGCCCCACGTGCCGCCGCATCTTTCCAAGGAGCAGGATATCGCCATGAAGGCCGGCGACCGGGTTGCCGTCGGCACGCCGGGCGGCGGCGGCTATGGCAACCCGTTTGAGCGTCCGCCGGAGCGTGTGCTGCACGATGTGGCGATGGGGTATTATACCCGCCGGCAGGCCGAACGACTGTTCGGCGTGGTCATTGCGGGCATGGAGGTGGACACCGACGCGACGGAGGCCCTGCGCAAGGCTCAGAGCGTCTCCGCCCGATAGGTCCACACCGTGGCCGGCGGAAGGTTGCGCCAGATGCGGCGCGAGTTCACCGCCCGGATGCCCGGCGACAGCTTGACCGGCGAGACCGGGCTGTAGGTGAATTGAACCATGCGCCCGTGCGGCCCGACAAGCGCCAGCGCATTGCGGCAAAGCGCCGTGCGCATGGGGCGGGGATAGACGAACAGGGGAAGGCTCGATATCACAGCGTCGGCCTGCCCACCAGCATCCACAAGGCGTTCGACGATCGAGAAGGCATCACCGCAGAGGGTCTTGGCCCTCGGGTAACGTTGCGCGAGCAGCCCGGCGAAAGCCTCGTCAGCCTCCACCAGAACGAGATCCTCCTGCCGCACGCCTGCCGCCAATATGGCCTCGGTGACGACGCCCGTCCCCGGTCCGAGCTCGATGACCCGCATGCCGGGCCTCAGCGCCGCGCAGAACGCCATCCGCTCGGCCAAGGCGGACGAGCTCGGCGCGATGGCCCCCGTGCGCAAGGGCGCACGGCGCCAGGCGGCGAGAAAGCGGGACCAGTCGTTGCGGCAGCGCCGCGGGGATGTCTGTTCGATGCTGATCAGGGACAATGGATGGCTCCTATCTTAAGATGCGTTCGACGGTCTTCGGCGAAAGCCGGCCGAGAAGGGGAAGCAGGCGGCTCTTGCCGACCCAATATTCGTCGCGGCCGCTCTCGATGGCCGACAGAATGGCCGCGGCGGCCGTGGCTGCGGATATCTTGCCGCTGCCGCGCCCGCGCGTCATATCCGTGTCGACCAGGGGCATGATGACCTCGCAGACCCGGACATGCGGCGCCGCGTCCGCGCACTGGTAGCGCAGCGCACGGCCAAAGCTGCGCAACCCGGCCTTGCCGGCGCAATAGACCGGCGCGGCCTGCTTCGGCGCCAGGGCAAGCGCCGAGCTGACATTGACGATGACGGCTTCGCCCTGCCGTGCAAGAAGGGGCAGCAGGCCAGCGATGAGCGTGATCGGTGCTGTCAGGTTCAGCGCGATCTCCGCGCGCGAATACGCCGTCAGCTCGCCGCGATCGCCGTCGATGAAGTCCATCTGCCTCTGCGCGGCCGCGTTGTTGACGAGAACCGAAAGCCCGCCATGCTCTTCACGCACCCGGCGAACCAGCTTATCGACCTCGTCGGGCCTGCTCAGATCGCAGACATGCGTCTTCGCCTCGCCGGCCAGCCCGTCGCGCACGACCTCTAGGGCGGCCGCGTCCCGCCCGACAAGCAGCAGTCTTGCGCCGCGGGCGGCCAGCTTTTCCGCCAGAGCCCGGCCGATGCCGCGCGTGGCGCCGGTTATCAGAACTGCCTGCCCGTCGACCTGCATTCGTGCTTTCATCCTTGTGCCGCGAAGAAATCCGGCGCATTATTCGAGCAATAACTCACATTTGAAAACTCGCATTTCATGAACAAGCCCGTCCCGACCATCGAGCCCCGCAAACGCCCGCGCCAGGCGCGTTCGACCGTCACCGTCGACGCGATCATGGAAGCCTCGGCTCGCATTTTGAGGACGAATGGTCTGGCCGGCTTCAACACCAATGCCGTTGCCGACAAGGCGGGCATCAGCGTCGGCTCGCTTTACCAGTACTTTCCGACGAAGGAGGCGATCCTGGCAGAGATGCTCCGCCGCAAGCGCAAGCATCTTCTGGCCGACATGGTTGCGGCGCTGGAAGGAATGGAGACCCGCGGAGACGAACAGACGACAAGACGGCTGGTGGTTGCCGCGATGCGAAACCAGGCCCGCCATCCGAAGCTCGCGCAGGCGCTCGACTACGCCAACGCGGTCCTGCCGCTGCATGAGGAGATCGCGCGCACCAACCGGGCAATCGTGGAAGCCGTGGAATCCTTCCTCGTGTTCAGGAACACGCCGCGCAGCAGCGAGGCAGCCGCCGATATCGTGGCGTTGGCCCGGGGCATGATGCTGCAGGCTTTCCGCGGCGACAAGGTGGACGAGGCCGCCCTGACCGATCGCATATGCTTGGCCATCGCAGGCTACCTCGCCGAACTGCGCCGCGTACACGGGCGCCACGACCGGTAAGAGCGGCAGAAGCTGCGCGTGGCGACCTTGAGAGCAACCCCAGCGAAAGTGGGAGCCGGTTTTCCTGGGGTTGCCCAGCAGCCGACAGTTGGATCAGGTAGGCGCTTCTGCAAAACGGTGAACTGATCTAGACAGCCGCCGTGACGGACGTGTCGACGACCTCGAAATCATGGGTGATCGTGGCCGTCTTGGCGAGCATTGCCGACGCCGAGCAGTATTTCTCAACCGACAGCGCGATCGCGCGCTCGACCTTGTTCGTCGCCAGACCGCGCCCTTTCACCACGAAATGCATGTGGATGCGGGTGAACACTTTCGGGTCCTGTTCCGCGCGCTCGGCATCCATCTCCACGACGCAGTCCTCCACCGCCTCGCGCCCCTTTTCGAGAATGTGAACGACGTCGAAGGCCGAGCAGCCTCCCGTGCCGATCAGCACCATCTCCATGGGGCTGGGCCCCGGCGTGCGCCCCTCCGGCCCTGAAGCGGTCCCGAGCACGACCTTGTGGCCGCTCCCGGACTCGCCGATGAACGTACGGTCTTCGACCCACTTGATCCGAGCTTTCATCCGATTCATCCCTTGTTGCGCGCTATGCCAGGAAAGTCGAGCCGCTCCCCATCTGCAATTGCGCAATGTCCAGCCGTTCTGAACGCAAATGGCGGGCCGCAGCCCGCCATCCGAAACACGCCGCGAAGCTGCGATCAGCTCGCGGCTTCCTCGCCGGCCGGCTCTTCCGCCGGAGCCTCGGCGGCAGCAGCGGCTTCGGCGGCGGCTGCCTTGGCGTCTTCCTCGGCCTGCTTGGCTTCGGCGGCGCGCTCCTGGGCCTTCTTGCCCGGCTCGGCCTTCTTGGGGTTGTTGCGGGCCGGGCGCTCGGCAAGGCCTGCATCGGCCATAAAGCGCAGCACGCGATCGGTCGGCAGCGCGCCCTGGTCGAGCCAGTACTTGATGCGCTCCTCGTTGAGCTTCACGCGCTCCGCGTCCTTGGGCAGCATTGGGTTCCAGGAGCCGAGTTGCTCGATGAAGCGGCCGTCGCGCGGGCTGCGCACATCGGCCACCACAACGTGGTAATAGGGACGCTTCTTGGAGCCCGCGCGGGCCAGACGTATTTTAAGTGCCATGTTTCTTCCTTTCGATGATGGCTAGACCGGCAGGATGTGCCGGAAACGCAAGCGCGGCTCGCCGCGCAATTCGGTTGGCGGCAGGGGTGAGGCCCCGAGCCGCCTGATGACAGCCTGCGAGGGCAGGTTGTCGGGATGGACGAAGCTCATCAGCGGCGGCAGGTTCAGCTCCCGCGCCGCCCACAGCTGAACGCGCCGGGCCGCTTCGGTCGCATAGCCCCTGCCCTCGAAGCCTTCGAAAAGGCCCCAGGCCAGTTCCGGTTCGTCGAGCATGGGCGGATGCCAAAGTCCGGCATAACCCGCCGCCTCGCTCCCATCCTTCGGCTGAACCGCAAACATGCCGTAGCCGTTGAGCGCCCATTCTCCGAGGCCGGCGGCAAAGGAGGTCCAGGCCTGGAAGTCCGTCTTGACCCCGCCGCTGTAGCGTGTGCGGTTCGGATCGGCGCTAAAGGCCGCATAGGCGGGGAAGTCCTCCCGCCGCCAGGCGCGCAACATCAGCCGCTCGCTTTCCAGAACCGGAATCATGTCGCCGCCTTCGCCCCATCGCCATTGCCATGCTGTTCGGCGATTGCCTCGTGATGGCGGATCACTTCGCGGATGATGAAATTGAGGAACTTTTCCGCGAAATCAGGGTCCAGATTGGCCTCGTCGGCAAGCCGGCGCAGCCGCTCGATCTGCTGCTTCTCGCGCGCCGGATCCGCCGGCGGCAGATCGTTCCGCGCCTTGAGCACGCCCACCGCTTTCGTGCAGCGAAAACGCTCGGCAAGCATGTGGATCAGCGCCGCGTCGATATTGTCGATCGACGCCCGCAGTTCCATAAGCTGTGCCCGTGCCGTATCTGGCTCCATTTCCGCCTCTATTTCTTCCGCGGCAGGCCGCTGCCGGGCAACCCGGGCAGACCGCCGCCGGGCAGGCCTGGGAGCCCCTTGGGCAAGCCCGACGAAAGACCCGCGGCATCGACCTGCTTTTGCAGTGCCTCGATCTCCTTCGGGCTCATCTTGGAAAGGTCGGGCATGCCGCCGCCCATTCCGGGCATGCCGCCCGGCATGCCCCCGAACCCCATCTTCTGCGCCATGCCGCCCATCATGCCCCGCATCATGCCGCCTTTTTTGCCCTTGCCGCCCATCGACTTCATCATGTCGGCCATCTGGCGGTGCATCTTCAGAAGCTTGTTGATCTGCGCCGCATCCGTGCCGGAGCCGGCGGCGATGCGCTTCTTGCGGCTGTGCTTCAGCAGATCGGGATTGGAACGCTCCTTCGGCGTCATCGACTGAATGATGGCGATCTGGCGGCCGAACATCTTGTCGTCGAGACCGGCGGCGGCCATCTGGTCCTTCATCTTGCCCATGCCGGGCATCAGGCCCATGATGCCGCCCATGCCGCCCATCTTCTGCATCTGCGCAAGCTGATCGGCCAGATCGTTCAGGTCGAACTTGCCGGCCTGCATCTTCTTGGCCATCGCCGCGGCTTTTTCCTGGTCGATGGTCTCCGCCGCCTTCTCGACTAGGCTGACGATGTCGCCCATGCCAAGGATGCGGTCGGCGATGCGCTTGGGATGGAACTCCTCCAGCGCGTCCATCTTTTCGCCGACGCCGATGAGCTTGATTGGCTTGCCGGTGACGGCGCGCATGGAAAGGGCGGCGCCGCCACGCCCGTCGCCGTCCATGCGGGTAAGCACCAGGCCGGTGATGCCGACACGCTCATCGAAGCTCTTGGCAAGGTTCACCGCGTCCTGGCCGGTAAGCGAATCGGCCACCAGCAGGATCTCATGCGGGTTGGAGACGCGCTTGATCTCCGCCATCTCGGCCATCAGCGGCTCGTCGATATGGGTGCGGCCGGCGGTATCGAGAATGATCACGTCATGGCCGCCAAGCCTTGCCGCCTGCACGGCGCGCTTGGCGATATCCACCGGCGTTTGCCCGCTCACGATGGGCAGCGTGGCGACCGAAACCTGCTCGCCGATCTGCCTGAGCTGCTCCTGCGCGGCCGGCCGCCGCGTATCGAGCGAGGCCATCAGCACCTTCTTGCCCTGGCGCTCGGAAAGCCGCTTGGCGATCTTGCCCGTCGTCGTCGTCTTGCCCGAACCCTGCAGGCCGACCATCATGACAACGACCGGCGCTGGCGCGTTAAGGTCGATCGTCTCGCCCTCCGCGCCCAGCATCTCGACCAGCTCGTCATGGACGATCTTGACCACCATCTGGCCGGGCTTGACCGATTTCAGCACCTCTGCGCCGACGGCCTTCTCGCGCACGCGGTCGGTGAAGGAACGCACCACGTCCAGCGCGACGTCCGCCTCGATCAGCGCCCGGCGCACTTCGCGCAGCGCCGCCGAGACATCCGCCTCGGACAAGGCGCCGCGGCCGGTCAAGCCATTCAGGATGGAGCCAAGGCGCTCCTGAAGCGATTCAAACATCCACGTTCCTCTGGTCTCGTGTCTTACCGAACACGAGAGGTAATGCATCCGCGCCGCAGGTTAAACCTTGAGCAAAGCCGAAAAGCACCCGGGGGCGCATTGCGCTGCCGGATGTTGACCTCCAGGATCGTCGTCAAGAAGAAGCGCCCTGGTCGGCTGCTCGGAGTTTGCACTCGTCGCGGAAAGTGGTGGCTGTAGACCCCAAAACGACGCCGGAGTCAAGCTTCCGGCATCGGGCCGAGGGCGTGCCTTTCCGAAGGCGGGACCGGCGCCGCAGTTTCGGCGGCGCCGGCCTGTCCTGCTACCGTATCACATGGACGATACGGCGGGAGTCGGGCTCGACCAGAACCGGTTGCCCGTTCACGTAGACGTAACGATACTCATAGTCCGGTATCTCGCGCATTTCGACCGTCTCAGGCAGGCCAGCGCCCACCACGACCTCGCCTTCGAGATAGACCGGGTCCACGCGGTTCTCCCGAACATAGGTGACGACCTCCTGCGGGGGAGTGACCGTGTCGATTGCACCGCCGGCCACGGCACCTGCGGCGCCGCCGATAGCCGCGCCTACGGGCCCGCCGATGATGGCTCCCGCAACCGCACCGGTTGCACCGCCCGCCACGGCCCCGGTGCCTTCCGTGCTTGCGGTGGTCTCGTAGGTGACCGTCGGCACCGCCTCGGGCCGGGTCTCGGACAGCACAATCGTGTCCTGCCCCTCGATGCTGGCGGTCAGATAGTCGGAATAGGCCCATCCTTCCACGCCGCCATGAGTCACCTGGCACCATTTGCTGTCTTCGATGCAGCCATTGATGGTCGCTTCTTCAGATGCGCCGATCACGCCGATGACCGAGTGCTGCGGCCCCGGTCCGGACCGGATGTTGAGATCGGTCGTTGCGGTCGCCGCCACCTGAGCCATGGCGGCCCCCGAAAGGGAGAGCAGCGCAACGGCCGCCGTCGCAGTTTTCAAACCTGGGAACTTCATGTCACATCTCCTTGATAGTCCCTTCCGGCACCCTGAACAAAACCACCAGCGTTTGGTTCCGCGAGCGCAGCTGCCGTCGCAAGCGGCACAGGTGACAAAGGCACCTTTCGCTGCCACAATGCCGTTGAACAGGTTTTCCTTTTGGGGGCACATGATGACGCTTGGCGGCAAGGCTGGCTGGCTGGCTGCAACTCTGGTTGCGTTTGTTTTAACCGGCGAACCGGCGCTCGCCGCCGGCTGCGGCAACAACGCCGCCGGTTTCGAGGACTGGAAGCGCCAGTTTACGCAGGAAGCGGCTGCTCGCGGCGTCGGCCGCAGGGCGCTCGACGCCTTGCAGGGCACCCGTTACGCCAGCAAGACCATTGCCGCCGACAGAGGCCAAAAGAGCTTCAAGCTCTCGCTGAACAGCTTCATGCAGAAGCGCGGCGCCAGTGCCATCATTTCGCGTGGCAAGAGCATGAAGAAGAAACATGCCAGCCTGTTCGCCAATATCGAGCAGCGCTACGGCGTGCCGGCCGGCCCCTTGATTGCGATCTGGGGCATGGAAACGGGATTTGGCGGCTTCCTCGGCAATCAGAACATCCTCTCGGCCGTCGCCACGCTTGCCTATGATTGCCGCCGCTCCGAGTTCTTCACTGGCCATCTCTATGGTGCACTGGCCCTCATCGACCGTGGCATGATGAGCCCCAATGCCATTGGCGCGGCCCATGGCGAGCTTGGCCAGACCCAGTTCCTGCCGGGCAACGCGCTGAAATTTGCCGTCGACGGTGACGGCAACGGACGCATCGACATGATCGGCTCCTCCGCCGACGCCCTCGCCTCCACCGCCAATTTCCTGCGTGCCCACGGCTGGCGGGCGGGCGCCGGCTATCAGCCTGGCCAGCCCAATTTCAGAGCCATCCAGGGCTGGAACGCCGCCAGCGTCTACCAGCAGGCCATCGCCATCATCGCCAAGGAAATCGATGGCTGAGGGCGGGCCTTCCGTTCCGCATGTATGCGGACGCCAGGTGGTTCCACCTGGTCGCTATCGCTGGACCGTATGCTGCTGCGGTCGCTGCCCGTGCGCTAAGGCCACGGGAGCAGCCAGCCCGGCGCGGCTATTTCCTCCGCCGCGCCGCCAGGGTCCGCAGTCGAAGCGCGTTGAGCTTGATGAAACCGGCCGCGTCCTTCTGGTCATAGGCGCCCTGATCGTCCTCGAACGTCACAAGCGCATCCGAATAGAGCGACTTGTCCGACTTGCGGCCGGTCACGATGACATTGCCCTTGTAGAGTTTCAGGCGAACCTCGCCCTCCACATCCTCCTGGCTCTTGTCGATCGCCGCCTGCAGCATTTCGCGCTCCGGCGAGAACCAGAAGCCGTTATAGATCAGCTCTGCATAGCGCGGCATCAGCTCGTCCTTCAGATGCGCGGCGCCCCGGTCGAGCGTAAGCGATTCCATCGCGCGGTGCGCCTGCAGGAGAATAGTCCCTCCGGGCGTCTCGTAGACGCCGCGCGATTTCATGCCGACGAAGCGGTTTTCCACGAGGTCGAGGCGGCCGATGCCGTTGTCGCGGCCCAGATCGTTGAGCGCCGCAAGCAGCGTCGCCGGCGACATCGCCTTCCCGTTGAGCGCAACGGCGTCGCCGCGTTCGAAGCCGATGGTAATCTCCGTCGGCTCGTCCGGCGCGTCCATCGGCGAAACCGAGCGCTGATGCACATATTCCGGCGGCTCGTTCCACGGATCTTCGAGAACTTTGCCCTCCGAGGAGGAATGCAGGAGGTTGGCATCGACCGAGAACGGCGCCTCGCCCCGCTTGTCCTTCGGCACCGGAATCTGGTGCGCCTCGGCGAAGTTCAGAAGGTCGGTGCGCGACTTGAATTCCCAGTCGCGCCATGGCGCGATCACCTTGATGTCCGGGTTCAGCGCATAGGCCGAGAGCTCGAAGCGCACCTGGTCGTTGCCCTTGCCCGTCGCGCCATGTGCAATGGCGTCGGCGCCGGTCTCGGCGGCAATCTCCACTAGGCGCTTGGAAATCAGCGGCCGCGCGATCGACGTGCCGAGCAGGTATACGCCCTCGTAGAGCGCGTTGGCGCGGAACATGGGGAACACGAAGTCGCGGACGAACTCTTCGCGCACGTCCTCGATATAGATTTCCTTGATGCCGAGCAACTCGGCCTTC
Source organism: Nitratireductor thuwali (assembly GCF_036621415.1). Lineage (NCBI taxonomy): Bacteria > Pseudomonadati > Pseudomonadota > Alphaproteobacteria > Hyphomicrobiales > Phyllobacteriaceae > Nitratireductor > Nitratireductor thuwali. The sequence continues at coordinate 1,906,563 of NZ_CP030941.1, forward strand.
TTGCGGGCCGGCTCCAGCTCGTCGCCCTGCCCGAGATCGGCGGTGAAGGTGACGACCTCCGCGCCAAGCTCCGTCTGCAGCCATTTCAGGATGATCGAGGTGTCGAGGCCGCCCGAATAGGCAAGCACGACCTTTTTCACATTTTCCAGTTTCGCCATTGTCTTTTCCGGTAGTGGAGAGGGGCCGGGGCCGACAGAGCCGGCCGGAACGCAATGGCGCGATCTTTTAACAGGAAAAGGCGCGGCAGCAAGGGCAGACCGCGCCTTCAAAGGCCGCTGGGCTCAGCAGAATTACTTGCAGGACTGGATGGATTCCAGCGCCGCCGTCAGTCCCAGCAGCGAGAATGTATAGCCGGTATCGTTGCCCCGGCCCGACTTGGCGGCGATTTTCATGTCCGTGCCAGCCTTCATGGCGGCGAGAAGCTGCGGCTCTTCGGCGGCGTTCTCGAGCCAGGCCGATTTGCCTTGGGTGAACATCGTGAAGGACTTGCCGCCCACCGTGACCGTTACCTTGGAGCCTTCCTGCAGGTCGTAGGCGGCGATGAACTGGGGCTCGAAAGCCACGTTCTGCCCGGGCTTTTGGCTGACGAAGAAGAAGATGTCGCCATGGTCCAGGCTGGCGGGCTCCTTCGCCTTCGGCACGCTCATCACATAGCAGACCTTGCCGCTGTCGGACTGGTAGCTGTAGGTGCCCCAGTCGCGGTGTTGCCCGACTGCGGTGGCCTGCGAAAAGGCCGGTCCGCCGGCGACGATCGCGCCAAGCAGAATGAGCGACGAGAAGATTCCACGCATTGTCCTGACCATTACTTTGTCTCTGTCTGCATTTGTGTCGGCAGCAGCCTCAAAGGTTCATACCGTGAAGCCCGATTGCTTCATTTTTATTTAATCTGGGTTACCAAAGGGTGAAGCCGCGCCAAGAGAACCGCCCCCGGAAGACGCCAGCTTTGAATGCGGCGATCACAATGAATGCCTCCATGCCCCTATACAAGCGTTGAATCGGATGAAAAAGGCAAGAGTTTGACCCGCCGGGCCACGGAGACGACAAAAGAGGCCGGCGCCATCCGAACGGATACATTCTTCTGCGGTCATTTCCACGAATTCGGCCGGTCAGCGCCGCTCTTCGGCTTCCAGCGCCTGTTGCGCCGCCAGCCGGTGCGCCGGCGCGATATGCGAGCGCACCATATTCAGAGCCGCCATCAGTACCGCGACATCGTCGGTGAACCCGAGCCCCACCAGGAAGTCGGGGACCATGTCGAGCGGCAGCACGAAATAGGCGAGCGCTGCAAGAAGCGTACCGCGCACCCGCGGCGGCGTATCGCGGTCGAGCGCGCAGTAATAGCCGGCCACCACCTCTTCCATGAACGGCACCTGCCGCGCCGCTCGCCGTGCCGTGTTCCAGAACCGGTCGCGGACGCGCTCTTCGCGGCGGCGATTGTCGTCATCGCTGCCGGGCGCAAGAATCTCGCCGATCTTCAGGTCTTCCGTCATGGTCGGATCATGTGGGGATCATGGGCGCCAATGCAATAGCTGCCGCCACGGGCGTCCTGCCCCCTGTCCCATCACCGACCCGCTCTCCGCAGAAATTTCTCCGGCACGAAGTCCCGAAACCGGTGAAGGGCCCGTTTCCCGCCGGCGAATTCTTGAGTGAAATTAGAATGATTCTAAACTATTGAAAAACATTGAGCTTTACGGCCTCGTAGGTTACGAGGACCCCCCAGTTCAATGACAGGACCTTGAATCCCGTTGATTGAGGAGGGTGACTTGCGGATGCCTGCGGGTCACGGGCGGCTTTGCCGTGGATACTCCTTCGATACCGCGGGTTCAGCGTATCGCCGGCACTGCCCGGCATGAAGGGAGCAGATGATCCATATTCGGCCAACCGCGTTTGCGGCGCTCATTCTCTCCAGGGCAGTCTCATTCCCCAATTGCCGCTCAATTCCTACCGATGGACGGCCAGGGCGGCTGTTGCGTCCCGCTGTCTGACGGGAAGGACTGATTTTAAAAGAAGGACGTATTGAAATGTATTTGAAGCACATCGTTGGCGGATTTCTGTTCGCCCTCTCGACGCTGGTCGCGGCGCACGCGGAGGAAGTCACGGTAACCGATGTCGCCGGACGCGAAGTAACGCTCGATGTGCCGGTCAAGCGCGTGCTCCTGGGCGAAGGGCGGCAGGTCCACGCGCTGGCCGCCATACGCGGGGACAAGGTGTTCGACGACGTAATCGCCTGGCGTGACGATCTCATGGGGTCCGATGCTGATTCCTACGCGCTTTACCGCGCCTTCGCCCCGCAGATCGCAGACTTGCCTCGGTTCGGATATATCCCCACGGGCACCTTCGATGTCGAGGCGGCCATCGCGCTCGATCCGGGCGTGATCATCCTCAATCTCGAACAGTTCGAGGCCGCCAGGGAAAGCGGCTTCTTCCAATTCATGGACGCGGCGGGCGTGCCCGTCGTTTTCGTCGACTTCCGCGCCGATCTCGACAAGAACGGCGACCCGAGCCTGCGCCTCCTTGGCAAGCTCTTCGATGTCGAAGAGAAAGCGGAGGAATACATTGCCTTTCGCCATGAGCAACTGGGTCGCGTCACCGATGTCCTGGAGAAGGCAAAGCCGGAAAAGCCCGTGGTGCTGCTCTACCGCGCGCCGGGCATCTCCTCGACCACGGCCTGCTGCAAGACTTTCGGTTCCTACAATTTCGGCAGGATGATCGAGCAGGCGGGCGGCATCAATGTCGGCTCCGCATTCGGCGACACCACTTATGTCGACATCAATCCCGAACAGGTCATCGCCTCGGACCCCGAGCATGTGATCGTCACCGGCGCCAACTGGGAATCCGTCTCCGACATTCAGGAATTTGTTAGCGTCGGTCCCGGCGCGCCGGAAGGTCCGGCGCTGAAACGCCTGGCCTCGCTCGTGCAGGCGCCTGCCTTCACCGGCATCCGCGCCGTGCGTGAAGGCAAGGTGCACGCCATCTGGCACCAGTTCTACAACAACCCCTACGACTACGTCGCCGTGCAGCGCTTCGCCAAATGGTTCTATCCGGAACTGTTCGCCGATCTCGACCCCGACGCCACCTTCCGCGAGTTGCATGAACGCTTCCTGCCCGTGGGCTACCGCCCCGGCTACTGGGTCTCACTATCCGGCAACATGAACTGAATATTGGAAAGGAATAGCTATGCATATCAAAGGATTGTTCGGCGGCGCACTGATCGCGCTGACGGCATGGACCTCGGCGGCCCTCGCGGAAGAGGTGACGGTCACCGACATCGCCGGGCGCGAGGTGAAGGTCGACGTGCCCGTCGACAAGGTAATCCTCGGCGAAGGCCGTCAGATCTATCTCACCGCCGTGCTCGACGCGGAGAACCCCTTCAAGCGCGTGGTCGGCTGGCGTGAGGATTTCTCCCAGGCCGACCCCGACAACTACGCCGTCTACCTGAAAAAATTCCCGGCCATGGCCGACATCCCGACCTTCGGCGGTTTCAAGGACGGCACGTTCGACGTCGAGCAGGCGATTGCGCTCGATCCCGATGTCATGATCATGAACATCGAGTCGAAGCAGGCGACGGAAGACGCGCAGTACATCGAGAAGCTCGCCCAGGTGGGCATCCCGGTCGTCTATGTCGATTTCCGCGAGAACCCCTTCACCAACACCGAGCCGAGCATGCGCCTCATCGGCAAGCTGTTCGGCGAGGAAGAAAAGGCGGAAGCCTTCATCGACTACCGCGCCCGGCAGATCGCCCGCGTCACCGACGTGATCGCAGAGGCCAAGCCCGAGCGTCCGACGGTCTTCATCGACCGCGCCGGCGGCTATTCCGAGGATTGCTGCATGAGCTTCGGCGCGGACAATTTCGGAAAGTTCGTCGAGATGGCCGGCGGTGAGAACATCGCAAAGGGCATCATTCCCGGCACGTTCGGCACGCTCAATCCCGAGCAGATCATCGCCGCGAACCCCGACCACGTCATCGTCACCGGCGGCAATTGGGACGCCTATGTGCCGGGCGGCGACTGGGTGGGCGTAGGCCCAGGCGCCGACACGGAGGAAGCGCTGCGCAAGCTGCAGGCGCTGACCGGACGCCCCGCGTTCACTGGCGTCAAGGCCGTGGAGAACGGCCAGTACCATGCGATCTGGCACCAGTTCTACAACAGCCCCTACCAGTTCGTCGCTATCCAGCAGATGGCCAAGTGGCTGCACCCCGAGCTCTTCGCCGAACTCGATGCGGAGGAGACCTTCCGGGAACTTCACGAAAAGTTCCTGCCGGTGGACTACGCGCCGGGCCATTGGGTCTCCTTGTCCGATGCCCGCTGAGGTCACGGAAAATCCATCTGCCGCAAGTCCTTCGGCATCGGGGCGCGGTCTTTACCGCGCCCTGGTCTGGCGCAAGCAGTTGATCCTGGCGGGGCTCGTGCTTGCCCTGCTCCTCAGCCTGTGCGTCGACCTCGCGCTCGGACCCGCCCGCTACGGGCTCGATCAGGTGGTGCTTGCGCTGATCGCACCGGATGCCGTGCCGGTTCAGGTGCGCGTCGTCCTGTGGGAGATCCGCATGCCCATCGCCCTGATGGCGGTGGTGGTGGGCGCCGCGCTGTCGGTTGCCGGCGCCCAGATGCAGACGATCTTGAACAACCCGCTGGCAAGCCCCTTCACGCTCGGAATTTCCGCCGCCGCAGGCTTCGGCGCCGCCCTGGCGCTGGCCTTCGGCGTGGCGCTCATCCCGGCCGCCATCCAGTATGTGGTGCCGATGAATGCCTTCGTCATGGCCATGCTGACGGCGTTCCTGATCCATGTGCTCAGCATGAAGCAGGGCGTGACCGTGCAGACCATCGTCCTGCTCGGCATCGCGCTGGTCTTCACCTTCAACGCCCTTCTGGCGCTGGTGCAGTTCTTCGCCACACAGGAGGCGTTGGCCGCCGTGGTGTTCTGGACCATGGGCAGCCTGACCAAGGCCACCTGGCCGAAATTCTGGATCACCCTGGCCGTAGTCCTCGTGGTGATCCCGCTTTTCGTCCGCCGCGCATGGTCGCTGACGGCGATGCGGCTGGGCGAGGCGAAGGCGGAGAGTTTCGGCGTGAAGGTCGCGCGGATCAGGCTCGAAACACTGGTACTGGTGAGCCTTCTGGCGGCCATCCCGGTCGCTTTTGTCGGCACGGTCGGCTTTATCGGGCTGGTCGGCCCGCACATCGCGCGCATGCTCATCGGCGAGGACCAGCGCTTCTTCCTGCCCGCCTCGGCGCTTGCCGGCGCGCTCATTCTGTCGATCAGCTCGGTGGTCTCCAAATCGCTGATACCGGGCACCATTTTCCCGATAGGCATCGTCACCTCCCTTGTGGGCATCCCGTTCTTCATCTCCCTCATCTTCAGCAATGCGAGGCGGTCATGGTGAGCATTCGTCTGAACGATCTCGGCGCCGGATATGGCCGCAAGCCGGTCGTATCCGGGATCTCGACGCCGGCTTTCGGCGCCGGCGAGGTCATTGCCGTGGTCGGCCCCAACGCCGCCGGCAAATCGACCCTGTTCAAGCGTATCGCCGGCCTGCTGAAGGGGCCCGGAGAGGTGATCCTGGAGGTGGAGGCCAATGGATGGGCGAGTGGCCGCGCGATCAGCTACATGCCCCAGGACAACTCATCCAGCGCCGTTCTGAGCGTTTATGAATCCATCGTCCTGGCACGCAAGCAGGGCAGCTCGCTCCATGTCGGCGACCACGATCTGCGGGTCGTCGACGCGACCGTGGAAGCGCTCGGCATCGAAGCCATCGTCGCCCGCAATATCGGCGATCTTAGCGGTGGCCAGCGCCAGCTCGTCAGCATCGCCCAGACGCTCGCCCGCGAGCCCCAGGTCCTGTTGATGGACGAGCCCACATCCGCGCTCGACCTGCATCGCCAGATCGGTGTCCTCTCGCTGGTCCGGCGGCTGGCGCGCGAGCGCGGCATGGTGATTTTCATCGCCCTGCACGACCTCAACCACGCGCTGCGCTTTGCCGACCATGTGATGGTCATCGCCAATGGCGGCCTGCATGCCTGCGGCCCCGTGGCGGAGGTTCTGACGCCGGCGCTTTTGCGCAGCGTCTACGAGATCGAAGCGCGCATCGAGCGATGCTCGCAGGGCCAGCCCCATGTGATCGTCGACGATGTGGCGAGCGGACGCCCCGTCGCGAGCTTCGCGCTGAGCGCATGACAGGCGAAGAGACAACCCTGCTGGCGAATTACGGGCTCAAGGACGAGATCCGCGACTATTGGTCGGGCCGGGCCGCGACCTTCGACGATTCGCCTTCGCACCGGATCGACGAGGAATACGGCATGCCCGAATGGCATCGGCTCATCCGCCAGGCCTGCGGCCTCGAGCCATTCGGGAACCTTGCCGGCCATCAGGTGCTGGACATCGCCTGCGGCACCGGAGAGGTCAGCCGCATGCTCTGCGGCCTTGGAGCGACGGTGACGGGCATCGACTTTTCCGAGACTATGCTGGCAAGGGCTCGCCGCAAGCTGGTCGGCCAGGCGTGGCGCGGCCTCCTCTGCGACGCCGAGGCGCTCGCGCTCCTCCCCGACGCGCATTTCGACCTGGTCGTCACCCGCCATCTCGTCTGGACCCTGACCGACCCGATGGCCGCTTTCACTGAATGGCGGCGCGTGCTGAAGCCGGGCGGCAGGATACTGATCGTCGACGGCAACTGGGTGGCGCCCAAGAAGAGCATTCTCCAGCGTGTCCGCAACGGGCTGGCGAACCTGCTGGAGCCGGCGGAAGAACCCGATCGCATCGACCGCGAGCGGCACTTCGCCATTTTGTCCCGGGTCGCCTATGCTGGGGGCCTGACGCCTCGCAAACTGGAGCAGGACCTGCGCCGGGCCGGCTTCACGGAATGCCGGCTACTATCGGTGCATCGCCTCTATGGACGGGGCATGCGGAACGCCAGCCTCGCCCAGCGCCTGCGGCTCACCGGCGCCCACCGTTTCGCGTTCGTGGCCAGTTGAAGGCCGGGCAGAAAAAGCGCGTGCGGTTATCCGGCGAACCGATTCATCTTCTTCGCCAGCTTGAAATCCAGCTCCGTCAGCCCGCCCGCATCGTGCGTGGTGAGAACCACATCAACCGTCTTGTAGACGTTTTTCCATTCGGGATGATGGTCGAGCTTCTCCGCCGCCATCGCGACGCGGCTCATGAAGCCGAATGCGGCATTGAAATCGCCGAATTCGAAGCGGCGGCTGATGGAACCGCAGTCCTCCGACAGCGACCAGCCGCCAATATCGGCCAGCGCCTCGTTTGCCGATTCCCTATCGAGCTTTTGACGTGCCATGGTCCGCTCCACTAGATATCTGCATGAACCGCAAAAGGATAACGCGCATCCCATGAACGAACAGGCCCAAACCGCAATACTCTTCGTCTGCCTGGGCAATATCTGCCGTTCGCCCCTGGCCGAAGGCATCTTCCGCGCGGTCGCGGCCGAGCGTGGAATGGCCGGGGCCTTCCATCTGGACTCGGCCGGCACCGGCGCCTGGCACGTCGGCTCCCCACCCGATCCCCGCTCGGTCGCGATCGCCGCCGCCTATGGCATCGATATTTCCGCCCAGCGCGCCCGCAAGGTCGGCCTCGCCGATTTCGAGCGGTTCGACCTCATCCTCGGCATGGACAATTCGAATGTTCGCAACCTCAGGCGCATGGCGCCGGAGCACACGCATCACCGCATCCACCTGTTCTCGAACATAGCCGGCAAGGGCCAGCGCGACGTGCCGGACCCCTACTATGGCGGCGAGGACGGCTTTTCCGAGGTCTACCTCATGATCCGTGAAGCGTCGGCGGCGCTCATCGCAAAGCTGGCGGCCCGCGAAGGCTCCGCCTGGAGAAGCGGCCACGCCTCCTCGATGATATAAGGCCCGCCGCCGATCGAATCGCGCGCCGACATCAGCACGAACCGCCCCACCTTGAAGGGCATTGCCGCGAAATTGCCGCGTGCCGACAGATAGGCAGCGACATCGGCGGGGCTGGCGCCGCGCAGCCGGGCGAGCGTGACATGGGGCGTGAACTTGCGGGGGTCCGCCAGCAGGCCCAGGCGCTGGCAGATGCGCTCTATCTCGCCCTGCAGGGAGTGGAGATCGGGCGAAGGTGCCACGCCGGCCCATATGGCGTGCGGCTTCTTCTGTCCGAAGGCGCCAACCCCTGAGAGCGTGAGCTGGAAGGAGGGGCGGCGCACCCGGTCGAGCGCATCGGCAATCTCGTCGGCCACATGGCCTTCGACGTCGCCTATGAACCGCAGGGTGAGATGATAGTTTTCGACATCGATCCAGCGGGCTCCCGGCAGACCGCCTCGCAACAGCGAGAGCGATAACGCGGCATCGCGCGGAATCTCGAGGGCGGTGAAAAGTCGCGGCATGGCAACCTCCTCGAATCTCTATGTCTGTCGCCAGCGAATCATCGATCCTGCCGGCGGGCAAGATATTTCTGCGGGCAGCAGGTCACGCCCCCTGCTTTTCCCCTGCAACGAGGGGTTCGAGCACGGGCAGTATCCTTTCCACCATGATCTCGACGCCCTCGGGATTCGGGTGCATGCCGTCCTCGAGCAGCAGCCCGCGATTGGCCGCCACCCCGTCGAGGAAGAATGGTATCAGCGGCACGTCGTGGCGTTCGGCCAGGCGCGGATAGATGCCGTCGAAGGCTTGGCGGTACGCCTCCCCCAGATTGGGCGCTGCCAGCATGCCGGCCAGAACGACGCCGATGCCGCGTTCCTTCAATCCGGAAATGATGGCGTCCAGATTCTGCTCGGTCGATTCGGGTGCGATGCCGCGCAGCATGTCGTTGGCGCCCAGTTCCACGATCACCAGGTCCGTTTCGTCCGGCACCGACCAGTCGAGGCGCGACAGTCCGCCGCTGGACGTATCGCCGGAGACGCCCGCATTGACCACGCTCACGTCGTGACCCCTTTGCCGCAGCGCCGCCTCCAGCCGTTCCGGAAACCCCTCCCCCGGCCCGAGTTGATAGCCGGCCATCAGGCTGTCGCCCAGCCCGACGATACGGAAGGTCTCGGCGCGCACCGGCAGCGCCGCCGCAAGCACGAGCATCAGCCCTGCAAAGACCGATGACGCGAATTTGAAAGCGAAAAGCGACCCGGGTTGTTTGAATGCCATGATGAATATCCCATATCAGCCGGATTGCGCGCGTATAAAACACATATATAGGACGTCCCGCCCGTGTCTGAACCCGTTATCGAGCTTGAGAAGGTTTCCCTGCATCTGGGCGAGGGAGCTTCCGCCGTCCACGTCCTCAAGGAGGTCAGCCTGTCGGTGGAAAGTGGCCATTCCACGGCCATCGTCGGCCCCTCCGGTTCGGGCAAGTCGACGCTGCTGATGGTGATCGCCGGCCTGGAAAGCGTCGACCGCGGCAGCGTCCGTGTCGCGGGCCAGGAGCTGACGGGTTTGGGCGAAGACGCCGTCGCCGCCTTTCGCGGTCGCACCATCGGCATCGTCTTCCAGTCCTTCCACCTCATCCCCAACATGACCGCGCTTGAAAACGTGGCCGTGCCGCTGGAACTGGCGGGCCATCCCGATCCGTTCGGCCTGGCCGCGAAGGAGTTGGCCGCCGTCGGCCTGAAAGACCGCGTCACCCACTATCCGGGCGAGCTTTCCGGCGGCGAGCAGCAGCGCGTCGCCATCGCCCGCGCGCTAGCCCCCGCTCCGGCCATCATGATAGCGGACGAACCGACGGGCAATCTCGATCAGACGACCGGGCGCCAGATCGCCGACCTGCTCTTCGACAAGGCGCGCGAGCGCGGCACGACCCTGGTCCTGGTCACCCACGACACCGGCCTGGCCGAGCGCTGCGACGCCCAGGTCGCCATGCGCTCCGGACGCATAGAAGCCATGCCTGAAGCGGCCCTTGCCGCCGATGCCGGCTGAGCGGGCGGGCGGCTATGAGCGGGACGGATGCCTCCACGTTGACCGAAAATGCGGCCGGTGCCCGGCCTGCGCGTAAAACCGCCGCAAACGGCGCCGGCCTCGCGCTCGCGCTGCGCTTTGCCTTGCGCGAGATGCGCAGCGGCCTTTCCGGCTTCTTCATTTTCCTGGCCTGCATAACGCTCGGCGTCGCCGCCATCGGCGGCGTCAACTCCGTCGCCCAGGCGATCGGCGCCGGTGTGGCCACGCAAGGCCAGGAACTGCTGGGCGCCGATATCCGCTTCGAGCTGAACCAGCGCGAGGCCGACGACGCCGAGCGTGTCTGGCTGGAGAGCCTTGGGACGGTCGCCACCAGCGCCGGTATGCGCTCCATGGCCCGTCTGCCCGACGCCTCCGACCAGGCGCTGGTCGAGGTCAAGGCGGTGGACGACGCCTACCCCCTTTATGGCGAACTGATAACGGAACCGCCGCTGCCGCTGGACCGGCTTCTGGAAGCGCGGGACGGCGTTTATGGCGTGGCCGCGCCTTCCTTGCTCTTCGAGCGCTTTGGCATCGGGATAGGCGACAGTCTGCTTCTGGGTGGCCAGGAATTCGAGTTGCGCGCCGAACTGGTCGCGGAACCGGACGCCGTTTCCGACGGCTTCGGCTTCGCCCCGCGCTTCCTGACGTCGCTTGACGGGCTGCGCGCATCCGGCCTCATCCAGCCGGGAAGCCTTGTCGAGCATACCTATAAGATCCGCATCGACGGCGGCGCCAGCGACGGTGAGCTGAGGCAGCTCACCGAACAGGCCGGCGAGCGCTTTCCCGATGCCGGCTGGAGCATCCGCACCCACCTCAACGCCGCGCCGGCGCTCTCGTCCAACATAGAGCGCTTCTCGCAATTCTTGACGCTTGTGGGGCTGACTGCCTTGGTCGTTGGCGGCGTCGGTGTCGCCAACGCCGTTCGCGCGCATCTGGACGCCAAGCGCACCGTCATCGCCACGTTCAAGAGCCTCGGCGCCTCGGGTGGTTTCGTCGTCACCGTCTATCTTCTGCAGATCCTGCTCATCGCGCTGGCCGGTATCGCCATCGGCCTCATTCTGGCCGCGCTCATGCCGTTCATGGCCAGCGCGGCGCTGGCCTCCGTGCTGCCGGTGCCCAGCCAGGCCGGCCTCTATCCGGATGCGCTCGGCCTTGCCGCCCTGTTCGGCCTGCTGACCACCCTCGCTTTCGCGCTTCTGCCGCTCGGCCACGCCCGCGATGTGCCCGCGACCGCGCTTTTCCGCGAGATGAGCATGAGCGGCAAGGGTTGGCCGCGTCTGTCCTACGTCGTTGCCGCAGGCGCTATTGTGGCCGCGCTTTGCGCCTTGGCGATCTTCTATTCGGAGGAACGGCGGATAGCCGCGATCTTCGTCGGGGCGACCATCGCCGCCTTCCTCATCCTGCGCGCGGTCGGCTGGCTGGTCCAGAGCATGGCGCGCGGCGCCCCGCGCGTGCGCTCCACGGCGCTCAGGCTCGCCATCGGCAACATTCACAGGCCGGGCGCGCTCACGCCTTCGGTCGTCCTGTCCCTGGGGCTCGGCCTCACGCTGCTTGCCACGCTGGCCATGATCGACGGCAATCTGCGCCGGCAGATATCTGGCAATCTGCCGGAGATCGCGCCGAACTTCTTCTTCGTGGACATCCAGTCGACGGAGGTTGATGGTTTCACCTCACTCGTGGAGAGCCGGTCCTCGCCCGAGGCGAAGCTCATCAAGGTGCCCATGCTGCGCGGCCGCATCACCGCCCTCAACGACACCAATGTCCGCGAAATGGAGATCCCGCCCGAAGGCGGTTGGGTGCTGCGCGGCGACCGCGGCATCACCTATGCCGTCAACCAGCCGGAAAACTCGACGCTCACCCAGGGCGAATGGTGGCCGGCCGATTATGATGGCAAGCCGCTCGTCTCCTTCACCTCGGAGGAGGGGCGGGAGCTCGGCCTGGAACTGGGCGACACCATCACCGTCAACGTGCTCGGCCGCAGCGTCACCGCCAGGATCGCCAGCTTCCGGCAGGTGGAATGGGAAACCCTGGCCATGAATTTCGTCATGGTGTTCTCGCCCAACACCTTCGCCGGCGCCCCCCATGCCTGGCTCGCCACCCTGACCGACGAAGCGGCCACGAGCCAGGACGAATCCGCTTTGCTCAACGCGGTCACCCGGTCCTTCCCGACCATCACCACCGTTCGCGTCAAGGATGCTCTGGACGTCATCAACCGCCTTGTCGCCCAGCTCGCGACGGCGATCCGGGCCGCCGCCGCCGTGGCGCTGATCGCCTCGGTGCTGGTTCTTGCCGGTGCGCTTGCCGCGGGAAACAGGGCCCGGATCCACGACGCCGTGGTCCTGAAGACCCTCGGCGCGACGCGGCGCACGCTCATCACGGCTTTCGCGCTGGAATATATGCTGATCGGCTTGGCGACTGCCATCTTTGCGCTGGCCGCCGGCGGACTGTCCGCCTGGTTCGTCGTCACCCGTATCATGACGCTGCCCTGGACCTTCCTGCCCGAGGTCGCGCTGTCGACCATCGTCATCGCGCTTGTCTTCACCGTCGGCATCGGCCTCATCGGCACTTGGCGCGTGCTCGGCCATAAGGCCGCTCCCGTGCTGCGCAACCTTTAGCTACCCGTTGTTAACTCAACGGACCGCCTTTTGCCGCCGGGAACCCGCCGCCGATGTTTCATCTGCTTTTGGACATAGAAGGGTCTTGTCCTTGACACGAAACGACATCATATTTGATCCACGCATGCTGGACTCCCGCCAGCGGCGAGCGGTCACATGACCGACACCCGACGGGAGAGTAGCAAGAAAAGAGGAATACATGGCTGATCTTCGCAACTATCAGGCCCGCGTGGCGCCCGGCGCACGCGCGGACGCGGCCATCGACGAGGGCCTGCGCGCTTACATGCTCCGGGTCTACAACCTGATGGCGCTTGGCCTTGCGATCACCGGCGTGGCCGCTTTCGCCACCGCACAATTGGCGATGACGAACGAGGCATTCGCCCAGGTGATGTATGGAAGCCCGCTGCGCTGGGTTGTTATGCTCGCGCCGCTGGGTCTGGTGTTCTTTCTGAGCGCGCGCATCCACAAGATGAGCGTGTCGGCCGCACAGACCTCCTTCTGGGTTTTTGCCGCCGTAATGGGACTGTCGCTGTCGTCGATCTTCCTCGTCTTCACGGGTGAGAGCGTCGTGCGCGTGTTCTTCATCACGGCCGCCTCGTTCGGCGCGCTGTCGTTGTGGGGCTACACGACCAAGCGCGACCTGACGGGCATGGGCTCGTTCCTGTTCATGGGGCTGATCGGCCTGATCCTGGCCATGATCGTCAACATCTTCCTGGCATCCTCGGCGCTGCAATTTGCCATCTCGGCGATCGGCGTTCTGATCTTTGCCGGGCTGACGGCCTATGACACCCAGCAGATCAAGGAAATGTACTATGAGGGCGACGATGCCGCCGTGTCCGGCCGCAAGGCCATCATGGGCGCGCTGAGACTCTATCTCGACTTCATCAACCTGTTCATGTTCCTGCTGCAGTTCCTCGGCAATCGCGAGTAATCCGCACAGGCGATCCATCCAGGTAACGTCACAAAGGGCGGCCTTCGGGCCGCCCTTTCCTTTTGCGCGGACGCCTGTCATGAATAGAGCGATTCTAGGAAAAACCATTCCCGCCGAGACCATGTCCCCGACAATCAGCGACATATCCATCCGCCCGGCCGTTGCGACCGACATTCCCGCCGTCACCCGCATCTATGCCCATGCCGTCGAGCACGGCACGGCGACCTATGAACTCGAACCGCCGCCCGAATCGGAAATGACCATGCGCATGGAAGCGCTGCAGGCGCAGGGCTATCCCTATATGGTCGCCGAAAACCAAGAGCGCCGGCTGTTGGGCTATGCCTATGCCGGTCCCTTCCGCGCCCGCCGGGCCTACCGCTTCATCGTCGAGGATTCGGTCTATATCGACCCGCAGGCCCAGGGTCGCGGCGTCGGCCGGCTGCTCATGGAAGCGCTGATCGCCGAATGCCGGCGCCTGGGCTTCCGCCAGCTCATCGCCGTGATCGGCGACGGCACCAACCACCGCGCCTCCATCCGCCTACACGAGGTGACCGGCTTCGTCCACGCCGGCGTCCTGAAAGGCAGCGGCTACAAGCACGGAAAATGGCTGGACACGGTCTTCATGCAGCTTGAAATGAACGGCGGCGACACCCTGCCGCCCGACCCCGATTCCCTGCCGGAGCGGATGTTCCGGAAAGCGGTCTAGCGCTCCGCCGTCACCAACTCCGGCAAGTTCGTTGAAACGCTACCGCCGCACCGCCCGCACGACACGCAACTGCTTGTCGAACACCGTCAAAACGCGCGCCAGCTCATGGCCGCGCTTCAGCACGACTCCGGCCGCCGTGACGACTGACCATGCGCCCTGCTTGCGGGCCAGCTTCGGGTTCTTGACGATCTGGAACATAGGCATTTCGCTGGCCCGGCGGTAGACCGAGAAGACGGCCCGGTCCTTGAGATGGTCGATGGCATAGTCGCGCCATTCACCGGCCGCGACCATCTGCCCGTAGAGGCGCAGTATGTGATCCAGCTCGCGCCTGTCGAATGTTACGGGCAGATCCAGGCGTGCGCGCCTGGCCTCTACGAAAGGGATGAGGTTGCCGGAATCTTCCCCATCCTCCCTGCCGCTTCCGTATTCAGTCATCAGCCGCACGCACCTTTGTGACGATGTCATGAAGGAAAGGTACGCGGCCAAACATGAAATGCAAGCCCCGGAGCGAGGTTTCGGCCTCGCGCGACAGCCTCCGCAGCGCCGTTCGCAGATGGGAGGGCGGCCCCGCTCGTGCAGCGGAGATGAGAACTGGAACCGCCGAACATGCGCCGCTCGACGCGCGAATGTTCATCTCGCGAGGGAGGTAGCTCCGCGTTCACGAAAGAGGACGCGCTGTCGGATATGGTGATCGATTGCCACATTGTCGCCGCCTTCTGTTCAAGCTGCCGCCTGATTTCAAAGCCACGATCCACTCGTTGCCTGAGACGGTTCGGTCCGGACGCTGCTCCGTAACCCCAAGCCCCCCGCCCACGGGGCCGTGGACGGATCGAACCAACTCCGGGCTTCACCAAGCCCCGGAACGTCAGGGCGACGATCCCAAATAGCGCCGGAGCTTGGCTTTGCCAAACCGGCGTTTTTTTGACCAGGCATCGGCGGTGATGTTTGGTTGCCAGGTGCCGCACCTGGCGGCCCAGGCGCAATGCGTCCCAGAAAGACCCGCCTGTCAGCTTCCCGCGCGGGCGGCGCCGAGAATGGGGCCGGGCCGTCCGGCCTTGTCCACCGATTGCAGCAGCACCGCGCAGTTGCTGCCCCATTTGGCGATCTCGCTCATGGGCATCTCCAGCCGCGTCGCCTTTCCGTGCCACATGCCGATCGTCCGGTATTCGGTGACGATGTTGCGGTACTCGATGGTGCGGCCCGAATTCTCGCCCGCGCCGATCGTGACGCGCTTGCGCGGCTCGTAATAGACCAGCACCACATGGGCATCCTTCGCATCGCCGACGGCAGAGCCGATATCGATCGCCAGGCTGTTGCCGTCTTCGGTGATAGTCACATCGACCGCTTCGCTCGTCTCGCTCTCGAGCGCCGTCAGCACCGCCGGGCGCTTTGACCCCACGACATGGGTGCGTCCGTTGATCACCATCTGAGGCGTATAGACCGAGCTGTCGAACTTCTGCGCGTAACCGCGCTGGCGGGCGCTGTTCTCTGGCGAGCCCAGCCTGTCTCTCCACCCCAGATAGTCCCAGTAGTCCACATGATAGGCGAGCGCCACCAGATCGTCGCGTTCCGCCAGCTCGGCCAGAAACGCATCGGCCGGCGGGCAGGAGCTGCAGCCCTGGCTGGTGAACAGCTCGACCACCCTCACCTTCTCCGCCGCCGCGCCCGCCATCGGTGCAAGGCAGAGTGCCGTCAGCGTCAAACCTGCCAGTTGCGCGGCAAGCCGCGCCTTGATGCGCTTCATGACATCCATTCCGTGAATTGTCGCGCCGGACACCGCGTCACTATCCCGTCCGCTCGAAAATGGTAGCGGCAATGCCGCATCAATGGGAAGTCACGTTGCGGTGAAAACATTCCAAGGGCAAGCGGCGTGAAGTGCCCTGCTGACGCAAAGGGGCCGCCGGTCATGACCCGGCGGCCCCTTCAATTCCAGGAATGTCGCTCCAAGGAAGCGTCACCGTGGTCTAGGCGGCAAGATCCCGCAGCACATAGTGCAGAATGCCGCCATTGCGGAAATATTCCAGCTCGTCCAGCGTGTCGATGCGGCACAGCACCGGCACTTCCTTCACCTCGCCGTCGGCATAGGTGATCTTGGCGGTCATGGTCGCGCGCGGCTTGATGTTCTCCAACCCCTCGATCGTCACCGTCTCGTCACCCTTCAGGCCAAGGCTCCTCCAGCCGACGCCGTCTTCGGCAAAGACGAAGGGGATGACGCCCATGCCGACCAGGTTGGAGCGGTGGATGCGCTCGTAGCTTTCCGCGATGACCGCGCGCACGCCCAGGAGATTGGTGCCCTTGGCTGCCCAGTCACGCGAAGAGCCGTTGCCATATTCGGCGCCGGCGATAACCACCAGCGGAACGCCCTCCTGCTTGTAGCGCATGGCGGCATCGTAGATCGACATCTCCTCCTTGGAGGGATAGTGGATCGTATAGCCGCCCTCGGTGCCGTTCTCGCCCAGCATGAAGTTGCGGATGCGGATATTGGCGAAGGTGCCGCGCATCATCACTTCATGGTTGCCGCGCCGCGTGCCGTACTGGTTGAAATCGACCACGTCCACGCCGTGGTCCATCAGGTATTTGCCGGCCGGCGATTGCGCCTTGATCGAACCGGCGGGAGAGATATGGTCGGTGGTGATCTTGTCGCCGAACAGGCCGAGGATGCGCGCGCCCTTAATGTCGCTGACATCGCCGGCCTTCTTGCCCATGCCCTCGAAATAGGGCGGGTTCTGGACATAGGTCGATTCGTCGTCCCAGGCGTAAGTCTCGCCCTCGGGCACCTGCACGGCGCGCCAGTTGTCGTCGCCGGTGAAGACCTCGGCATATTTCTTCTCGAACAGGTCGCGCGTGACGTGCTCCTGGATAAAGGCCTGGATCTCCTGGTTCGACGGCCAGATGTCCTTCAGGTAGACGTCCTTGCCGTCCTTGTCCTTGCCGATGGGCTCCTTGGTGAGGTCCTTCTTCACCGTCCCGGCCAGCGCATAGGCGACGACCAGCGGCGGCGAGGCCAGGTAGTTGGCCTGCACGTCCGGCGAGATGCGCCCTTCGAAATTGCGGTTGCCCGAAAGGACGCCGGCTGCGATCAGCCCCTTGTCGTTGATCACCTTGGAGATCGGCGCGTTGAGCGGGCCTGAATTGCCAATGCAGGTGGTGCAGCCGAAACCGACCAGATTGAAGCCGATCTGGTCAAGCTCCTTCTGCAGCCCCGATTTATCGAGATATTCCGCCACCACTTGGCTGCCCGGCGCCAGTGAGGTCTTCACCCACGGCTTCTGCTTGAGGCCGAGACGATTGGCGTTGCGGGCGAGCAGGCCGGCGCCGATCAGAACCGACGGGTTCGACGTGTTGGTGCACGACGTGATGGCGGCGATCGCCACGTCGCCGTGGCCGATGTCGTAGTCCTCGCCCTCGACCTGCCAGCGCTTGTCCTTCTCCGACGCATCCTTCTTGTATTCGGAAACGAGCGCCTCCTCAAAGCCCGAGGCGATGTTCTCCAGCGGAATGCGGCCCTCGGGACGCTTCGGACCGGCCATGGAGGGCACGACGTCGCCCAGATCGAGCTCCAGCGTGTCGGTGAAGACCGGGTGCTCGGAGCCCGTCTCGCGGAACATACCCTGCGCCTTGCAATAGGCTTCCACCAGCGCCACGCGCTCTTCGGCGCGGCCGGAGATGGTGAGATAGTTCAGCGTCTCCGAATCGACGGGGAAGAAGCCGCAGGTGGCGCCGTATTCGGGCGACATGTTGCCGATCGTCGCGGCGTCGGCCAGCGTCAGATGGTCGAGCCCGTCGCCGAAGAACTCGACGAACTTGCCGACCACACCTCGTCTGCGCAGCATCTGCGTGACGGTGAGCACGAGGTCGGTGGCCGTCACGCCTTCCTTCATCCTGCCGGTCAGCTTGAAGCCGATCACTTCGGGCAGAAGCATTGAAATCGGCTGGCCGAGCATGGCCGCTTCGGCCTCGATGCCGCCCACACCCCAGCCCAGCACGCCGAGGCCGTTGATCATGGTCGTATGCGAATCGGTGCCCACGCAGGTGTCCGGATAGGCGATCTCGACGCCGTCCTCTTCCTTCGTCCAGACGGTCTGGCCGAGATATTCGAGGTTCACCTGATGGCAGATGCCCGTGCCGGGCGGCACGACGCGGAAATTCTTGAATGCCTTCTGCCCCCATTTCAGGAAGCGATAGCGCTCCCCGTTGCGCTCATATTCCAGCTCCACATTTCGGGCGAAGGCCTTGGGCGTGCCGAACTCGTCGACGATGACCGAATGGTCGATGACCAGATCGACCGGAACGAGCGGATTGATCTTCTGCGGATCGCCGCCGAGCGCCTTCATCGCATCGCGCATGGCGGCCAGATCGACCACGGCCGGAACGCCGGTAAAATCCTGCATCAGCACGCGGGCCGGCCGATAGGCGATCTCATGGCCGGCGGTGCCCTTGTCGTCCAGCCAGGCGGCGACAGCCTCGATATCGGCCTTGGTGACGGAGCGGTCGTCCTCGTTGCGCAGCAGGTTCTCCAGAAGCACCTTCATGGAGAAGGGAAGTTTCGACACGCCGGTAAGACCGTTCTTCTCCGCCTCCTTGAGATCGAAATAGACATACTCCTTGTCACCCACTTTCAGGGTACGGCGGCAATTGAAACTGTCGAGAGATTTAGACACGGGCGATCCTATCTGGTCTGTTCATCCGAAACGGGAACGGACTCCTCCAGGCATCACGCGCAAAAGGTGCGGGTACGGTCATTTCCGCTGTCCGTTCCTAGCGTCCGGGCCGTTCAAGGCGGCGCGCGCGCGGGGTATCGGCACAAAGAGTTACACGCCGACCGCTGGCGTGGTTGTCCGGGATATAGAGAATTTCGTAAAAGAGTTCCATACCGTCATTGGGCAAAACTGCAGCCCTCCAACAATTCAGGAAAACCCTTTGCCGCCACATGCCCCCACAATCGAGTTCGCAGCAACAGGACTGGCGGGCGAACGCGGCGGCGAGCCTGTGTTTCAAGGACTTTCCTTCCGGGTGCGCGAAGGCGAGGCGCTGACCGTGACAGGGCCGAATGGCGCTGGCAAGTCCACGCTGTTGAGGGTCCTCGCCGGCCTCCTGCCGGTGCATGAAGGCGCGGTCTCCTTCAAGGGCGGCGGCGAGGATTTTCCCGATGCACGGAGCGCCTGCCATTATCTCGGCCACAAGAACGCGATGAAAGCCGCGCTGAGCGTGGAGGAGAATCTCACCTTCTGGCGCGAGTTCCTGGGCCATCCGCACCTCGACCCGTGGGAGGCGCTCGACATGGTCGGGCTCGGCGACATCTCTCACCTGCCCTTCGGCTATCTGTCCACCGGCCAGCGCCGCCGCGCCGCGATCGCCCGGCTGCTCGTCAGCTACCGCCCCGTCTGGCTGCTCGACGAGCCCACCGCCGGCCTCGACAAGGCATCCGAAGCGCAATTCGCGGAACTGATGGGCGCGCATCTGGAGGATGGCGGGCTGATCGTGGCGGCGACGCATTTGCCGCTGGGGCTCGAGGCTGCGGGGGAGTTGAAGATGGGGGAGGTGCGGGCATGATTATTACCTGCGCCTCTCACGCCCCCCTCTATCCTGGGCTCGTCGAATGGGCCGGGCATCTCCCCCTCAAGGGGGTAGATCAGCTGCCACCCCTGCTTTCGCCAATCTCCGACGTCGCAAAAGAGGCGCCGGAGCATGCGGTCGGCGTAATCTCCCCCCTTGAGGGGGAGATGCCCGGTAGGGCAGAGGGGGGTGCGAAGGGGCACCGACATTCCCGGAGCAAGGGATGCCCCGCCCCATGCTAGCCCTCTACCTTCGCGAAACGCGCCTCGGCGTACGCGCCGGAAGCGGTGCCCTGACCGGCATCCTGTTCTTCCTCGCCGTCATCGCCGTCATCCCCTTCGGCATCGGCCCCGATCTCAACCTTCTGGCGCGGATCGGCCCGGCGATCCTGTGGATCGGCGCGCTGCTGGCAAGCCTGCTCGGCCTCGAGCGCCTGTTCCAGGCCGACCGCGAGGACGGCTCGCTCGACCTGCTCATTGCGTCGGACCGCCGCCACATGCTTGCAGTCACCGTCTTCGTCAAATGCCTGGCCCACTGGACGGCCAATATATTGCCGCTGGTCGCCGTCTCTCCATTGCTCGGCCTTTTCATGAATGTCCCGCCGCTCGGAATAGGGGCCGCCACGCTGACCCTTCTGGTGGGCACGCCGGCCATTCCCTTCATCGGCGCCGTCGGTGCGGCGCTCGCCGTCTCGCTCCCGCGCGGCGGCCTCCTGGTCTCGGTGCTGGTCCTGCCGCTGACGGTACCGGTGCTGATTTTCGGCGTGTCGGCCGTGCGCGGGGCCGTTGCCGATCCGGACCCTTTTCTGCCGGCCTTCCTCATTCTCGCCGCGCTTACGCTCTTCTTTGGCGTAATCGGCCCCCTGGCCGCCGCCTTGGCCCTGCGCTGGAGCGGCGACTGACGGGGCGGAGCGGCACTTTGCGGCAACAGGACGAATTGCGAACGAGGCCAAGCAGCGCTATCTACCGGTCATGAACGAGCCCCCGAAACCTTCAAGCCTGACGGCGCTGGCCAATCCCACCCGCTTTCTGTCGCTGGCCGACCGTCTGGTGCCATGGCTGGGCGCCGTTTCGCTGGGGATACTGGCCGTCGGACTCTATCTCGCTTTTGCCGCGCCCGAGGATTATCAGCAGGGCATCACGGTTCGCATCATGTACATCCATGTCCCGTTCGCGTGGATCGCCATGCTCTGCTATTCGCTGATGGCGGCCTCGGCGCTCGGGACCCTCGTGTGGAAGCACCCGCTGGCCGACGTCTCGCTGAAAGCGGCCGCGCCCATCGGCGCCGTCTTCACCGCGCTGGCGCTGTTCACCGGCTCCGTCTGGGGCAAGCCCATGTGGGGCACATGGTGGGTGTGGGATGCGCGGCTGACGTCGGTCTTTGTGCTTTTCCTGATGTATCTCGGCATCGTCGCGCTGACTCGCGCCATGGACGATCCGGCCCGTTCCGCCCGCGCGGCCGCGATCCTCACGCTGGTCGGCTTCATCAATATCCCGATCATCAAGTTTTCGGTCGATTGGTGGAACACGCTGCACCAGCCGGCCTCCGTGTTCCGCCTCGACGGGCCGACGATCCACGCCAGCCTTCTATGGCCGCTCCTCGTCTGCGCCCTCGGTTTCACGCTGCTTTTCCTGACGCTGCATCTCATGGGCATGCGCGCCGAAATCTGGCGCCGCCGCGTTGCGGCCATGCGCCGGCTTTCCGCCCGCGCGGCAGATCTGCGGCCAGCCGGGGCACGCGCCGGATGAGCCATCTCGCCTATGTCACCGCCGCATATCTCGGCTCCGCGCTCGCTATTGCCGGGCTGGCGCTGTGGATCCTGCTCGATCAGCGCGCCCGCAGGCGCGAGCTGAAGGAACTGGAAGCGCGCGGCATACGCCGCCGCGCCCAACGCACGGATGCCGGGTCGTGAGCGAAGCACCGAGGGGGCACGGCAAAGCAGTGTCGGGCAAGGAACGGACGGAGGCGGGCCATCCGCTGCGCAGGATCTTCGTGATCCTGCCGCTGTTGGCCTTTCTGGCGTTGTCGGCCGTCTTCCTGATGCAGCTCCTTTCCGGCCGCGACACCGCCGTGGTGCCTTCCGCACTGATCGGCGAGCAAGCCCCGCAGACGAGCCTGCCGCCCCTGGAAGGCCTGGCCCTGCCCGGCCTGGAGCCGGCCGACTTCCTGGGCAAGGTG
Source organism: Nitratireductor thuwali (assembly GCF_036621415.1). Lineage (NCBI taxonomy): Bacteria > Pseudomonadati > Pseudomonadota > Alphaproteobacteria > Hyphomicrobiales > Phyllobacteriaceae > Nitratireductor > Nitratireductor thuwali. Next base: position 1,928,442 of record NZ_CP030941.1, read on the forward strand.
TCCCTGGTCAATGTGTGGGGCTCCTGGTGCGGTCCCTGCCGACAGGAACACCCGCTGCTCATGGAACTTGCCAGGGACGACAGGGTCCGGCTCGTGGGCCTGAACTACAAGGACAGACCCGAGAATGCCCGCCGCTTCCTGGGCGAACTCGGCAATCCATATGAGGCGATAGGCGTCGACCGCAACGGCCGCGCCGCCATCGAATGGGGCGTCTACGGCGTGCCCGAAACCTTCCTCGTCGGCCCCGACGGCACCATCCGCTATAAGCACGTAGGCCCCTTCACGCCGCAGAGCATCCAACGCGAGCTGATGCCGGAGATCGACAAGGCGCTCAAGGACGCGCCGGCCTAGATGTGAGCTTTCATGAGGTTGTCCATTTGGACGCACGAAGGACGCTCTGACACTTTGAATCTACGCATCGTGCTTTCCGAAAATCGATTCCGATTTCCGGGCCGATGCTGTAGCGCAGGTCCTGGAAAAGTGGGAACCGGTCTTCGTCCGGAAACTGCGCAGAACCAGGCAGATTGTCCCTCGCCCCCGCGCCGGATATGCTGCGCCGCGCATGAGGGAACGGATGAGTATCCGCCAACACTTCCTGAGGCAGGCCAAGGCCTGTGATGAACTCGGATCGCCTTTCACGGCGCGCCTGTGCAGGCTTCTGCCCTCCTTGCTGGATCAGACGGCGGAGGTGGGCGGCATCGTGACCGGGTGGGGCGGGAACGCCGGGGCCGATGCTCTCGCACTGCGTTTCTGCGGCGGATTGCATGCGCTCGTACTTTCGGACCGGGCTCCCGCACTGGCCGCGAGCTATCCGCCCAATGTGACCAACGACGAAGAGTTGGCCCGTGCCATCGTCGCCGCCACCCTCAATGAGCTCGCCTTTCTGGTCGAGTTTCTAAAAAGGCCGCCGCAGACTAATGAGATCGGCCGCTCGGCCATGCTGTTGCCGGGCCTGCTGGCGGTCGGGCGGGAAACGGCCATGCCGATCCAGCTGTGCGAGATCGGGGCGAGCGCCGGCCTTAACCTGATGCTCGACCGCTTTCACTACCGCTACGGCAAGACGTGCTGGGGCGACGAAGCCGCGCCGGTGAGGCTTGCGCCCGAGATACGAGGAAAAGGCCCCCCGCTCGGAGGCTTTCTCGACATCTCGGATCGTCGCGGCTGCGATACGGCGCCGATCGATATTGCGGACGCGGAGGAGCGCCTGCGCCTCAGATCCTATATCTGGGCCGATCAGACGGAGCGGCTTGACCGCCTTGACGCCGCTTTGGCGCTGGCCACCCAGGATCCGCCGCCCGTGGAAACTTCGGACGCTGCGGATTTCGTCGAGAAGATGCTCGCCCGGCGCGACCCTTCATCGGCCTTCGTGCTTTTCCATTCGATCATGTGGCAATATGTGCCTGAAGCCACGCAGAGGCGCATCGAGAAATGCCTCGACACCGCGGGAAACCTCCCTGGCGCGGCACCCATTGCTTGGCTGCGCATGGAGCCCGTTGCCAGCGGCGCTCCCTATGCCACGCTGCGCTTGAACCTTTGGCCGGGCGGCGCAGCGCGCGACCTTGCCCACTGCAACTATCATGGCCGCTGGATCGAATGGATCGAGCGTTAGTCGGGCGCTATGGAACGGTTACCCTCGCCTCCCGTTCACCGCGCCGAGAACGCCAGTCTGAGCCCGAGCGCCGCGAAGGCGGCGGCGAAGCTGCGGCGCAGCCACTTCATGACGGCCGGGCTGCTCAGCACCCTGCCGCGCACGAGAGCTGCCATCTGCCCGTAGGCGATGAAGATGACGAATGTCATCGCCATGAAGACGAAGCCGAGCCAGCCCATGGCGACGGCCGGAACGGCCGCGTCTACCGGCACGAACTGCGGCAGGAAGGCCAGGAAGAAGATCGACAGCTTGGGATTGAGGATATTGATCAGGAAGCCGCGGCGGATGATCTTCCAGTGCGGCACCTGCGCGCGGTCCGGCGCAGCCTCGAGGAGGCCCTTTTCCCTGAGTGCGCCCCAGGCCATCCATAGTAGGTAGAGCACGCCGGCGAACTTGACCGCCTGGAAGAGCACGGCGCTGGCATGCAACAGCGCCGCAAGGCCGAGGATCGCCGCCGCTATGTGCGGCAGGATGCCGAGCGTGCAGCCGAAGGCCGCCGAAACCGAAGCCCCGCCGCCGCGCCCCAGTGCGATGGCAAGCGTATAGATCACGCCTGTCCCGGGAATGAGCACGACCACCAGGGCCGTAAGCAGGAATGCCGGGTCCAACGGGCCGCCTCCGCATCAAAACATGATCCCGAAAAGTGTATTCCGGTTTTCGTGAAAGATCATGCCAAAACTGGGACCCGGGTCGTGACGACGATTCGATGAAGGTCGTCACGGCCCAGGGAGGCGGCAGTGTGCCTGATGGCTGCACACTGTCAAGCCGGCGGCGTTTCTGTTCCGCTTACGCGGCCCCCGCCCGCTGCTTTTCGAAGCGCTTGCGCTCGTTCGGATCGAGATAGAGCTTGCGCAGGCGGATGGACTTGGGCGTCACCTCCACCAGCTCGTCGTCCTGGATCCACGAAAGCGCCCGCTCCAGCGTCATGCGGATCGGCGGGGTGAGCTTGACGGCGTCGTCCTTGCCCGAAGCCCGGACGTTGGTCAGCTTCTTGCCCTTGAGCACGTTCACTTCCAGGTCGTTGTCGCGGGAGTGGATGCCGATGATCATACCCTGATAGACCTTGGTGCCGGCGTCGATGACCATCGGCCCGCGGTCTTCCAGGTTGAACAGCGCGTAGGCGACCGCCTCGCCGCTGTCGTTTGAAATCAGCACGCCGTTCACCCGGCCCGGCAATTCGCCCTTGTAGGGCTGGTACTCGTGGAACAGGCGGTTCATCACCGCCGTGCCGCGCGTATCGGTCAGAAGCTCCGACTGATAGCCGATCAGGCCACGCGTCGGCGCATGGAAGACCAGCCTCTGGCGGTTGCCGCCCGAAGGCTTCAGCTCCACCATCTCGGCCTTGCGCTCCGACATCTTCTGCACGACGACGCCCGCATGCTCTTCGTCGACGTCGATGACCACTTCCTCGATGGGCTCCAGAAGCTGGCCGCTGTCATCCTTGTGCATGACCACGCGCGGGCGCGAAACGGCCAGTTCGAAGCCCTCGCGCCGCATCGTCTCGATCAGCACCGCCAGTTGCAACTCGCCGCGGCCCGAGACGTAGAAGGAATCCTTGTCGTCGGCTTCCTCGATCTTCAGCGCGACATTGCCCTCGGCCTCCTTCAGGAGACGGTCGCGGATGACGCGGCTCGTCACCTTGTCGCCCTCGGTACCGGCCAGCGGCGAATCGTTGACGATGAAGGACATGGTCACCGTCGGCGGATCGATCGGCTGCGCGCTGAGCGGCTCGCTCACCGACGGATCGCAGAACGTGTCGGCGACCGTGCCCTTCGAAAGGCCGGCAATGGCGACGATGTCGCCCGCCTGCGCCTCGTCGATCGGCTGACGCTCCAGTCCGCGGAAGGCCAGGATCTTCGAAACGCGGCCGGTCTCCAGCAGCGTGCCGTCATGATGCAGCACCTTCACCGCCTGGTTCGGCTTGACGGAGCCGGATTCGACGCGGCCCGTGATGATCCGCCCGAGAAACGGATTGGCTTCCAGGATCGTGCCGATCATGCGGAACGGGCCGGGATGGACCGTCGGCGCCGGCACATGCTTGATCACCAGATCGAACAGCGGCGCCAGGCCCTGGTCCTTCGGCCCCTCGGGATTTTCCGAAACCCAGCCGTCCCGGCCGGAGCCGTAGAGGATCGGGAAATCGAGCTGCTCGTCGGTCGCGTCCAGCGCGGCGAAAAGGTCGAACACCTCGTTGACCACCTCGACATGGCGCGCGTCGGGGCGGTCGATCTTGTTTATGACGACGATGGGCTTCAGCCCGACCTTCAGCGCCTTGCCGACGACGAATTTCGTCTGCGGCATGGGGCCTTCGGCGGCATCGACCAGCACGATGGCGCTATCCACCATCGACAGGATGCGCTCCACCTCGCCGCCAAAATCGGCGTGGCCGGGCGTATCGACGATGTTGATGCGGGTATCCTTCCAGTCGACCGAGGTCGCCTTGGCCAGAATGGTGATGCCGCGTTCCTTTTCCAGATCGGTCGAATCCATGGCGCGTTCGGCGACGCGCTGGTTCTCGCGGAACGAGCCGGACTGTTTCATCAGCTCGTCGACGAGCGTGGTCTTCCCATGGTCAACGTGGGCGATGATCGCAATATTGCGCAGGTTCATAGGTTCTCTTTGGAATCAGGCTGGCCAGCGAACAAAACGCGGCCAAGTTTCGTTGGCCGCGCTCATACAGCTTTTTTCGCAGATGCGAAAGGGCTTAGCGGTTGTTTGGAATTCCGCTGCGGCGAGGCGGACGCTTGCCGCAGCGGGATGGTCGAACGGTGGCTTAAGCCGAGCGCACCGGATCGAGGGTTACCTTATAGAGCTCATTGTTGTCGCGATCCATCAGCCGCACCGTCATCTGCTCGCTGTTCGCTTCGATGTCGGCCAGCCCGAAGAATTGGAAACCGGCCGATGGCGGCAGGTTCGCGCCCTGCTCCTCGCTCGGCGCCTTCACATATTTCAGTTCGGGCCCGAAAGTGCCGTCGAGGTCGTTGGGGCCGAAGGTGCCGGCGTGCAGCGGGCCCGAAACGAACTCCCAGAAAGGCTTGAAGTCCTGGAAGGCCGCTTTGTCGGGATTGTAGTAGTGCGCCGCCGTGTAGTGAACGTCGGCCGTGAACCAGACTGTGTTGTCGATGCCCGCGTTCTTTATGTAGCGAAGAAGGTCGGCGATTTCAATCTCCCGCCCGCCGGGCTGGCCGGCGCCGCGGTCGGCGATGCCTTCGATCCTGTCGCCGTCCGGCACCACGAGGCCTATCGGCATGTCCGAAGCGATAACCTTCCAGGTTGCCCGGGAATTGGCCAGCTCCCGCTTCAGCCACTTCACCTGCTCCTCGCCTATGATGCGGGCTTCCTCGCTCATTTCCCGCTGCGGCGTATCGGTATTCGCGCCGCGATAGGAGCGCAGATCGAGGAAGAAGACATCGAGCAGCGGCCCGTAGGAGATCTTGCGGTAGACGCGGCCGGGCTCGGCCGGCGTGAAGCGGATCGGCGTCATCTCGTGGAAGGCGCGCGCCGCGCGGGCCGTCAGCAGCGGTACGGATTTCTCCGTATAGCGGTCATCCTGCGAAAGATCCTTGGAAGCCGACCAGTTGTTGACCACCTCGTGGTCGTCCCACTGGAACAAGGTCGGGCACACGGCATTCAGCGCGCGCACATGCTCGTCCATCATGTTGTATTTCCACTGGCCGCGAAACTCGTCCAGCGTCTCGGCCACCTTGCGCTTCTCGTCGATGAGGACGGCGTTCTTCCACACGCTGCCGTCCTTCAGCCTCACCTCGTCTTCCATGGGGCCATCCGCATAGATCGTGTCGCCCGAATGCAGGAAGAAATCCGGCTGATGCCCGGCCATCGTGGCATAGGTCTTCATCCCCGTCTCGTCGATGCCCCAGCCCTGGCCGGCCGTATCCCCCGACCAGGCGAAACGGATATTGCGTCGGCCCGCCGGCGCCGTCCTGAACCGGCCGATAATAGGCTCGGAACCCGCATTGACGTCGCTGAGGTCGTAGGCCGTCATGCGATAGAAAACCTCCTGGTCGGGGGTCAGCTCGGTCAGGAGCCGCTTGACCGCGAAATCGCTCTCCGGCAGCGCGTCGAGCGGTGGCAGCCTGCGCGCGTCCGCCAAGCTCTCGGTCGTCGCCACCTCGAACTGCACCCGCGCCGGCCTGTCCGTCCGCGTCCAGATCATGCCGGAACTGGTGTCCACGTCGCCCGACTGGACGCCGTGTGTGAACTGCGGGCGTGATGACGCACGCGAGATGGCCGGCATGGCAAGGCCGGCGGCGACCGAAAGAACGGCGGCGCTGCCGCTCGTCAGGAATTGGCGGCGGGTACGCACTGCAAAAGGCTTCATGACAGTCTCCCTCATGATCTGGTGGCGAGGGATGCAATGTCGTTGGCCACTGTGGCAGGCGATTATCGGTTGCGTGACAGGCTTTTGAAACTTGCGTGACGGAGGGCGATTGCCGTGCCAAAGGTGGCGCCGGCGACCGTCACATTCGTTCGCCCGGCAGCTGGCTGGCTTGCTTCACCCAATCGGCGAACTGCTCTTCGTCGAGCTGACCCTCGTAAATGTCGAGATAGCGCACTTCCGGGTGTTTGGACTTTCCGGGCGGCACAGGCCGCAGCGACGTGCCGCGGAAGAAGGTCACCTTGATATACTTCGTGAAGCAGTGAAAGCTGAGGAACCAGCCCTCGTCTTCAATGCCATAGAAGGGTGAGTTCCATTTGACCGCCTTGCTCACGCCGGGAACGGTGCGCGTGATGATTGCGTCGAGGCGGCGCCCGACATCGCTTTTCCAGCCCGGCATCGCCGCGATATAGGCCTGCACGGGGGCATCGCCATAGCCCTTCGCGATCTGGGGATTGCCGCCCGAGAGGAGGACGGGCTTGCCGGGTTCCGATTTGGTGGCGGGCTTTGTCGCCTTCGCCCGCTTCCTGGGTGCCTCCTTGTCGTTCATCGTGTTCGCGCCTCTCCTGTGGCTCGTCCTCCGCTGCGCCGCTTGGCGGCATACGGCAGCACGAACATGTAAAGGCCCGTGAACAGGAGCACGAAGAGCGGAGGCAGCGGCGAATAGACCAGCCAGGGGGGAGGTTCCCCGAGCCCCATGGCAACGAAGTTGGCGGTGACGGCCAACGTAAAGGCAATAGCCACCCAGCGGTGGATCTGCCGGATCCATCTGTTCCAGTTCAATGGTGCCTCCTTCGAAATCGAATCGAAGCGGATCGAGCGCCCTTCGTGCGTCTGGATAAACGCACGGCCTTCTACGCGGCGTTCAGCGCCACGGCCGCCCGGACAAGAGCCTTCAACGCCTCCTCGTCGATCTCGTCTCCTTCGTGCAAGTCGATCGCCCGCCTGGTGTTGCCCTCGAGACTTGCATTGAAGAGGCCGGAAGGATCCTCAAGCGCGGCCCCCTTGGCAAAGGTCATCTTCACGGCCTTCTTGTAGGTCTCGCCGGTGCAGATCATTCCGTCATGATACCACACCGGCACCCCTCTCCACTTCCACTCCTCGACCACCTCGGGATCGGCCTGCTTGATGAGGGCGCGGAGCCGGGAGAGCATCTCTCCCCGCCAGTCGCCCAACTCCCGGATCCTCTCGTCTATCATCTGGGACGGAGTTTTCTCCTGTCGAGGCCCGCTGGTGCTCATGAAGTTCCCTCTTTCCGTTCCTCTTGTTCCCGGGGTCAGATGACGATTCAAGCACTCATCGTCATGATCCAAGCCGGTGCTGCGCCATCGACGCCTGCCCCGCGCCGTGCGGGCGGATGTCAGTCCATGCGCTCCAGAACCTGCTCCAGGGCCGCGAAGAATCTCGGCCAACCGGCCTTGGCGCCCCGGTAGTATGGCTGCTGATCCGGCCTGAAGCCCCTTTGCTCCATGCGCAGCCGGGTCCCCGTGCTCGTCGGCGTGAGGGTCCATGTGATGACGCTTCTGAGAGCCTTGGTATCCCACGTGTAGGACAGTGTCTTGTTCGGCTCGGCTGTCTGGACCCGCCCGTCCACGGAACCCCAGTCCGCGCTGAGTTGGAACCTGTGGCCTACATCCGGCTTGAAATCGTTCTTCATCAGCCATTCCTCCATCAGGTGCGGCTGGGTGAGCGCGCGCCAGATCTTTTCCGGCGGATGGGGTACTTCCCGTTCGACAACGACGGAGAGCGTTTCGGCCGCGGCATCGGTCATTGGTCCATCCTTTGGAGCAGATCTTCGAGATCGTCGAACCGGCTTTGCCAGAACCGGCCCATCTGGTTTGTCCAGTCGACCAGCGGGGAAAGCGCGTCCAGCTGCGCGCTGTAGTGCGTCTGTCGTCCTTCATGGCGGTCGCGCACCAGCCCTGCCCTTTTCAGGACACCCAGATGCTTCGAGACGGCCGGCTGCGAGACGCCGGCCTGAGCCGTCAGGGCCCCCACCGTCTGATCGCCGTCACGGCACAGCCGCTCGAAAATCGCCCGCCGCGTCGGATCGGCGAGCGTCTTGAAAAGGATGTCGTGGGGTTGCGGCATGAGGATATATAACTCGCTGGCTATTGATCAAACCAATAACCGACGGGATATGTGTGTGTCAAGCGCCCGATGGACCGGCACGGCGATGCAGGTCCCGGGGCCGCTCGCCGGGACTTCTGCCCGCGTTGGCTTCAAGCCAGCCCCTTCTTCTCCATCATCGCCTCGGGGCTCGGCATCCTCCCGCGGAACGCCTTGTAGAGCGCTTCCGGGTCTGCCGTGTCGCCCGCCGCATAAACATGCTTCAGCAGCTTGGCGGCGGTTTCCGCATCGAAGGGATCGCCCGCTTCCTCGAAGGCGCGGAAGGCGTCTGCATCGAGCACTTCCGACCACATGTAGGAATAATAGCCCGCCGAATAGCCATCGCCGGAAAACGCGTGCAGGAAATGCGGCGTGCGGTGGCGCATGGGAATGGCGGCGGGGGCGCCCAGCCGTTCCAGCTCCGCCGCCTCCAAGGCAAGCGGGTCTTCCGGCGCCTCGGCCGCCGCATGGAAGGCCATGTCGACCAGCGCCGAGGCGGTGAACTCGGTCGTCGCAAAGCCGGCGTTGAAATTGCGCGCGGCCCGCATCTTGTTGACGAGCTCCATCGGCATGGGCTCGCCCGTCTCCACATGGCGGGCATGTTTCGACAGCACCTCGGGCACGGTGAACCAGTGCTCGTAGAGCTGCGAGGGAAGCTCGACGAAGTCGCGCGAGACCGCCGTGCCGGAGACCGAAGGCCATGTCGCCTCGCTCAAAAGTCCGTGCAGCGCATGGCCGAACTCGTGAAACAGGGTGCGCGCGTCGTCCGGTGACAGCAGCGCCGGCCTGCCCTTGGGCGGCTTGGCGAAATTCATGACATTGTAGATGATCGGCCTTTGGCCGCCGCCAAGCTTGTGCGCCGTCTGCAGCCGGCTCATCCACGCGCCCGAACGCTTGGAGGGGCGGTTGAAATAATCGGCGAGAAACACGCCGCGCTCGGTGCCGTCGGCGTTCCTCACCAGGAAGACGCGCACATCCTCGTGCCAGGCCGGCACGCCCTCGATCTCCTCGAAGGTGAGGCCGAACAGCCGGCCCGCCACATCGAAGGCCGCCGCGATCACATTATCCAGCGCCAGATAGGGCTCCAGCGCGCCCTCATCGAAGGCGAAACGCTCGGAGCGCAATCTTTCGGCGTAAAAGCGCCAGTCCCACGGTGCGATGGCGTGGTTGTCGCCGGCCGCAGTGGCCAGCCGCTGCAGTTCCTTCGCGTCTGCCGCCGCCTTTTCCCGCGCCTTGTTCCACACCGGCTCCAAAAGCGCCATCACCCGTTCGGGCGTCTTGGCCATGGTGTCGTCGAGCTTATAGGCGGCAAAGGTCTCGTAGCCGAGCAGGCGGGCCTTTTCCGCGCGCAGCCGCAGCGTCTCGCGCACGATCTCCGCATTGTCGGTCTCTCCGCCATTGGCGCCGCGCGAAACGAACGCCTTGAGCACGGTTTCACGCAGGTCGCGGCGCCGCGAATAGGTAAGAAACGGCTCGGCGATGGAACGCGAAAGCGTGACGGCAAAACGCCCCGCCTCGCCCCGGCTTTCCGCCGCCTCGGCCATGGCGCTGCGCAGGGCCTGCGGCAGTCCCGCCAGATCGTCTTCGCCGAGGAACAGTGCCCATTTGCTCTCGTCGGCCAGCACGTTCTGCCCGAACTTCGCGCCCAACCCGGCAAGCGCCTCGTTGATCTCGGCAAGCCGCTTCTTGCCCGCCCCATCCAGCCGTGCGCCGCCGCGCACGAACGCCTTCCAGCATTTCTCCAGCACCCGCGCCGTCTCCGGATCGAGGTTCAGCGCATCCCGTTCCCGGTAGAGCCTGTCGACCCGCTCGAAAAGAGCCTCGTTCATGGCGATCGCCGAATAGTGGCGGGCCATGCGCGGCGAGATTTCCCGCTCCAGCCGCTGGATCGTCTCGTTGGTGTGCGCCCCCGCCTTGCACCAGAAGATCGCCGAGACCCGTTCCAGCGTCTTGCCGGCAAGTTCCAGCGCCATCAGCGTATTCTCGACGGAAGGTGTCTCGGGATTGCCCGCGATGGCGTCGATCTCGGCGTTGTGAGCCGCGAACCCGGCTTCGAAGCCTTGTTCGAAGGCATCATCCTCGATGCGCGCGAACTCCGGTAGCCCAATGCGCCCATTCCAATCGGCCAGGGGCGATCGTTCGGGTGGAAATACGTCGTGGTTCATCGAAATCCTCGTGGAAGAGCCGGCGGACTGCCTGGATCGGGAAAGAATGAGCTAGAGGTCATGTAGGCTTCGGCCATCGCGGCCGCAACACTTGACAGCGCACGCTGCGCACCGGACAATCGACCTAGTAAACATTGCTTACTAATTTAGGACATCCATGGCCGGCACCTTCGATCCCGAAGCCTTCGGCTTTCTCATTTTCGATCTCTATCGGCTCATCAGGAGCGATATGGACCAGCGGATCGCCGCCGCCGGCATCGGCATCACGCCCGGCGAGGCGCGGACGCTGGTCCATGCCGCGCGCGCCGGCGAAGTCCGCCAGAACGTCCTTGCCGAGCGCATGGGCCTCGAAGCCATGACGCTCAGCGCCTATCTCGAGCGGCTGGAGCGGCAAGGTCTCGTCGAGCGGCTTGCCGACGAGACCGACCGCAGGGCGAAGCTGATACGTCTCACGGACAAATCGACGGCCGTTCTGGAAGCGATCGTATCGCTCGGCAAGGAAGTGCGCCTGAAGGCGCGCGGCTCCATGAGCGACGAGGAATGGGAAGCCCTGCAGCAAACCCTCAAACGCATCCGCAGCAATTTTGGTCCCCCTGCTCCGGAGGAAGCTGCGGCACCGGCCGGAAAACTGGACCCCATCTTCGGAAATCGCGACGCATAGACAAAGGGAGCTGGAGCCTCCCGACACCGCGCTCCAACTGGCAAACGCGCCTGAAACGGCGAAAGCAGGATCCCATGAAGCATCGGCAAGCGGCGGCGGCGCCAATCATGAGCGAACGCCGCGTGAGCCTGATCGGCGCCATGCTGGTCGCCGTCGGCCCCGTCTCAATGGCGCTCTACACGCCGGCGATGCCCGAGATCGTCAGCGCCTTCGGCACCACCGAAGCGGCGGTGAAGATGACGCTGTCGCTCTATTTCGCCGGCTTCGCCATCGCCCAGCTCATCTGCGGCCCGCTCTCGGACGGCCTCGGCCGCAAGCCCGTCACCTTCGCCTTCATGGGCATCTATGCGGTGGCGAGCCTCATCGCCGTCATGGCGCCGAGCATCGAATGGCTGATCGCCGCGCGCTTTCTGCAGGGCGTCGGCGCGGCGGTGGGCGTTGCCGTCTCGCGCGCGCTCGTGCGCGACCTGTTCACCCAGGACCAGTCAGCGCGGATCATGAACCTGATGGGTATCATCCTCGCCATGGGCCCCGCCCTTGCGCCCACCCTCGGCGGGCTCACCATGGAGCTGTTCGGCTGGCACGCCATCTTCCTGGTCATGCTGGCGGCGGGCGCCGGCATCGTCCTCGTGGTCCATTTCGCGATGCGCGAAACCGTCGTACGCGATCTTTCCCGCATCTCCCCCGCCGGCCTTGTCCATTCCTACGGCCTGCTCCTTGCAAGCCCCTATTTCCTGATGTCCAGCCTCGTCGTGGCCGGCACGGTCGGCGCCCTCTATACCCAGGCGACGGTGCTGCCGTTCATCCTCATGGGCCGGGTCGGCCTCTCGCCGGCCGAGTTCGGCGTCGGCATGCTGATGCAGTCGGGCTTCTTCTTCATGGGATCGCTGTCGGTGCGCTCCCTGCTCAGCCGCACCAAGGCGCCCCGGCTGGTGCCTTTCGGCCTCGGCTTCATCGCCGTGGGCAGCGTCCTCATCGCCTGGTTCCTGAACGCCGCGCCGCCGACATTCCTGAGCGTCATGGGCCCGGTCGCCTGCTATGCGTTCGGCATCGCCTTCGTCATGCCCGCCATGATGACGGCCTCGCTCGCCCCCTTCCCCCGCATCGCAGGGTCGGCTTCGTCGCTGATGGGCTTCATGCAGATGGGCAGCGGGCTGCTGGGCGGCTCCATCGCCGCGCTCCTCGGCGACCCGGTCTTCGCGATGGGCACGATCATTCCAGCCATGGGCGCCATCGCCATCGCGGCATGGCTGCTATGGCGGCGCCTGCCGGAGCCGGCGCTCGCCACCGCCGTGCGTCATGTGCCGGAGAACCCGGCCTGACTCAGTCCAGCAAAGGCCGCTCGAAATCGCCGGTCTTGGGGTCCATCACCCACAATTCGCCGCGTTCGATGTCGAACCAGGCGCCGTGAAGCGACAGCCGGCCCTTGTCCTCCAATATCTTCACGCATGGGAAGCTGCGCAGGTTCTCCACCTGATAGCGGACGGAAATGCGCTCCAGCGCCGTCTGGCGTTCGGCCGCGGTCATGCTGTTGCCGGCAAGCGCCGCCGCCGCCGGGGCGACCAGCCCCATCCATTTGCCGATGAAATCACCGGGCGAGAGCGGCTCGGCGGTAGGGTTCAGCGCCGCTCCGATGCCGCCGCAGCGGCCGTGGCCCATGATCACGATGCTCTTCACCTTCAGGCTTTGCACCGCAAACTCCAGCGCAGCCGACGTACCGTGGTGCCGGCCGTCGGGCGCATAGGGCGGCACCAGATTGGCCACGTTGCGCACCACGAAAAGCTCGCCCGGCCCGGCGTCGAATATCGTTTCGGGCGCGGCCCGTGAATCGCAGCAGGCGACTACCATGGTCTCGGGCTTCTGCCCGTCACGCGCCAGTGCCCGGTAGCGCTGGCTTTCGGCCGAATAACGCGAGGCCATGAAGCTGCGGTAGCCGGCGAGGAGGCGTTCGGGCAAATGTGTCATGGCGAGCCGAATAGCGCGGAACGACTGCCCGGGCAATATGGGAGGCGGTCAGCCTGCGGCCGCGATTCCCGCTTGCAGACGGCGCAAGGTGACCTGAGTTGCCGGCCGGATCATACAGTCGATATCGGCGGCCAGCGTCAGTTCGTCGGCGCCGCGCGCGCATGCCCTCTCGACCGCCTGGAAAACGCCGGACGTGGCGTATCGCAACGCGTCCTCGGCTCCATCGCCCTTGAGCAGCCGCGACACGTATAGCGCCGCCACAAGATCGCCCGTCCCCTTGGGCGGGTTGTCGACAGCGGGATGTTCGGCAAGCAGTGCGCTGCCGGCAGACATGAGCAGGTTGCCGATGCTGCCCGCCGCCTCCCCGGGTGCCGACGTCACCAGCATCGCCGGCGGCTTGGCGTCCGATGCCGCGGCGCGGATGGCGGCGATCGAATCGAGTTTTCGCCCGGTCATCCAGGAAAGCTCGAAGCGGTTGGGCGTGGCCAGGTCCGCGATCGGCATCAGCCGGTCGCGGACGGCAGCGGCCGTGCTCTCCGCGACATACTGCCCCTCGGCGTCGCCCATCACCGGGTCGCAGACATAGAACGCCCGCGGGTTGGCCTTCTTGACCGCCGCGACGAGCGAGACAACGGCGTCGGCCTGCGAAGCCTCCCCCAGATAGCCGGAAGTGACCGCGCCGACCTGTCCCAGCCAGGGCGCCCGCTCCAGATCGCCCATGAAGGCGGAAAATTCTTCCGCCGGCGGCACGATGCGCGTGGCCGGCCCATGGCCTGGATGCCAGGGAAGCGCGATTGTCGGCACCGCCCAAACCGGATGGCCGCAGCTTTCCAGCGCGAAGACGATGGTGCGGTTGCCTACCGCGCCCCGCGCGACATGGCTCGATATGACGATGACCGCCTTGCCGTCCATCATGAACCCGACTCCGCGAGAAAAGAGAATATCCAGCCGATCACCAAGATGACCAGCACAACCGACAGCACACGGCCGATCCTGCGCCCCCACAGTTCCGCCCAATCGTCTTCGGGCGCGTCGTCGGCCTTGAAGTGCTTCTTTGTGCGGTCGATCAGCGGACGCGATTCGACCTCGCGGTTCACCCTGTCCAGGATGCCTTCCGATTCGTTCCGCCTGTCCCGAGGCTTCTTGTCGGCCATGCAGCGCACCCGAATAATACCAGGGAAGACACCAGCCATTCCCAGCCATTCCATTATCAGGCGAATATCACTATTCTGCCGCCCGGTCGAATACGCTCCGGGGGCTTTTCTATGATCCAGTCATTGCGCCTGCCCGCGCCTTCCATGCGCGGCGCCATCATCCTGCTCGCCCTCTTGCCGCTCCTTTCGGCATGCGGGTTCAACACCATTCCGACCCGGGAGGAGCAGGCAAAGGCCGCCTGGAGCGAGGTTTTGAACCAGTACCAGCGCCGCGCCGACCTCATCCCCAACCTGGTGGAAACGGTGAAGGGCTATGCCTCCCACGAGCGCGAGGTGCTCCAGGCGGTGGTTGAAGCCCGTGCCAGGGCCACGAGCGTGCAGATTTCTCCGGACATGCTGGACAACCCCGAAGCTTTCAGAGCCTTCCAGGAAAGCCAGTCGCAGCTGACCAGTGCCCTTTCGCGCCTGCTGGCGGTGGTCGAAAACTACCCCGACCTCAAGGCCAGCCACAACTTCCTGGCGCTACAAGCCCAGCTCGAGGGCACGGAGAACCGTATCGCCGTTGCCCGTCGCGACTACATCGAGGCCGTGCGCCTCTACAACACGTCGCTGAGAACGCTGCCCACGATGCTTTGGGCGAAGTTCTGGTTCACCGACGCCGAGCCCTTGCCGAGCTTCACAGTCTCCGAGGAAAGCATGAGCCTGCCGAAGGTCGACTTCGGCAATGGGGGCTAGGATCGCAATTGCGTTTCACGCAGCGCCCTTTCCAGAAAACGCCCACCATGCGCCATCTCCTGGACCGGGCCGGCGGCGCCCTTGCCGGCCTCGCCCTGCTGCTCGCTGCAGCGCTGTGCGCCTATGCGGCCGGGCTGCCGGCGCTGACCGGCCGCGTCGTCGATCAGGCCGCCATCATCGACGACGCGACCGAACGGCAGCTGGTGCAGACGCTGGCCGATTTCGAGCAGCGATCGTCGGACCAGATCGTCGTCGCAACGATCCATGACCTCGGCGGGGAAGCCATCGAGCCTTATGCCAACCGGCTCTTCCGTAGCTGGGGTCTCGGCCAGGCCGGCGAGGACAACGGCGTTCTCCTGCTCGTGGCGGTCGATGACCGAAAGATGCGCATCGAGATCGGGTATGGGCTGGAAGGCACGCTGACCGACCTGCATGCCAAGCTGATCATAGACAACACGATGGTTCCCGCCTTCCGCGCCGGAAATTTCTCCGGCGGCATCGAAGAGGCCGTCAACGACATCATCATGGTGCTCGAAGGCAACGCCGCCGAGTTGGAGGCGCGCGCGCGGCGCTTTGCCCAGGATAATGAGGAACCTGTATGGCCGATCGTGCTGTTTCTGGTGGTGTGGAGCGTGATCTTCTTTGGCGGTTTTGCGATGGCCCTCCTGCCCCCGTTTTTCGGCCGGAAGATCGGCCCCAACCGTTACAAGTGGCTGGGCATGGACTTCAGATACAGTTCGGGCGGGGGGTCGCGCAGCGGCTCGGGCGGCGGCTGGTCGAGCGGCAGTAGCAGCGGCGGCTTTTCCGGCGGCGGCGGTTCGTCCGGCGGCGGCGGCGCATCGGGGAGCTGGTGACGATGAACATATTGCCCGAAGCCGAACACGGCCGCATCGCGGCGGCGATCGCCGAGGCCGAGCGGCAAACCGCCGGCGAAATCTACTGCGTCCTGGCGCGGCGCAGCGACGACTATTTCTACCCTTCCGCCTTCTTCGTCGCCCTACCGATCCTGATCGTCAGCCTGCCATTGGCGCTTCTGGCCCACCACTGGTGGATCGATCTGCGGCCGGCGGTGCTGGTCGGCGGCCAGCTTGCCGCGCTCGCAAGCTCCCTTGCAATCCTGCTGGCGGCGCCCCGGCTGCGGCTCCTGCTCGTGCCGCCTCGTCTGCGATACCGGCGGGCCCACGAAAATGCCCTGCGGCAATTTCTGGCGCGCAACATCCACGCGACGCGGCAGCGCACCGGCGTGCTCATCTTCATATCCCTGGCCGAACACTACGCTGAAGTGGTGGCCGATGCGGGCATCGCCGCTCACGTCCCGCAGGAGCGGTGGAACGAAGCCGTGGACCGGCTGACCGAGGCGGCGCGAAACGGCCGTCTGCCGGACGGCATTATCGCCGCCATCGGGCTCGTCGGGGCGGAGCTTGCCACCCACTTCCCGCCCGGCGGGACAAAGCCCAACGAACTCGATGATCATGTAGTCGAGCTGTAGCGGCGACTTGCCGACGCCGCTGAGAAACTGCGTGAGCGGCGCTGTCGCCGGAGCGCGGGAACGCGATCCGCGGGGCGGCATCAGGCATTTCGAAGGGCTTGCGACCTGCATCGAGAATGCGCCTGAACGGGCACCGAGGAAAAACCGTCGCCCGAAAAATGACCCCGGCGGAACGCTTCTCCTTGCCTCCACCCCACCGGCGCCGCTATGGTTAACAAATCATGAAGACACTGGCGATCGACATAAGAAAAGCTGAGCCTCATGACGCCGACGCGATTGCATCGGTGCACGACCGGGCCTGGCGTGGCGCCTATGCCGGCATCATCCCCCACAAGGCGCTCAACAGGATGGTCGGCCGGCGCGGCACGAGCTGGTGGGCCGACGCCATCAAGCGCAAGGCGACGGTGCTTGTCGTGGAAATCGGCGGGGAAGTCGCCGGCTACGCGACTCTGGGCCGCAACAGGGCGCGCGAGCTCAAGCAGCAGGGCGAGATTTACGAGCTCTACCTCAGCCCCGAATATCAGGGCATCGGCCTCGGCACCCGGCTTTTCTCCGCCGCGCGCGAGATGCTCCGCAGCCACGGTTTCGACGGGCTGGTGGTCTGGGCGCTCGAGGAGAACGAGGGAGCGCTCGCCTTTTACGAAGGCGCCGGCGGCAGGGACGTTGCCGAAGGCGTGGAAGTCTTCGACAGCAAGGCCCTGCGCAAGATCGCCTTCGCCTGGGCCTGACGGCATCGGGTCTTCTGGCCGGTCTTCGGCCAAAAATGCACCCCTGCGCCAAACGCCGCATTGCCTGCGGGAGCGAGAGCGGGTAGTCACCCCCCAGCTTTCAACCATTCGCGGGAAGTTTCATGCGCATCGAAGCCATCTCCATTGGCGACAATCCCCCTGAAGACGTCAACGTCATCATCGAGGTCCCGGTCGGCGGCCAGCCGATCAAATACGAGATGGACAAGGAAGCCGGGACGCTGATCGTCGACCGCTTTCTTTACACACCGATGACCTATCCGGGCAATTACGGCTTCGTGCCGCACACCCTTTCCGACGACGGGGACCCGATCGATGTCCTGGTCTGCAACACCCGTCAGCTCATCCCCGGCTGCGTCATCAATGTGCGCCCGATCGGCGTGCTGGTCATGGAAGATAATTCCGGTCAGGACGAGAAGATCATCGCCGTACCCTCGCCGCACCTGACGCGCCGCTACGAGAAGGTCGAGAACTACACGGACCTGCCGGAGATCACGCTGCAGCAGATCCAGCACTTCTTCGAGCACTACAAGGATCTGGAGCCCGGCAAGTGGGTGAAGATCGGCGACTGGATGGGTGCCGCCGACGCCCGCCGCCTGATCACCGAGGCCATCGAGCGGGCCAAAAAACCGGGCGCCGCCTGACCTTCCGCTTTGAGGATGACGGCTCAATGAACCGTCATCCGGCGCACGGGCTCTATCCGTTATCGGCGCGCGTGAAATCGGGCACCGGCACATCGCCGGCGTCGATCACCGGCTGGTCGGCGCCGCAGGCGAAATCGCGTGCCTGATTGTCGGCGATGCGGCGCGCTTTCTCATTGGCGCCGGGATTGCCCGTCGCCACCACATAGCCGACGGCGCACCCCTCCCATTCGCCGATCTGCCCGACCCTCTCGACGACCAGCACCTCCGTCTCCTCGTCGACCGATTCGGGACCGGAGACGAACCAGCGGTGGATGGTGGCAAAGGGGACGGAACGGTCGCCGTCGCGCGAGATGCGCCATTCGACCTTCGGGCCTGCCTCGTTGAAAGAGCTGAAGGATTCCCAGGCAGGCGCCAGGTCGCCCTGCTGCGGAAAACCGTAGAACAGAGATTCGCGGGCATCGCTGTAATAGATGAAGACCGGATAGCCCTTGTATCCGGAGCAGACGAGATTGCTCCAGTCCTCCCCGTCCTGGCCCATGGCGAACACCGTGCAATCGTTTTCCGCATTGATGTCGGTATAGGCGCTTTCGATCTCCTCCGCGCCCGCCGCAAAAGCCATGCCTATTGTGACGACACCTGCCAGGAAAAGGCGCATTTCTTCCTCCGAGACGCTGTTGCGGTCTGCAGTTTGAAGCCGGTCGCGAAATGCGACACGGCTTCGGGAAGGGATCATGCGCCATCGGGCGGATAGTTCAAGACGACGACCCGCGAAAACCGGTCATCCTCTAGAGCATTTTGCAGTCAGGTGGAATCACCTGACGTCGCAAAAATGCGGCAAAAACAAGTAGATAGAGCAGATCAGCGTTTCAGTGAAACGATGATCTGCTCTAGAGAATGGCCGGCGCCACCGTGGTGATGATGAACTGCCGCACGAAGAAGAGCAGGAGAAGCAGGATGATCGGCGAGATGTCTATGCCGCCGAGATCGGGCATGACATTGCGGATCGGCCGCAGCGCAGGCTCGGTGACCTTGTACAGGAAATTGCCGATCGTGCCCACGAACTGGTTGTTCGGGTTGACCACATTGAAGGCGTAGAGCCATGAAAAGATTGCGGATCCGATGATCAGCCACCAGTAAATGTCGAGCGCCATGATGATGGTCTGGATGAGCGCGGTCATACGGTTCTCCGTGGCCGTCTGGAACGAAGGTTTCGCGACATGTAGCCACTGCCGCCCGCGACGGCAAGCCCGCAAACGCGACGCTTGACACCGATGGGCCCCTGGCAATAAATGCGCGGCATCCAGGCTGAACGGGGCTGTAGCTCAGATGGGAGAGCGCATCGTTCGCAATGATGAGGTCAGGGGTTCGATTCCCCTCAGCTCCACCAGCCGGACAATTCCACCTGGCCCCGTTTCCGCTCAGGCCATCCCCAGCGCGGCCTTGTAGAGGTCGATCATCGCCTCTTCTTCCTGTCGCTCCGCCTGATCCTTCTTGCGCAGGCGCACGATGGTGCGGACCGCTTTGGTATCGAAGCCGGTGCCCTTCATTTCGGCGTAGATTTCCTTGATATCCTCGGAAATCGTCTGCTTTTCCTCTTCCAATCGTTCGATGCGCTCGATGAACGACCGCAACTGTCCGGCGGCAACGGTTTGGGCGGTTTCATTGGTGATGTCATCGGCCATGGCGAACTCCGGAATCTGTGGGAAAAGCGCGACTCAGGGCGCGCGAAAGGACTGCGGTTCGATGCATCAGCCGCCCGCCCCGGTCAAGCCCGAATAAGCGATAGAAAAATGAGCTGAGACCGCCTTTTCCCGGCGAAAATGGCGTCAAAGCGGGCCGAAATGAGCTGAGATTCGGCCAAAACCAGCTCGTTTCAATGGTCTTTGGGGCGATTTTCCCGGAAGGCGTCGGCCTGTTCGGGAGTTGCCTCCCTCTGATATTTGTCCCGCCACTCATCATAGGGCATGCCGTAGACGATCTCGCGCGACTGCGCCTTGTCGAGGGCGATGCCGGCTTCCGCCGCCGCCTCGCGATACCAGTTGGACAGGCAGTTGCGGCAAAATCCCGCCAGATTCATCAGGTCGATATTCTGCACGTCCGTGCGCTCGCGCAGATGGGAGACCAACCGGCGAAAGGCGGCCGCCTCAAGATCGCGCTTTTGTTCCTCGCTCAATGGGGTCATCGATCCTCGCCTCCAACAAGACAGTGTCCATCCGATCATATCGGCGCATGGCGGCGAAGGGTCAATGGCTGCATGGCACTCCATGGAGCTTCCGGCGCGCTAAACGGTTCAGCGCAGCGGCGCGTTGACACGGGCACGCACATTGCCGAAAAGGATGGCATGCTGAAATGTCGAAGCAGTACCTGAAAATGCGGTTTGGGAGCTTGAACATAAGCTGGCGCAAGGCCGTCATCGCGGCCGCCGCCGCGTCGGGGTTTTATGCGGCGGGCTCGACGCCCGCCCTGGCCGATTTCCGCGTATGCAATGCTACGCAGAATCTTGTCGGCGTCGCCATCGGCTACCGCGCCCGCGCCGGCTGGATCAGCGAAGGCTGGTGGCACATCGACGCTTCGAGCTGCAAGACGCTCATCGAGGGCCCGCTTGAATCGCGCTACTACTACCTGTACGCCGAGGATGCCGCGCGCGGCGGCCGCTGGGAAGGCGACATCGACATGTGCGTGGCCGACAAGGAATTCAAGATTGCCGGCGTGACCGACTGCTTTGCGCGCGGCTTTCAGCGCGCGGGCTTCCAAGAATATGACACAGGCGAACAGGAGAACTGGATGGTGCAGCTGACCGACGGTCCGACGCCGGACCCCACTGCCGGCGATGGTCCGGCCACCGTCACGGGAACACCCGATCCATGAAGCGTAGCAGAAAAGTCAAGATTCTCGCCACGCTCGGCCCGGCTTCGTCGAGCCCGGAGATGATCGCCAAGCTGCACAAGGCCGGCGCGGACGTCTTCCGCATCAATATGAGCCATGCCGATCACGGTCTGATGCGCACCCTCGTCGACCGCATCAGGACCGTCGAGAAGGAAGCGGGCAGGCCGATAGGCATTCTCGCCGACCTGCAGGGGCCGAAACTGCGCGTGGGCGCATTCGCCGAAAAGCAGGTTGCGCTGAAAGTCGGCCAGGAATTCACCTTCGACGACAATCCCGAACCGGGCAATGCCACCCGCGTGCACCTGCCGCACCCCGAGATTCTCAAATCCGTGGAGCCGGGGCACCGCCTGCTCATCGACGACGGGCGCCTGCAGCTTGAAGCATTGAGCAGCGACGGCCGGGCGATCCGCTGCAAGGTGGTGGCCGGCAACAAGATTTCCGACCGCAAGGGCGTCAGCCTGCCCGACACGGACCTGCCGCTGGGCGCCCTCACGGAAAAGGACCGCAAGGACCTCGACGCCGTGCTGGCGACGGGAGTCGACTGGATCGGCCTGTCCTTCATCCAGCGGCCGCAGGATCTGGCCGACGTGCGCAAGGTGGCCCGGGGCCGCGCCGCGCTGATGGCCAAGATCGAAAAGCCGCAGGCCGTGAAGCGCCTGCCGGAGATCCTGGAGCTTTCCGACGCCCTGATGGTTGCCCGCGGCGATCTCGGCGTCGAAATGCCGCTGGAGGCCGTCCCAGGCATCCAGAAGCAGATCATCCGGGCCTGCCGCCGCGCCGGCAAGCCGGTTGTCGTGGCCACGCAGATGCTGGAATCGATGATCGCGGCTCCGGTGCCCACGCGGGCCGAGGTGTCGGACGTGGCGACGGCCGTCTTCGAAGGCGCCGACGCCGTCATGCTGTCGGCCGAATCGGCCGCCGGGGACTATCCGGTCGAGGCCGTCGCGACGATGGATTCCATCGCCGTCCAGGTGGAGCGCGATCCCACCTATCCGGGCATCATCTATGCCCAGCGCAGCGACCCGCAGCCGACCGGCGCCGACGCCATTTCGCTGGCCTCGCGGCAGATCGCCGAAACGCTCAAGCTCTCGGCCATCATCACCTACACCTCGTCCGGCACGACCGGGCTGCGCGCGGCGCGCGAGCGGCCGATGGTGCCCATCATCGCGCTGTCGCCCGTGGTGGAGACGGCGCGCCGTCTCAGCCTCGTGTGGGGAACCCATTGCGTGGTCTCGCCCGATGCCAGCGACCTCGACGACATGGTGGATCGGGCCTGCCGCATTGCCTATGAGGAACAATTCGTGAAGGCGGGCGACCGGGTCATCATCACGGCAGGGGTGCCGCTGCGCACGCCCGGCGCGACCAACATGCTGCGCATCGCCTATATCGATTCGGACGGGCTGGGCGGGCTCTAGGTCCTGACCCTGGATCAGTTCACCGTTTCACAGAAACGCCGGACTGACCTAACTATTTGAACATACGCAATTCCGGACGGAAAGCCGGCTTCCACTTTTCCTGGGCTCTAGGCCCTGCGGAAGCCGGTCCCCAGCCGGCAGCGGCGTGAAATCAGACAGGCGGGCCACTCCAGCCCCGTGCCTCCCGTCGGACGCACGGGGGCCTGGCTGACGGCGGAGCGCCTACGCCACGTCCAGCACGATCTTGCCTATGTGCTCGCCTTCCTCCATGCGCTCATGGGCCCGCCAGGCCTCACTGAGCGGGAAGATCATATCCATGACGGGAGCGACCTTGCGGGCGGCCAGAAGCGGCCAGACATGGGCCTCGAGCTCCGTGGCGATCTGCCCCTTGAAGGCGGTCGAGCGCGGGCGGAGCGTCGAGCCGGTGTGGGTGAGGCGCTTCCTCATCAGCTTCGAGAAATTGGCCGTCGCCTTGACACCGGCCAGGAAGGCGATCTGGACGATGCGACCGTCCATCGCCGCCGCCTCATAGTTGCGGTCGATATAATCACCGCCGACCATGTCGAGAATGACGTCCGCCCCGCGGCCATCGGTCATCTCCTTCACGATCTCCACGAAATCCTCGTCGCGGTAGTTGATGGCCCGCGCCGCGCCCAGATCCGTGCAGGCCGCGCATTTGGCCTCCGTGCCGGCGGTCGCCAGCACGGTCGATCCGAAGGCCACGCCGAGCTGGATCGCGGCGGTGCCGATGCCGGAGGAACCGCCATGGACCAGCAGCGTCTCGCCCGGCTTCAGGGCGCCCCGCTGGAACACGTTGTGCCATACGGTGAAGAAGGTTTCGGGCAGGGCTGCCGCCTCGGTGAAGGTGAAGCCATGCGGAACGGGCAGCGCGTTGGTTTCGTGCACGGCGCAGTATTCGGCATAGCCGCCGCCCTGCGTGAGCGCCGTCACATGGTCGCCCCTGTGCCAGCGCCTTACGCCGTCGCCCGTGGCCACGACTTCGCCGGCCACTTCCAGTCCGGGCAGATCGGACGCGCCCGGCGGCGGCGGATACGTTCCCATGCGCTGGGCCACGTCCGGCCTGTTGACGCCGGCAGCGCGCACACCGATAAGGATTTCGCCTTCCTTCGGCTTGGGCAACGGGCGCATCTGCGGCTTCAGAACCATCGGCCCGCCATGCTCGGTGATGGCAATCGCCGTCATCATTCCTGGGAGACCGAGTGGCGCCATGATCACGAACCTTTCATACTGCGGAAGGAAACTTCACAGGCGGGCATTGAACTGCCCGCCGCACACTGTCTTATGTATTCTGCGAATCGCATGTGGCAACGGATATCGGCTATGGGCATTGAAGACGAAGACGCGGTGAAGGGAAATCCCCAGTTCACGCTCGGTCAGGATTTGTCGACGCTGTCGGTCGAGGAACTGAGGCGGAGCATCGATCTGCTGCAAAAGGAGATTGCGCGAATCGAGCAGGAGATCGCCGCCAAGGATTCGACCAAGGCCACCGCGGAGGCAGTGTTCAAGGGCGGCTGACAGGACCAGGACCGCCAAGGGAACCAACGTGCTCCAGCAATCAAATTGGAGCATGATCCCGGGAAGCCGGTTCGGCTTGCCGCAAATCATGCCAACAAGGCGACAGATCGGGATGACGTCCGGCGGAAGGCCATCCCGATCTTAAAGAAGGGGCATCCATGCTTTCATCCTTCGGCTCCATCATTGCCCTGTTGCTGGGGACTGCCTTTCTGCTGGCGGGTTCGGGGCTGCATGCTCTGCTGCTGCCGCTGCGGGGCCAGTTCGAAGGGTTCTCGACCGCCTCTCTCGGCCTCCTGGGCACCGCCTGGGCCGTCGGGTTCATCGGCGGCTGCTTCCTCGCGCCGCGCCTGGTGCGCCGGGTCGGCCACGTGCGCGCCTTCAGCGCTTTTGCCGCGACTGCGGCGATCGTCGCGCTGTTGTCCGGGATCTGGGTGGATGCGGTCGGCTGGATCATACTGCGCATCTTCACGGGCTTCGCCATGGCCGGGGCATTCATGGTCATCGAGAGCTGGCTGAACGAGCGCTCGACCAATGAATCGCGGGGCACGGTCTTCGGCTTCTACATGATGGTCACGCACGCGTCCCTGATGGCCGGGCAACTGGTCGTCACCACCGCCGATGTCTCGACGGCGGTCCTGTTCATGCTTACGGGCATCCT
Organism: Nitratireductor thuwali; assembly: GCF_036621415.1. Classification (NCBI taxonomy): domain Bacteria; kingdom Pseudomonadati; phylum Pseudomonadota; class Alphaproteobacteria; order Hyphomicrobiales; family Phyllobacteriaceae; genus Nitratireductor; species Nitratireductor thuwali. The sequence continues at coordinate 1,952,649 of NZ_CP030941.1, forward strand.
GTTCTGCCTGGCTCTCATCCCCACGGCCATCTCGTCCGCGGTAACCCCGGCGCCGCTCGCCGAGGTGTCCCTCGACGTCAAGGGGCTGTACCAGAACTCGCCGGTGGCGGCGATCGCCTGTTTGCTGGTCGGCGTGGCCAATGGAGCATGGGGGACGCTGGGAGCCGTCTACGGTGCGGAGATCGGCATCACCACGCTGCAGATCGCCGTGATGATGAGCATCGCCGTCCTGGCCGGCGCGGCAGGCCAGATGCCGGTGGGGCGGCTCTCCGACCGGACCGACAGGCGTTATGTGATGGCGGGGGCGGCGTTCGGCTCGGCGCTGGTGGCGATCGCCATCTTCCTGATGGCGCCGCGCTCGGGCGCCGTCATCATCATCATGACAGCGATCTACGGTCTGATGGCCTACACCCTCTACTCGCTGGCCGTCGCCCATGCCAACGACCACGCGGCGCCCACCGACTTCGTGAAGGTGTCGAGCGGCCTTCTCCTGCTCTACGGGTTCGGCACCATGGCCGGGCCGGTTCTGGCGGGCGTCCTCATGCAGGGGCTGCGGCCGGAAAGCCTTTTCCTGGTCACCGCAGCCGCACATCTGGGCGTGGCCGGCTATGCCATGCTGCGCGTTTCCCGCCGTCCTCCGGTTCCGCCCGAGGAGAAAGAGGCCTTCAACGTGCTGCCTGCCGAGCGGGCGGCAACGCCGCAGGCCCTCATGCTCGATCCGCGCGCCGATTCGGAAGAGGAGCCGGGAACCGCTTCTTCCTGATCGTCGAAGCGGCCAGCCGCCTCCCGAAGACCGAGGCTCACCTTCGCGAAGGCAAATGCCATGGCCTTGGCCGTCCCGGCCGGCCGCTGGCGGCCGGGATCGATCGAGGCGCGGCGCTCCACAGCATCGGCCCGAAAACCGGAATCGATTTTCGGAAAGCACGATGCGTAGATTCAAACTGTTAGAGCGTCCTTTGTGCGACCGAAAGGACGCACGGCGCTCTAATGCCGCGTTTCGGCGAGCCTTATCTTTTGGATTTCATCCTTGATCGCCAGCTTGCGTCTTTTCAGCCGGGCAATGTCCAGGGCATCGGTAGAGGGATGCAACAATGCATCGTTGATTTCGCGTTCGAGATCGCCATGTTTGCGCTGCAATTCGGCAAGATGGGATTCAAGCGACATGGTAGGCTCCCTTCGGTTCCTCGTGATCCGTGTGAAACGCCACCCGCCCCTATTCGTGACGGTACGATGACAGTGTGCCATCCTTGTGGCAGCTTGTCGAATGGCTCGTGGTAGCATTTCGCCAAGGGCTGAAATATGATAGTAGGCGGCACCGTTTGAGAGGATGCGGCCACTCGGCTGCGCCGGCTTTCGGCCACGGGCCGAAGCAACCGCGGAGATGGTGCATATGCGGCGGAGTGACATCGGATCGTGAATGGATCGGACCAGGAAAAGGCGGATGTTCGCCTTGAGTTCGCCCGCCTGAAACAGGACCATGCCGACTTCGACGCGGCCATAGACGCTATGATCGCGACCGGCTGCGACCCGCTGCGGATCCAGCGGATGAAAAAGAAGAAGCTCGCGCTGAAAGACCGTTTGCAAGAGCTGGAAGACCGGATCATTCCGGACATTATAGCCTGAGCCCGCCTTGCGGCTCCTGCCGGCTTGGAATAGAGCACCTCATTCCATCTCGAATCGGGCTGAATGGCAGGACATGACATGGACAGGAAACGGGCCGACGTCGCCATCATAATGGGCAGCCAGTCCGACTGGGCGACCATGCGCCATGCCGCCGAGACGCTGGAGGCGCTGGACATCGGTCACGAATCGCTGATCGTTTCCGCCCACCGCACCCCCGACAGGCTTTACGCCTTCGCCAAGGGCGCAAAGGATGCCGGATTCCGCGTCGTCATAGCCGGCGCCGGCGGGGCGGCCCATCTGCCGGGCATGACCGCGGCTTTGACCCCGCTGCCGGTATTCGGCGTCCCGGTCGAATCGCGGGCGCTTTCAGGGCAGGATTCGCTTCTTTCCATCGTGCAGATGCCCGCCGGCATTCCGGTCGGCACACTGGCGATCGGCCGGGCCGGCGCGGTCAATGCGGCGCTGCTGGCGGCGGCCGTTCTGGCGCTGCACGACGAGGCCCTTGCCGGGCGGCTGGACGCCTGGCGGGCCGAGCAGACCGCAAAGGTGGCGCACAAGCCGGCGGAGGAAGCATGAAGCGGCCGCTTTCGCCGGGAAAGACCGTCGGCATCATCGGCGGCGGCCAGCTCGGGCGGATGCTGGCCATGGCTGCTGCCCGGCTCGGGTTCCGCACCATCGTGCTGGAGCCGGACGCGGAGTGCCCGGCAGCGCAGGTGACGAACAGCCAGATCGTCGCGCCATACAACGACGCCGAGGCGCTGGAGCAGCTCACGGCGGCAAGCGACGTGGTCACCTACGAGTTCGAGAACATACCGATCCAGGCCGCCCGGGCGGTGGCCGGCCGCGTTGCGCTTTTCCCGCCGACCGAAGCGCTGGAAGCGGCCCAGGACAGGCTGACCGAAAAGATATTCCTGAATTCCACAGGGATATCCACAGCCCGGTTCGTTTCTGTGGATAGCGACGAGGCTCTGGCGCTTGCGCTCAAGGATTTCGGCAGCAGCGGCGTGCTCAAGACCAGACGCATGGGCTATGACGGGAAGGGCCAGCGCGTTTTCCGCAACGCCACCTCGCGCGAGACGGCGGGCGCTCACGCGGAACTGGGCGGGGTGCCGCTCCTTCTCGAGAGCCTGATGCCGTTCGAGCGGGAGATATCCGTCATCGCCGCGCGCGGGGCCGACGGCTCCATGGTCGCCTACGACCCGGCCGAGAACGAACATCGCGGCGGCATATTGCGGCGCACGCTGGTGCCGGCGCGCATCTCGGCCAGGACCGCCCGCGACGCGCAGGACGCCGCCTTCCAGATTCTGCGAACGCTCGACTATGTCGGCGTGATCGGCGTCGAGTTCTTCGTGCTCGAGGACGGCGCCATCGTCGCCAACGAGCTGGCGCCGCGCGTCCACAATTCGGGCCATTGGACCGAGGCCGCATGCGCCTGCTCGCAATTCGAGCAGCATATCCGCGCCATCGCCGGCCTGCCGCTCGGCGACACCACGCGCCTGGCGGACTGCGAAATGCACAATCTGCTGGGCGACGAGCAGGACAAGGCTGCGCAGCTTCTGGCCGAAAAGGACGTGGTCGTGCACCTTTACGGCAAGGCGGAAAGCCGGCCCGACCGCAAGATGGGCCACTTCACGCGGCTGATCCGCGGCTGAGGGCCGCGCCGCATTCTCCCTGATGCGAAATGCCGCCGCTCTTGAAAAGCCCGGCCGAATGTGACCGGCGGTGGCGTGCCAATGTGCCTGCAAACCTTGACATGCCGGCGTCACCTCGTCTATGTGCCCACTCGAATTGCGGCGCGCCCGATTGGCGCGCCTTTCCATTGGGGGCCGAGGCTCCTGAACCATTGTGGCCGAACGGCCGATTGACGGGCAAGAACAATGAAGATCAAGAACTCGCTCAAAGCGCTCAAGACCCGCCACCGGGAGAACCGCCTGGTTCGCCGCAAGGGCCGTGTCTACATCATCAACAAGTCCAATCCGCGCTTCAAGGCCCGCCAGGGCTGAGGCTTTGCCGCCGGCCGCCCGGCCGGCAGCGATCACGCGGTTTTCACTTTTATCCGAGCGCTGGTGCGGGTATCCTCGTGCCATGCGCCGTTTTGCTTGCTCCATGCTCCTTCTGCCGGCCCTGATATGGGCCCCGGCCGCGTCTTCCCAGGAAGCGGCGGTCAACGCCGCCACCGGAGCCCCCGCGACCGGGGCGGTCGACCAGCTGTTCGACGAGTTGAAGCGCGAGACCAACGAGGTGGCGGCGCGGCGCATCGCCCGGCGCATCGAGCGTGAATGGATGGAGGCGGGCGGCGATACCGCCGAACTGCTCCTGCAGTGGGCTCAAAAGGCCGCCGGCGAAGAAAAATACCACGTCGCGCTCGATCTCCTCGACCAGGCCGTGGTGCTTTATCCCGACTATGTCGAAGGCTGGAACAGCCGGGCCCTGGTCCATCTGATGATGGGCGACTACGACCGCGCGATGTCGGACCTGTCGCGGGCGCTTTCGGTGGAACCGCGCCATTTCGGCGCGATGAGCGGGCTGGCCGGCATTCTGCGGCACACCGGCCATGAGGACGAAGCGCTCGAGGTCTATCGCCGCATGCTCGACGTCTATCCGATGAGGAGGAGCGCGCAGCGCGCGCTCCTCAATATCGTCGATCAGCGGACGGGCGACCGGTTGTAGCGCGCCCTTCGCCGGCGGACGGCGTAACGTCAATTCATCGCCTTCAGCTGCCCCAGATTGACGAAGATCGTCTCGCCAGAGGAATCGTCGGTGCCGTCATTGTCGGTGACGAAGAAGGCGTTGCCCGCCGCGTCGATGGCGAAGCCCTCGATCTTGTCGACCACGAAGCCGTTGGTGGCCTGGCGCATATCCTCGATGAGGTCGCGCTCCAGCGTCTTTTCCACCAAGGGCAGCTCGCCGCCCAGCGCCGCCGGTGCGAACCCGTCCAGCGCGACGCTGTAGAGCCTCTTGATCCTGGCGGCGGCGCCGATCTGGTTGTCGCGCTCCACGATATGGAGCTTGCCGTCATGGGCGGTGATCTCCGACAGGCCCACCCAGCCGGCCTCGCCCTTGTCGAGCGGATAACGCACGGCGGACCATTCGCCGCTCACCGGCTTGTAGGCCACGAGCTTCACCTGGCCGGCCGGATCGTCCTTCCATTCGCGCTGCATCGCCACGACCAGCATCTGATCGTCGCCCTCGCCGACCAGCGTGACGCCTTCCATGCCGAAGCGGATCTCCTGCGCCAGGAGTTCTGCGGGAAGGGCGACTTCCTGCCGGATCTCGCCCTTGCCGTCGACGCGATAGAGCGCGTGCGGCGTGAGCCGGTCGCTGCGGCCTTCGGACGCCAGCCAGAACCCGCCTTCACCGTCGCTCACGATGCCTTCGAGATCGAGCTTCTGCGCCGGCGCGCCGTCCCGCGTAACGACGATGCGGTCGGTGATCTCGGCCGGTTCGCTGGTCGCATCGATGACGAAAATCGCCGGGTGCGAACGGTAGAAGGAATCCGAAACGGCGTAGAGTTTGCCGGCCTGCGAAGGATCGGCGGCAAGGCCCGAAAGCGCACCCCAGCCGATCGGCGCTCCGTCCTTCATGACCGAGCGGATCGTCGGATAGGCGGCACGGCCCTCGCCGAGCGCGTAGACCATCACATGCGACCGCGCGCCGCCGTCTTCGACCAGATCCGCCTCATTGGCCGTCACCAGCAGATTGCGGCCGGGGATGGCAACCAGCCCTTCCGGACCGATGCCCGAGGGCAGAACCTGCACGAATTCCGGCGCATCGCCGGTATCGCGGTAGACAGCGATCAGCGAGGCGCGCTCCAGCGCCACGAAGATATATTGCGTGTCGCCGAAGCGCTTGACCTCAAGCCCTTCCGGTTCCGCGCCCTTGGCGTCGGAGCGCTTGTCGGGATAGTGGCCGGCCGTCGCCGCCCGGTGCTCAAGCTCCGCGCCCGAATCGAACAGCACCTCGCCCTGTTTCGAGAAAATCGTGAAGCCGCGCGAGCCGCCTTCGTAGTCGCCCTCATTGGCGGTCACGAGGCGGCCGTCATCGAGCCACTTCACCGCGTCGGGCTCGCGCCGCAGGCCGCCTGCCTGCTCAGTGAAGTCGAGCGCGCCGTCGTCGGACAGGTCGATGCCGGCAATGTCTGCCGAGCCCGCGGAGAAGTGGCTGACGATCTTGCCGCTTTCGGCCGAGACAATGGCGATATGGTTGTTTTCCTGCAGCGTGACGGCGATCTCGCCGGCCTCGTTGAAGTCGACGAATTCGGGTTCGGGATCCTCGCCGGCGATCTCTGCGATCCCGGTCAGATCGACCGTCTTGACCGTATCGCAAACGGGCTCGCCATTATCCAACGCGAAGATCTGCAGGTTTCCCGCCGGCATCTGCGGAATGACGCCGTCGTTGAAATCCTCGTCGCGCTCGTTCTCGATGGCGACGGCCAGATATTTCCCGTCCCTGCCGACGGCCACGGAATCGGGCTGTCCGGCAAGCGCGCAGGAGGCTGCCGCCGTCCTGGTTTCCAGGTCGATGACCATGAGATTGCCCGAAGGCTCGGTGAATCTCGCCGATGTGTTGACCCCGGCAATGGCCTTGCCACCCGAAATCACCACGGAAGTGGGTTCGCCGTCGATCTTGAGGATGCCGCCGGCCTTCGGAGAGCGTGCATCGGAAATATCCACGAACCCGACCGCGCCCAGCGGGCTGTCGGAGTAGATCAGCAGCTTTCCATCCTCGCTGGCCGCGACGATCTCCGACGAGGTCTCGGTGGCGGCGTCGCTGCCGGCCGGCAGGTTCGCGGCCACCGGAAATGTCGCGATGCGGTTGAAAGCCATGTCGGCCGATGCCGGCATGGCCGTTGTAGCGGAAAGCGCCGCGGCAAGCGCGCCCGGAACCAGATACTTTCTCATCGTCGTCTCCCTCGCCTGAATGGAATGAGGCTTCTTGAAAGATCAGCATTTCAGGCGCGTGACGGATGCGTGACGCTTCGGTGACGGGGCTGTGGACGGCGGCCGGCCGGCCTCCCGCCGCCGATGAAAGACAGTGTTCCGGGTGCATTGCGATCGCGGGAAAATGTCGCTATATGTGCCCGTGATTTCCCCAAATTGGTGGCTTTGACCACCGCCCGCCCCTGGGAGGCGGGCGAAGAAGAGGATTCTATGCCATGGCCAACGCACTACTCATGCCCAAGGCAACCGCCGTCTGGCTGGTCGACAACACCGCCCTGTCCTTCGAGCAGATCGCCGACTTCTGCCGGCTGCACCCGCTCGAAGTGGGGGCCATCGCCGATGGCGACGCGGCGCAGGGCATCAAGGGAATGGACCCGGTGATGACCGGCCAGCTCACCCGCGACGAAATCGCCAAGGGCGAGGCCGATCCCAACTACCGCCTGAAGCTTTCCGAGCCCAAGGTGCGCGTTCCCGAAACCAAGCGCAAGGGCCCGCGCTATACGCCACTTTCCAAGCGCCAGGACCGACCCAACGCCATTCTCTGGCTGGTGCGCAACCATCCTGAGCTGAAGGACGCGCAGATCTCGCGCCTCGTCGGCACGACCAAGTCGACCATCGAGCAGATCCGCAACCGCACGCACTGGAACTCGGCCAACCTCGTGCCGATGGACCCGGTGACGCTCGGCCTGTGCTCGCAGATCGACCTCGACATGGAGGTCCACCGCGCCGCCCGTTACGCCCCCCCGGCGGAAGCTGCCGGCGACACGCTGCTCCCTGCGTCCGAGACGGAAGGCCTGGATGTCGGCGACAACGCCGCCGAACAAGCGCCCGAGGACAAGGAACTGGACGCCGACGCCGTGTTCGCCAAGCTGTCCTCCCTGAAGCGCGGCGACGAAGAAGAAGACGAAGGCAGCGACAAGGAATAGGCTGCGCCGGGGCAAGCTGCACGGTCGTCATCCCGGAAGCCCGGAGCGCTATCCGGGACGACTTTGCAGCGCGTCGTGGAGAACGGCCGATCAGTGCCGGAAATGGCGCATTCCCGTCACCACCATGGCGATGTCGTTCTCGTCGGCGGCGGCGATCACCTCGTCGTCGCGCATCGAGCCGCCGGGCTGGATGACCGCCGTCGCGCCGGCCTCGACCGCCGAAAGCAGGCCGTCGGCGAAGGGGAAGAAGGCATCGGAGGCGACGACGGAGCCCTTGGTCAGCGGCTCGCCGCCGGCCTGGGCGGCGGCGTCCTCCGCCTTGCGGGCGGCGATGCGGGCCGAATCGACCCGGCTCATCTGTCCGGCGCCGATGCCGACCGTCGCCAGGTCGCGCGCATAGACGATGGCGTTGGACTTGACATGCTTGGCCACGCGGAAGGCAAAGCGCAGATCGGCCATTTCGCGGTCGGAAGGCGCCCGTTGCGTCACCACCTTCAGATCGAGATCGTCCACCACGCCGCTGTCGCGGGACTGGACGAGCAGGCCGCCGGCAACGGTCTTGGCGGTCAGGCCGGGCGCGCGGGGGTCGGCAACGCCGCCGGTCAGGAGCAGGCGCAGGTTCTTCTTGGCGGCGATCAGCGCCAGCGCTTCCTCGCTGGCGTCCGGCGCGATGATGACCTCGGTGAATATCTTGACCATTTCCGCCGCCGCGTCCGCGTCCAGCGTCCGGTTCAGCGCTATGATGCCGCCGAAGGCCGAAACGGGGTCGCAGGCAAGCGCCCGGCGATAGGCATCGGCCAGATCGGCGCTTGTCGCCACGCCGCATGGGTTGGCATGCTTGATGATGGCGACGGCGGCGCTTTTCGCCGGATCGAACTCGCTGACGAGCTCGAAGGCGGCATCGGTGTCGTTGATGTTGTTGTAGGAAAGCTGCTTGCCCTGGACCTGCCGGGCATTGGCCACGCCCGGCCGCTTGTCGCCCGTGACGTAGAAGCCGGCCGTCTGGTGCGGATTCTCCCCATAGCGCATCACCTCCTTGAGCCTGCCGCCGAAACCGCGCCATTCCGGCTGGGCGAGATCGAGGCTCTCGGCAAACCATTGCGAGATCGCCGCATCATAGGCGGATGTGCGGGCATAGGCCTTGGCCGCCAGCTCCTGGCGCAGGCGGTAGGTCAGGCTGCCGTCGTTCTCGTTCAGCGCGGCCAGCACCCTGGCATAGTCCCCGGGGTCGGTGACGACGGCCACATAGGCATGGTTCTTGGCCGCCGCCCGCAGCATGGCCGGCCCGCCGATGTCGATATTCTCCACGGTCGAGGGATAATCGCCGCCGCCGAAACGGACCTCCTCGAACGGATAGAGATTGATGACGACGAGGTCGATCGGCCTGATGTCGTGCGCTTCCATCGCCGCCCGATGCTCTTCGTCGTCACGTATCGCCAGGAGACCGCCATGCACGGAGGGGTGCAGGGTCTTGACCCGGCCGTCCATGATCTCGGGAAAGCCCGTCAGGTCGGAGACGTCGCGGACGGCAAGCCCCGCGCCGGCGATCGCCGCGGAAGTGCCGCCGGTGGAGACGAGCTCGACGCCTTTGGCGGACAACGCCCGTGCGAAATCGACGATGCCCGCCTTGTCGGAAACCGACAGCAGCGCGCGGCGCACCGGCACGCGATCGGGGGCGGGAACTTTCTTCGACGAGACGGTCATGAAAAGGGCTACTCCGTGGCTGGCGGCGACATGCGGGCAGTCTTTACGGTGCTTTTCGTCCGCGCTCAACCGCGCAAGGCGCGCGGGCGCCTGCTATTCGGGAAAAGCGGTCTACGGCATCGGCCCGAAAATCGGAATCGAACTTCGGAAAGCCCGATGTGGAGCGTGCAGCGTCCAAATGGACGCACGGCGCTCTCGTTCAGGCGGTGCCGGCAATCGCGTTGGTGCGCAGGAAGTGCCAGCGGATCTCCGGCGTCTCGGCCGGCTGGATGTGCAGGACGATCTGCCGGCTGCGGCACGGACCCGCTATGGCCGCGAAGAAGATCGATTCCTCGACCACCGCCATGCAGCCCTCGCACGAAAAGAGCCAGGTATCGGTGTTGTCGCCGGTGAGGATGAGCCGGTCTTCATCGTCCCGGTAGAGTTCTATGTCGGGATGGATGTGAAAGCGCAGGGCGGCGGTGTGTCCGGGGGCGGGGACCGACCCGTTCGGGCGGTGAAAGCGGTCGGCTCCTTGCAGCAGGTTGCCGCCCTGCAGCAGCGCCAGCTCCCTTTCGTGAATGATGCCGAACCGGCTGGCATAGCCGTCATGGCTGGCGACGAATGCATGTACGCCCTCGGCGTCGCTGCGGCGGCACTGCACGTCGCGCGGGCCGGCGATCAGCGGCGTCCCCACCCAGTCGTCCCAGCCGGGCGGCAGCGCAAACCGCGCTTGCGAGGTATCGTCCACCGTCGCCGTCGAGTGTGCGGCCGTGGCGCGGGCGAGCGGCCGGAACGCCTCGGCGCCGAAACTGTCGACCCCGCAATTGACGATGAACTGGTGCCGCCCCGACGACATCTCGAAGGACAGGCAGCCGGCATGGGCCATATAGGACAGTTCGGGCACGGGAGGTGCCGCCGTGTCGGCCAGCACCGTCGTATCGCCGAGCGCGAGGCGGTCATAGCCCGAGTGCGGCGCATGCAGAAGGGCCGCCCCGCCGGTATCGTCGTGGCGCAGGATGGCGGCGACGCGGTCGTGGATGGTGACGCCCATGCCGTTGAAGCGCGCCAGGCTGCCATCCCGATGACGGAAGAAGCGCAAGGCCGGCAGCATGCGCTCGACGGCGCCGACGAGCTGATCGGGCGGCGGCTCCGCCTGGTTGGCGTAGGTCTGGCGCAGCGGCAGAAGGTCGGCAAGAAGCTCCATCACGGCGCGCGGGTTGCGCGAGATGTGGCCGCCGTCAGGCAGGATCTGGCGTTCCAGCTCGGCGCTCAGATGCCGGGTGGCGGCGCGCAGGGCGGAAACCGAGGTGGGCAGGGAGAGCGCGGCAAAGGCGAGCGCCACGCGGGCGCGCAGCTTTTCCTCGCCGTCCGGCATTTCCGCCGCTACCGAGCGCAGATAGCGCACCTGGATCGCGAGCATCTTGAGATACTGCCGATAGAAGGCAAGGTCCGCCCCCTGGAGCACCACGGCCGAATGCTGCAGCCAGGCGATGATCCGGCGCGCCGTGACGCCGGGCGTCCAGGCATAGCCCGAGATGCGCTTGCCGTGGGCGGCGATCCAGTCGGCCACGAGGGCCCGGGCATTGGCCGAAGCCAGCTCCGAATGGGCGGCGTTGAGATGGCGCAGCCAGCGAAAGCCGTGCAGACCCTCGAGCCAGCCCTGGTGGCGTATCTGCAGGTTGAACGGCGACTGCCCGCCCGTTTCCACCAGATGGCCCGAAAGCAGGAACCTGCCGTGATAGATCTCGCGGGCGATCTCGGGATCGGCCAGGCGCAGGTCCGGCGGGGCGATCAAAAGGCGCTCGGGCGTGCGGCCGGAATAGCGCCAGCGATAGGCGGGGCCCGCGCGCAGACGCCGGCGCAAGCGCCGCCACGCCTGGCGTGCCGCAAGGCCCCAAAGCTGAGGAGCTTGGCTCCCGATACCGTCCACTTATCGCACCTGTTGTTTCGATTTGCCCCGCACCCCGACAAAGACTCTAAATGATTCAAGCATTTGTGCGAAGGACAAATCTATGGGTCAGAGGCGCTTGAGGCGGGCCGCGAAGAAGCCGTCCACATCGTGAAGCGACATGGCGTCCTCGCCGCCGGTTTCCGGCGTGGTGCGCAGATGGCCTTCGGCGGTGACGAACCGCTCCGCTCCCGGGATCTCCTCCGGCGCGATCGGCGACAGGACGAGGTCCTGCCGCGCCGCGAGCAGGGCGGCGACGAGTTGTTCGCCCTCGGCGGGGTCGAGCGAACAGTTGGAAAAGACAAGGGTGCCGCCAGGCTTCACCCATCCGGCCGCCTGCTCGGCAAGGCGCCGCTGGAGTTCGGCGAGCCGGGCGATGTCTTCCGGCGTCTTGGTCCAGGGAACGTCGGGATGGCGCCGCACCGTGCCGGTGGAAGAGCAGGGGGCATCGAGCAGGATCGCGTCGAAAAGGCGCGGCGGCTGCCACTGCATAAGATCGGCCTGCACGATCTCCGCCGTCAGGCCGAGGCGTTCGAGATTGCCGGCCAGCCGCTTGAGGCGGTTCGCCGACTGATCGACGGCGGTGACCCTGGCGCCGGCCTGGGCAAGCTGCGCCGTCTTGCCGCCGGGCGCCGCGCACAGATCGGCCACATCGAGGTTCTCGATATTGCCCAACAGGCGGGCGGGCAGGGCCGCGGCGGCATCCTGCACCCACCATGCGCCCTCCTCAAAGCCGGGCAGCGCCGTCACCGCGTCCGGCAGCCTGTCGAGACGCACGGAGCCGCCGGGCAGCACGCGGCCGCCCAGCAGTCCGGCCCATTTTCCGGCATCGGATTTGACGGTGAAATCGACCGGCGCTTCCAGCCGGTGCGCAGCCAGAATGGCCCCGGCGCGCTCGGTTCCGTAGGCGGCTTGCAGCCGCGCGTCAAACCATTTCGGCGCATCGCGCGTTGCGGCAAGCGCAGCCGGCAGCGACCTTTCCTTGCGGCGGGCAAGATTGCGCAGCACGCCGTTCACCAGCGCGGAAAACCGGCGGGTGCGCGGGTCGTCCTTGGCCTGGGCGACGGCAAGGTCGACGGCGGCGCTGTCGGGCACGTCGAGGAACAGGATCTGCGCCGCGCCGACATGCAGGACATGCGACAGCGCGTGGGCATTGGCCGGCAGCGGCCGCTCCAGCCGGCTTTCGATAAGGCTTGCAATCGTGTTGCGGTGGCGCAGGGCGCTTACCAGGATGGCCCGCACGAGGGCCCGGTCCCGCGGCTCCAGCGCCAGATATTGCGGATGGCCGTGCTCGTTGTCGGTCAGCGCGTCGAGCGAGGTGCGGGTGTCGATCACCGCCGACAGAAGCCGGGCCGCCGTCTTGCGGGCGGCCAGGCCTGGCTTGTCGTCATCCGCCGCCGGTCTTCTGTGCGGTTTGGATCCCGTCCTGGCCCTCACGACCAGGGGCCTTTGCGGCCGCGATCCGCGCCGGCGCGGCCCCACGGGGCCGGCGCCTGCTGCCTCGGGCGGCCGGCCCGGGTGCCCCACGGCCCTTGGCCGCCCGGCGGCTGGGCCGCCGGAGAAGCGCCCGCGGCGGCCATTGCCTGCAGGGCGGCGATACGGTTGTCCGTATCAGGATGCGTGGAGAAGAGGCTGTCCATCCTCTGCCCCGACAGCGGGTTGATGATGAACATATGCGCCGTCGCCGGGTTGCGCTCCGCATCCGGGTTGACCACCTGCTTGGCGCTCCGGGCGATCTTGTTCAGCGCGGAGGCCAGCCAGAGCGGATTGCCGCAGATCTCGGCGCCGCGCTTGTCGGCCGAATACTCGCGGGTGCGGCTGATGGCCATCTGCACCAGCATGGCGGCGAAGGGCGCGACGATCATGGCGACGAGGATGCCGATAAAGCCGAAGGGATTGTTGTTGCTGCGCCCGCCGCCGAAGAACAGCGCGAAATTGCCGAGCATGGAGATCGCGCCGGCCAGCGTGGCGGTGATGGTCATCGTCAGCGTGTCGCGGTTCTGCACATGGGCCAGTTCGTGCGCCATCACGCCGGCAACCTCTTCAGGCGAAAGCCGCTCCAAAAGCCCGGTCGTCGCCGCGACCGCCGCGTTCTGCGGGTTGCGCCCGGTGGCAAAGGCGTTCGGCTGGGGGTTCTGGATGAGATAGACACGCGGCATGGGCAGCCCGGCCTTGGCAGCCAGACTGCGCACGATGCCGTAATATTCGGGCGCGCTGCGCTCGTCCACCTCCACGGCGTGGTGCATGCGCAGCACCATCTTGTCGGCGTTCCAATAGCTGAAAAGGTTCATCCCGGCAGCGATGACAAAGGCGATCATCATGCCGCCTGCGCCGCCCAGCATGTAGCCCACGCCCATGAAGAGCGCGGTCATCAAGGCCAAAAGCATGGCCGTGCGGATCATGTTCATCTTCGTCTTTCCCTGTCAGGCCGGTCGCGGACCGGGCTTTACTGGGCTATATGATGGGAAGGCGGAATTGCATATTCAATAATGGCCCCATCGGCCCCGGAGTGGCAAATTGAGCACGAGATCCACGTCGAACGATCAGGAAAAGCCGGCGCATGGCCGGAGCGATCTTCCCGCAGCCGCGCGCCGGGCGCTGGCCGAGGCGGAAGCCCGCCGGCAGGCGGCGAAAGCCGCCGAGCCGCCGCGCGAGATCGGCGGACGCAAGGGCCCAGACCCGGCCCGCTATGGCGATTGGGAAGTAAAGGGCATCGCGACGGATTTCTGACGCTGCGCCGCATTTTGCGGGCGAGAACCGGCTTCCACCTTTCCTGGACCTGCTCGAACAGACCAGGTTGCGGAAAATGCGGGATAGGAATATGTTCCTGAAATGTTCCGATTCCGCACCTTCGTCCTGCCGATCCTTGCCGCCGCCTTCTCCGGCGGCCTCGCGCATGCGGACGATGCGGTGGTCGGCGGGCCGGTGGCGGCGCAGGTCCTGCGCGTCATCGACGGCGACACCTTCGTCGCCGAAGCCCTGATCTGGCCGAGGCAGAAGATAACGGTCAATGTGCGCCTGCGCGGCATCGACGCGCCCGAGATCAGGAGCCGATGCCCGGCGGAGAAGACGGCAGGGCTCGAGGCAAGGGAGGCGCTGGCGGCACTGGTCCGCCCGCAAGGCATCACGATCAGCAATATCGGCGGCGGCAAATATTACGGCCGCGTGATGGCCGACGCCCACACGGCCGAAGGCCTCGACATCGCCGAGACTCTGCTACGGCAGCGGCTGGTGCGTGCCTATGACGGCGGCAGGCGCGAACGCGATTGCGATGCGCTCGCGCTGAACGAGAATGGCGGGTAGATCAGAAGGAGTCCTGCCCGGCTCTGCACCCTCGCGCCGTCAACTCTGAGCGAGGTGGTTCGTCCTTATGTAGCAAAAGCACCAACTCAGCGCACGCGCTAAATCGCTGATTCCACTACAATCCAACCCGCAAGAGGTGTCATCATGCCCGTGGACATTGGTCTGACTGTGCGCTTAACAATCTCCCTGCCCGCTGGCCGGGACCGTATGACTGCGGCAAGGCTAAAGCTGACATACAATCCGCAAAGCGTCTTGTCGTCTCGGCTATATCCTAGGCGCGGTCCTGCGAAGCTGGCTCCAGTTGCAGCAAGCCCGAATAGCTTATCTACATGAAAATCTCGGAAGTCCTGGCCACTACCGCCAGACAGTTGCCAAGCGCATAGGGTTAGATCGCCGTCGCCGTCATAGCCGAGAGCATGAGGCTCAACGGTTCTGACGCGGCCCTTATACGTGAATGTCAGCACATGACGGTTGCTTATCGCGTCACATATCAGGTTTTGCATGGTCGCCTCCCAAACATCGGGAGTAAAGCATGAGGCCGGCAAGAACGGAAACATTCGACCATACCATCACCGGCCTGCTTGCCAAGTGTGCCGAGTTGTTCGGGGAAGCCGAGCGTATCAGGGACCGCCTGGCCGAGATAAAGAACGACATAGGCGCGATAGACCGGACCTTAAACGTACTTGGATATGACGGCGATCTGGACGCAGCCATGCCGCGCCAGAAGCGCGAAGTCATCTTTGGCCGGGGCGAACTGTCAAAAGCGATCTACAGGGAGCTACGCCACGCGGAAGGGCCGCTATCCAGCCGGGACATCGCCCGCGAGATCGTCGCCATGCGCGGCGAAGATGCGCGTGGTAGAAAGTACCTATCGGACCTGACAAAGCGCGTCAGCAAGGCGTTGCGCGGCATGCGCGAGGAAGGGCATGTGCGCAGCGTGGAGGATGTGAAGGGGAATTTGGTGTGGGAGCGGCGTTAATTACGAGGCTAATTACGAGGCTAATTACGACGCTAATTACGACGTTGTATTTGATAGAGAACTTGTTGCGACTTTCGCAACACGTTCAATTGCCCGAATCAACAAGATTGACGTGCAATTTAGGTGCCGATGGATCATATTTCAGATGGAAGCGATGGAAACGCCCCGGAGAGGCTTCATCATTTCCAAGAAGGTGGCGCCCTCGGCGGGACTCGAACCCGCAACACGGAACTTAGTAGGGACCTGCTCTATCCATTGAGCTACGAGGGGCTACCTTTTGAGAAAGCCGGGAAGTTGCCGCTTCCCGGCTTTCTGATTCTTCAATTTACAGCGCGCAATGGGCTGCGGTCAAAAGGGTTTTCGTCCTTTGGAGCGAACTGCTTCTCGTAATAGCGCTCACCCCAATACACCAGAACGCCGTCGCTTTTGAGGCGTGACAGGATTGATCCTACTGTATCCTTGGCTACGGACGGAACCTTTTGACGAACAAGCGAATCAACCTCAGCGGTTGTCGCCCCTTCATGTCCTGCTTGGTGCATGATATCCAAAACAACAGGCTTGATGCTCGGTGAACGGGTTCGACGCGCAGGCTTGTCAGCCTGTTTTGGTGCATCCCCGTTCATTTGCCCCAACAGCCTAATCAGCAACTCCTCCTCTACACGCAGCTTTTCGATGTCGCTACGAACGCGTTGCAGCTCGGCCTCTATCGTTTTCATTTGTTCTCTCGCGCTAGCCATTCTGCTTTCCTTCTTTGGTAGCGATGGTGGTGCCCGCAGCCGGATTCGAACCGGCACGCCCCGGAGAGGACTTCGGTTTTAAAGACCGCTGCGTCTACCAATTCCGCCATGCGGGCATGGTTGATTGATTACATTATCAAGGCGGTTTTGTCAATAGCGTCAACTAGCATTCCGCTGCCAATACCCCGCCCAAACACCGTTGACAGCATGATTGAGCGCACCGCCTAGCAGAGCGAAGGCATTCCCACCGTTCGACCGGCGGCGGTGATCCTCCAGCCACGCGGCATGGTTTGCGTATTGATACAGGTACTTGTGCGAGACGTGGTGATCCTGCCCACCGACCATACGGCGCAGGTGAGAGAAGTAGCTTTCGACCCAATTCGTATGCTTGCCGTTGAAGTCGCTATAGGCTTCGCTGTGATTGATGCGGCCCGTCCCGAACTGCATTTCCAGCACGTCCCAATGGCTCGCCTCATCAGCAAACAGCTTGGCATTGGCAACCATGCGGGCGCGGGCGACCTCGACGCCATCGGCTTCGCGGTGACGGACGAATGACAGGGTGCGGCCCTTTCGCTCGCGAAGGGCGATAACGACGCGGCGGCGGTCGGAACGGTTCTCTGTGCGGCGACGGTCGCGGCGATCTTCCTCGCGGTTCTCTTGGCGGACATGACTGCCGAAGTATGCGCCGTCGATCTCGACTTCGCCGTCGAGGATTTGCTCGGCGGTTCTCGGCAGCAAGCGCCTCACGCAGCTTGTGCGCCAGGACAAAGGCGGTCTTGTACTGCACGTTGAGATCGCGGGAGAACTGGACCGCCGACATTCCCTTGGAGCCGTTCACAAACAGGCAAATCCCCACATCGTCATCCTCAGCGCAAGAATCAGGGGCGCGCTCGCAGAACGGAGTTGGTGGCGAAGGTCGGGGCGGCCTCCATCGACGCTGGCTGAGAGAAGTCATGAATCCTCGTAGTTGATGACGACAGCGGGTGCCTCAGCCCGGCGCCACCTGGTATTGGCGGCTGCTGACGAAGGGCAGGAGCGCCAGGCCGACGGCGAAGAGCACGAGGATCGGCGTCACGCCCAGGCGCTGCGCGTCTTCCGGAGCGAGGGAAAAGGCCGCGGACGAGAAATAGGCCGTGGCGGCCGCCACCGCGAACGGGCCGATGAAGGTCGTTGCCTTGCCCGACAGGGCATAGAGCCCGAAGGCTTCGGTCACCCGCTCGCGCGCCACCTGGTCGACCAGCAAGGTGCGCGAGGCGGCCTGGATCGCCCCGCCGGCGGCGCCGATGAACCCGCCTGCCACGAAGAAGGCGATGTCGGGCACGGAGGAGCCGGCCCCGCCCAGCGGAATGAAGAACACCTCCGTGCGGGTGGTCGAGATCACCAGCAGGCAGCACGCCGACAGGATGAGGATCGCCAGCGTCACAACGGCCTTCGGTCCGAAGGCCTGGTCCATGCGCCCGCCCGCCCATGCGCCCAGCGCGCCGGTGACATTGGCCAATATGCCGAACAGGCCGATCAGCGTGATCGACCAGCCGAGCACGCCGGCCGCATAGATGCCGCCGAAGGCATAGAGCGCGTTGAGCGCGTCGCGATAGAACATCGAGGAAAGCAGGAAGCTGAAATAGCTGCGCTCGGTGGGAAGCCGCCGAATGGTCTGTGCCAGCCGGCCCAGCCCCTCGCGCACGGCCCCCGCCACCGCCTTGCGGCGCGGCTGGTCGGGCGTGAAGAACAGCATCGGCAGGACGAAGACGGCGTACCACAGGGCGGTCAGCGGCCCGGCGGCGCGGTCGCCCTCGCGCGCGGCGGCGTCGAGCCCGAAGATCGGCTCCAGGCCGAGCAATGTGCGTCCGGTCTCCGGTGACGCCGACATGAAGCCCAGCACCAGAACGAGCGATACCAGCCCGCCGAGATAGCCCAGGCCCCAGGCCGAGCCGGACAGCCGCCCGAGCTCGGCGCGCGGCACCAGATTGGGCATCATCGCATTGTTGAAGACGGCGGCATATTCCATGCCGAACACGGCGAGCGCGATGAGGATGAGCACAGGCCCCAGCGTCGCCATTCCCGGCGCCGCGAACCACAGGCCGGCGCAGGCCAGCACCCCGATGAGCGAGAAAGCCAGGATCCATGGCTTGCGCGGCCCCGTCGCATCCGCGATGGCGCCCAGCACAGGCGAGGAGAGCGCGATGGCCAGGCCGCCGGCGCCGGTGGCCAGACCCCACAATTCCTGCCCCCGCGCCGCATCCGGCGCGACGGAGGCGGCGAAATAGGGTGCGAAGACGAAGGTGATGATGAGCGTGTGGAAGGGCTGCTGCGCCCAATCGAAAAGCATCCAGCCCCAGATACCGCGGCGCGGAACCGCCACGCGCTCGACCATTGCCATTGCTCGCTTGCCCTTAGTTTCTTGCCGGAAGCCGGTGTCCGTTTCGTCCGATCATGCGCGTCAGCCGGCCAGGTCGGCCATGAGGCCCGATGCCACCGTAAGCCGCGATATGGTGATGTCGCTGCCCTCGGTCAGCGTGTGCAGCCGCTCGCGCACCCGCACGACGCGTTCGCCGCCGGCCTCGACCCAAAGCTCGGCCGGATCGTCGGCATCCCGGTAGGCGGTCATCGCCGAGACCGCCATCGAGCGGCGCGCCGTATCGATCATGTCGAGTGCGCGCTGCAGCGCCAGCCCGTCATAATAGTCGGAAGGCGTGATCGCCTGGGCCGCGTCCTCGATGCGGCTGATGCGGAAGGCCTCGCTGACGCCGAAGAACGCCCTGGCGGCCTTCGGCAATTGTGCCTCCGCAAGGCCGGCCGCCGCCACGATGTCCGGCACCAGCTCGGAGACGCCGAGGAAGGAAAGCCGGCGGGCGAGATCCTCCGGCGCGCCGTCATTGACGAACCGCGTGGTGCGCTCGGCGATGCGCGTGCTGAGAAAGGCCGGCAGAATGGCCCCCAGCTCCGGCTCCAAAGTGGCGCGCGCCTGCGAGAGCTGTTCGATGCGCTCGCCGACCTCGACCGTGGCGTCGCCGTTCTTGAGCTGCCAGGCGGTGGCCGAGTGGATGAGACGCCAGACCTCCAGATAAAGGCGAAGCTGCACCTGCCCGTCGATCCTGTTGTCCAGCGCGTCGATGGCGGCGAACAGCGACCGGAGGTCGAAGCCGTCGCGCACCACCGCATAGGCGGCCACGATCTCGTGGGCCGGCCGGCCGGTCATATCCTGCAGGCGCGTGACGAAGGTGGGCCCGCCGCGGTCGATGACGTCATTGGCCAGCTCGGTGGCGATGATCTCCCTGCGCAGGCGGTGCCCGCGGATCTCGGCGGCATATTTCCCGCGCATGCGCTGCGGGAAATAGGCGAAAAGGTCCTCCTCGAAATGCGGCTCGTCGGGCAGGCGGCTTGCCACCAGCTCGTCGAAAAGCACGATCTTGGCATAGGCGAGCAGCACGCCGATCTCGGCCCGGGTCAGCGCCTCGCCGCGCGCCTCGCGGTCGGAAAGGGCCTGGGGGCCGGGCAGATATTCCACCGCGCGGTCGAGTAGGCCGGCGCTTTCGAACACGGTCATCATGCGCGCCTGGTGGGGCAGGTCGGAAAGGCCCCGCTGCTCCACCAGGGAGATCGCCAGCGTCTGCCGGTAGTTGTTCTCCAGAACCAGGCCTGCGACCTCCTCGGTCATCTCGGCCAGCAGCTTGTTGCGGGCCTTGCGGGTGAGCGCCCCGCTGCGCATGGCGGCGGCAAGCGCGATCTTGATGTTGACCTCGAGATCGGACGAGTTGACGCCGCCCGAATTGTCGATGGCGTCCGAGTTGGAGCGGCCGCCATGCATATTGTATTCGATGCGGCCCTTCTGGGTGACGCCGAGATTGGCGCCCTCGCCGATGACCTTGGCGCCCACTTCCGGCGCGGTGACGCGGATCGCGTCATTGGCGCGGTCGCCCACATCCTGGTTCGATTCGGTGGTGGCCCGCACATAGGTGCCGATGCCGCCGAACCAGAGGAGGTCGACCTCGGCCTTGAGGATGGCCTGCATGATCTCGGCCGGCGAGCCGGTCGTCTTGTCCATGCCGATCGCGTCGGCCGCTTCCCTGCTCAGGCTGATCTGCTTTTGCGAGCGTGAAACGACGATGCCGCCCTTCGACAGCTTCGACTTGTCGTAATCCTGCCAGGAGGATCGGCCCATGTCGAAAAGCCGCTTGCGCTCGGCAAAGCTGGCGGCCGTATCAGGGTCGGGATCGATGAAGATGTCGCGATGGTCGAAGGCGGCGATCAGCCTCGTGCAGGGCGACAGCAGCATGCCGTTGCCGAACACGTCGCCCGACATGTCGCCCACGCCGACGACGGTGAAGGGCTCGTTCTGAATGTCGCGGTTCATCTCGCGGAAGTGCCGCTTGACGGCTTCCCAGGCGCCGCGCGCGGTGATGCCCATCTGCTTGTGGTCGTAGCCCGCCGAACCGCCCGAAGCGAAGGCGTCGTCCAGCCAGAATCCGTGCTTCTGGCTTATCTCGTTGGCCGTGTCGGAAAAGGTCGCGGTGCCCTTGTCGGCCGCGACCACGAAATAGGGATCGTTGACGTCGTGGCGCACCACGTTTTCGGGCGGCACGACCTCGTCGCCGTCCAGATTGTCGGTGATGGAAAGCAGGCTCGAGATGAAGTTTATATAGGCCGCGCGCCCGGCCTCGAACACCTCCTGGCGGCTGCCGCCATTCGGCAGGCGGCGCGGATAGAAGCCGCCCTTGGCGCCCACCGGCACGATGACGCCGTTCTTGACCTGCTGGGCCTTCACGAGACCGAGCACCTCGGTGCGGTAGTCCTGCGCCCGGTCCGACCAGCGCAGGCCGCCGCGCGCCACCGGGCCGAAACGCAGATGCACGCCTTCGACTTCCGGACCGTAGACGAATATCTCGCGCCAGGGCCGCGGCTGCGGCAGTCCTTCAACGGCGCGGGAATCGAACTTCAGCGCCAGCGAATAGTTGCCCGTCAGGCGGTCGCGCGCGAACCAGTTGGTCCTCAGCGTCGACTTGATCAGGTTCAGCATGCGGCGGATGATGGTGTCGTCGTCGAGGCTGGGCACATCGTCGAGGGCCGCCTCTATGTCGCCTTCGACCTTGGCCGACCGTTCCCGGGACACGCCTTCCTCCGCCGCCGCCGGCGAAAAGCGCGCGGTGAACAGGTGGAAGAGGCCGGCCGCGATATGCGGATAGCGGTTGAGCGTCGCAGCGATGAAATCCTGGCTCTGCGGGATGCTGGCCTGGTGCAGGAAACGGCTATAGGCGCGCAGCACCGCGATCTCCGAAACGCGCAGCCGCGCCGTCTGGGCCAGCGCATTGAAGCCGTCATTGTCGTATTCCCGCCGCCATACGGACAGGAACACCTCCTCGAAGAGAGCGCCATTGTCGGAAAGATCGATGGCGCCGGGATAGGCGTTCTCCAGCTCCATGTCGTGGAGGAATATCTGCTCTTCGTCAGGCTTGCCTATCTCGAACGTGCGCTCGCTTATGACGCGGAAGCCCATATTCTCCAGGAGCGGAACGCGCTGGCTGAGCGCCACCGGCTCGCCATGGTGATAGATCTTCAGCGCCGCCTGGTTTTCCGCTTGATCCTCATGCCGGTGAAAATCGATGGCGATCGGGTTCTCCGCCGAAAGGCCGGCGATGCAGCGGGCATCGGCGATCGCCGTGCGCGCCTCGAAACTGTTGCGGTAGCTGTCGGGAAAGCGCGCCGCCAGCTGCGCGATGGCGTCGTCGGTCTGGGTGTCCTCCACGGCCTCGGCCAGGGCGTCGTCCCATGTCCGGACGATCTCGCGGATGCCGGCCTCGAGCTGATTGGAATCCACCCGCGGCGTCTTGCCGCCCGACCGCCCGATGATGAAGTGCACCCGCGCCAGCGTGCCCTCCGGAAAGGCTGGATAATAGGCCGACACCCGGCCCTCGAACACGGTTTTCAGATAATCGCCGATCTCGGCCCGCACGCGCGAATCATAGCGGTCGCGCGGCACGAACACGATGACGGAAACGAAGCGATCGAACTGGTCGATGCGGTAGAGCGCACGCACGCGCGGCCGCTCGCCCAGCGCCAGGATGGCTTCGGCATGCTTGCGCAGCGTCGGCACCGATATCTGGAAAAGCTCGTCGCGCGGATAGGATTCCAGGACGTTGATCAGCGCCTTGCCCGAATGGTCGGTCGGCGCGAAGCCCGTCTTGGCGATCACCGCTTCCGCCTTCGAGCGCAGATAGGGGATTTTCATCACCGAGCGCGTATAGGCCGTCGAGGTGAACAGGCCGACGATACGCAGTTCACCGGTCAGCCTGCCGTTCTCGTCGAACGTCTTGACCCCGATATAGTCGAGATAGGCGCGCCGGTGCACGACCGACCTGGCATTGGCCTTGGTCACGATCATCGGCTCCGGCCCATGCAGGAACGCCCGGATTTCCGGCGTCGTGGACACGGCTTCCGAGCCGCGTCTGAGGACCAGCACGTTGGGGTCCGAGAGGATGCCGAGACCGCGTTTTGCGGCGCGTTCCAGGGTCCCGCTTTTCTCGCCGCCCGTATAGAGGAACTCGCGCATGCCCAGGAAGGTGAAATTGTCGTCGCGCAGCCATTCGAGAAAGGCGATCGCCTCGTCCACGGCACTGCGGTCGAGGGGGATGGGCGCATAGCGCAGCTGGGTCAATTCCTGGTCGAGCCTGGCAAGCATCGGCTTCCAGTCGTGAACGGCGGCCCGCACCTGCGCAAGAATGTTCTCCAGCGCGGCCCGCAGCGCCTCGCAGCGCTCCGGCGAAAGGCGCGGCAGATGCACGTGGATCAGGCTGACCTGCTCGGCATCGCGCACCGATTTGGACGCCGCGTCGCCGAGGATCTCGGCCACGCCCTTGTCGCCGTGACGCACCAGGAGAACCGGATGGAGGACGAGCGTGGGTTCGGCCGAAAGATCGGCCAGCTCGCCCAGCACGGAATCGAACAGGAACGGCATGTTGTCGTTGACCACCGTCACCGTAGTTATCGATCGTCCGCCAAGCTGGATGCCGGAAGCGCATTCGATCTGCACGACGCTCTGGCCGGCCTTCTGCGTGCTGAGGGCCTGCATGGCGATCTCGACGGATCGGTCGATGTCGGCTCTGTCGTAGCGTTCGAGATCCTCCGCCGGGGCCCGCGAAACCATGATCTCGCGCAAGCGCTCGGCGCCCCCTCCCTCGCCCGCCTTTTGCTGCGTGAGCTTGCGAGCGGACTTGGATCTGGCGGTCATTCGGGATTCCCCCTCCCTGGCGCAATTGACTATATCGTATTCATAAGTGCCCCGTTTGACGACCCCGTGTCGCCTTCGAGGCTGCAATGGACCCCTAATCGGCGCAAAAGGTGTAATAATCATGACGAGCGTTGTCACGGCATTGAACATTCCCGCTTCCGAGCTTTCGGGCGAAACCCGTGCCTATTTCGACAAATGCCGGGAAAAGCTGGGCCTTGTCCCCAACGTTCTGACGGCCTACGCGTTCGACGAGAAGAAGCTGCGCGCCTTCACCGACATGTACAACGACCTGATGCTGGGCGATTCGGCGCTTACCAAGCTGGAGCGCGAGATGATCGCGGTGGCCGTCTCCAGCGTGAACCATTGCTACTACTGCCTCGCCGCGCATGGTGCCGCCGTGCGGCAATTGTCCGGCGATCCGAAGCTGGGCGAAATGATCGCCATGAACTATCGCGCCGCGGGCCTGGAACCGCGCCGCAAGGCCATGCTCGATTTCGCGGTCAAGCTGACCGAGCATCCCGACAAGGTGGAGGAAGCGGATCGACAGGCCCTGCGCGATGTCGGGTTCAGCGACCGCGACATCTGGGACATCGCCTCGGTAACCGGCTTCTTCAACATGTCCAACCGCGTCGCGGCCGCCGTCGACATGCGGCCGAACGACGAGTACCACGCCATGGCGCGCTGAAACCGGCTGTAGCGTTAACGCAACACGCGAATGCGGGCATCGCGCGAAAGCAGCGGCAGGAGCCGCGCCATCACACGCGGGGTCACCGCTATGCAGCCTTCGGTCGGCTGGAATCCCGGCCGGGCGATATGCAGGAAGATGGCGCTGCCGGCGCCGCGTCTTCGCGGGCGGATGTTCCAGTCCAGCACGACGACCGCGTCATAGAGACGGTCCTCCCGCAGCATCCTTTCGTGGCTGGCCCCGAAGGGCAGCCGCACCGGCCTGTTGTAGTTGGCGTTCGCGCCGGCATCGCACCAGCCCATATCGCTCCGAATGGAGATGGCGGGCAATCGCGCCCGCGCCAGGCCCCGGTTGCGGCGATCGCGGCGGTAGTAGATTTCCAGCGGGCGCATCGACGCGAGCGGCGTGGCGCCGTCGCCCTCGCGCTTGAAGGCGCTGATGCCGCCGCGGCCGAGAGCGCAGGGAAAGGCAAGGCCACCCACCTGGAGCAGCCCCCTGCTCGGGTTTCCGGGCATCGGGCGGACGACCAGCGAAAGGACTTTGCGCCGTTGTCGGTTGCCTGTACTGTGCTGTTTTCGTTCCTGGTTTATAAGCGCACCGTCGAATAAATATTTGTTATTGCCTTTCAAGCCGGCAAAAGTCCGCCTAAAGGGGAGCTTATGCAGCTTGGGGCCTGGTCGACCATATCACATTGTGGATTAACGGATTGAGACATGACGCCACGCACCATCCTTATCGTCGATGACGACGAAGACCTGCGGACGACGCTTGTCGAGCAACTGGCGCTCTACGAGGAGTTCGACATTCTCCAGGAGCCCACGGCGACCAAGGGCATTCACACCGCGCGCAATGCGATGGTCGACCTCACCATCATGGATGTCGGCCTGCCGGACATGGACGGCCGCGAGGCGGTAAAGCTTCTGCGCAAGGGCGGCTATCGCGCGCCCATCATCATGCTGACGGCGCAGGATACCGATTCCGACACCATCCTGGGGCTGGAGGCCGGCGCCAACGACTATGTGACCAAGCCGTTCCGCTTCGCCGTGCTGTTGGCCCGCATCCGGGCGCAGCTTCGCCAGCACGAGCAGAGCGAGGACGCCAAGTTCACCGTCGGCCCCTACACCTTCAAGCCTAGCCAGAAACTCCTGATCGACGAGCGCGGCGGAAAAATCCGGCTGACGGAAAAGGAAGCCGCCATCATCAAATATCTCTATCGCGCCGAACAGAAGGTCGTGACCCGCGACATATTGCTCGAGGAAGTCTGGGGCTACAATTCGGGCGTAACGACCCATACGCTGGAAACGCATGTTTACCGGCTAAGGCAAAAGATCGAGCGCGATCCTTCCAAAGCTGAAATTCTTGTGACAGAAAGCGGCGGATACAAGCTCGTGCCCTGATCCTGTAGGTTCGGGGAGGCCGGTGATTCGGGCATCGAGCCGGGGACGACTGCATGGCGCTGGACGATGACATCCGCGTGCTGTCCGGCGTGGCTCTCTTTTCAGGGTTCACGCGCGAGCAGCTACGCCTTATGGCCTTCGGCGCCGAGACCATCGCTCTGGCGGCCGGGCGCAAGCTCTATTCGGAAGGCACGCCCGCCGACAGCGCATTCGTCATCGTCTCGGGCACGGTGGCGCTTTACCGCGAATATGAAGGCAGGAACCACGTATTCTCGCTGGAAGGGCCTGGCGCCATTCTCGGCGAACTGGCCCTGATCGCCGATACCGAGCGCATGACCAGCGCCTTTGCCGAAACCGATCTCAAGCTCATCCGCCTCAGCCGCTCGATGTTCCGGCGCATCCTGGAAGAATTTCCCGAAACCGCCGAAGCCCTGCATGAGCGCATTTCGGCGCGATTGCAGGACATGATCAAGCGCATGGAAGCCGTGGCCTCGCGGCTCGCGCGATAAGGGCGAATCCCGCCGCTGCAGGTCAACCGAAGGCAAATTCCGCGATCACCGGGACGTGGTCGGAGGGGCGTTCCCAGCCGCGCGCCGCGCGCAGCACCTCGATCCTGCCGAGCGCCGGGGCAAGGTCGCCGGACGACCAGACATGGTCGAGCCTGCGGCCCCGGTCGGAAATGTCCCACTCCTTTGCGCGGTAGCTCCACCAGGTGAACAGCTTTTCTTCCGGCGGGACATGCTGGCGCATCAGATCCACCCAGGCCCCGCGCCTGAGAAGCTGCGTGAGCCCCTCCGTTTCCACCGGCGTATGGCTGACCACCTTGAGAAGCTGCTTGTGGGACCAGACGTCTGTTTCCAACGGCGCGATATTGAGGTCGCCCACCAGTATGGTTCCCGTGCCGGCTTCGAGCGAAGGGCGCACATCGTGCATCTCCTCGATGAAGTCGAGCTTGTGGCGGAATTTCGGATTGATGGCGGGATCGGGCTCGTCCCCGCCCGCCGGCACGTAGAAATTGTGCAAAAGGATGCGCCGGCTGCCGAGGTCGAGCGAGGTTGCGATGTGCCGGCAGTCGGCTATGCCGCAGAAGGTGCGGGTCTCGACCGTGCGCATCGGACGCCGCGAGATGGTCGCCACGCCGTGATAGCCCTTCTGCCCGTGGATCGACACATATTCATAGCCGAGCTTCCGGAAAGCGGCGGTCGGGAACTGGTCGTTGGGGCACTTGGTTTCCTGCAGGCACAGGACATCCGGACTGTGGGTTTCAAGGAACTGCTGCACGAGCGGCAACCGCAGGCGCACGGAATTGATGTTCCAGGTAGCAATCTTAAGCGACATGACGGCCCCGCCCTTGTGATCGGGCAAAATTGCCCGCACACGGCCCCGAACACAAGCGAACGGCGCCCTGCCAGAGCACGGCGCCGTCTTGTCCACAAGTCTTGTGAGGGGGCTGCCTCAGTTCCGGTTGAGCTGGTTCACCCGGCGGTAATCGATGGCGAAGACGCTGGGATCGAAAGTCACGCCCTGCCGGACATTGAAGATCATGACCGTCGTGTCCTTGCCCTGCGCATCGGTGATCGTCCACTGACGCAAGTCATAGGACTGGCTGTCGAACATCATGGTGATCGTGGAATCGCCGAACACCGACTTGTCCTCCAGCTTGATCGTCGTGAGGTCCGGCTCTTCGGTCACGCCCACCACCTTGTTGCCCGAAAGGTCAATGCGCTCGCCGAGCAGCAGGCTCAGCGGCGTCTTGGACAGCGGGTACACATCGGCGGTGTTGAGCTTCTTGTTCTCGACCACGACCGACGTGCCGTCGGACGTGACCTTGAAGCCCGACTTCGTGTCGTAATCGAAGCGGATCTTGCCCGGCCGCTCGATATAGAACTTGCCGCCGGTCTGCTCGCCGCGCGGCCCGAACTGGACGAACTCGCCCGTCATCGTGCGCACGCTGGAGAAATGCTGGGCAATCTGTTGCGCAGCGGCGGATGCGGCGCTGGCGCCGGGCGCGGCAAGGGCACAGACGCCGGCAAAGGCGATGGCCACAGCGAGGCGCCGCAATGGGTGAGTCTTGAAGATCGGCGTCATATCAATCCTGACTGTACAAAACGGTTCGTTGGATCCTGACTAAATCCTCAACAGGGCCGAAATTTGACCCGCACGCGGAATGCCTCGCTTGATCTGCCTACTACATATCGTCCTGTTCGGTCGGAACAAGTATCTCGCGCTTGCCGGCATGATTGGCCGGCCCGACAACGCCCTCCTGCTCCATCCGCTCGATGATCGAGGCGGCGCGGTTGTAGCCGATGCCGAGCCGGCGCTGAATGTAGCTGGTGGAAGCCTTGCCGTCGCGCAGGACCACGGCCACGGCCTGATCGTAGGGGTCTTCCGAATCGCCCCAGTTTCCACCGGCGCCGCCCGAGCCCGAACCGCCGCCATCGTCATCGCTGCCGTCGTCCTCGGTGACCGCGTCGAGATAGTCCGGCGCGCCTTGCATCTTCAGATGCGCGACCACCTCCTCGACCTCGCCGTCGGAGACGAACGGCCCGTGCACGCGCTGGATGCGCCCGCCGCCGGCCATGTAGAGCATGTCGCCCATGCCGAGGAGCTGTTCGGCTCCCTGCTCGCCCAGAATGGTGCGGCTGTCGATCTTCGACGTGACCTGGAAGGAGATGCGCGTCGGGAAATTGGCCTTGATCGTGCCGGTGATGACGTCGACGGAGGGACGCTGCGTGGCCATGATGACGTGGATGCCGGCCGCGCGCGCCATCTGCGCCAGGCGCTGCACCGCGCCTTCGATGTCCTTGCCCGCCACCATCATCAGGTCGGCCATCTCGTCGATGATGACGACGATGAAGGGCATCGGATCGAGATCGAGCTCCTCGGTCTCGTAAATCGCCTCGCCGGTCTCCCGGTCGAACCCGGTCTGCACCGTGCGGTTGATCGTCTCGCCCTTCTTCTTCGCCTGGGCGACGCGCTGGTTGAAGCCCTCGATGTTGCGCACGCCGACCTTGGACATCTTGCGGTAGCGGTCTTCCATCTCCCGCACGGTCCATTTCAGCGCCACCACGGCCTTCTTGGGGTCGGTGACGACCGGGGTAAGCAGATGCGGGATTCCGTCATAGACGGAGAGCTCCAGCATCTTGGGATCGATCATGATCAGGCGGCACTGGTCCGGCGTCATGCGGTAGAGCAGCGACAGGATCATGGTATTGATCGCCACCGACTTGCCCGAGCCGGTGGTGCCGGCGACCAGCAGATGCGGCATCTTGGCGATGTCGGCGATCACCGCCTCGCCGTTGATGGTCTTGCCCAGCGCCAGGGCCAGCCGGGTCTTGGTGGTCTCGAACTCGCGGCTGGCCAGGAGCTCGCGCAGATAGACCGTCTCGCGGCTGGAATTGGGCAGCTCGATGCCGATCGCGTTGCGTCCCGGAACGACGGCGACGCGGGCGGCGATCGCGCTCATGGAGCGGGCGATGTCGTCGGCAAGGCCGATGACGCGCGACGACTTGATGCCGGGCGCCGGCTCCAGCTCGTAAAGCGTGACGACCGGACCGGGCCGCACATGAATAATCTCGCCCTTGACCCCGAAATCCTCCAGAACGCCTTCGAGCAGGCGCGCATTCTGCTCCAGCGCGTCCCTGGAAAGGCTTGGATCCTTGGTCGAGGCCTTAGGCTCGGCGAGCATGTGAAGCTGAGGCAGCTCGAAGCTGTCAGAGCCGAGCAGGGAAGGCTGGGCCTCGCGGCGTATGCGGGCGCCCGGCGCCGGACGAGGTACCGGCTTCTCGACACGGGCCGGGCCGGGCCGGGCCGGCGCGGCGTTGTCTGCCCATGGCGCCCGATCGTCGTCCTCGAAATCGTCGAAATCGTCCAGCGAAGGCTCCATGCCCCCGTTGAAGCCGCCGTCGAAACCGGGCTCGATGCGCCCCGTCCCACGCGCCTGGGGCGCCGGCTGCACCGGGATGTCGTATTCTTCCGGCAATTCGGAGCCGCGCACGGAAAAGCGGCGGCGGATGAGGGCACGCAGGCTCAGCCACCAATGGGCGAGCCAGCCGAGCGCGACGAAGGCATCGCTGTCGTCGTCGCCGTCATAGTCTTCGAAAGGTCCGGCGTCCTCGGGAAGGAACTCCTCCTGCCGGGCAGGGCGGCCCAGCACCGACGAGGCAAACAGCGTCAGCCAGATGGCCGGGCCGATGAGCAGCCCGCCGACGACGAAACCCATCAGGCCGCTCGGATAGCTGCCCGTCACGATCTTCGGCGCGGCCAGCACCATGTCGCCGAACACGCCGCCGAGCCCGGTGGGCAGAGGCCAGGTCTGCGGCGGTGCGATGCACCCGGCCACGCCGGCCGACAGCAGCGCGCCGCCGACCCATGCCGCGACGCGCCGCCCCGGACGATCGACGCCCTGGGCGCTGGCCAGCATCGCGCCCCAGAACACCGCCGGCACCAGCCCGGCGACCGACGCCAGCCCGAAAAACTGCATGGCGATGTCGGCGAATACCGCGCCCGGATAGCCCATCGCGTTGGTTACCGCGTTGTCGGTGGCGTGGCTGAAACTTGGGTCCGCGACATTCCAGGTTGCGAGGCTGGCAAGGTAGAAGGCCACGAAGGCGAGCAGCGCCAGGCCCAGGACGCGCGCCGCCTGACGGCGCAAGAAGGCCTGAAAGCCGAACCCGCCCTCATCCATCGCAAATGTCGCGGAAGAACCGGAACTCATACGCATTTTCCCGTCCGTGCGTCATTGACAGCACCCCGGCTCTCCCGGCGCGCTTACCTGTCCGCACCCTAGGCAGCGAAGGTTAAGGCCGCATTAACCATGCATGGGAAGTCGGCGGGAACGACCGCGGCGGCAAAAAAGAGGCCCGGATCGCTCCGGGCCTGAGTTTACAGCGGTCAAAGTTGCTGCGACGGGATTTCCAGGGCGGGGTCTTGTGGCCCCGCGCTCGTTCTTGAACCGCGCCTAGCGCACGCGCGAGGCGATGAACTCCGGATAGGCTTCGACACCGACTTCTCCGACATCGAGGCCGGTCAGTTCCTCCTCCGGGCTGACCCGCAGGCCGATCACCGCCTTGATGATCATCCACACGACCAGCGAGACGACGAAGGTGAACACGCCATAGGCCACGATGCCGACGAACTGGACGCCGAAGCTGGTGTCCGGATTGGTCAGCGGCACCGCGATCGTGCCCCAGATGCCGGCGATCAGGTGGACCGGGATGGCGCCGACGACATCGTCGATCTTGAACTTGTCGAGAAGCGGAACGGTGAACACCACGATGACGCCGCCGATGGCGCCGATGATGATGGCCATGAACGGGCTCGGCATCAGCGGCTCGGCCGTGATCGAGACGAGACCGGCCAGCGCGCCGTTGAGCACGAAGGTGATGTCGACCTTCTTGTAGACGATCTGCGTGAGGACCAGCGCCGCGATCACGCCGCCGGCAGCGGCCAGATTGGTGTTGGCGAAGATGCGGCTCACATCGGACACGTCCGAATTGGTGCCCATGGCGAGCTGCGAGGCGCCGTTGAAGCCGAACCAGCCGAGCCACAGGATGAAGGTGCCGAGCGTGGCGAGCGCCATGTTGGAGCCGGGAATCGGCTGCACCTGGCCCTGCGGCCCGTATTTATCGGAACGGGCGCCGAGCAGGAGCGCGCCGGCAAGCGCCGCCCAGCCGCCGACCGAGTGAACCAGCGTCGAGCCGGCGAAATCGGAAAAGCCCATCTCCGACAGCCAGCCGCCGCCCCACTGCCAGGAACCGGCAATCGGGTAAATGAAGCCGGTGAGCACGACGACGAAGGCGAGGAAAGGCCACAGCTTGATGCGCTCGGCCAGCGTTCCCGAGACGATCGAGGCGGCGGTCGCCACGAACACCATCTGGAAGAACCAGTCGGAGGCGACGGCATAGTCGCCCTCGTTGGCCGTGCCGGCATCCGGCCAGCTATAGGGCCAGACCGTGCCGAAATAGCCGTTCACGTCGACATACATCAGCGAGTAGCCGACGGCCCAGTACATGAGGCCGGCGATGGAATAGAGCGCGATGTTCTTCAACAGCTGCATGGAAACGTTCTTGGAACGCACCATGCCGGCTTCCAGCATGGCAAAGCCTGCGGCCATCCACATGACCAGGAAGCCGCCCATGAGGAACAGCAGCGTGTTGAAGATGAAGGCGGGGTCGCCGGCGGCAGCGGCGGCCTCGGCCGCAGGCTCCGCCGCATCCTGGGCATGGGCCGGCAGGGCGGCGAAACCTGCGAGCGCGAGCGCGCCAAGCAACGCCCGGCCCGCAATCGAAAGACTAGGAAATTTCATATTACTCTCCCTGAAAAACCGGATGCCCATCAAAGCGCGTCGGTGTCGGTCTCGCCGGTGCGGATGCGCACGGCCTTGTCGATGCTGTGGACGAAGATCTTGCCGTCGCCGATCTGACCGGTCTTGGCCGCGGTCGCGATCGCTTCGACGACCTTGTCGGCCATGTCCGAATCGACGGCGACCTCGACCTTGACCTTGGGCAGAAAGCTCACGGCATATTCGGCGCCGCGATAGATTTCCGTGTGCCCCTTCTGCCGGCCGAAGCCCTTGACCTCGGTGACGGTCAGGCCCTGAATGCCGAGCTCGGTCAGCGCTTCGCGCACCGCCTCCAGCTTGAACGGCTTTATGATTGCCATCACGAATTTCATCAGGTTCACCCTTACTGTTGCGGGCAGGTCCCGCGTTGCAGTGCCGCCGGCGCCCCCCCGGGGTAGCCAGCAATGCCAAAGGTGATTCAAGACCCGTGCCAACTGCACGAGATGCAAGGTAGGAAGTTGAATTTTCTAGGGAATCTTCGACCCGCCGGCCGGGATCACAATGATTTTCATTCCGTTAATGAACAATAATTATGCACAATTTAAAACTTGCACATTATTTGCGCAGCCGTACGAGCCCTTCCTGTGCGACGGAAGCGACGAGCGTGCCGGCGCGCGAATAGATGCAGCCGCGCGACAATCCGCGCGCGCCCTGGGCCGAAGGGCTGTCCTGGGTGTAGAGCAGCCAGTCGTCGAGCGGGTCGGGCCGGTGGAACCACATTGCGTGGTCGAGGCTCGCCATCTGCAACTGCGGATCGAACACCGAGCGCCCATGGGCGAATGTGGATGTGTCGAGCAGCGTCATATCCGACAGATAGGCCAGCACGGCCGCCTGCAGGGCCCGGTCCCGCGGCACCGGGCCGGTGGTGCGCAGCCAGACGTTCTGGAAGGGCGGCAGCTTGTTGCGGGTCGTGTAGTGCTCGACATTGACCGGACGGATTTCCAGCGGCCTTTCGCGCTCCCAGTAGCGGCGGA
The DNA here is from genome assembly GCF_036621415.1 of Nitratireductor thuwali. Taxonomy (NCBI): domain Bacteria; kingdom Pseudomonadati; phylum Pseudomonadota; class Alphaproteobacteria; order Hyphomicrobiales; family Phyllobacteriaceae; genus Nitratireductor; species Nitratireductor thuwali. The sequence continues at coordinate 1,985,415 of NZ_CP030941.1, forward strand.
TGTTCTCCGGCACGCTATCGCCATAGGCCGCCAGGAATTCGCGCTGCGAGCGCAGCTCCTCGGGCGGCGGAACATCCGTCGGCATCGGCAGTTGATGCTCCAGCCCTTCCTCGTCGATCTGGAAGGACGCCGAAAGGGAGAAGATGGCATGGCCGTGCTGGATCGCCACCACCCTGCGTGTCGTGAAGCTGCCGCCGTCGCGAATCCGGTCCACATCGTAGACGATGGGCACCTGCGGGTCGCCGGGGCGCATGAAATAGCAGTGCAGCGAATGCACATGGCGATCGGCGTCGACGGTGCGCTGGGCGGCAACCAGCGCCTGACCGATCACCTGCCCGCCGAAAACGCGCTGCCAGCCCACCTGCGGGCTGCGACCGCGAAACAGGTTGTGTTCCAGCGGCTCGAGATTAAGTATGTCGAGTAGCTCCTGCATGGCTGTCGACATAGATCGTCCCCTTTGGCAGCGTGAATGACATGCAGTGTGAAATCGAAGCCCGGCCCCGAAGTCAAGGCGGCTTGGCATCAATGCGCGGAAAGGCGAACCCATGAGCAGAACCACGCCGAACGCCAGTGCAAGCAAGGAACCCGGCAGCGCCGCGCAAGCGCATTCAGCCGACCGGTTCGACGTCCTGATAGCGGGCGCCGGCTATGTCGGCCTGGCGCTGGCGGTCTCCATCGCCGATGCCCGGCCGGGCATGCGCGTGATGATCGTCGATGCGGCGCCGGAAGACGCATGGCAAAGGGACGGCCGCGCCTCGGCGATCGCGGCGGCCGCCTCGCGCATGCTTACCCGGCTCGGCTGCTGGGAGGAGATCGCCGGACGAGCACAGCCGATCGTCGACATGGTCATCACCGATTCGCGCACTTCCGATCCCGTGCGGCCCGTCTTCCTGACCTTCGGCGGCGAGGCCGCGCCCGGCGAGCCCTTCGCCCATATGGTGATGAACCGCGACCTCAACGCCGCCCTGCGCCGCCGTGCCGGGGAACTGGGCGTCGACATCGTCCAGGGCGTGGCCGTGGACGGCTTCGAAGTGGAGGGCGCCACCGTTTCGGTGAGCCTGAGCGACGGCATGCAGGCGCGCACGCGCCTTCTCGTCGCCGCCGACGGCGTGCGCTCCCGGCTGCGCGACATGGCCGGCATCAAGACGCTGCATTGGGATTACGGCCAGTCCGGCATCGTGTGCACCGTGGCCCATGAGCGCCCCCATAACGGACGCGCGGAGGAGCATTTCCTGCCCGCCGGCCCCTTCGCCACGCTGCCCCTGATGGGCAACCGCTCGTCGATCGTGTGGACGGAGCGCACGGAGGATGCCGAAAGGCTGGTGAACGAGGACGATTTCATCTTCGAACAGGAGCTGGAGCTGCGGTTCGGCCTGAAGCTGGGGGAAATCCACGTCGACGGACCGCGCCGCGCCTGGCCGCTCGGCCTCACGCTGGCGCGCGACTTCGTCAAGCCGCGATTCGCGCTCGCCGGCGACGCCGCCCACGGCATCCACCCCATTGCCGGCCAGGGCCTCAATCTCGGCTTCAAGGACGCGGCCGCGCTGGCCGAGGTGGTGGTCGAGGCCGATCGTCTGGGCGAGGATATCGGCGCAATCGACGTTCTCCAGCGCTACGAGCGCTGGCGCCGCTTCGACACGGTGCAGATGGGCGTGACCACCGATCTGCTGAACCGCCTTTTCTCCAACGATTTCGGCCCGCTGCGCGCCATGCGCGACATCGGGCTGGGGCTGGTCGACCGCATGCCGGGCATGAAGAGCTTCTTCGTGCGCCAGGCGGCCGGCATGGACCGTTCCGCCCCGCGCCTCCTGCAGGGCGAAACGATCTGAACTGAGCAATTCAGGAGATGTGGAGCCGATTTCCCATCCGGAATTGTGCAATGAGAATGGCTGCAGCCGTCACTGCGGCTCGGCCAAGGACGTCACCACAACCAGGAGCACGAAATGAAGCGCCACGCGAACGCCATCTGGAAAGGTTCCCTCACGAAAGGGTCCGGCCGGCTCGACACCCAGAGCCAGGCCATCGGCGACCTGCCCTTGACCTTCAAGGCCCGTTTCGAAGACGAGACCGGGAAGGCCGGCACCAACCCGGAAGAGCTGATCGCCGCCGCTCATGCCAGCTGCATCGCAATGCAGTTGGCCCACATGCTGGCGGAAAGCGGCACGCCCGCCGAAACGCTCTATTCCAAGGCCGAGATCGATCTTCAGCCGGCCGAAGGCGGCGGCTTCGAAATCCGCTCCAGCACCCTCACGATGGTCGGCAAGGTGCCCGGCCTTGAGGAGGAAGAGTTCAAGAAGATCGCCGCCAAGGCCAAGGAGACATGCCCGGTCTCCAAGGCGCTCGCCGCCATCGACATCAAACTCGACGCCCGCTACGGCTGAATTTTCGGGTCCAGCCCGTTTATGACGTTTTTTGCCCCGCGAAAGTAACGGAAAGTCGCGGGGCAAGCCCACTTCGCAACCAAAAATCCGTGCCGCGCCCTAGACTCATATGCAGACGGGAGGATCTGGAAGGGAGCAAGTCCCCGCCAGGTCGCAAGAAATTCCGGGAGGAATGCCATGCTGCATGTGCGAGAACCAAGAACGCTGAAGAAGCAGAACGCCGAATCGACGCTGGAGATAAGCGATATAACGCCGGAGGCCGCCCGGCTGGAGGCCTATGACGACCACGAGCGGGTGTGGTTCGGCCGCGACGATGAACGCGGCCTGAAGGCCATCGTCTCCATTCACAACACGGTGCTGGGGCCGGCGCTCGGCGGCACCCGCGTCTGGCCTCACGAGACGTTCGAGGCCGCGCTCATCGACGCGCTGCGCCTGTCGCGCGGCATGACTTATAAATCAGCTATCGCCCACATGCCGTTCGGCGGCGGCAAGGCCGTCATCATCGCCGATTCGAAAACACAGAAGACCCCCGCCCTGCTGGAAGCCTATGCCGAAATGCTGGCCGCGCTCGACGGCCAGTACTACACCGGCGAGGATGTCGGGCTGACCCTCGCCGACGCCGACTTCCTGCGCGAGCGCACGCCCAACGTCACCGGGACCACCAAGGGCGGCAGCGGCAATCCTTCGCCGGTCACCGCCCATGGCTGCTTTCTGGGCCTCAAGGCAGCACTGGCCTACCGCCGGGGTACGGATACGCTCACCGGCGTGCGTGTCGCCGTGCAGGGCCTGGGCTCGGTCGGCTGGGCGCTGTGCGAGGAGCTCCACCGCGAGGGTGCTCAGCTCATCGTCACCGACATCGATGCTGCGGCAGCCGAGAAGGCCAAGGCGGCGTTCGGCGCCACCGCAGTCGGCCCCGACGAGATCCTCTCGGCCAAGGCGGACATATTCGCGCCCTGCGCGCTGGGCGGCGTCGTCTCGCGGGAAACGATCCCCGCGCTCAATGTCGAGATCGTCGCGGGCTCTGCCAACAACCAGCTGGCCCGTCACGAGGACGCCCGGCTGCTCATGGAGCGCGGCATCCTTTATGCGCCGGACTACGTGATCAATGCCGGCGGCCTGATCAATGTCGGCAGCGAACTGGCGCCCGGCGGCTACGACCGCGCCGCCGCGATGAGGAAGGTGGAGAAAATCCCCGCCACGCTGACCGACATCTTTCAGCGCGCGGAGGCGCGGAACCGGCCGACCAACGACGTGGCGGCGGAGATCGCCCACGAGCGCATCGAGGCGGCGCGGGCGGGCTGACGCCTCGAATTTGTTCGACGCCGAGGGATCGCGATATCTCTGCCTGCGTCGGTGGTGGGAGGAACCCAACTCCGTGATCTCGCCGACCGCGCCGCGGCCCAGTGGCAGTGGCGGTCGCTCTCTACTTCCTTATGCCCGTGTAGGCGGCCTCGCCCCACAACTGCCTGACCCGCGCATCGCGGCCGCAGCCTTCGCGGTAGCCTTCGTAGGCCTTGGCCTTGGTGATATAGCCGAAGCGGGTCAGGATGCGATCGTTGCTGCGGTAGTAGTTCTGGTGGTAGTCCTCGGCGGCCCAGAACTTGGCCGCGGGCAGGATGGGCGTGACGACAGGCTGTCCGAGCTCATTGGCCGCTTCCTGTTTTGCCTTCTCCGCCGCCTTTTTCTGCGCGGCGTCCAACGCATAGACAGCGGTCGAATAGCTTTTGCCCCGGTCGCAGAATTGCCCGCCGGGATCGGTGGGATCGACCGACCGGAAGAATATCTCCAGGAGCCGCTCATAGCTCACGCGGCTGTCGTCATACTCGATTTTCACCACCTCGCGATGCCCGCCGGAGGCGTAGTTGCGATAGGTGGGATTGGCCGTGCGCCCGCCCGCATAGCCCGAAACGGTGGACACCACGCCGGGCACCTTGTCGAAATCGGCTTCCACGCACCAGAAGCAGCCGCCGGCGAAGAGGGCGGTCCGGGTCGCGGCCGCCGCCCCCGTCATGCCCGCTCCGAGTGCCGTGACGGCAAGTGCCAGCGCTGCGATGATAAGACGCTTCATGGGTCGCTCCTGTTTTCCAGGAAAGACCTATCGCACCCGCCAGCCGGATCAAATCAATCCGCTACACGCTTGCGTGAGCGGCTCGGGCGTCAGCAGGTTGGGCGTGAGCGGATCGGCTCACACCCGCCGCTCCACCATCATGCGTTTGATGTTGGCGATCGCCTTGGCCGGGTTCAGGCCCTTGGGACAGGCCTGGGTGCAGTTCATGATCGTGTGGCAGCGATAGAGCCGGAACGGGTCTTCCAGATTGTCGAGCCTTTCGCCGGTCTTCTCGTCGCGGCTGTCGATCAGCCAGCGATAGGCCTGAAGCAGCACCGCCGGCCCCAGATAGCGCTCGCCGTTCCACCAATAGCTGGGGCACGAGGTCTGGCAGCAGAAGCACAGGATGCATTCGTAAAGGCCGTCGAGCTTGGCCCGGTCCTCGTGGCTTTGCTGCCACTCCTTGGCCGGCTCCGGCGTCACCGTCTGCAGCCACGGCTCGATGGAGGAAAGCTGCGCATAGGGAACGGAAAGGTCGGGCACCAGATCCTTGACCACCGGCATATGCGGCAGCGGGTAAATCTTCACCGCCGCGCTGATCTCGTCCGCGCCCTTGGTGCAGGCCAGCGTGTTGGTGCCGTCGATATTCATCGCGCACGACCCGCAAATGCCCTCGCGGCAGGAGCGGCGGAAGGTCAGCGTCGGGTCGATCTTGTTCTTGATCCAGATGAGCCCGTCGAGCACCATCGGCCCGCAATCGTCCATGTCGACATAATAGGTGTCGAGGCGCGGGTTTTCGCCATCGTCGGGCGACCAGCGGTAGATCTTGTACTCGCGAAGATTGGTCGCGCCCTCGGGCTTCGGCCAGACCTTGCCCCGATGGACCTTCGAGTTCTTGGGAAGGGTGATTTCAACCATGATGTCCTCGCCTCAATAGACCCGCGCCTTGGGCGCGATCTTGGCCAGTTCTATGCCGCCATTCTCTTCCTTGAGCAGGGGCTCCGTGTGCACCGGCCGGTAGTCCAGCGTGACCTTGCCCGCCTCATTCACCCAGGACAGCGTGTGATGGCGCCAGTTCTTGTCGTCGCGCTCGGAGAAATCCTCGCGCGCATGCGCGCCGCGGCTCTCCTTGCGCGCCTCGGCGGCGTAGACCGTGGTGATGGCGTTGGCCATCAGGTTCTCCAGCTCCAGCGTTTCCATCAGGTCGGAGTTCCAAATCATCGAACGGTCGGAGACCTTGACGTCCGGCAGCTCGTCCCAGACCGCCGAAATGCGCCTGCAGCCCTGCTCCAGGGTTTCCTGCGTGCGGAAAACGGCGGCATCTTCCTGCATGGCGCGCTGCATCGTCTCGCGGATGGCCGCAGTGGGCTTGGAGCCGTTGGCGTGGCGCAGCCGGTCGAAGCGGTCCATGATCTTGTCGCAGGCCGCCTCGTTGATGGCCGGGATGGAGGCCTCGCGGTCGACCGTCTGCCCGGCGCGGATGGCGGCGGCGCGGCCGAACACCACGAGGTCGATCAGCGAGTTCGAGCCGAGGCGGTTGGCCCCGTGCACGGAGGCGCAGGCCGCCTCCCCCACCGCCATCAGGCCGGGCGCCACGGCGTCCGGATTATCCCTGGTCGGGTTCAGCACCTCGCCCCAGTAATTGGTGGGAATGCCGCCCATATTGTAGTGCACCGTCGGCAGCACCGGGATCGGCTCGCGCGTCACGTCGACGCCGGCGAAGATGCGCGCCGATTCGGCGATGCCCGGCAGCCGCTCGTGGATCACGGCGGGGTCGAGATGGTCGAGATGCAGGTAGATATGATCCTTGTTCTTGCCGACGCCGCGCCCCTCGCGGATTTCGACGGTCATGCAGCGCGAGACCACGTCGCGCGAGGCAAGATCCTTGGCCGAGGGCGCATAACGCTCCATGAAGCGCTCGCCTTCCGAGTTGACCAGATAGCCGCCCTCGCCGCGCACGCCCTCGGTGATGAGGCAGCCGGCGCCGTAGATGCCGGTCGGATGGAACTGCACGAACTCCATGTCCTGAAGCGGCAGGCCGGCCCGCGCGATCATGCCGTTGCCGTCGCCCGTGCAGGTGTGGGCGGAGGTGCAGGAGAAATAGGCCCGGCCGTAGCCGCCGGTGGCCAGCACCACCATCTTCGCAGCGAAACGGTGGATCGTGCCGTCCTCAAGGTTCCAGGCGACCACGCCGGTGCACACCCCGTCGGTCATGATCAGGTCGAGGGCGAAATACTCGACGAAGAACTGGGCGTGATGCTTCACCGACTGGCCGTAAAGCGTGTGCAGGATGGCATGGCCGGTGCGGTCTGCGGCCGCGCAGGTGCGCTGCACGGGCGGGCCGTCGCCGAAATTCTGCATATGGCCGCCGAAGGGGCGCTGGTAGATCTTGCCTTCCTCGGTGCGCGAGAAAGGCACGCCGTAGTGCTCGAGCTCATAGACGGCGGCCGGCGCCTCGCGCGCCAGATATTCCATGGCATCGACGTCGCCCAGCCAGTCGGACCCCTTCACCGTGTCGTAAAGGTGCCACTGCCAATGGTCGGGGCCCATGTTCTGCAGCGAGGCGGCGATGCCGCCCTGGGCCGCCACCGTGTGCGAGCGCGTCGGGAAAACCTTGGTGATGCAGGCAGTCTTCAGCCCCTGCTCGGCCATGCCCAGCGTGGCGCGCAGCCCGGCGCCGCCCGCGCCGACAACCACGACATCGAATTTATGATCGACATAGGTATAGGCGCTGGCCGCCTTCTTCTGTGTTGCCTGTGCCATTTCCGCGGTCAGCCTCCAAGCGCGATCTTGATGAGGGCGTAGAGCGCGCTCACGCCGAGAATGATCGGAAAGAACGTATTGAGGACCAGAAGCGCGATCTTCGCGCCCTCCCCATGAACATAGTCCTCGATGATGACCTGCATGCCGATCCGCATGTGGTAGAGGATGGAAAGCAATGTGAAGGCGATGACCAGCGCCACGAACGGATTGGCCAGCGCGCCGCGGACCTCCTCGTAGGAGGCGCCGTTATAGAGCACCACGAAACCGACGAAGAAGATCACCAGCGGCAGGTTGGAGATCGCCGTCAGGCGCTGGCGCCAGAAATGCTCCGTTCCCTCCCTGGCCGATCCGAGCCCGCGAACGCGGTTCAAGGGTGTGCGCATGTCGCTCATGTCAGGCTCCTCCGCCGAATGCATAGCCGGCGATCCAGACCAGGAGCGTCAGGCTTGTCGAGCCGGCGAGCGTTGCCCACGCCATCCTCGTCGCGGTTTCCTTGCCGAGCCCGTGGCCTGTGTCCCAGATGAGATGCCTTATGCCGCCGAGCATGTGATGCAGCAGCGCCCAGGTGTAGCCGAACAGGACAAGCCGGCCGAGCAAGGAGCCGAACAGCCCGTTCACCGTGTCGAACGCTTCCGGGCCGGCCGCCACAGCACCTATCCACACCACCAGCAGCACAGTGCCGAAATAGAGCGCCGCGCCCGTGATCCGGTGCAGGATGGACATCAGCATGGTCGGGATAAGGCGATAGATTTGCAGGTGGGGCGAGATCGGCCTCGCATGGGTGGCTGGTGACTTGCTCATGGCTTCCCCGTTTCATCGCCGGCAGACGGAATGGCGGCCGCTTGCAGCGAGCCTGCCGCCAGTGTCCGGCAGTGGCGTTCTAATTCCCTTTTTGCAGTGCGTCAAAGCCGCATGGGCGTCGTTTTCGGCCTGAACCGATTGAACGGCATCGATCACCGCTTGCAGGCGATGGGCGAGTTGCCGCCGACCATACACAGGGCCTGCGCATTCTTCGCGACCAGCAAAAAAGACGGCTCGTGGAGCCGGTTCTGCCGGCAATGTCAGCCTGCATCAAAGCGAATCACATGGGAGAACCAGTCGGCGGGGACCGCGATCTGCTCATAAAGGCGCCGGCCCTCGGGCGGCTGGCGCGGGGCGTTGAGCGTCAGCCGGGACCAGCCGCGCTCCTCCGCCTGATCGGCCATGAGATCGACGAGCGCCTTGGCGATGCCCTTGCCGCGGTGAAGATGGTGCACGTAAAGATGCTCGGCCAGCCCATAGCGGAGGCCGGTAAGAGGGTCCGGCAGGTCGTAGAAGATGGCAAAGCCCAGCAGCGTTCCATCGACCCGCGCTCCCAGGACTTCGGCCACCCGGTCCTGCAGCAGGGTTTCGGCGTAGAATTCGTCGGGCCTGCGCGGCGCGCCACGCTTGAGCGATTGCGTGTAGGCCGCCAGGAGCGGCGCCAGCTCATGGGCGTCCTTCAGCCGCAGCAAGGCTATGTCGATATTGTGGTTTTCGCTCATTCCCGCGATCCCGGCCGCTGTTCCTTCATCAGACGGACATCAATCGGCGAAATTAACCACGCCTGTCAATTGCCCCGCCTTACTTCCGTCAAGCGGATGACAAAGGTTAAGAAAGCGTTAAATTCGGGCTACGGAGGCCGCGGCACGGCAGCATTTTGCAGTCAGGTGGAATCACCTGGCATCCGCACAAATGCGGAAGAGGCAATGAAGGAGCCAGGGCACATGTTTTCACGTCACCCGTTTCACATGGCATGCGCACTCGCCGCAATGGCATTGGCGATCGTGGTCGCAGCCCCCGCATTCGCGGGCAATACGGCCGGCGAGCACGTCTATGAGGACGAATACGGCAATCTCGTCATCCACCACCGGGCCGGCTTCAAGAGCATCGTGGTCGGCAAGGGTTACCTGGCGGAGGAAATCGCACCCGATGCCCCCGGCAAGCCCAGGATCGTCTACGGCGTGCCGCGCGAGACAAAGGTCGTGCATCTGGAGGACAAAGGCACCCTCTATCTCCGCCCGAAGCGGTCCGACTGCCGCTACGGCGCGCTGCTGCACGGCCGCAGCTACATGTACGGGTTGCCGGCCAATGTCGTGCCGGTGCCCGTGGTGACATGCCGCTGATACCGAGGATCATGGGCCAGGCGAAGACGCCGCCGGGCGAAACCGGAACGAGGTGCCCCGAATGAGCCATGCCCGCGCCGCGCGCCAGCTGCGCTCTCACATAGACAGCCTGCAGACCATGACCCGCTTCGTGCTGGCGACGCTGGCGCTGGCCAGCGGCGTCTACACATATCTGGGCGTGCGCAGCCTGCTCGACGGCACGGCGACGCTCGTCTTCCTCGCGGCGGTGATCTATTCCGCCGCCGTTTCGGTGGGCATCTACGGCTTCTGGACCTATCTGATCCGTTTCCTGCCCGAAATGCGCGACGGCGCGTCACGCATTGCGCTGTTCGCGGTCATGGCCGTTGGCTCGCTGATGATCGTCGCCATGTCATCATGGCTGAATGCGGCCGCCCTTGCAGGGTCCGCCGCCGTCGAGCAGCATCTGGCCGAGACGCTGGAGGACTACACCGCCGACCTCGACCAGGCCCATTCCAATGCGCTGGGGGCGCTGTCCCTCCTGCCCGACATCCAGCGCGCCTCCGTGCGCTTTTCGCGGCTCGCCGAGAACGAACGCAGTTCCGGCGCGCTGACCGGCACCTCCGGCTCGGGCAGCGTGGTGCAGCTCCTCACCCAGATGTCGGCGCAGATGAATGAGCTGGAAGGCACGATCCAGCGCTCGCGCGAAACCGTCGCCAACCTCTTCAGCCAGGGTCAGGAACGGCTGGCCGCCATGCGCGCGCTGGTTTCCGGCGCGGGCTCCGTCGAGCCGCGCTCCGACCGGTTTGCCGAAGAGGCCGTCTCGCTTGCCGGCGTGATCGCCGCGCTGGAGCAGACTTCCATCGCGCCCTCCGTGGCGCGCGCGGCGGCCGACCTTTCCGCTGGCTTCATCGCCCCGGTGGCCGATGGCGGCAACGCCGATCTGGCCGGGCGGCAGGATGCCGTGATGGCCACCGTGCGCGAGTCCGTCGCCGCGCAATCGGCCGCGCTGAGCGAGGCCGCCGAGGAGATCATGGCGCAGCCGAAGGTGGCCGAGCGACGCTATGTGCCGCTTTCTTCCGCCGAGGCGGTTCTGCTCTATGCCGGCAGCTTCCTGCCGAGCTGGGCCGGGGCGATCTCCATCGATCTCCTGCCGGGGGTTCTTGTCGCCATGCTCGCGGTGGTCTTCGCGGCCATCCGCCGCGGCGAGGAAGACATGAGCGAAGCCGAACGCATGTCCGCCGCGGACATGATGCGCGCGCTCGAAATGCGCCAGGCCATGATGGCGCGCGAGAGCGGCGAGCCCCCGGAAGCGCCCGCCGACGCTGAATCGGCGCAATCGCGCCCCGAAAACGTCACCGCCCTTTCCCTCACCGAACGCAAGCGGCAAGAGCCATGACCCACAGCACCTTCGATACCCGCCCCCGCAGGAGCGCCCTCATGCGCTATCTCGAACGCTTCGACGACGGCACGCTGGTACGCTGGGCCTTTGTCGGCGTGTTGATCGGCTCGGCAACCGTGCTCGGCATGGACCTGCGCGAGCTGGTCGACCGCAATGGCGGGCTGTGGCCCGAGCAATCCCCCCTGCAGCGCACGGTGACCGTGTTGCCGCCTGTTGTCGAAACCGGCGACGAGGGCAACGGGCGAACCGATCCCCGCAGGAACATCACCACGGAAGAGGAATTGCTGCGCCAGCCGCTTGCCTTCTCGCTGCAGCCGGGCGGCGTGCTGCAGGTGACGGGCAGCATCGAGCCGGGCGCGGCGCGGCGGCTGGGCGAAGAACTTGAAGCGCGCGGCGAATATGTGGCAACCGTCAGCCTGAACTCGCCCGGCGGCTCGCTCGACGATGCCATCGCCATGGCCCGCACGATACGCGAGCGCGAGCTGTCGACCCGCGTGGACGACGGCGCCGTCTGCGCCTCGTCCTGCCCGCTCATGCTGGCCGGCGGCGTGACGCGCCACATCGGCGAGGAAGCCGCCATCGGCGTGCACCAGTTCTATGCCGCCGCCGGCACCCGGCTGGAGCCCGAACAGGCGATGGCCGACGCGCAGACCACCACGGCCCGCATCTCCCGCCATCTGGACGAGATGGGCGTCGATCCGGCCCTTTGGCTGCATGCCCTCGTCACGCCCCCGCGCGCGCTCTACTATCTCAGCCGCGAGGAGATGCTGGCCTACGGCCTTGCCACCGAGCCGCAAAAGCTCGCGCTGAACTGATCGGAACCAGCACCGAGGCCGCAACGTTGGGTTCGGCAACCGATGGAGCTGCCCGATGGCCGATACGAAAACACTGACCGACCACGACGATATCCGCAACTGGGCGGCAGCCCGCGCCGGCAAGCCCGCCCTCGCCGACCCGGCGCCAGGCATGCCCGGCGAAGAGCCGGTGCTTCTCATCGCATTCGGCCAGCAGGCCTACATGGATACCGACGAGGGCGCCGATCCGATCGGCGGGCTGCAGCTTGTCGAGTGGGACGAGTGGTTCCGCCTTTTCGACGAGCGGGAACTGGCCCTGGTCGTCAGCGAAGACGTGCCCGGCCAGCGCGACGAGTTCCACGAGATCGTCCGGCGCTGAGAGCTTCTACCGGCTACTCATCTCTGTACTCCAGGATATCTCCGGGCTGACATTCAAGGGCGCGGCAGATTTTCTCAAGCGTTTCAAACCGCACGCCGCGCACCTTTCCCGATTTCAGGAGCGACACATTCTGCTCGGTGATGCCGACCTGCTCGGCGAGATCCTTCGAACGCATCTTGCGCCGCGCCAGCATGACGTCGAGATTGACGACGATCGGCATCGCCTACACGAAGTCCCGCTGTTCGGCCCGAACCTCGGCAGCCACAGCCAGAACCCGGCCGGTCATGTACATGATGGCGGCGATCAGTAGAGCCATGCCCTGGGAGCTGCCGAAGCTGACGGAAAGAGCCTTCTGCCCGGCCGGATTGCCCAGCGTCAGTGCGAGCACGATCATGACCTGCAGGACGATGCTTCCCGCCACCGTCAGAACGAAAGCGATGCTGGCACGATGCATCCAGGTGGCCGCTTCTACGGACAGCGGCTCCTCTCCACCGAACGCGCCGAACATTTGCCAGACGCAGTAGAGCGCCAGGAAGACGAGGCCGAACTGCAGGGAGACGAGCACGGCCGTCACGGCTACCGCCGGCGGGGTGAACGCCAATGGCCCCTGCAGGGAATACGCCTGACGGATGGCCGTCTCGAACTCCCTCGCATCGCCGATCCAGCTCGTCAGGAACCACAGAGCTCCGAAGCCGATGAAGCAGGCGAAGGCAAGCACGGCAAACTGCATCATACGGCTGAGACGCCGCAAGCGCACCGATTCAGACAATGGATCATCCTCCGTATTGAATAATTACTGTATCACGATAACTTATTATCGTTTCTGATACATTCATGCAAGAGGTTTCGCCATGTTTCACCCGTATTCCGCCCGCCGAGCCGCCTGCGCAGTTCTTATCCTGGCACTGAGCCTGCCGGCAGGCGCCTGCATGGCGCCCGGTCCCCAAAGCCCGCTCGAACTGAGCCGGTTCGATCCATTTGCTGCCGATCCGGCAGCGGTATCGGCGGCCATCGTCCTGGATCGGGCGCTCCATCTGCGGCGTGGCGACATCGTCATGCGCGTTTCACTGGATTCGCGCGAGCCCGGATTGTCCTTCGACGAGACCTTTGTCCTGGCTCTCAACGGTCATTCTGCCGGGCAATTGCCGGGCCTCGCGGTGGCCCCGAACCAGCATGTGCAGATCGCCGCGATCGCCAAGGAGGATCACGCTCGTTTTCAACGGGTGCAGCAGAAGGCGCGCCTTGCGCAAGAGCAAAGAGTATCGGCGGGGGAAGGATCCCTGAGCATCACCATCTCCGGCGCCTGCCGCACGGGACCGATCGGGCATGCGGCGACAGCGCGCGCCTATCTGCGCACTGCAGCCACAAGCCGTTACGTGCCGCTCACCGACCAGATCGAGCTGGGCCGGGTGCTGGATGGCGCCGCCCAAGGCAGCATCGCGCGCTGCGGCGATGGCAGATGACGTGCCCGGCGCTCAGCTTCGCGGCCATTCGCGGATGTCGACGAAATGGCCGGCGATCGCCGCGGCCGCCGCCATGGCCGGCGAGACGAGGTGGGTGCGGCCCTTGAAGCCCTGGCGGCCCTCGAAGTTGCGGTTCGAGGTCGACGCGCAGCGCTCGCCAGGCTTCAAGCGATCGTCGTTCATCGCCAGGCACATGGAGCAGCCCGGCTCGCGCCAGTCGAAGCCGGCTGCCTTGAAGATCTTGTCGAGACCCTCGGCCTCGGCCTGCGCCTTGACGAGGCCCGAGCCCGGCACGATCATCGCGTCGATGCCTTCCTTGACCTTTTTGCCCTCGGCGACCTTGGCGGCCTCGCGCAGATCCTCGATGCGGCCATTGGTGCAGGAGCCGATGAAGACGCGGTCCAGCGCGATATCGGTGATCTTGGTTCCGGGCTCAAGGCCCATATATTGCAACGCCCGCTTCTTGGACTGGCGCTTGTTCTCGTCGGGAATGTCGTCCGGGTTCGGCACGACGCCGGTGACCGAGACCACGTCCTCGGGCGAGGAGCCCCAGGTGACGATCGGCGGCAGGTTGGCCGCGTCGAGCTTTACCACGCGGTCGAAATGCGCGCCCTCGTCGGTGACCAGGCTTTCCCAATAGGCGCGCGCCTTGTCCCAGGCCTCGCCCTTGGGCGCCCGGGGGCGGTCCTTGATATAGGCATAGGTCGTCTCGTCCGGCGCGATCATGCCGGCGCGCGCGCCGCCCTCGATGGACATGTTGCAGACCGTCATGCGGCCTTCCATGGACAGCGCCCGGATCGCCTCGCCGGCATATTCCATCACATGGCCGGTGCCGCCCGCCGTGCCGATCTCGCCGATGATGGCGAGAATGATGTCCTTGGCGGTGACGCCGCGGGGCAGCGCCCCATCCACCTGGATCAGCATGTTCTTGGCGCGGCGCTGGATCAGCGTCTGGGTGGCCAGCACATGCTCGACCTCTGAGGTGCCGATGCCATGGGCGAGTGCGCCGAAGGCGCCGTGGGTCGAGGTGTGGCTGTCGCCGCACACGATCGTCATTCCCGGCAGGGTGAAACCCTGCTCCGGCCCGACAATGTGCACGATGCCCTGGCGGGTGTCTGCCTCGTTGTAATATTCGATATTGAACTCGGCCGCGTTCCTGGCAAGCGCCTCGACCTGAATGCGGCTTTCCTCGTTCTTGATGCCGAACTTGCGGTCGGGCGAGGTCGGCACGTTATGGTCGACGACGGCGAGCGTCTTTTCCGGGTGGCGCACGGTGCGGCTTGCCATGCGCAGGCCCTCGAAGGCCTGCGGGCTGGTCACTTCATGCACCAGATGGCGGTCGATATAGAGCAGGCAGGTACCGTCGTCCTGGCTGTCGACCAGATGGTCGTCGAAAACCTTGTCGTAGAGCGTGCGGGGCTTGGTCATCTTCTTCTTCCCTAGCGGAACTGGTTGGAAATGGCTGGCCGGCCTCGACATGATCCGGGGCCGGGCTGGCTGATCCGCTCAGGCTATAGACGGCACAGTAGCGCGCCGGAAATCCGCGCGAAAAAGCGGCCGGGCAGGCGTTTCACGTCCTGCAGCACGACTTTCTCATAGGCTGGATGTCCAATCAGCTTTTCCATAAAGGCGCTAATACCAGCGTTTGGCGCGGGGAGCAATTCACGAACCCTGCGCTCGGCCTCACTCGTCCGGCTCTTTCAGGTCGAGCTTCATTTCCAGCCTGCGAAGCACCGCAAGGACAATCGCGCCGAGCAGGCAGCCGAGCCCCGCGATGAGCCAAAGCCCCAGCCCTGCGGCAAGGCCGATCGAAGCGGCCAGCCACATGCCCGCGCCCGTGGTCACGCCGCGGACATGACCGCGCTTGAAGATGATGAACCCGGCCGCCAGGAACGCCACGCCCGATGTTATCGCTTCGACTAGGCGGATCGGGTCGGCCCGCACCTGCTCGTCGGAGAACTCGGGCATGGAGACGATTTCCACGGCGACGATGGCGAATATCGCCGAAGCCAGGCAAACCAGCATATGCGTGCGCAGGCCAGCCGGACGGTCGGTCAATTCGCGCTCGAAACCCAGCACGCCTCCGAAGAGGATCGCCAGGCAAAGCCTTGCGACGATGACCTGCCAGGGCAGAACGGTGTCGGGGGCAAACTCGGCGAGCAGGATGTCCATGGCAAAGACAATGCCCGGCGCGCTATCCGGTTCCTCAACCCCGGATCGGACGCCACCGCGCTTTGCGGGCGACGGGGAGCCCGGGACACGAGTTCGGGCTGCCGCAACGAGAAAGAGCGCCGGACAGGCGCTCTTTCCGATCAGTCGCGAGTGATCCGGGCCTATTCGCTCTTCGGTTCGGCCTGCTGCTCGGCGGCCTCTGCGGCGGCCTTTTCCGCGGCCAGCGCCTGGGCGGCAGCGACCTTCTCCGCTTCCAGACGGGCTTTCTCTTCAACAACGAGCTGGCGCGCCTCGTCGTTCAGCTTACGGGCGCGGGCATTGGTGTTTTCGGTGATGCGCGCCGATTTGCCGCGACGGTCGCGCAAATAATAAAGCTTGGCGCGGCGGACCTTGCCGCGGCGCACGACTTCGACACCCTCGACCAGCGGCGAGAACACCGGGAACACGCGCTCCACGCCCTCGCCATAGGAAATCTTGCGAACGGTGAAGTTTTCCTGGAAACCGGAGCCCGAACGCGCGATGCAAACGCCTTCATAGGCCTGCACGCGGGTACGCGTTCCCTCGGTCACGCGCACCAGCACACGCACGGTGTCGCCCGGCGAAAAGTCTGGAAGGGTGCGCTGCGCGGCAATCTTTTCGACCTGCTCGGCCTCGAGCTGACGGATAAGGTCCATCGTTCATGTCCTTTGTTCTTCGCGAAGCGTCAGAGCGCTCGTCTCGCCGGCAGTCCTCTTGACCGCCTGATGAGTGCCTTCCGCGGAAGGACAGGAGCGAATTCACGTTCATTGATTAATGCACGGCCATGGACCTCCCATGGCAGCGGATGCGCGCACATACAACAGGCATCGGCGGAAATCAACTATCGAGGGCGCGCGGGAACGAACTTCAGGACGCCGACAAGCTCCGATCCCGCCTCGCGGCCGCCGTCGGAAGGGTGCCTGATCCCGTCGGTCACCGGCACTTCCTCGAAATCGAACGGGCTGATGCCTTCGAGACAGGCGACATTGACGCCGTATTCATTCGGGTTCGACCGTCTCTGGTGATGCGTATAGATGCCGCATCTAGAGCAGAAATAGTGCTTCGCCGTGTTCGTGTTGAACTGGTAGAGCGAGAGCCTCTCCCCGCCCTCCACGACCGTGAGATCGCCCAGTTTGGCCGAAACGGCGACCGCGCCGCGCATGCGGCAGTACGAACAGGTGCACCGGCGCCCGTTGCGCAGCCCGTCGCTAAGCTTCACCCGGAACTTGACGGCGCCGCAGTGACAGGCGCCCGCCGCATGTTCGAAGTCGTAGTCCATCGTCCGATCCCTCTGCCTTGCTGGATCAGTTCACCGTCTCACGGAAACGCTGAACTGATCCAACTGTTTGATTCCATGCAATTCCGGCGGACAACCGGCTTCCATTTTTCCTGGAACTGCTCTAACCGCCGATGCGGCCCAGATGCGTGTCCTTGAAACCGCTGGTTCTCTTCAAACCGTAGCCAAGCGCGCGGTCGATGCCGATATGCGCTGCCAGGATCATGCCGAGTTCGGACAGCAAGGGCCAGCCGGCAATCGATGCGAGAGCCAAAAGCGCGACCGGCGCAAGCCAGCTATGGACGGCGTTGTAGCACCATGCACCCACCCGCGGCCCGGCAAGATAGCCGAGCATTGACAGATCGGGCACGAGAATGAGCGCGGCGAAAAGCCACCAATCGCCGCCGATGAAATGATAATAGCCGAGCGCGGCGAGCGCCAGCGCCGCCCCTTCAAGGCGCAAAAGACCGCTCATGCCTTCCCCCCGCCGCGGGGGCGGTAAGCCTGCCATAAATCCGGCCGGCGCTCCGCAGTCAGCCTTTCGGCCTGTTCATGCCGCCATGCGGCGATCTTGGCGTGGTTGCCCGAAGTCAGCACCTCGGGGATCTCCCTGCCCTCGAACTCTTTCGGCCGGGTATAGTGAGGATGCTCGAGAAGCCCGCTTTCGAAGCTTTCCTCCTCGCCCGACACGACATTGCCCATCACCCCCGGCAACAGCCGCACGACGGCGTCGAGCAGCACCATGGCCGCCGGCTCGCCGCCCGACAGGATATAGTCGCCGATGGAGATTTCCTCCAGCCCGCGCGCATCGATCAGCCGCTGGTCGATGCCCTCGAACCGCCCGCACAGGATGACGGCGCCAGGACCGGCGGCCAGCTCGCGCACGCGCGCCTGCGTGAGCGGCCTGCCGCGCGGGCTCATGAGAAGCCGGGGACGTGGGTCCCCGGGCGGCGCCGAATGATCGAGCGCCCGCGCCAGGACGTCGGCGCGCATCACCATGCCGGCGCCGCCGCCGGCCGGCGTATCGTCGACGCTGCGATGCTTGTCGGTGGCGAAATCGCGTATCTGCACGGTCTCGAGCGACCACGTTCCGGCCTCACGCGCGCGCCCGGCAAGCGAGATGTCGAGCGGTCCCGAAAACATCTCCGGATAGAGCGTCAAAACGGTTGCACGGAAGGTCACCGATTGCCTCCGGCCGGTTTCGGCCCGCGCGGGGGCGCGGAAGGCTCAGATGGCGTAGGCGGATCGGGATCTTCGCCGGGTGCTTCCTCGCCGTCCTCTCCGAGCCCGGCCGCCAGGCTGTCCAGCCTTATGACGCCTTCCTCGAAGTCGATTTCGGGCACGGCCTCCCGCGTGAAAGGCACCATTACGCTCGGGCCGGAATCCGGCCGGATTTCCAGGACGTCGCCTGCTCCGAAATCATGGATGGCGAGCACCTTGCCCACTTTCTCGCCGGTCTCGTCCAAAGCCGGCAGGCCGATCAGGTCGGCGTGGTAGAACTCCTCCTCTTCCAGCTGGTCGGGCAATGCCGAGCGGTCGACGTAAAGCGCCTGACCCGTCAGCGCTTCCGCGGCGCTGCGGTCGCTCACCCCTTCGAAGCGGACGATGACGACGTTCTTGGCCGGGCGCACATCCTTCACCTTGAGCGCCTGACCGCTCTCGGTGTGAAGCGGGCCGTACCGGCCGAGTGCCAGCGGGTCTTCCGCGAAGCTTTTCACGCGCACTTCGCCCTTGATCCCGTGCGCCGCGCCGACCACTGCGAGTTGAACGGGATTCTCGAGCTTTACCGTCTTGGCCATGTCTTCTCCGATGGCGGGAATACTGCCTGGCAGCCCATTGCGCCGGTTTCCTCAACCTTGGCGCGGCGGCTCGTTGGCGGACAGCCGCGCCGCCACGGCCTCGATGCGCTCCGCCAGCTCGGCGATGCTGCCCGTGAGCGTGGCATCGTTCTTGTCGGCCTTCAAAAGAGCGTCGTCCCGCGTCTTGCGCAGGGTCGCGATCTCGCTTTCCATGCCGCGCACCCGCTTCTGCAGCTCCGCCAGCTCGTCCATCACCATGATGCCTGCCATCACGGTGATGCGCTGGTCGCCGATTTCGCCGAACGAGTCCTTCAGGTGCAGGACATAGCGGTCGAAACGCTCGGCCAGGTCAATCAGGTGCGCTTCCTGCCCCTCGTCGCAGGCCATGCGGTAGGTCTTGCCGTCGATGGTTACGGTGACTTGAGCCATGACTGCCGTTACCGGTCGAGCACGGCGCGGATCGTCTCCATCGCCGTCACCAGCCGCCGCGACACCTCGCGATTGACCTCTGCCAGCCGCTCCGCGCGCGCCTCGGCCTTGTCGATCTCCTGGGCAAGCCGCGCCCTGTCCGCGCCCATACGCTGCACCTCCGCTTCGGCCTCGGCGAAATCCTGCTCCCTTTCGAGCCGGTTGTCGGCCGCAGCTTCCAGCATGCCGACGGCCTTCGTCAGACGGCCGATCGCTTCCTTCAGCGTCGTATCACCAGAACTCTGGATGTTCATCGCCACC
Organism: Nitratireductor thuwali; assembly: GCF_036621415.1. Taxonomy (NCBI): domain Bacteria; kingdom Pseudomonadati; phylum Pseudomonadota; class Alphaproteobacteria; order Hyphomicrobiales; family Phyllobacteriaceae; genus Nitratireductor; species Nitratireductor thuwali. Next base: position 2,004,740 of record NZ_CP030941.1, read on the forward strand.
ATTCCCAGCCCGCCCGCCTGCGAAATGCGCGCAATCCTAAGCTTTTACCCCCGAAAGATTACGCGGAGGGTGAAGCATGCGTCAATAAGATCCCCCCGCTATCCCCTATAAGATGGGCCCGATCAAGGCACGCGCAGCCGGCAGGTTTTATTGACTTAGGCACGCCACCTGCTATGTCTCGCCTGCATTTTCGGGGCCGCGATGTGCCAACCGTTCAATCTCCTGCCGATCTGCGAGCAAACATGATCCCACGCGACAAACACGACCGGATGGCGAACGCAATCCGTTTCCTCTCCATGGATGCCGTCGAGAAGGCCAAATCCGGACATCCTGGACTGCCCATGGGGACGGCCGACATTGCCACCGTCCTGTTCACCCGCTTCATGACGCACGACCCCAAGAAGCCCAACTGGCCCGACCGGGACCGCTTCGTCCTGTCCGCGGGCCACGGTTCGATGCTTCTGTACTCCCTGCTCTATCTGCTGGGCTATGAAGACATCGACATCGACGAGATCAAGAATTTCCGCCAGCTCGGCTCGCGCACGGCCGGGCACCCGGAATATGGCCACGCCGCCGGCATCGAAACGACCACCGGACCGCTCGGCCAGGGTCTGGCCAATTCCGTCGGCATGGCGCTGGCGGAATGCCTGCTCAACGCCCGCTATGGCGACGAGCTCGTCGACCACTATACCTATGTGCTGGCCGGGGACGGCTGCCTGATGGAGGGCATCAGCCAGGAAGCCATAGCGTTTGCCGGCCACCTGCGACTCAACAAGCTCATCGTCATGTGGGACGACAACCGGATCTCCATCGACGGCCCGGTCTCGCTGGCCGATTCCACCGACCAGTGCGAGCGGTTCGCGGCGTCGGGCTGGAACACGCTGCGCGCCGACGGCCACGACCCCGAAGCCATCGCCTCGGCGATCGAGAGCGCCCGCGCGTCCGACCGCCCGACGCTGATCGCATTCCGCACCACCATCGGCCACGGCGCGCCGACCAAATCCGGCACGGCCAAGGCGCATGGCTCGCCCCTCGGCGCCGAGGAGATCGCGGGCGCGCGCAAGGCGCTCGGCTGGGACGCGGATCCCTTCGTCGTGCCTTCCGACATTCTCGACGATTGGCGGCTGGCAGGCCTGCGCTCGGCCAAGGAGCGCAAGGAATGGGAAAAGCGCCTGGCTGCGGCCGATGCCGACACCCGCGCCGAGTTCGAACGCCGCATGCGCGGCGACCTGCCCGAAGCCTTCACCGCCGTCATCGACGACTACAAGAAGAAGCTGGCCGGCGAAAACCCCAAGGTCGCCACCCGCAACGCTTCCGAAATGGCGCTGGAGGTCATCAACGACTGCCTGTCGGAGACCATCGGCGGCTCGGCCGACCTGACGGGCTCCAACAATACCCGCACCAGCCAGCTCGGCACGGTCGAGCCGGGAAGCTTTTCCGGCCGCTACATCCATTACGGCATCCGCGAGCACGGGATGGCCGCGGCCATGAACGGCATGGCGCTGCATGGCGGCATCATTCCGTATGGCGGCACCTTCCTGACCTTCTCCGACTATGCGCGCCCGGCCATGCGGCTGGCCTCGCTGATGGGCATCCGCTCCATCTTCGTCATGACCCACGATTCCATCGGTCTGGGCGAGGACGGGCCGACCCACCAGCCGGTCGAGCACCTGGCGGCACTGCGCGCGATACCCAACCACAATGTGTTGCGGCCCGCCGATGCGGTCGAGGCCGCCGAATGCTGGCAGATCGCGCTGGAAAGCCGCAAGGTGCCCTCCACCATCGCCCTGACCCGCCAGAAGCTGGAACCGGTGCGCACCTCCTATGTGGAGGAAAACCTGTGCGCCCGCGGCGCCTACGAGCTGGCGCCGGCGGGCGACGATGCGGCCGTCACGATCTTCGCAAGCGGTTCCGAGGTCGAGATCGCGGTCGAGGCTAAGAGGCAGCTCGACGAGCGCGGCCACCCGGCGCGGGTGGTCTCGGTGCCCTGCTTCGAACTGTTCGAAGAGCAGTCGGAAGATTATCGCGAGGCCATTCTCGGCCAGACGCCGGTGCGTATCGCCATCGAGGCCGGCATCCGCCAGGGTTGGGACCGCTTTATCGGCTCCGATGGCGTTTTCATCGGCATGACCGGCTTCGGAGCCAGCGGGCCGGCGCCCGACCTCTACAAGCATTTCGGCATCACCGCCGAAGCGGTCGTGCAGGCGGCCGAGGCACGTCTCGGCGAAACGAAATAAGAATGGCCGGAAGGACCGGGGCGGACTTTGCCATCTGGCTCAGTCATCGCCCCGGCCTATGGCTGGATTCTTTATCGCGCCCGCTTTAAGTAACTCTCGTCTTTCCGCCATTAGCCATGGCCCATGCCCCGGAGGAAGTTCATGACCGTCAAAGTCGCCATCAACGGATTTGGCCGCATCGGCCGCAACATCGTTCGCGGTATCTACGAATCGGGCCGCAAGGACATCGACATCGTGGCCATCAACGATCTGGGTCCGGTCGAGACCAACGCTCATCTGCTGCGCTATGACAGCGTGCATGGCCGCTTCCCCTCGGAAGTGACGGTCGACGGCGATACGATCGGCATCGGCAGCGACAGCTTCAAGGTTTTCGCCGAGCGTGATCCGGCCAAGCTGCCCTGGGGCGAGCTCGGCGTCGACATCGTGATGGAGTGCACCGGCATCTTCACCTCCAAGGAGAAGGCCTCGCTCCACCTTGAAGCCGGCGCCAAGCGTGTGCTGGTCTCCGCCCCCGCCTCCGGCGCCGACCTGACGGTCGTCTACGGCGTCAACCACGACAAGATCTCGTCGGAGCACAAGGTCGTTTCCAACGCTTCCTGCACCACCAACTGCCTCGCGCCCGTGGCCAAGGTGCTGCATGACGCCTTCGGGATCGAGAAGGGCTTCATGACCACCATTCACGCCTATACGGGCGACCAGCCGACGCTGGATACGATGCACAAGGATCTTTATCGCGCCCGCGCCGCGGCCATGTCGATGATCCCGACCTCGACGGGCGCGGCCAAGGCCGTCGGCCTGGTGCTGCCCGAGCTCAACGGCAAGCTCGACGGCGTGTCGATCCGCGTGCCGACCCCCAACGTCTCGGTCATCGATTTCAAGTTCGTGCCGAAGAGGAAGGTCACGGTCGAGGAGGTCAACAAGGCGCTGGTCGACGCCGCCAACGAGGGGCCGCTCAAGGGCATCCTTGCCTATACGGACGAGCCGCTGGTCTCGATCGACCTGAACCACAACCCCGCCTCTTCCACCTTTGCGCTCGACCAGACCAAGGTGATCGAAGGCGATCTCGTGCGCGTCATGGCCTGGTACGACAATGAGTGGGGCTTTTCCAACCGCATGGCCGACACGGCGGTGGTGTTCGGCAAGACGATCTGACGCGAAGATTCCTGATCTGCGACGATACGCCCGGCCTTCGTGCCGGGCGTTTTTCCTGCCGCGCTTGCGGAACCGCGCATTTGGACGCACTCTGCACTGAATCTGCGAAGTCAAAAGGGCGATGGATCAAGGCATCTATGTCATAACGCTCATCGGCACCGTTCTGGTGCTGATCGCCGCCTTTTCCAGCCTGATCGCCTTCCGCTTCGGCGCCCCTCTCCTTCTCATATTTCTCGGAATAGGCCTTGCCGCCGGCACCGACGGGCTGGGACTGGATTTCGACAATGCCTCAGCGGCCTATTTCGTGGGATCGCTTGCGCTTGCCGTGATCCTGTTCGATTCGGGCTTCGGCACATCCATATCCGCCTTCCGTTCCGCCGCCGCGCCGGCCGTCGTGCTCGCCACCGTCGGGGTGATGCTCACCGCCGGCCTCGTCGGCGTTGCCGCCCATTTCGTCGCCGGCTTCGACTGGCTGCAATCCTTCCTGCTCGGCGCCACCGTCGCTTCCACCGATGCTGCGGCTGTCTTCTTCCTGCTGCGGGTCGGAAACATCTTCGTGCGCGAGCGCGTCCGCTCGACGCTCGAAGTGGAATCGGGCTCCAACGACCCCATCGCCATCTTCCTGACGCTCTCGCTCGTCGGGCTGATCGCCACCGGCACACCGCTGGAGCCCGCCAAGCTGGCCGGCGAGGTGGCGATGGGCTTTCTCCAGCAGATGGGCATCGGCCTTCTTGCCGGCATCGCCGGCGGCTACGTGATCGTGCGGCTGGTGATCCGGCTGAACCTCGACCAGGGGCTGATTCCCATACTCGTGCTGGCCCTGTCGCTGCTCGTTTTCGCACTCGCCGGCGCCATCGGCGGCTCCGGTTTTCTCGCGGTCTATGTGGCGGGCCTGGTGGCCGGCAACGGCCGGCTGCGCTCGACCGCGGCGATCAAGCGCTTCCAGGACGGGGTGACCTGGCTGGCGCAGATCATCATGTTCCTGGTTCTGGGCCTGTTCGCCACGCCTTCGCAATTCGCCGAACTCGCCGTACCGGCGCTGGTTCTGGGCCTGTTCCTCATCTTCGTCGCCCGCCCGCTGGCCGTGACCTTGTGCCTCATGCCGTTCCGCTTCTCCCGCGCGGAGACGGCCTTCATCTCATGGGTCGGCCTGCGTGGCGCCGTGTCCATTCTCCTGGCGATCACGCCGCTCATCGACGAGCTGGAAGGCGGCCGCGCCTTGTTCAACATCGTCTTCATCATCGTGCTCGTCTCGCTGATGGTGCAGGGCTGGACCGTCGGCCCGCTTGCCCGCCGGCTGAACATGGTGGTGCCGCCCCGGCTGGGCCCGCTCAACAAGGTGGAGCTGGAGCTGCCCGGCTCGGCGCATCATGAGTTGCTTGCCTACCGCGTGGTGCCGGGCAGCCCGGTCGAGCGCGGACAGCGCATTCCCCGCTGGGCACGTCCGTCGCTGGTGGTCCGCGACGGGCGCTCCATGACCTATCAGTATGCCGGGCGCCTCATGGCGGGCGATCACGTCTACATCTTCGTTCCCGACCGCTACCCGCGGCTGCTCGACCGTCTCTTCGCAAGCCCCGCCGAAATGGATCCGGAGGACGCCGATTTCTTCGGCGCCTTCAGCGTCGATCCGGACCGGCCCGCCGCCGATATCGAGGCTGCCTATGCGCCGGGGCTAAGCGACAAGGAACAGGCGATGTCGATCGCCGAATTCATGCGCAAGCGCCTGGGCGGGCGCGCCGAATATGGCGACCGCGTCACGCTGGGCAACATCGAGCTGATCGTCCGCGACGTCGACGAGAATGGCGGGATCGCTGCGGTGGGCCTGTCGGTCGACCCGCCCGCAAGCCCGACGCCGGTGCCGGTTTTCCTCAGCATCGGCGAGGCGGCAAGCCGCCTCCGGAGCATGCTGAAACGCCGAAGCTGACGCATCGGCGAAAAGCCTCGCGGCATCTTGTCAGCGCGGCTCGGCACTGTATGTTCCGGGCCGCGCCCGACAGGGGCAGCCTGCCGAACGAGGAGCAAGGGACATGGCCGATTTCAGGACTCTCGACGATCTGGGCGACGTCGCCGGCAAGCGCGTTCTCGTACGCGTCGATCTCAACGTGCCGATGAAGGACGGGGTGGTGACCGACGCGACCCGCATCCGCCGTATCGCGCCGACCCTTGCCGAACTCTCCGGAAAGGGCGCCAAGGTCATCCTGCTCGCGCATTTCGGCCGGCCCAAGGGCAAGCGCGATCCTGAAGCTTCGCTCGGCCCCGTGGCCTATGCCGTCGAGACGGCGCTGGACCAGCGCATCCATTTTGCCTCCGACTGCATCGGCGAGACCGCCACGGAGGCGGTCGCCGAAATGGCCGATGGCGACATCCTCCTTCTCGAGAACACGCGTTTTCATCCGGGCGAGGAAAAGAACGACCCCGATTTTGCCGCCGCGCTTGCCGAAAACGGCGACATCTATGTAAACGACGCCTTCTCCGCCGCCCATCGCGCCCATGCCTCGACCGAAGGTCTAGCCCGCCTGCTGCCGGCCTATGCCGGCCGCACGATGCAGGCCGAGCTCGAGGCGTTGGAAAAGGGGCTCGGCAATCCGGCGCGCCCGGTGCTGGCCATCGTCGGCGGGGCAAAGGTCTCGACCAAGATCGACCTGCTGCTCAACCTGGTGAAGAAGGTCGATGCGCTGGTCATCGGCGGCGGCATGGCCAACACGTTTCTTGCCGCGGGCGGCACGAATGTCGGCAAGTCGCTGTGCGAGCACGACCTGGCCGAAACCGCCAGGCAGATCATGATCGATGCCGCCTCGGCCGGCTGCGCCATCATACTTCCTTCCGATGCGGTGGTGGCCCGCGAGTTCAAGGCGGGCGCCGAAAGCCATGTGGTCGAGGTCGACGCCGTGCCTGCGGATATGATGATCCTGGACGTCGGCCCGAGAACGGTCGAGAAGATCAAGGAATGGCTGGACCGCGCCGATACGGTGGTCTGGAACGGCCCCCTCGGCGCGTTCGAGATCGAGCCTTTCGACAAGGCGACGATGGCGGCTGCCCGATATGCGGCCGAACGGACCCGTGAAGGACTGCTCGTCTCGGTGGCCGGCGGCGGCGATACGGTCGCGGCGTTGAACCAGGCTGGCGTCGCCGACGATTTCACCTATGTCTCGACCGCCGGCGGCGCTTTTCTGGAATGGATGGAAGGCAAACCGCTGCCCGGCGTGCTGGCATTAACGAAGTAGGCGAACTTCGTTTTCTTTCAATCGATTAGGAGCCTGGCCACCGCATTCCGTTTTCTACTGTCATCTGCTAATCGCGTTGCATGGCACGGCTAGAGCGCCGTGCGTCCATTCGGACGCACAAAGGACGCTCCATCTTTTTGTTTTCCGCATTTATGCGGACGTCAGGTGGTCCCACCTGACTGCAAAATGCTGAAGGAGGCACAGGAATGAGCGAACGTCTTGAAGATATCGCCGCCCGCATGTTGGCAAGCGGCAAGGGTATTCTGGCCGCCGACGAAAGCACCGGCACCATCAAGAAGCGGCTGGATTCCATCGGTGTGGAATCGACCGAGGACACAAGGCGCGACTATCGAGAGATGCTGTTCCGCGCCGAAGAAGGGATGAAGAACCACATCTCCGGCGTCATCCTCTACGACGAGACCCTGCGCCAGAAGGCAAGGGACGGCACGCCGCTGGCGAAGGTCATCGCCGACAGCGGCGCGGTGCCCGGCATCAAGGTCGACAAGGGCGCCAAGCCGCTGGCCGGCTTCCCGGGCGAGACCATCACCGAAGGCCTCGACGGACTACGCGAACGCCTTGCCGAATATTACGAGCTCGGCGCGCGCTTCGCGAAATGGCGGGGCGTGATCTCCATTTCCGACGATCTTCCGAGCTGGGGCGCCGTCAAGCAGAACGCGCAGGCGCTGGCCCGTTACGCGGCACTCTGCCAGGAGGCGGGCATCGTGCCCATCGTCGAACCGGAAGTGCTGATGGACGGCAAGCCGGGCGATCACTCCATCGACCGATGCTACGACGTCACCGAATGGGTTCTGAAGACGGTCTTCGCCGAGCTTTACGACGCCCGCGTGCTGCTCGAAGGCATGGTGCTGAAGCCGAACATGGTCATCGACGGCAAGAATGCGCGCAAGGCCAGCCGCGAGGAAGTGGCGGAAAAGACCGTGCGCTGCCTCAAGGCGACCGTGCCCGCCGCCGTTCCGGGCATCGCATTCCTGTCGGGCGGCCAGTCGGACGAGGAAGCCACGGCGCATCTGTCGGCCATGAATGCCGGCCACGACACGCCGTGGACGCTGACCTTCTCCTATGGCCGCGCGCTGCAGGCGGCCGCCCTGAAGGCCTGGGGCGGCAAACAGGAGAATGTCGCCGCCGGCCAGCGGGCCTTTGCCCACCGTGCCCGGATGAACGGTCTCGCCGCCCGCGGCGACTGGAAGGAAGCGCTCGAAAAGGCGGCTTGACTGCCGCGCCCTTCGCACCCTCTGTCCTGGCCGACCATTGGATCATCTTTCCTCAAGAGGCGGATCGGCTGCCATGCCCGGCAGGGCAAGGGCGCGCGAAGGCGCAGTAACGACAGGTCGATTCCGTAGGGTGGGCTCGAAGATCGCGGCGGCGAATGCGGCCGGGCCGGAATTATCGGTTCACCCTCGGATTGTCCTTTGCTAAACCCGTTTGATGAACCCGCTCAAGGCTGCGCTTTCCTGGCTTGCCTTCCCGATCTATGCCTGGCAGGGCATCGGGGTGCGGCTGCGCACGCCGCGCATGCTGCCGCCGCAGGGGCGGGTGCGTCATCGCATCGACGGAGCGGAGCCGGCGGTGCGCCTGCTGGTGATCGGCGATTCGTCCGTCGCCGGCGTCGGCATCGCCGATACGAGCTATGGCCTGCCCTCGCAGCTTGCCCGCCTTGTCGCCCTGCGCCACGAGCGCGCGGTCGTATGGCGGGCCGCCGGCTTCAATTCCGCAACCGCGGGACAGGTTCGCGATTTTGTGGTGCCTAATCTCGCCGACGAGCACTGGACCCATATCGTGATCGCGGTGGGCACCAACGATGCCAAGAATTTCCACGGGGTACGGCGCTTCAAGCGGGAGTTCGGCGGCCTTCTTTACGCCTTGCGCGCCAAATGGCCCGAAGCCCTGATCGTCTGGTCGCCCGTCGTCGACATGCGCCGCATGCCCGCCCTGCCGCCGGCGCTTGGGCATATACTGGAAATCCGGGCATCGCTGATCAACCACATGGGAACGCAGCTTTGCGAGGAGCGCGGCGTGGTGCCGGCCACCCGCCTGCCCATTGACGACCCGGATGCGGGCTTTTCCGATGACGGCTTTCATGCCTCGGCGGATGGCTACCGCGCCTGGGCCGAACATCTACTTGCCTACATGCAGGAAGGCCGCCAGGTCGAGCGTCCGGGCCGGCTGGTCGCCTGATCAGAATCGCCGGCTGCGTCTTTTCCATTTCATTCCACGTCGCATTCTGCATATCCGCCCGATCCGGGAAGGCATAGAGCAGCGTCACCGAGCGAGCCCGTGGAACTTGCCCGATCTTCATCTTATTTGCACGGAACCGGCTGCTTGCGCCATGTCGGCATGTAGCCGTTCATGAACCCTTTGAAAGACCAGGTCATGGCCGCACAAGCGGAAGCAAGCCAGCCACTCGCCGACTACGGCAGCGAGAGCCTGCCGACGCCGGCGATCGCCGTTGCCTCGATCATCCTGTCTGTCGGGCTCGTCGCCATCGGCAACGGGCTGATGTTCGCCTTCATTCCGCTGCGACTGGCGGCCGAGGGTTTCAGTCCGACCTGGGCAGGCGCCATCCTCACCGCGCTGGCCGCAGGCGGCATGGTCGGCTGCTTCATGACCGGGCACATGGTGCGCCGCGTCGGCCATGCCCGCGTGTTCATGACGCTGACGGCCATCGTCATCCTCTCCAACGCCTTTATCGGCATGATGACGGAGCCCTATTTGTGGCTCGGCTCCCGCGTCCTCTACGGCTTCGCCATGAACGGGCTTTTCATCGTGGCCCAGAGCTGGCTGAACGATGTGCTCGAGAACAATATCCGCGGCCGGGTGATGGCGATATTCTACGTCACCTACGTCGTGGCGCTCGGACTTGGTTCCTTCTCGCTGCGCTTCATCGACATCGCCACCAACGCCGCGCCGATGATCGGCGTCGTGTTCGCCGCTGTGTCCATTATCCCGGTGGGGCTGACGCGCCTGCGCCCGCCTCCGCCGCCGGAAACCGCCTCCATAGCGCTGAAGCTTGCCTGGCAGGTGTCGCCGGTGGGCGTTGCGGGCATGCTGGCCGTCGGCGGTCTGTCGATGATGGTGGCTGGTTTCGCGCCGATCCATGCCACCGCCGCCGGCCTGAGTCAGCAGGACGTGGCGCTGCTGATGTTCGCCATGCCGGTGGGAACCATCCTGATCCAGATTCCGGCCGGGTGGATTTCGGACCGCATGGACCGCCGCTATGTGCTCGTCGCCTCTTCGCTCCTGGTCATCGTCGGCGGCATCCTTGCCACGCGCGTCGACGGCGGCGCCCTGATCTGGATGCTGGCCGTCTACATGATCTGGAGCGGCGCGACGGAAGCCATCTATTCCATTTCGAGCGCCCATGCAGGCGACCGCGCCCACAAGGGCGACCTCGTGGCTCTGTCGAGCACGATGCTGTTCGCCTGGTCGCTGTCCGGCTTCCTCATCCCCGGCGGCACGACCTTGCTCACGGCGGTGTTCGGCACCGAAGCCTTCATGTATGTCGCCATCGTGGTGGCGGTCGCCTTTTGCGCGTTCGTCCTGTGGCGGATCAGGCTTGCCGAGGCGCCTGCGTCCGAGGAGACAACCGACTTCGCGCCGCTGCCGGCCCAGGCGCCCCTGCCGGCCGAACTCGCCTTTTATCCCGACGAAACGGCCGAGGAGCCGGAGCGGACCGACGAATCGGACGAAACTCCGGCAGGCGTGTCTTGAAACTGACAAGTATGTCTGCCTATCTATCTACTGCCTGAACCATCCACCGGATGGCGGAAATGCGGCAGACTGATCCGCCCGCAGGCAAGAGGCTGACGACCGGCTTTGCCGTTTTCGCTTTTCCAGAATCGGATTTTGGTTCAAGCTTACGGTGCGCGACAGAGTGTCGTGCAGCCTGGTTGTTCTTGTTGGAAAGGAAAGACACTGAGAACAGCACTGCAGAAGAAGGCTGAAATCATGCCTTCACCGGCCGGGGCAAGCGGCGACAGCCTGTCTCGCGCCATCCAGACCGTGCTGACGAGCCTGGAAGGCTCCAAGGCGGAAAACATCGTCTCCATCGACATTCAGGGCAAATCGCCGCTGGCCGACCACATGATCGTGGCGTCCGGGCGGTCGCACCGTCACGTGGCGGCCGTCGCGGAACATTTGCTCCGGGCGCTCAAGGAAGAAGGCTTCGGCGCGGCACGCGTCGAGGGTCTTGCCGGAGCCGACTGGGTGTTGATCGATTCGGGCGATATCATCGTTCATGTGTTCCGGCCTGAGGTTCGGGAGTTCTACAACATCGAAAAGATGTGGGCGGCCCCCGACCTGGAGGACGAAACGCTGCACTGAAGCATGGCTCCGGGAAGCGGAGAACCGCTTTTCGGACTGCAACATGCTGGAGGCGAACGACGGATCGTCGTGACCGACGATGAAATCCGTGCGGTCCGACACATACCGCCGCCGGTGGCGGCGCCCGACCGCGCCGTGCGTCCTTCTGGACGCACGAGGGACGTTGCAAGCCTTGGAGGCCATGCGGCGGGCGCATGTGGTGCGCCCACCTGAACAGCGAGGCTGACATCCGTATTCTCATTCATGCCGTCGGCCGAATGAAGGCCGGCCCCGAACGCGACCTGGCCGACCGCTTTCTCGATCGGTTGCACAAAAGCGGACCCGCCGTCGGCATCGAGTTTGCGGGCGTGACCGAATGCGCCGAAAGCCGCGCGCAAACACCCGCCGAGCGCAAGCGCGAGGAAGGCCGCAAGCTGAGCGAACTGGCCGGCACGGGCGCGATCTTCCTGCTCGACGAGCGAGGAAAGAACATCTCCTCGCGCGCTTTGGCCGAAACGATCGCCCGCTACCGCGACGAGGGCGTGAAACAGGTGACGTTCGCCATCGGCGGACCGGACGGGCATGACAGCGAGACACGCGCCGCCGCCGAGATCGCAATATCCTTCGGCGCGCAGACCTGGCCGCATCAGCTCATGCGCATCATGCTGGCCGAGCAGCTCTACCGCTCGGCGACCATCCTCGCCGGCCATCCTTACCATCGCGACTGATGGCGTGGCGTGCGGTGGAGATTGCCGTGTGACTGGCAAGGGTGATGTCCCGAACCATGGTTGATGCTTCCTTAACGAAGCCGAACTACTGTGATGTGACGAGCGTTGCGTGTATCCTGGCGTAAGGAAAGGCCGGGCGACCGGGCACGCGCTTCTGTTCGCGAGAACCCAGGGTCCTGACCCTAGCCGGTTCCTGCAACAGACGAGGCTCCAACGAGGACGCCGTAGGCGGAAGGCATGGGATGAACATTCGGAAGCTCAGCTGCGGAACGGGGATCCGGGGGCTCGCCGCCGCCGCCTTCCTCGCCTGTGCAGCGCTTCCGGCCGCAGCCCAGTCCGTCGACACGCTGGAGATCGAACAGAACAAGAGCCAGGAGGAGTTCGACCGCGTCGCGCGCGAAATGGAGCTCTCGCAACAGCGGCAGGAAGAGCTGGCGGCCGAGCTCGCGGCGGTCAAGAACGACAATGCGGCGCTGACGGCGGCTCTCATCCAGGCGGTCAAGACCGAGCGCAAGCTCAGCGAGGACATCCAGGCCATCGAAGGCAGGCTGGAGAACCTGATCGAGCGGGAGAACGAGCTGAAGACCTCGCTCCGCGCCCGGCGGGGGACCCTTGCCGAGGTCCTGGGCGCCCTGCAGCGCATGGGCCTCAACCCTCCGCCAGCCATACTGGTCCGCCCCGAGGATGCGCTCGCCTCGGTGCGCAGCGCCATTCTGCTGGGCGCGGTCGTGCCGGAACTGCGGGATGAGACTGCGGTCCTGGTGGCCGACCTCCAGGAACTGGCGCGCATCGTCGCCTCCATCCGATCGGAGCGGGAGAGCCTTGAAAGCAAGGTGGCGGAACAGGCCCATGAAAAACAGCGCCTGACCGGTCTGTTGACCGAAAAGCGCCGTCTTCAGGACGAAACGGAAGCCCTGATGGAAGAAGAACTGGCGAAGGCGGAGGACCTGGCCCTGCGCGCCGACAGCCTGCAGGGGCTGATCGTCTCGCTGCAGACCGAGATCGAAAGCCTTCGCGCCGCGCTGGAGGAAAGGCGCGCCCGCCAGGAGCGCGACGCCGAGGATGCGCGCGAGGAAAACGGGCTGGCGGAGGCGCTGCCTTTCACCCGCCGCGCCGGCCTTCTGCCCCTGCCTGTCGCGGGCGAGTTCGTCTCCTACTACGGCGAGGACGACGGCAGCGGAAGCACCCTCAAGGGTGACATTCTAAGGACACAATCAGGCGCGATCGTCACCGCACCGGCTGATGGGACGGTGCTCTATGCGGGTCCGTTTCGTTCATACGGCCAGCTATTGATACTGGACCCCGGCGACGGCTATCATATCGTACTGGCTGGCATGGACCGGCTGCATGTCTCACTGGGGCAAACCGTGTTGGCGGGTGAACCGATAGGCATGATGGGCGAGGCAAGACTGGCAAGTATCACCACGGCTGCCGCGGGCAGTGCCGTTCCCGAACTCTACGTCGAGTTCAGGAAGGATGGGAAACCGGTCGATCCCAAGCTCTGGTGGGCTCGGGAATTATCTGGAAGGACGGGAAATGATACGTAAATTGTCCCTATTGCTTGCCGGCGCGCTGATGGGCGCGTCCGCCGTCAGCCTGGTCCACGGCACAAGCGGATCGGCTGCGGTTGCGGCGGGCACGGAGACCTATCGCCAACTGGCGATCTTCGGCGACATCTTCGAGCGCGTGCGTGCGCAATATGTGACGGAACCGGACGACAAGGAGCTGGTGGAGAGCGCCATCAACGGCATGCTCACCTCGCTCGATCCCCATTCGTCGTTCCTGAATGCCGACGCCGCCAAGGATATGCGCGTTCAGACCAAGGGCGAGTTCGGCGGCCTCGGCATCGAAGTCACGATGGAAAACGAGCTGGTCAAGGTGGTGTCTCCCATTGACGACACCCCGGCCGCGCGCGCCGGCATTCTGCCCGGCGACCTCATCGAGAAAATCGACGGCGAAGAAGTACGCGGCATGGCGCTCAACGATGCCGTGGACAAGATGCGCGGCCCGGTGAACACGCCGATCGAGCTGTCGGTCCTGCGCGAGGGCCAGGCTCAGCCGCTCAAGATCACCATCGTCCGCGACATCATCAAGGTGAAGGCGGTCAAGCATCGCGTCGAAGACGATATCGGCTACATGAAGATCACCTCGTTCACCGAAAAGACCATGGACGACCTGCGCGAGGCTGTCGACGCGATCAAGAGCGCCGTCCCCGACGACGAACTGAAGGGCTACGTTCTCGATCTGCGGCTCAACCCGGGCGGCCTTCTCGATCAGGCCGTCAAGGTCTCCGACGCTTTCCTGGATCGTGGAGAGGTCGTCTCGACACGCGGACGCCAGCCGAACGACATCTCGCGCTTCGGCTCCGAGCCTGGCGATCTGACCGACGGCAAGCCGCTGGTCGTGCTGATCAATGGCGGTTCGGCTAGCGCTTCCGAGATCGTGGCGGGCGCCCTGCAGGATCACCGCCGCGCAACCGTGGTCGGCACCCAGTCCTTCGGCAAGGGATCCGTTCAGACGATCATCCCGCTGGGCGAGAACGGGGCGCTGCGCCTTACCACCGCGCTCTATTACACGCCGTCCGGCCAGTCCATCCAGGGCAAGGGCATCACGCCCGACATCAAGGTGGAGCAGCCCCTGCCCGAAGAACTCGCCGGACGCGACCTTTCACGCGGCGAATCGGACCTGCGCGGCCATATCCAGGGCGAGCTGGAAAGCACGGAAGGTTCCGGCTCCATCGCCTATGTTCCCCCGGAACCAGAGGATGACGTGCAGCTCGGCTACGCACTCGACCTGCTGCGCGGCGTGAAGACCGATCCGGCCTTTCCGCCGAACCCCGAAAAGGCGGTCATGAACCAGTAGGACCTGTGAACGCACGCCGCAGACCCTGCGGCGTGCGTTCGCACATCGTTGCCGCGGGCAATGAGACGCGGAAGAACCGGCCCACCGACATCAAACCTCTTCAACTGCGCTATCATCCCGTCGGCTAGCGATGATTCGCTGCCGCTGGTCGCGCGGCGGCATTTTTGGGGTTAGGCCCTAGACCTGCGATGGGGTTGCACGAGCGAATGGAACCGGGTCGGGACGATATGGACAGGCCTCTCGGCCAGGTGAAGCCCGGCCGCAAGCGCGCGGCACGACGCGTGGGCCTGACAGCGGCGGCAGGCATTTGCACCGCCGTTGGGCTTGTCGGAATCTCCGCCTTCCTGTCATTGAGCGGCGATCCCCTGCGCTCCCCCTCGCCCGCAGCGGTCTCCGAGCCTGAGGTGGCGACCGCTCTCGCCCAGGGCGAGACGGAAACGCAGGCGGCAAGCGCTGAATCCGGGGCGTCCACGCCGCGTTCGGGCGCGCCGGGCGCCTCGATCATCCATCTCGACCCGAAAACGCCCCGCCCGAGCGACAGCGTCGTCGTCATCCGCGATCCAGCAGAAATCAGCCAGAACCCGCGCACCGCGCATCTGCCCGACCGGAGCCTTCTCGAGCCGTCGGAGACGGGGCCGCTTCCCATCCGCAACGCCGCCGGCCGGAGGCCGTTCGATGCCTATGCCCGCCCATGGTCCGGGGCGCGTGGCGCACGGATCGCACTGGTGATAGGCGGTCTCGGCATTTCGCAGACGGGCACGCAGCGCGCGATCGAAAGCCTTCCTCCCGAAATCACGCTCGCCTTTGCCTCGCAGGGCAACAGCCTGTCGCGCTGGATGCAGACGGCCCGGCGCGAGGGCCACGAGATCATGATCCAGCTCCCGCTCGAGCCGTTCGACTACCCCGCCGTCAATCCCGGCCCCAGGACGCTTTTGACCGAGGCTCCGTGGGAGGAGAACGCGCAGAGCCTTCGCTGGGCGCTGTCGCGCATGACGAACTACGTCGGGGTCATGAACTATATGGGCGCGCGCTTCACCGCCGATGCGGACGCGATGGACCTGCTCATGGAAGAACTGGGGCAGCGCGGCCTGGCTTTCCTCGACGACGGCACCTCGGCGCGCAGCCTTGCCGACACCCTTGCCCCCCGGAAAGGCGTTCCGTTTGCCGCCGGGGATACGGTCATCGATGGCGCTCAGGAAAGAGGTGCGATACTGAAGAAGCTGGACGAGCTGGAGCGTATCGCCCGCGCACGCGGCCATGCCGTCGGCACCGGCTCGGCCCTCGACGTCACGATCGAGACCGTCGCCGCCTGGGCCGCAGAAGTCCGCGCGCGCGGCATCGAGCTCGTGCCGGTCTCGGCCGTCGCATTGGACCCTGAAGGATAGCGAACGATATGGCTGTTGCGAAGAAGAAGGCAGACGAGTTGCCCTACCGCCCTTGTGTGGGCATCATGGTGCTGAACGATGCGGGCGACGTATGGGCGGGCCGGCGGATAGTCGAGCCAAAGGGCGAGATGGACGGCGCCACCATGCTCTGGCAAATGCCCCAGGGCGGCATCGACGAGGGCGAGGACCCGCTGGAAGCCGCCAAGCGCGAGCTCTACGAGGAAACCGGCATGAAAAGCGTCTCGCTGCTCGCCGAGGCGCCCGGCTGGATCAACTACGACCTGCCGGAGCATCTGATCGGCATCGCCCTGAAAGGGAAGTTCCGGGGCCAGACGCAGAAATGGTTTGCCTTCCGCTTCGAGGGCGACGAGAGCGAGATCGAGATCAACCCGCCGCCGGGCGGCCACGAGCCCGAATTCGACGCCTGGGCATGGAAGCCCATGGACGCGCTGCCGGGCCTCATCGTGCCCTTCAAGCGCCGCCTTTATGAAGATGTGGTCGCCGCTTTCCGCCACCTTGCGGCCTGAGCCGGCAAAAAGCCGGCCTCGCGGCCGGCTTTCATCAGACCATATGCGCCTTGTAGCATTTTGCAGCCAGGTGAAACTACCTGACGTCCGCATAATGCGGAAAACAAAGAGATAAGTGTCCTTGTGCGTCCGAATGGACGCACGGCGCTTCTAAGCCGGCAGGATCGCCCCTTCGAGCGTCGTCAGCTGGCCGAGGAACTCTTCCGCCTTCGTGCGCGCCTCGTGGTCCTTGGCGTCTTCCATGTCCTCGCGCGCCTCCTGAATGCGGCGGGCAAGATCGGCGCGGTCGATGTCGTCCACATGAACCGCCGATTCGGCGAGCAGCGTGCAACCTTCCGGCAGGATGTCGGCGAAACCGCCGAACACCACATAGCGGTCCTCCTTGCCGGCGGTGCTGGAAACGGTGATGACGCCCGGCTTGATGGTGGTCATGACCGGCGCATGGTCGGCCATGACGGTCATTTCGCCTTCCGCTCCCGGGATCACGACCCGGTCGACCTCCTCGGAAACGAGAAGCCGCTCGGGCGAGACCAATTCGAATTTGAACGATTGAGCCATGACGTCCTACCGATCTGAATATCGGCGAGGCAATCGCTTGCCTCGCCTGAAGACCATATGGGCTGAAGTTTAGGCGGCTTCCGCAGCCAGCTTCTCCGCCTTCTCGATGGCGTCCTCGATGGTGCCGACCATATAGAAGGCAGCCTCGGGCAGGTGGTCGTACTCGCCGGCGACGAGGCCCTTGAAGCCCTTGATCGTGTCGGCGAGATCGACCAGCTTGCCGGGCGTACCGGTGAACACTTCGGCCACGAAGAAGGGCTGCGACAGGAAGCGCTCGATCTTGCGGGCACGGGCCACCGTCAGCTTGTCCTCTTCGGAGAGCTCGTCCATGCCCAGGATCGCGATGATGTCCTGCAGCGACTTGTAGCGCTGCAGCGTCTGCTGCACGTCGCGCGCCACCTCGTAATGCTCCTCGCCGACGATCATCGGGTCGAGCATGCGCGAGGTCGAATCGAGCGGATCCACGGCCGGGTAGATTCCCTTTTCCGAGATAGCGCGATTGAGCACGGTGGTGGCGTCCAGATGCGCGAAGGAGGTCGCCGGCGCCGGGTCGGTGAGATCGTCGGCGGGCACGTAGATGGCCTGCACCGAAGTGATCGAACCCTTGTTGGTCGTCGTGATGCGCTCCTGCAGGGCGCCCATGTCCGTGGCCAGCGTCGGCTGGTAGCCCACGGCCGAAGGAATGCGGCCGAGAAGCGCCGACACTTCCGAACCCGCCTGGGTGAAGCGGAAGATGTTGTCGACGAAGAACAGCACGTCCTGGCCCTGATCGCGGAAATATTCGGCGACCGTGAGGCCCGTCAGGCCGACGCGCGCGCGGGCGCCGGGCGGCTCGTTCATCTGGCCGTAGACGAGGGCGGCCTTGGAGCCTTCGCCGCCGCCCTTCTTGTTGACGCCCGAATCGATGAACTCGTGATAAAGATCGTTGCCTTCGCGGGTACGCTCACCCACGCCGGCGAACACCGAATAGCCGCCATGCGCCTTGGCGACGTTGTTGATCAACTCCTGGATCAGAACCGTCTTGCCGACGCCGGCGCCGCCGAACAGGCCGATCTTGCCGCCCTTGGCGTAAGGCGCCAGCAGGTCGAGGACCTTGATGCCGGTGACCAGGATTTCGGCTTCCGTCGACTGATCGACATATTCCGGCGCGGGCGCGTGAATGGGACGCATCTCCGTCGCCGTGACAGGACCTTCCTCGTCGATCGGCTCGCCGATGACATTGATGATGCGCCCCAGCATCTCCGGGCCGACAGGCACGGTGATCGGGGAGCCGGTGTCGGTCACATCCTGCCCACGCACCAGACCTTCGGTCGAGTCCATGGCAATGCAGCGGACGGTATTTTCACCCAGATGCTGCGCCACCTCGAGCACCAGGCGGTTGCCTTGATTGTCCGTCTCCAGCGCGTTCATGATCGCCGGCAGATGGTCGGTGAAGTGCACGTCGACGACGGCACCGATAACCTGGCGGATCGTACCCTTGGCACCGGGCGCGGCAGCGGTTGCCGCCGCTGTCGTCTTCGTTGCCGACGCACGCTTGGCGGGCGCGGCCTTCTTGGCGGTCGCCGAAGTCGTTTTCGGTGTCGCTGCTCTAGCCATAATCTATAACCTCTTCGGTCCGTTGAGCAATTCCAGGAAAAGTGCGAACCGGTTTTCCGTCCGGAATTGCGAATGCAGGAATTAGAGCGCTTCCGCGCCCGAAATGATTTCGATCAGTTCCTTGGTGATCTGCGCCTGGCGCTGACGGTTGTAGGTGATCGACAATTTATCGATCATCTCGCCCGCATTGCGCGTCGCATTGTCCATCGCGGTCATCTTCGCGCCCATCTCGCCGGCGGCATTTTCCAGGAGCGCCCGGAAGACCTGGATGGCGATATTGCGCGGGATGAGGTCGGCCAGGATGCCCGCCGCGTCCGGCTCATATTCGTAGGCCGCGTCGGAGCCCTGGCTTTCAGCCTCGCCGGCTGCCGGCGGCTGCGCCGGAATCACCTGCAGGGCCGTCGGCACCTGGCTGATGACCGATTTGAACTCGGAATAGAACAGGGTGCAGACGTCGAACTGTCCGTTCTCGAACAGGCCGATGATCTTCTTGGCGATCTCGTCGGCATTGACGAACCCGACCCTCTTCACCTCGCGCAGGTCGACCCGATCAATGATCAGCTGGCCGTACTCGCGGCGAAGAATGTCATACCCCTTCTTGCCGATGCAGAGGATCTTGACCGTCTTGCCTTCCGACAGGAGCTTGCGGATATGCTCGCGCGCATGGCGCGCGATCTGGCTGTTGAACCCGCCGCACAGACCGCGCTCGGCGGTCGCCACGACCAGCAGATGGGTGTCATCCTTGCCGGTGCCTGTCATCAGTGGCGGTGCATCGCTACCCGACACCGTCGAAGCGACATTGGCCAGAACCGCGCCCATGCGCTGGGCGTAGGGCCGCGCGGCTTCCGCGGCCTCCTGCGCGCGGCGCAGCTTCGCCGCGGCGACCATCTGCATCGCCTTGGTGATCTTCTGCGTCGCCTTGACCGAGGCGATCCGGTTGCGAAGGTCCTTGAGGGAAGCCATGCGTCACAAACCTCAGGCGAAGTTCTTGGCGAAGGCGTCGATCTCGGCCTTGAGCTTGCCGCGCAGATCGTCCGACAGGGCCTTTTCCTTGCGGATCGCATCGAGCACGTCCTTGCCCTCACTGCGCATATGCGCCAGCAGGCCCTGCTCAAAACGGGTCACGTCCCTCAGCGCCAGCTTGTCGAGATAGCCCTGAACGCCGGCGAAGATGACCGCGACCTGCTCTTCCGTCTTGAGCGGCGAGAACTGCGGCTGCTTCAAAAGCTCCGTCAGGCGCGCGCCGCGGTTGAGCATGCGCTGGGTGGCGGCGTCGAGGTCCGAGCCGAACTGGGCGAAGGCCGCCATCTCGCGGTACTGGGCGAGCTCGCCCTTGATCGAGCCCGCCACCTGCTTCATCGCCTTGATCTGGGCGGCGGAGCCGACGCGCGACACGGACAGGCCGACATTGACGGCCGGCCGGATGCCCTGGAAGAACAGGTTCGTCTCCAGGAAGATCTGGCCGTCGGTGATCGAGATCACGTTGGTCGGGATGTAGGCTGACACGTCGTTCGCCTGCGTCTCGATGATCGGCAGCGCCGTCAGCGAGCCCGACCCATTGTCTTCGTTGAGCTTCGCAGCACGCTCCAGAAGGCGGGAATGCAGATAGAACACGTCGCCCGGATAGGCTTCGCGGCCGGGCGGACGGCGCAGCAGCAGCGACATCTGGCGATAGGCCACGGCCTGCTTGGAAAGATCGTCATAGCCGATAACGGCGTGCTTGCCGTTGTCGCGGAAATACTCGCCCATGGCGCAGCCGGCGAACGGCGCCAGGAACTGCATCGGCGCGGGGTCCGAGGCGGTGGCGGCGACGACGATGGAATATTCCAGCGCACCGCGCTCTTCCAGCACCTTCACGAACTGCGCGACGGTCGAGCGCTTCTGGCCGACGGCGACATAGACGCAGTAGAGCTTCTGGCTCTCGTCGTCGCCGTCGTTGAGCGCCTTCTGGTTGAGGAAGGTGTCGAGAAGGATGGCTGTCTTGCCGGTCTGGCGGTCGCCGATGATCAGCTCGCGCTGACCGCGGCCGACCGGGATCAGCGCATCGATGGCCTTGAGGCCTGTCGACATCGGCTCGTGCACCGATTTGCGGGGAATGATGCCCGGCGCCTTGACGTCGACGCGGCGGCGCTCCTTGGCCTGGATCGGTCCCTTGCCGTCGATCGGATTGCCGAGGCCGTCGACCACGCGGCCGAGAAGCTCGGGTCCCACCGGCACGTCGACGATGGTTCCGGTCCGCTTGACCGTGTCGCCTTCCTTGATGTCGCGATCGGCGCCGAAGATGACCACGCCGACATTGTCGACTTCCAGATTCAGCGCCATGCCGCGAATGCCGCCGGGGAACTCGACCATCTCGCCGGCCTGGACATTGTCGAGGCCGTAGACACGGGCAATGCCGTCACCGACGGACAAGACCTGACCGACCTCCGAAACTTCGGCCTCTTTGCCGAAATTCTTGATCTGGTCCTTGAGAATTGCGGAAATTTCCGCCGCGCGGATATCCATCAGCCGACCTCTTTCAGTGCAAGCTTGAGCGAATTGAGTTTGGTTTTAAGCGAAGTATCGATCTGGCGCGATCCGAGCTTGACGACAAGTCCGCCGAGAAGGGAGGGATCGACCGTCACATCCATGGTGACGTCCTTGCCGGCAACCTCCTTGAGGGCGGCCTTGAGCTCTTTTTCCTGCGCCGCGGTCATCTTATGCGCGACGGACACCTCGGCGGCAACCTCGCCCCGGGCCCGCGCGGCGATCTGCCGAAAGGCGCGGATCATCTGCGGCACGGCGAAAAGGCGCCGGTTGCGCGCGGTCACGCGAAGGAAATTGCCGACCAGGCCGGTGATGCCGGCCTTGTCGAGTACGGCGCCGATGGCTTTGAACTGTTCTTCGGCTGAAAAGACCGGGCTCTTGATCAGGCGCTGAAGATCGTCGCTGCCTTTGAGCATTTCCTCGAAGCGCGACAGATCGCTTTCAGCGGCTGGAACGGCCTTCGCTTCATTGGCGAGTTCGAACAGCGACTGCGCATAACGCCCTGCCACTCCGGAGATCATCGAGCCAGATTCTGCCACGGGATGGTCTCTTCTCACAGCTGAGGGTCGCGAGATTTGACGCTGGAGTGCGAAGACTCGGGCTAAATCCCTGACCTTGTTGATGTTATTTCAACACAGGAGAACGCGTGCCACCGTCCCCCGGCCGAAAGCCGCTTGCCGTCTAGCACAGGCTTCCCGGACTCGCAACACGCCGCAGGGCGGCGAAAGGGGAGGTTTTGTCGCAGCCGCTGCGCGGCTGCAGCGTCGTGCGTCCGTTTGGGCGGGCGAAGGACGCTGCAGCCTATGAAATTTGCGCATCGCGTTTGCCGAAGGTCGATCCGGTTTGCGGGCCGATGCCGCAGCTGCGACGTCAGCCGATGAAGCCGAAGGTGAAGGCCAGCGGCAGCGCCGCAAGCACGATCGCGACCATGAGGCAGAGCCAGTTGTAGAGCGTGTTGGCGCCGTCCGACATCATGGAAACCAGGCGCCCGAAAGCCGCCAGCGCCCACGCCAGACCGAGCACCATGTAGACCAGCGGTTGGGCGAACAGGATGGCGCCGAGACCGATGCCGACATAGAAGCCGCCCAACTGCGCCCTCACCGACGAGACGCCTGAAGCCCGCGAGGGCTCGTTCTCCAATCGCAGCACCCGCAGCGTCAGCCGCGGCGCGAAAAGCGCGCAGGCTCCCAAAAGCACGGTAAAAGCCGCCACGCTCCAGGCCAGCCACTCGCCCTGGCTGTAGGGCCAGGGAAACGCGAAATCCATTCTTGCCCCCATTCCGCAGGCCCGAAACCGGCCTGCTTCAAACCTATATGCATTGCCGCTGATCGGCACTGTGCCGTGACGACGCATGGTGGATGCACAGACAAAGGGCTGCCAGCAAAGCCGCACGCCGTCAAGCGCCAGCGAAAGCCTCAGGGACAACAGCTATAGAAAACTCTGCGGGTCGACGTCGACCTGCACGCGGACCGAGCCGCGCGGGCGCGGCGCGGCTTCTATCATGGCGCGCAGATAGGCCTGTATGTCGGCGCGCCGCCCGCCCTGGACGAGCAGGCGGAAACGGTGGCGTCCGGCGATCAGCGAAAGCGGCGCCTCGGCGGGGCCGAGCGTCATGAGGTCGCCGGATGCCGGGGCTGCCCGGCGAAGCGCACGGGCATGGCCCTCCGCCTCGGCCCGGCTTGCCGCGCTGACGATGAGCGCCGCCAGCCTGCCGAAGGGCGGCAGCCCCGCCCGCTCGCGCTCGGCGATCTCCCTTTCATAAAACGCTTCCGCATCGCCCGAGACGAGCGCCCTCATGACCGGGTGCTCGGGCTGGTATGTCTGGATCAGCCCATGGCTTTTGCGCCCGGAACGCCCCGCCCGGCCCGTCACCTGGCTGAGGAGCTGGAAGGTGCGCTCGGCCGCGCGCGGATCGCCATTGGCAAGACCCAGATCCGCATCGACCACGCCGACCAGCGTCATGCCGGGGAAATTGTGTCCCTTGGCCACCAGTTGCGTTCCCACGACAATGTCGGCCTGGCCTTCCGCGATCGCCTCAAGCTCCAGCCGCAGCCGCTTCACGCCGCCTATCATGTCGGAGGAAAGCAGGATCGTGCGCGCCTCGGGAAAATGGCGGTCGATTTCCTCGGCGATGCGTTCCACACCCGGCCCGCAAGCAGCCAGGTGGTCGAGCGTGCCGCATTCGGGACAGGACTCGGGACGCGGCTCGTTATGCCCGCAATGATGGCATACGAGCTGGCCGCGAAAGCGGTGCTCGACCAGCCAGCTCGAGCAATCCGGACACTGGAACCGATGGCCGCATACCCGGCACAAAGTGAGCGGAGCGTAGCCGCGCCGGTTGAGAAACAGCAGCGACTGCTCCTTGCGCTCCAGCGTCTTGCCGACCGCCTCGATAAGGATCGGCGACAGGAAGCCGCCCCGCTCGGGTGGCGCCTTGCGCATATCCACCGCGCTCAGCTCCGGCAGCGCCGCGTCGGCGAAACGCGCCGGCAGCTTGATGCGCTCATAGCGGCCCTGATCGGCGTTCACACGGCTTTCCAGCGACGGGGTGGCCGAGGCGAGCACGACGGGGAACCTCCCGATATGCCCGCGCACCACCGCCATGTCGCGCGCATTGTAGAAGACGCGATCCTCCTGCTTGTAGGCCGGGTCGTGCTCCTCGTCGACGACGATCAATCCCAGGTCATCGAAGGGAAGAAACAGTGCCGAACGCGCGCCGGCGACGACGCGTATCCGGCCTTCCGCCACCTGGCGCCATACGCGCTCGCGCTTTCGCGGCGGCAGGTCCGAATGCCATTCGGCCGGCTTGGCCCCGAACCGGTCGTGAAACCGTTCCAGGAATGCCTGCGTCAGGGCGATCTCGGGAATGAGGATCAGAACCTGTTTCCCCTTTTCGAGCGCGGCGGCGACCGCCTCGAAATAGACCTCCGTCTTGCCCGAGCCCGTGACGCCGTCGAGAAGCCCGACGGAGAACGCATCGCCGCGGGCCAGGCGCCGCAGCCTGTCCGCCGCTTCCGCCTGGTCCGGCGATAGCTCCGCCTTGGCGAAATCCGGATCGGGCGCCGGCACGATGGGGCGGGGAGGAATTTCGACCGTATCGAATATCCCCTGCGCGCTCAGCCCGTCGACGACGCCGAGCGAGACGCCGGCCGCATGCGCCAAACCGGATCGCGTCCAGGCCTGGCCGTCACCGGCGAGCGCCAGCACGCGCTCGCGCGCCGCCGTCAGGCGGTCGGGCCGCCGCTCGGTCAGCCGCAGGCCCTGGATGGGCGGTTCGGGATCGAACGCGGCCGGCGCGCGCAAAAGCATGCGCGCCACCATGCCGGCGGGCGACAAGGTATAGGCAGCGATCCACTCGACGAAGCGGCGTGTCGGCGCATCCAAGGGCGGACAGTCGAACACATGCGCGATCGGCCGCAGCTTCTTCGCGTCGACCGGGCCCCCTTCGCCGTCCCAGGCGATGCCGGCCACCTCCCGCGGACCCAGCGGCACCCGCACGATGGATCCCGGAACCACCCGCATCCCTGCCGGCACGGCGTAGGAATAGGGTCTGTCCGCCGGCATGGGCACCATGACGGGAATGACACCGGTTCTTGCCGAATCTTGTTTCATGAGGCGTGACCTTGCCGTTTTCTTGGATTAGAGCAAGGCCGAGTGTAGATAAGAGGCTGCACCGTCCGCGCCAGCGCCACCCAAGGAGTAGACCATGAAATTTTTCGTCGATACGGCCGATGTGAACGAGATCCGCGAGCTCAACGATCTGGGCCTGCTGGACGGCGTGACCACGAACCCTTCGCTGATCATGAAATCGGGCCGCGACATACAGGAAGTGACCAAGGAAATCTGCTCGATGGTCGAAGGTCCGGTGTCGGCCGAGGTGACCGCCACCGATTTCAGCGGCATGATGAGGGAAGCCGACATCCTGTCGAAGATCGCCGACAATATCTGCATCAAGGTGCCGCTCACCCTCGACGGCCTCAAGGCCTGCAAGGAGATCACCGGCAGCGGCCGCCTGGTCAATGTGACGCTGTGCTTTTCGGCCAACCAGGCGCTGCTCGCCGCCAAGGCCGGCGCGACCTTCATCTCGCCCTTTATCGGGCGGTTGGACGACCTGGGGATCGACGGGATGGAGCTGATCGCCGAAATCCGCACGATCTACGACAATTACGACTTTGCCACGGAAATCCTCGCCGCCTCGATCCGCACCGTCAACCACGTCAAGCAGGCCGCCCTCATCGGCGCCGACGTGGCCACCGTTCCGCCCGCGACCTTGAAGGCACTCGTCAAGCATCCCCTGACCGACAAGGGTCTGGAAGCCTTCCTCGCCGACTGGGCGAAAACCGGCCAGAAGATCGGCTGACGGCCGGACGCACCGCCGTTCGGCCCTCGGGCGCCCTCCACCATCTGCGCGGCAGCAGCGCGCGGACGGCCCCTCGGGCCGGCACACGGACAAGCATGATGACTGCACGAAGGAAGTCGTCGATCGTGAACAATCCGGGTTCTAAGCGGCGGCCTGCATCGGCCGGAATTGAAGCACAGCGATCAAGAACGACAAAAACACCTTCAGCCACCTGAGCAGGAGGGAGAAGTTGTAGCCGGCGGTGGCCAGGATGGCGTTGATGGCATCGCCCTGGGCGTGGGCGAGGTAGTTGCGGCCCATCCTTGCTCGTTCTTGATATGGCCGATCACCGGCTCGACGGCGGGTCGTCGTCGCATCTGGCGCTTGATGGCCGGCGTCACGCGACGCTTCTGGCCTGCGGTGAAGACCCTGAACCTGTGGCTTTGCGGCGCGTTGTGGCCGCGGTAGCCAGCGTCGGCGAGGATGCGCTCGATCTCGGCGCCGACGGTGTCTTGCATCGCGGGGATGACCGTTCCCAGGGTATGGCCGTCATAGGGGTTGCCGGGAAGGGCCATGACGTGCAGAGCGAACTGGCCGCCCTTCGAGCGCTTCAGCGTGGTGGCGATCGAGACTTTGACGCCGAATTCATAAGGGGCGTGGGCCTTGCCCTTGCCGATGCACTCGACCTCATGGGCGTGCAGGCTGTAGATCTTGCGGCCACGCTGGCGTTGCCTCTGCTCGAGAACGGTGGAGGCCTGGTAGAGCGGCCACTTGAAGACCGCGTCCAGCTCCGCATCGCCGGCGATCTGGCGCTTGATGTCGCGGATGGTCCGTCCGAGATAGGTCTTCAGCTTGCGCAGCGCCTTGCCCGCTCGCTTGAATTGCTTGGCGTGGGCATAGCGCTGATGCTTGATCAGCGCCAGCTTGCCGACCCGGACATAGGACTGGCGCAGGTCGAGCCCCGTCTTCTTGGCCAGCCGTACCAGCCGCTCGCGGGCACGATGGATAAGCTTGGCGCCGGTCGGAAACATGACATTCTTGGGCTGCACCGTCGTGTCGACGATGACCCGCCGCGTGTCCTGCGGCTTCATCGCGCCAGTCTTCACCGCCACGCACGGCTTTCCTGCAGCAGGACTGCGATCCGTTCCTCGCCCATGCGCTGACGCCAGCGCGTCATCGAGGAGCGGTCAAAAGGCAGTTCGTGCTGGAAGAACTCCTCGCCGCACAGATACTGGTAATAAGCGTTCTCGATCCACCGCTCGCACAGTGCCTCGTCCGACAGGTTGAAGGTGTGCTTGAGGAGCGCCAGCCCAGCCATCAGCCGTGTCGGCAAGGGCGGCATACCCGGCCCGTCGGAATAGACCGCGCCGAAACGCTCTTCCAGCACCGACCAGTCGATGGCCTGCGTCAACCGCACCAGCTCGTGCTTCATGTTGAGAATCTGATCAAGGCGGGCGCGGAACAGATCCTGTTCTCCCGTCTCACGCCGCTCGCGTGGTTTGCCCATCGCCTGGCTCTCCGATTCACCGCGATAAAGGCAGTGAATCATGCTTCGCCGGGCAGACCATAAACTGGAATTGCAAGAAAACGACCCACAACAAGGCTGTTTCCTGCAATCTCGAAATCAACACTGCAGACTTTTTCTACGAAATATCAGTGGCTTCCGGATTCTTCACGGCCGACGAAGTCGGGCCGGTTCGTCGACCAGCCCGACCTGTAGTGCCTCGATGGAAAGGCCCTGCTATATTCCGAGCAGGGCCTTGGCTTCGCCCAGCGTGGCCATCGACGCGTCGTGGTTGCCGGCCTGGTGCTCGGCCTCGCCACGGGCGCGAAGCTCCATCACCTTGGCCTTGTCATCCTCGCTGAGGCTTGCTGTCTCCAAGGCAGCATCAATCGCGGCCATCTCGGCCGGGCACGAATGCGCCAGAGCGGAAGCGGGAAACGCAAAAAGCGCGGCGGCAAGCAGTAACGTTCGCAACATGAAAGCCTCCCTGGCCGGGGTTGTGACGGCGGCAGGTGCCGCCGATGCGGCCAACCCGATCATAGGCCCACCCCATTGCAACGCAAAGTGGGCCGAATTCAAATTCTCGCGAGAACCGGCGCGCGTCAGGGCGGCCCATGATTTTTGCGGAACGGCGTCCCGGCTGCAGAGGCACAGCTCCGCTCCTCTTGCACGTCGATACGGGCCCCCGATCCGACACCTTTCGAGGGGCGACCTACATAGACGCTGTATAGTAGAAGATGTGCCTTCCGACCTGGCCGGTCCGCTCAAGCTTGCTCGCCCACCCCGGCAGCACGAAATCTGCATGGTAGTGAGTGGAGCGCCTAAGCGGCTGGTGGACGTCGCAGCGGCGCTCGTCGCAATCGAAGATCGCGCGTGCGATCAGCTCTGCAGTCTCGAACGCGCGCGGTTCCCTGATCCGGTCGGGTAAACTGTCGCAGGCAAATGAGAACTGGCAGGCATTCTTCAGATGGTCGTTCTGGTAGACGACGTCGCAGACAGTGTCGGGATAGAAGTTGCTTTCGACCCGATTGAGGATGACGCGTGCCACAGCCTTCTGACCGACATGCGGCTCTCCCCGCGCCTCGAAATAGATCGCCCGCGAGAGACACTCGATTTCCTTCTGATAGCTGCGGTAGATCGGTGTCGACTCGGGTCGCGGTTGCGGAACAGGCACAGCCCTCGCGGAAGCCCCCTGGGAAAGAAAAACGGCGCACAAAACGCCCATGGCGAGCGCTCTGCCCGCTGTCAACTGCATCATCTGCCAGCCCCGTGTTGTATTTTCTTTCGCGAGCTCCTGCAGGATCAATTGGGCCTGACATTGAAAAGGATGCGGCAGGAAAAAGGCATCTCCGGTCTTCCACAGGACCGCCGCCTTTATTTGCGCGGACCATACGGCGGACCGAAAACGGTGAAACAGGGACTGCGTCTACACGATAGCCCTGTAAAATTGAGGCACGAGCGACGGCAATAATTGGGTGGGTGGCGGTCGTATCATCAGTCGCTATGGGATGTCGGTTTGCGGACTAGCGGTCATGTTCAGGTCGGTAGTGTGTCCTGCATGGAAGCACGATTTCCGTGGCGATCGTACCAGGCTGCCAGCGCTGGATGGATGGCGCGCCAATCTGGTTTGAGCTGCTGAAATTCCATCAGACCGAGCCCCGCCGCGAGTGCAATGCTTCGGAACACCGGAAAGTCCGGAAGGCGCTTCTTGTCAACTTCACTTTCCAAGTACGCCAGGCAACGCTTCGAACGCTCGGTCTCAACCCTGACAAGGAAATCAGAGCGCAGGTGGAGTTCGCGTCTGTTCTCGCGGACCCAGCTGGCAATTCCTTCCAGAAAACCGAGTATTTGACCCTCCTGGCATATCTCTCGCCAAGTCAAGTATTCGGGATGCGGTATCGGTGCCGATCTGGACTTCGATGCCAGGTAGTCATACACATGCCTCACTTCAGTGATCGTGAGATCGCCGTCAATCAGTGTAGGGACACGACCAACGGCACTGTATTCGAGCACGGGATTATCGGGTCGGCGGTTCGCAGCCAAGACCTCGATGGTCTCGGCCGCCAGCCCGCTTTCACGTATCATGATACGTGCGATACGCGCGTATGGAGAACCTGGTGAATAAAACAGCTTCATCTATCTAGATTAGCCTGCCCGTCTCGGAAATCCAGTGACAAGGAACGGCCGCCCTGAGCTCGAATCAATCGTTCCGGGCGAAGCGCAAACAGCCGCAATGGGATCGATAGCAGCCGTCGCTGATCGTCAAGATATAATCGGGATATATCGCGCTGTAACCTAGCACCGGCGGTTCGCTATGCAGATTGGTAGGATGCGGAGATCGGCGGCGATATCGCGCCATAGAGGGCAATCGGCGGGATGGCGGAGAGGGAGGGATTCGAACCCCCGATACGGTTGCCCGTATGCCGCATTTCGAGTGCGGTGCTTTCAACCACTCAGCCACCTCTCCGCGGTCGCCGGTGCGGGGCGAAGCCCTGCGCGGGCGCTTAGATAGCGGCGAACCGCTTTCGATACAAGGCTGAATCTGGTCCGAATCCGGTTTCGGGCGCCGCGATCGGCGGCAGCGGACTTGACCTTGCGGCCGGCTTGAATTATGGACCCGCCTATTGCGGCGTGGAGCGTTCTCTGCGCCGCTTATTTCGTGAGGCCCTGCGGGCCTTTTAAATCAGACTGATAAAAAGACGGCAGGCAGCGTGCGCGCGGCCCAAGCCGGACCGGACACCGAAAGGCCAGAATGATGTTCGCAGTCATCAAGACCGGCGGAAAGCAGTATCGCGTTTCCGCAAATGACCTCCTTGAGGTCGAAAAAGTTTCCGGCGAGCCCGGCGACATCATCCAGTTCGGCGATGTGCTCATCGTCGGCGAGGGCGAGGACGTAACCCTCGGCGTGCCCTTCGTGGACGGCGCCAGCGTGGCGGCCGAAGTGGTGGAGCAGGGGCGCGGCAAGAAGGTGATCGCCTTCAAGAAGCGCCGCCGTCAGAATTCGCGCCGCAAGCGCGGCCATCGCCAGCTTCTGACCACCGTGCGCATCTCGGAGATCCTGACGGGCGGCGCCAAGCCTTCCAAGAAGGCGGCGGCCAAACCGGCGGCAAAGGCCGAGTCCAAGAAGGACGGCGAGAAGGCCGCGCCGAAGAAGGCCGAAGCCAAGGCCGAGGCAACCACGGCTCCGCTGTTCACGGCGCCGGCGGGCGAGCCCGACGATCTGACCAAGATCAAGGGCATCGGCCCGGTAGCGGCGGGCCAGCTCCAGGAGCAGGGCATCGCCACCTACGCGCAGATCGCCGGACTTTCCGACGACGATGTCGCGCGGATCGACGAAGCCATGCCTTTCAGCGCCGACCAGATCAAGGACTGGCGCGAACAGGCCAAGGAACTGGCAAAGTAGGGCCAGTTCAAAAACGGAATTGAATTTGGACGCGAAGGCGTTCATAAGAACAACCAGGCGTTCGCAGGACGCAAAGGAGTAACACCATGGCACACAAAAAAGCTGGCGGTTCGTCGCGCAACGGTCGCGATTCCGAATCCAAGCGCCTTGGCGTGAAGAAATTCGGCGGCGAGAAGGTCGTTGCCGGCAACATCATCATTCGTCAGCGCGGCACGAAGTGGCATCCCGGCTCGAATGTCGGCATGGGCAAAGACCACACGCTGTTTGCGCTCGACGCCGGCAATGTGTCCTTCGCCAAGAAGGCCAACGGCCGAACCTACGTATCCGTAAACCCAATTCTCGAAGCAGCGGAGTAGCCGGTTCCGCACCAAGAACACCGGCGACCCATCTTGGGACCCGGTGTCGGATGAAATCCGGAAAAGGTTCAGGGGAGATGGGTCGCCATCTCCCCTTTCTTTTTGCCCGGAGGAAAAACGATGGTTGCCGACAGTGAAGAGGTCGAGAGCGAAAGTTGCAGTATAGAGTGCCCGGTCCTGGTGACCGAGCGGCTGGTGCTGCGGCCGCCGCATGAAGACGATGCGGACGAGCTGGTCGAGCTCGCCAACGACAAGCGGGTGGCCGAGATGCTCTCGCGCATGCCCTATCCCTATAGCGCCGCGGACGCGGTGACCTTCATTCGCGGCAGCAAGTCCCGCAGCAATGGCGGTTGCAACTATGCGGTGGCCCTGTCCGGCAGCGGCGCCTTCATCGGCTGCGCCGGGCTCGACAACCGCGAGCACGGCCTGGAGCTCGGCTACTGGATCGGGGAACCCTACTGGGGCCGCGGCTATGCGACGGAGGTGGCGCATGCGCTGGTCGATCTGGCGTTCCGGGCGACCGATGCCGACCGGCTGAACGTGTCGTGCCGGGTCATCAACGCGGCCTCGCGCCGGGTGATCCACAAATGCGGGTTCCAGTATGTGGGCCAGGGCATGATGGATTCGGTGGTCGCGGGACGCGTTCCCATCGAGCGCTATCAGCTCGACCGCAAGACCTGGGTCAGCCTCAGGAGCTGGGGCGCCTAAGCCGACGGAAACGGCCGGGAGGCGTTTGGCCAACGCCAGCTGCCTCCCGCGCCTTTCGATCGGCTGCAGCGCCGTGCGCCCATCGTGCATTCGGAAAATCGATTTCGATTTTCGGGCCGATGCTGTAGACGAAGCGACAAACGGAAAGACACGCGGCGCCATGAAATTCCTCGACCAAGCAAAAGTCTACATTCGTTCCGGCGACGGCGGGGCGGGCGCGGTTTCTTTCCGGCGCGAGAAATTCATCGAATTCGGCGGGCCCGACGGCGGCGATGGCGGGCGTGGCGGCGACGTCTGGATCGAGGCGGTCGACGGCCTCAACACGCTGATCGACTATCGCTACCAGCAACATTTCAAGGCCCAGACGGGCGTCCATGGGATGGGGCGCAACCGCACGGGAGCCAAGGGCGCGGATGTCGTGCTCAAGGTGCCGGTGGGCACCCAGGTCTTCGAGGAAGACAATGAAACGCTGATCTGCGACCTGACCAAGGTCGGCCAGCGTTTCCGCCTGGCGGCCGGCGGCAATGGCGGTTTCGGCAACCAGCACTTCAAATCCTCCACAAATCAGGCTCCGCGCCGCGCCAATCCCGGCCTGCCGGGGGAGGAGGCCTGGATATGGCTGCGGCTGAAACTGATTGCCGATGCCGGGCTCGTCGGCCTGCCCAATGCGGGCAAGTCTACCTTCCTCGCCTCGGTGACGGCGGCTAAGCCCAAGATCGCGGACTACCCGTTCACGACACTGCACCCCAATCTGGGCGTGGTGCGTGTGGATGCGCGCGAATTCGTGCTTGCAGATATTCCCGGCCTCATCGAAGGCGCCCATATGGGCGTGGGGATCGGCGACCGGTTTTTGGGCCATGTCGAGCGCACGCGGGTGCTTCTGCATCTCGTCTCCGCGCGGGAGGAAGACGTGGCGGCGGCCTACAGCACCGTGCGGGGCGAGCTTGAAGCCTACGGTCATGGCCTTGACGAGAAGCCGGAGGTCCTGGCGCTGAGCCAGGCCGATCTGCTGGACGAGGATGAGCGCGCGGA
Organism: Nitratireductor thuwali; assembly: GCF_036621415.1. Classification (NCBI taxonomy): domain Bacteria; kingdom Pseudomonadati; phylum Pseudomonadota; class Alphaproteobacteria; order Hyphomicrobiales; family Phyllobacteriaceae; genus Nitratireductor; species Nitratireductor thuwali. The sequence goes on from NZ_CP030941.1 coordinate 2,037,197, forward strand.
AAAGCTTGCCGCCTTGCAGGAAGCATCCGGAGCCCGGCCGCTACTGCTGTCGGCGGCGACGAAGGAGGGCGTCGAGGAGGTTCTCCGCGCCCTGATGCGCTTCATCGAGGAAGCGCGGATGCAGGAGAGCGATCCTCAGGCCGCGGACGACCGCTGGCAGAAGTGACGGTCGAGACGATGCTGCAACATTGGGAACCGTCACGATGAGCATCCCGGCCCTTGCCGCCTACCGCCGCATCACCGTCAAGATCGGATCCGCCTTGCTGGTCGACCGGAAAACGGGCTTGCGCGAAGCCTGGCTCGAGGCACTGGTGGAAGATATCGCGCGGCTGGCAGCTTCCGGAGCGGATGTGCTGGTGGTCTCGTCCGGGGCGATTGCGCTGGGACGCACGGTGCTCGGGCTGGAGCGGCGGCGGCTGCCGCTCGAAGAGGCACAGGCGGCCGCCTCGGTCGGCCAGATCGCGCTTTCAAGCGCCTGGGCCAAGGAGTTCAGCCGACAGGGGCTCGTTTCGGGCCAGGTCCTGGTCACGCTCGGCGACACGGAGGAGCGCAGGCGCTATCTCAACGCGCGCGCGACCATCTCCACCCTGCTCAAGATGAAGGCCGTACCGATCATCAATGAGAACGACACGGTGGCGACCAGCGAGATCCGCTATGGCGACAATGACCGGCTGGCTGCGCGCGTGGCGACGATGATGGGATCGGACCTCCTGATATTGCTGTCGGACATCGACGGGCTTTACACCGCGCCGCCCGCGCGCGATGCGGGCGCCACGTTCGTTCCGGTCGTCGATGCCATCACACCGGAGATCGAGGCGATGGCGGGCGATGCGGCGTCGGAGCTTTCGCGCGGCGGCATGCGCACCAAGCTCGACGCCGGCAAGATCGCGACCGCCGCGGGAACGGCCATGGTGATCGCCTCGGGCCACACGATGCATCCGTTGCGGGCCATCGAGGAAGGCGCGCGCGCCACACTGTTCAAGCCCAGCGGAACCCCCGTGCGCGCCTACAAGACGTGGATCGCCGGGCAACTTGAGCCTGCGGGCACGATCGGGGTGGATCAGGGTGCCCTCAATGCGCTCGCAGCCGGAAAATCCTTGCTGCCGGCGGGGGTGAAGTCGGTCTCGGGTCGCTTTTCACGGGGCGACACGGTGGCTATCCTCGGGCCCGACGGTCGCGAGGCCGGCCGCGGCCTTGTCGCGTATGATGCCGAGGACGCCCGCAAGATTGCGGGACTCAAGACGAGCGCCATTGCCGACGTGCTCGGCTACGAGGCCCGCGCCGCGATGGTGCATCGCGACGATCTCGTGCTGGCCGTGCCCGTGAGGCGCGGCGATACGGTGAAAGCGGAGGAATAGATGCTGAACCCGGTCAACAAGGGCGGCGAGGACATCGCCGGGATGATGCGCGAGATCGGAACGCGGGCGCGGGCGGCGGCCCGGCCGCTCTCCACCGCGTCCACGGAGGCGAAGGACCAGGCCCTGCAGGCGATGGCGCAGGCGCTGACGGATCGGGCGCCGGCCATTCTGGAGGCCAATGCGCGCGACATGGAGCAAGGGCGCCAGTCCGGCCTGTCCGCCGCAATCATGGACCGGCTGCTGCTCGACGAGGAGCGCATCAGGTCGATGGCCGAAGGCGTCCGCGCCATTGCCGTGCTGAAAGATCCCGTCGGTGATGTCCTGGATGCCTGGGAGCGCCCCAACGGCCTCAGGATCGAGCGCGTGCGCACGCCGCTGGGCGTGATCGGCGTGATCTATGAAAGCCGGCCCAACGTGACGGCGGATGCCGGCGCGCTGTGCCTGAAAGCGGGCAATCCGGTCATATTGCGCGGCGGCTCGGATTCGGTTCATTCCTCGGCGGCGATCCATGCCGCACTGGTCGAGGGGCTGAGGTCGGCCGGCCTGCCCGAGGACGCCATACAGCGCGTGCCGGTGACGGACCGGGCGGCGGTCGGGGAAATGCTCAAGGGGCTCGACGGCAATCTCGACGTGATCGTGCCGCGCGGCGGGCGCAGCCTGGTCGAGCGCGTGCAGGCCGATGCGCGGGTGCCGGTATTCGCCCATCTGGAGGGGCTGTGCCACCTTTATATCGACAGGTCCGCCAGCCGGGAAATGGCGATAGGCATCGCTGTCAACGCCAAGATGCGCCGGACGGGCATTTGCGGTGCCGCCGAGACCTTGCTCGTGGACCGGGCCGCGGCGGACACGCATCTGGTTCCGGTGCTTGCCGCACTGGCTGCCGCCGGCTGTGAAATCCGGGCGACGGACGAAGTCCGGGCCCTGTTCCCCGATGCCGGCGAGGCGAGCGAGGAAGATTGGGCGACGGAGTATCTCGACGCGGTCATATCCGTGAAACTGGTGGACGGCGTGGCGGGCGCGATCGATCACATCGAAACCTGGTCGTCGCACCATACGGAAGGCATTGTCGCGGAGGATGCCGCCGCGGTCGAACGCTTCTTCAACGAGATCGATTCGGCCATTCTCCTGCACAACGCCTCGACGCAATTCGCCGATGGCGGCGAGTTCGGCATGGGAGCCGAGATCGGTATAGCCACGGGCAAGATGCATGCGCGCGGCCCGGTCGGCGTGGAGCAGCTCACTTCCTTCAAGTACCGCGTCCGCGGCGCCGGTCAGACCCGCCCGTGAGTTCCCGTCGAGAAGTCGTGGCGACTGAATTGTTCGGCGTTCCGGCCTCGTGCCTGCGCATGCCCCATGTGGAAAAAGGCATGGCCGTCGGCCTGTTCGGCGGATCGTTCAATCCGCCCCATGCCGGCCATGCGCTGGTGGCGGAAACGGCGCTGCGCCGGCTGCGTCTCGATCAACTCTGGTGGATAGTCACGCCGGGCAACCCGCTCAAGGACAGAAGCGCGCTCGCCCCGCTTTCCGAACGCATCGCCCTGTCGCGGGAATGCTCGAAGGACCCGCGCATCAAGGTCACTGCCTTCGAGGCGGCGCACAAGATCCGCTATACCGCCGATACGATCGAGCTGGTGCTGGCGTGCAATCGCGGCGTCAACTTCGTCTGGCTGATGGGAGCGGACAGCCTGCGCGATTTCCACCGGTGGGAACGCTGGCGAAAGATTGTCCGCTCGGTGCCCATCGCCGTCTTCGACCGGCCCGGCGCGACGCTCTCCTTCCTGTCGTCGAAAATGGCCAAGGTATTCGACCAGGCGCGCATCGACGAGGACGACGCGCCGCTGCTGGCCCGCCTGTCGCCGCCCGCCTGGACCTTCGTTCATGGCCCGCGCTCATCGCTGTCGTCGACACAGTTGCGTGAAACGGTCCGGAGCGCGGTGCTCTAGGTGTGGCTCAGCGCGACGGTGATCATCATCGCGGCCAGGGCCAGCACGGCCAGCTTCCAGAAATCCCGGCGCTTTCTCAACCCCGGCAGGCCGAGAGGGCGGATGAGGTGCAGGGCCATCATCGCCACGATCAGCAGGGAGAGCAATTTGGTCATCGGCAACCCAGGAAATGAGGAGCGGTTCTTGTGCACGGGGCGCACGGCAATGTCAAAAGGGCCCAACGCACGGAAGCCTATGGGGCAGAGGCAAAGCCGTCTTGACCTCGGACGCCTGACGGATCAGGTTCCCGCGCATGTGAAACGATGAGGTGAGACAATGGCACTGGATGGCAAGGCGGCGATCGTCACGGGCGCGGCGACCGGCATCGGTTATGCGATTGCAGAGCGGCTGCTGCGGGAGGGGGTGCGCGTGGTCATCGCCGATATCGATGCGGAGAAGGGTGCCCGCGCGATCGCGGATCTGGAGCAGTTCGGCGAAGTGCGGTTCGTCAAGGCGGATGTCGGCAAGAGCCTCGACGTGCACAACCTCGTCGCATCGACGATCGATACGTTGGGCGACATCGACATCCTCGTCAACAATGCCGGCATCGTGCACGGAGCTGACTTCCTCGACATCAAGGAAGAGGATTTCGACCGGGTTCTGAAGGTCAATCTCAAGGGCACGTTCATGGTGGGACAGGCGGTGGCTCGCTATATGGCCGACAAGGTGAAGGGCGGCGGCGCGCCTGGCGTCATCGTCAACATGTCATCGGTAAACGCGGTCTTCGCCATTGCCAACCAGGTGCCCTATTCAGTTTCCAAGGGCGGCGTGAATCAGCTCACCAAGGTGATGGCGCTGTCGCTGGCGCCCTATGGCATCCGCGTCAACGCCATCGGCCCCGGCTCCATCATGACGGACATGCTGGCGAGCGTGAATGCCGATCCGGCCGCCAAGAACCGCATCCTCTCCCGCACACCGCTGGGGCGCATCGGCGACCCGAAGGAGATCGCATCGATCGCCGCATTCCTGGCTTCCGACGATGCGAGCTACATCACCGGCCAGACCATCTACGCCGATGGCGGCCGGCTGCCGCTGAACTACACGGTGGCGGTGAAGGACGGCGAAGAGGACGAGGCGTAGGAGGGAAAATCATACCGCGTCTCTCCTGACAGAATGTTGTCATGACGAGTGTGCGATACGGGCAGTCACATCACTGAGGAGGATGAGAAATGCCCTTATTCGACAACACTGTTCTGTCTTCCCTTGCCGGTTGGGCCCAGGGCTGGCGGCGTCGCCGTCGCCGACGCGTCGGTGAGCGGATCATGAACGATCTGCCCCGCCATCTCCAGGACGACATCGGGTGGGAACCGCCGGCGCGAAACCGCCGGATGTAGATCATGTTTCGCTAATCGGCATCGTGACGTACTATCGGTCCGGGCACGGTGCCGATGAAAACCGGCTTCGGAGCATCCGTCGCGCTTTTTCACAACCGCCTCCTGACAGGAGAACCCATGACACATCAGCAAAAGACGATCGGAGTGGTTTTCATCGAGAACCTGGCCGACTGGGAATACGGGTTGCTGGCGGCCTCGGCGGTAGAATGGCTGGGCGCGCGCGTGGTCGCCTTGACACCCGATGGCAAGCCTGTTCGTTCGGCGGCGGGGCTCCAGGTGAGTGCGGATCGCGACATCGACCCGGCGGAAAACGAAGATCTGGATGCCCTTGCGCTTATCGGCTCTGATCGCTGGGCCTCGGCGGATGCGCCTGACGTTGCGCCGCTGCTGAAGAGAATGGCCGGGCGCGGCGGCGTCATCGGCGGAATTTGCGGGGCCACGCTGCCCCTCGCCAAGGCCGGCCTTTTCGCAAATGTGAAGCACACGAGCAACGACCGCGACTGGATCAACGAACATGCGCCCGGCTATGCCGGCGCGGCCAATTATGTCGATACGCCGAAAGCCGTCGCCGACGGCCGTATCGTCAGCGCGGCCGGAACGGCTCCCGTGACATTCGCGGCGAGCTTCCTGCGGCTGGTGTTTCCCGACCAGGAGCAGGTCGTGCAGCAAATGCAGAGCTTCATGGCGCGCGAGCACGCATAGGGCCCGCTGCGGCACAGCTGGTTCCTTCGCCTCGTTGGCACCCTGCTGACGGTATGTTGTCAGGAGGGCTGTGCGATAAGGCCTCATGACAAAGGACATGGAGAGGCGCGATGAGCGAGTACAGCCCTGACAACGCGGCAGTCTGGTTCGAGATACCGGTAACCGATATGGCCCGGGCCCGTGCCTTTTACGGCGCCGTTCTTCAAAACACCCTTACGGACATGGACGGACCCAATCCGATGGCACGGTTCGCGGCGAAGGATGACCAGGCGGTCGCCGGCCATATCTATCCCGGCAAGCCGGCTGCCGAGGGAACGGGGATCACGATTCACCTATCGGTTGCGGCTCCGCTCGAGGACGCGATGGCGCGCGTGGAGGGCAATGGCGGCAAGGTTGTTTCCCCCATCGTGCCTATACCCGCGGGACGATTCGTGTATTGTCTCGACCCCGACGGTAATAGCTTTGGCTTGTTCAACTAAGGATTGTCCCTCATGCGACGGGCGGACAGGCTGTTCCAGATCGTCCAGCATCTGCGCGGAGGCAGGCTCGTTACGGCCCGTATACTCTCCGAGCGGCTGGAAGTTTCGGAACGCACGATATACCGCGACATTGCCGATCTTCAGTCGACCGGCGTTCCGATCGACGGAGAGGCGGGCGTGGGCTATCTCATGCGCGAAGGCTTCGAGCTGCCGCCGCTGATGTTTACGCGCGACGAGATCGTGGCATTGGTGGCAGGAGCCCGCATGGTGCGTGCCTTCGGCGGCGCGGCCATGGCCCGGGCGGCCGAGGAGGCGCTGGTCAAGATCGGCACCGTGTTGCCCGAAGCCGAGCGCGAGCGCATTTCACGAACCGAGATCCACACGCCCGACTGGGTGATCTCGGATGCCGAGCGCCTCATCATCGACGAACTGGAAAAAGCGATCGAGCAGCGGCGGGTGCTGCGGCTCGACTATCGCGACGAGGCCGGCCGCGGCACGCTGCGGGACGTGCGCCCGCTTGGACTGTGGTTCTGGGGCAAGGTCTGGACGCTGGTCGGCTGGTGCGAGCTGCGCAGCGATTTCCGTGCCTTCCGCATCGACCGTATCGCGGTGATGAGCGAAGCCGGGCGCACTTTCAAGCCCGAACGCGGCAAACAGCTTGGGGATTTCTACCGCCGGTTGGAGCTGCGGGAGGGCTCCGGCAACGGCCACGACAGGTGATCCAGGCCACCTCGGCACTGGATAACAAAAGGGCTGTCCTTTCGGACAGCCCCCGTGTTTTCGTATTCTCACGCGGCCATGGCGGGCATCAACAGGCCCGTCCGCGTTTCATGCGCTTCAGCGGAAAGACTGCTCCCCGCAAAGGCAATCCATCGAGACCACGCTTGAACGGAAATCACTCGACATTGGATCACCTCCTTTCGTTTCGTTGCTGATGGACGCAATGTGGAGCCTAACGCCGTCATCTGCAAGAGGCGGAATCCGTAGGATGTCGGTTCCCTACTCGGCACAATCCAAATAGCGAGAAGAACGGGCTGCGGAACCGGAGGGCTCCGGCGCCTCCGGCTCGCAACGCGGAACCTGCCTTCACCCGCGCTTGTTCTGACGGTTCTCCACGAGGTCCTCGACGACGGCCGGGTCGGCCAGCGTCGAGGTGTCGCCGAGCGCCCTATAGTCGTCCTCGGCTATCTTGCGCAGGATGCGGCGCATGATCTTGCCGGAGCGGGTCTTGGGCAGGCCGGGCGCGAACTGGATTTTGTCGGGAGAAGCGATCGGCCCGATCTCGTTGCGGACATGGGCCACCAGCTCCTTTTTGAGTTCCTCCGAACCCTTCTCGCCGGACATCAGCGTGACGTAGCAATAGATGCCCTGGCCCTTCACATCGTGAGGATAGCCGACCACCGCCGCCTCGGAGACCTTCGGGTGCGAGACGAGCGCCGATTCCACCTCGGCCGTGCCCATGCGGTGGCCGGAGACGTTGATCACGTCATCGACCCGGCCCGTGATCCAGTAATAGCCGTCCTCGTCGCGGCGGCAGCCGTCGCCTGTGAAGTACTTGCCCTTGTAGGTCGAGAAATAGGTCTGGATGAAGCGCTCATGGTCGCCATAGACGGTGCGCATCTGCCCGGGCCAGGAATCGGCAATGCACAGATTGCCGCTGGCCGGGCCCTCCAGAACCTTGCCGTCGCCGTCGACAAGCTGCGGCCTCACGCCGAAGAAGGGACGCGTGGCCGAACCCGGCTTCAGGTCCGTCGCACCGGGCAACGGCGATATGAGAATGCCGCCGGTCTCCGTCTGCCACCAGGTGTCGACGATGGGCGAGCGCTCGTCGCCGACGACCTTGTAGTACCATTCCCAGGCTTCCGGATTGATCGGCTCGCCGACCGTGCCGAGGACGCGCAGCGACTTGCGCGAGGTCTTCTTCACATGATCGTCGCCGGCGCCCATCAGCGCCCGGATGGCGGTGGGGGCGGTATAGAAGATGTTGACCTTGTGCTTGTCGATGACCTGCCAGAAGCGCGAGGCGTCGGGATAGTTGGGCACGCCCTCGAACATCAGCGTTTGCGCGCCGTTGGCCAGCGGGCCGTAGACGATATAGCTGTGGCCGGTCACCCAGCCGACATCCGCGGTGCACCAGTAGATATCGCCTTCGTGATAATCGAATACATATTGGTGCGTCATCGACGTATAGACGAGATAGCCGCCGGTGGTGTGCAGCACGCCCTTGGGCTTTCCGGTGGAGCCGGAGGTATAGAGGATGAAGAGCGGATCCTCCGCGTTCATCTTCTCCGGTTCGCAATCCGTCGACGCCTTCGAGGTCTCATCGTCATAGGACAGGTCGCGGCCGTCGACCCAGTTCACGTCGGCGCCGGTGCGGCGCACGACCAGGACGTTGCGCACCTTGGCGCCGGCCTTCTCGGCGATCTCGATGGCCTTGTCCGTGTTTGCCTTGAGCGGGACCTTCTTGCCGCCGCGCAGGCCTTCGTCGGCGGTGATGACGAAATCGGACCTGCAGTCTTCGATGCGGCCGGCCAGCGAATCGGGCGAGAAGCCGCCGAACACGACCGAGTGGACCGCGCCGATGCGGGCGCAAGCCAGCATCGCGTAGGCGGCCTCCGGTATCATGGGCATATAGATCGTGACGCGGTCGCCCTTCTTCACGCCGTTCGACTTCATCACATTGGCAAGCCGGCACACGTGCTCATGAAGCTCGCGATAGCTGATCTTCTGGTCTTCGGCCGGATCGTCGCCCTCCCAGAGGATCGCGGTCTGGTCGCCGCGCTTTTCCAAGTGGCGGTCGATGCAATTGTAGGAGGCGTTGGTGGTGCCGTCCTCGAACCATTTGATGGAGACGTCGCCGTTAAAGGACGTGTTCTTCACTTTCGTGAACGGCGTGAACCAGTCGATGCGCTTGCCGTGCTTCGCCCAGAAGGCTTCCGGGTCGTCGATGCTGTCCTTGTACCACTTCTCATAGGTGTCCTTGTCGATCAGAGCGTCCTTCTTCCACTCCGGCTTGACCTGATGAACGTGTACTTCGGACATGATACCTCCTCCGGATGAATGCACGGCACAGCCGCGGCAGGCGCAAGAGGCGCCCCGCTTTCGCGCGCATTATTAACATTCTCGCGGTCACCACAACATTAGACGATGGCCGGACTGGCAGCCGAGGGGTCGTGGCTGTTAGCAGCAGATCGCGGTGGCTGCTAACATGTTGCTTTCATGAAACTTTTACGGCCCTAGGAGCATTTTGGTTATAGACGGTCAAGTCACACGAGGACAAAATATGGCTATGTTCAACGAATCGGAAAGGGAATCGATGCGTCCACATGCCGATATGGAGATGATGTTGAAAGGCTACGGCCTGACGACCGCCCACTTCCTCTATCATCTGCCGGATCATCCGCATCTTCTGCAGACCTTCATCTGGCAGCAATACGATCTCGCGCCGAAATTTCCCGCGCTTTACGGGTTCATCGAGTTCTGGAAGGAAAAGCTCGACGGGCCGCTCCACTCGGTAACCTATACCCACCGGGAACTGGTGAGCGAAAGGGAATGGCGCAACGTCACAGGCGAACTGGTTCTGCACTGAGATCGGCTGATCGCCGGCCTTGCCGGCCGACGTCGAAATGAAGGCTCAGCTTCGGCTGCCGAAGATGGCGGAGCCCAAGCGCACGCTCGTCGCGCCAAAGGCGATCGCCGTTTCGTAGTCGCCAGACATTCCCATGGAGAGCCTTTCCACGCCTGCCTCGCCGGCCAGTTTCTCGAGCAGCGCGAAGTGCGGTCCCGGAGTCTCCTCGAGGGGCGGGATGCACATCAGGCCGGCGACGGTGAGGCCGTGGGCCCGCCGGCAACGGTCGACGAAATCGACGGCCATGCGCGGGTCCACGCCGGCCTTCTGTTCTTCCAGCCCCGTATTGACCTGCACATAGACCGGCAGTTGCCTTTCCTGCTTTCGCATCTCGTCGGCCAGTGCCTTGGCGATCTTTTCCCGGTCGACCGTTTCGATGACGTCGAAGAGGGCGACGGCTTCCTTCGCCTTGTTGGACTGCAGGGGGCCTATCAGATGCAGATCTACGTCGGGAAACTCCTGCCGCAGTTCCGGCCACTTTCCCTGCGCTTCCTGGACCCGGTTTTCGCCGAAGATGCGTTGACCGGCTTTCAGCACAGGCCGGATGTCGCGGGCCTCGAACGTCTTGGAAACGGCCACGAGCGAGATCGATCCGGCCGGCCGGCCGGCTCGGCGCGCGGCCTGTTCGATCCGCTCCCTGACTTTGCGCAGATTGTCGATCATATCATTCATCGTCTGTCGCTCCAGCCTAAACGGTCCGTCAATCATAAGCCGAATCGGAGCCTTGCAGTTGACGCTCGCCACAAAGCGTGGTGAAGGTCCCGACCGACAATCAGCTTCTATCTGTGAAAATCCGGGCATGGCAACCGAACGTTACAATCCGCGCGTTTCTGAACCCCGCTGGCAGAAGGCTTGGGACGAGGCGAAGCTATTCGAGACCCGCGACGACGACGGGCGTCCGACCTATTACGTGCTGGAGATGTTTCCCTATCCATCGGGTCGCATCCATATCGGCCATACGCGCAACTACACGATGGGCGACGTGGTGGCCCGCTATAAGCGGGCAAAGGGCTTCAACGTTCTGCACCCCATGGGCTGGGATGCTTTCGGCATGCCGGCGGAAAATGCGGCGATGCAGAACAAGGTGCATCCCAAGGAATGGACCTACCAGAACATCGCGGTGATGCGCGACCAGCTCAAGACCTTCGGCCTGTCGCTCGACTGGAGCCGCGAGTTCGCAACCTGCGACGTCGATTATTACCACCGCCAGCAGATGCTCTTCGTGGATTTCTTCGAGAAAGGCCTGGTCGGGCGCAAGATCTCGAAGGTGAACTGGGACCCCGTGGACCAGACGGTGCTGGCCAATGAGCAGGTGATCGACGGCCGCGGCTGGCGCTCGGGCGCACAGGTGGAGCAGCGCGAGCTGGCGCAGTGGATCTTCAAGATCACCGACTATGCGCAGGACCTGCTCGACGCCATCGACGGCCTCGACCACTGGCCGGAGAAGGTGCGCCTGATGCAGCGCAACTGGATCGGCCGGTCCGAAGGCATGGCGATACGCTGGGCGCTGACGGAAGAGACCGCGCCGCCGGGCGAGAGCGAGCTGGAGGTCTACACGACCCGCCCTGACACGCTGTTCGGCGCTTCCTTCATGGCGATCGCCGCCGATCACCCGCTGGCCAGGAAAGCGGCCGCCGAAAATCTCGAGCTCGCCAGGTTCTGCGAGGAGTGCCGGCGCATGGGCACCTCCGCCGCTGCGCTTGAGACGGCGGAAAAGAAGGGCTTCGACACCGGGATCAAAGTACGGCATCCGTTCGACCCGGAATGGACGCTGCCCGTCTATGTCGCGAATTTCGTACTGATGGAATATGGCACCGGCGCCATTTTCGGCTGCCCGTCGGGCGACCAGCGCGACCTTGATTTCGCCAACAAGTACGGGCTGCCGGTCATACCGGTCGTGATGCCGGAAGGAGCCGATGCGGCGACTTTCCAGATCACAGAGGAAGCCTTCACCGATGACGGCGTGATGATCAATTCCCGCTTCCTCGACGGCATGAAGCCGAAGGAGGCTTTCGACGAGGTCGCCCGGCGTCTCGAAGAGGCGACGCTCGCCGGCCGGCCGGTGGGCGTCCGGAAGGTGAACTTCCGCCTGCGCGACTGGGGCATTTCGCGACAGCGCTATTGGGGCTGTCCTATCCCCATGATCCACTGCGAAAGCTGCGGCGTCGTGCCGGTGCCGAAGGAAGACCTGCCGGTCAAGCTGCCCGACGATGTGGATTTCGAAAAACCCGGCAATCCCCTCGACCGCCACCCGACCTGGCGGCACGTGACGTGCCCGCAATGCGGCGCTGAGGCGCGGCGCGAGACGGACACGATGGATACCTTTGTCGATTCGTCCTGGTACTTCGCCCGGTTCACGAGCCCTCACGCGCAAACGCCCACGGACCCGGAAGCGGCCAATCACTGGCTGCCGGTGGATCAGTATATCGGCGGCATCGAGCACGCGATCCTGCATCTGCTGTATTCGCGCTTCTTCACCCGCGCGATGAAGGCGACGGGACATCTCGATCTGGAGGAGCCTTTCAAGGGCCTATTCACCCAGGGAATGGTGGTTCACGAGACATACCGGGCGGAGGATGGCCGCTGGCTGTCGCCGGCCGAAGTGCGTCTCGAGGGATCGGGCTCCGAACGCACGGCCATCGAGATGGCCACGGGCAAGCCGGCCACAATCGGCCCGCTCGAAAAGATGTCGAAGTCGAAAAAGAACACGGTAAGCCCGGAGGAGATCACCGAATCGTTCGGCGCCGATACCGCGCGCTGGTTCATGCTGTCCGATTCGCCGCCCGAACGGGACGTGGAATGGACGGATGACGGCGCTGCGGGCGCGCACCGCTTCGTGCAGCGCGTTTGGCGGCTGGTGTCGGACATCGCGCCAATCGTCCGGGGCGTCGGGCCGCAGGCCGCGGCGGAGGGTGATGCAGCCGCTATCTCGAAACCCGCGCACAAGGCATTGAAAGCCGTCGGCGAGGATATCGAGCGGCTGGCGTTCAACCGCGCCATTGCCCGCGCGCACGAGCTGGTGAACGAGCTGAGCGCCGGCTTTTCCGGCCTCGACGCCGACGCTCCGCGCGAAGCAAAGGCTGCGGCGCGCGAGGCGGTGGAAATCCTCGTGCATCTCATCGCGCCGTTCATGCCGCATCTGGCGGAAGAATGCTGGGCTGCGATCGGCGGCACCGGATTGGTCGCCGCCAGCGCCTGGCCTTCATTCGACCCGACGCTGGTCGTGGACGACGAGATCGTGCTGCCGGTGCAGATCAACGGCAAGAAGCGCGGAGATTTGACAATTGCCCGCGACGCGGACAAATCTGCGGTTGAAGATGCGGTCCTGAAGCTCGATTTCGTGCAGAAGGCGCTGGACGGCGCCGCGCCGCGCAAGGTGATTGTCGTGCCGCAGCGCATCGTCAATGTCGTGGCCTAAGCTGGAGCAGTGAAGGTGGAAATTCGCACATTGGCCGGGGCCGGCCTTGGCCTGATACTGGCGCTTGCCGCCGGCTGCACCGTCCAGCCGCTGTACGAGAGCACCCCGGACAGGGCCGGCCTTGGCGCGCCGGCGGTCGATCTGTCGAGCATCGCAATCGAGCCTGTTTCCACGCGCTATGCGCAGGAAGTGCGAAACCATCTCATATTCCTCCTGTCCGGGGGCGCGGGCGAACCCGCCTCGCCCCGCTATGTCCTCGATCTCACGGTAACGCACAACACCAGCTCGTCGGTCCAGATCCAGTCGGGCAACGAGAATGAGCCGACGGCCGGTACGGTGACGATGACCGGCGCCTACCGTCTCAAGGACACGGCGACGGGGTCGGTCGTGGCCACCGGCCGGCGGAGCGTGTCATCATCCTTCGACAGGCCGCAACAGGAATATGCCGTGCTGCGGGCAGAGCGCGACGCCGAGAACCGTGCTGCCCGGGAACTCGCCGAGTTTCTACGCCTGGCCGTGGCGCAGGACATTGCGCGCCTCGACAAGCGTTGACCGGCTATTATATTGATCTGGAACTAAATCCTCGGGGGACCTTCGGGTGCGGGCGGTAATTGAAGCGTGTTGTCATTGCGACGTCACAGATTTCGGTGAAACAGCCGCCAGTGGAGTGCTTCGCTCATGGATATTCACACGACGCTCACATCGGTGGCCGGGGTGCTTGGAAGCCGGGTCCTGAAACGCGAGGTGCTCGACGCCGGCGCTCCTTCTCACGTCGTCGACCAGCTGATCGCCGAACGCACGACGCATTTGTCCCAGCATCCGCTATGGCCGGTGGCCAAGCCGCTGCTTTACCGCTACTTCCACTACCGGCAGGCGGTTGCGATGGCCGACACGGTGGCCCAGCTCTCGGGATGGGATGCCTTTACCTATATCAGCCAACTGCTGCTGCTGGATATTTCGGCGCGGGGCACCGAGAACATTCCGGCTGACGGCGGATTTATTCTGGCGCCGACCCACCCTACCGGCATTGCCGACGGCATCGCTGTTTTCGACCTGATGAAGGAGATCCGGCCCGATCTGGCGATCTTCGCCAACCGCGACGCACTCCGCGTCAATCCGCGCTTCCGCGACCTGATCATTCCGGTGGAATGGCGGCAGCACGAGAAGTCCCATGCCAAGAGCCGCGATACGCTGGAAATGACGGCCAAGGCTTTTGCTTCCAAGAAGGCGGTGGTGCTGTTTCCCGCCGGGCGGATTGCCTATTGGCACAAGGACAAGCTTACCGAACGGCCCTGGCAGCCTTCGGTGGTCGCGCTTGCCCGGCGCTACGAGGTGCCGGTCATCCCCGTCAACATTACCGCGCGCAATTCCGGGCTGTTTTATCTGTTGTCCAAATATTCGACCGAACTGAGGGACATGACGCTGTTTCACGAGCTTCTGAACAAGAAGGGGCGCGCGATCCAGATAACGATCGGCAGGCCTATCGCGCCGGCGCTCCTGGACGGGGAGCCGTCGGAAGTGGCCGAGAAGTTGCAGGAACATGCGGTCGGCCGGCTGCTGGAAGAGCCGGACGCGGCGTTCGCCCCCGGATAGCGCCTTACCGATCCGCAGTACGGCGCGAGCCGGAACATGCCGAACGCTCGGCAGCAGAAGCGGGTAGGCAGGCAAAGCCGGTGGAAGTTGTTCGGGCACGGCCGCCACGGTCGCTTTCCATCTGCGCCGCCTTCGGCCAAAGTGCGCACCATGCACCTGAAGCTCTCCGGCATCGCCAGATGCGTCATCTCCTGCTGTGTCCTGCCGGCAGGCACCCTCGCCGCCTTTGCCCACGCCTCTGAAAGGGGGCATGTGCTGCTCCTGCCGACCGGATACTACCTCATGGGCGGGGCGATGGCGGTCGTGCTCAGCTTCGCCATCCTGGCCTTGGCGCCGCCGGGCGCGCTGTTGCGTGCCGGCGCCTGGCGGCTTCCGCTCTGGCGCTACCGGCCCTTCGGCAAGGCCGCCGTCAGCACACTCTCCTTCGCCGCTTTCGGCTTCCTGATCTTCGTGGGCTGGGCCGGCAGCCGCGACCCGCTGGTCAATCTCCTGCCCTTGACCGTATGGACCCTGCTCTGGCTTTGCCTGACCCTGGCGCAGGGAGTTTTCGGCTTCTGGTGGCCATGGCTGAACCCCTGGTACGGGCCATGGCGTATCTGGACAGCCATGACCAGCAGGAGCCAGCCCGTCCTGATCCTGCCGAACCCGGTGGGCAAATGGCCCGCCTTTGTGCTTCTGTTCGCCTTCGCCTGGTTCGAACTTGTCTCGCTTGCGCCCGAAGATCCCGGCAATCTTGCCAAGGTAGTGGCCGCCTATTGGCTGTTCACCTTCGTCTGCATCATTCTCTTCGGCTATGCAGCGTGGATGGAAAGAGGCGAGTTCCTGTCGGTCTTCTTCCGCCTGGTCTCCCGTCTCGCCGTATTCGCTGCCGGCGCCGGGCGCCTCTGGCTGGTTCTGCCGGGAGCGAAGCTGCGGCATGCGCCGGTTCTGCCGGCAAGCGGTGTCGCCTTCGTGCTCCTGGCGCTGGCCTACATTTCCTTTGACGGGCTGATGCGCACCTTCGCCTGGCTCCAGCTTATCGGCGTCAACCCGCTCGAATTTCCCGGCCGCTCTGCAGTCGTGGTGCAGAACACGCTCGGGCTGGCCGGCACGACTCTCCTGTTTGCCGCGCTTTTTCTCACGGCGATCCTTGCGGGCGAAAGCTTGGCCGGCGCCAAGGGAACCGCGCGTGCGGCCGGCGCGCTGGTGTGGTCGCTTACACCCATCGCGCTCGCCTATCACTTTTCCCACTATCTCGTCGTCATGCTGGTGAACGGGCAGTACGCGCTGGTCGCCGCCTCGGATCCGCTGGCGCGCGGCTGGAACCTGTTCGGCACCGCGGACATGCCCGTCCGCGCCGGCGTGACGCTGGGTGCCGATGCCGCCTGGGTCATCTGGAATGCGCAGGCGGCGGCAATCGTCGGCGGCCACGTGCTGGCGGTGATTCTCGCGCACGCCACCGCCTACCGGCTTTACGGCAGTGCACGGCGCGCCGCGCTGAGCCAGATTCCGATGGCGATCCTGATGATATTCTACACCGTTTTCGGCCTGTGGTTGCTGTCCACGCCCACCGCGGGCTGACATGCCCTCGCATAACGCTGCGTCATGTTGTATTGCCAATGGCCGGGAATGGTGATTTAGTTTGTACACAAGTGATTTTTGTGGCGAGAGAGGGCACAAAAAAGCGCCCCACCGCCCGGTTGGACTGTCTTGAACAGAGGGGAACCGGTATGACTGAAAATCGCAAATCCACCATTCTCACGCCGCACGGCCTGACGCGCCGAAATGCGTTGAAAGGCCTTGGAGCAGCAGCCGGCCTGATCGCCGCGCCCGGCTTTGTCCGCTATGGACAGGCCCAGTCCTCCGAACCCATCAAGATCGGCTTTCAGTGCCATCGCACCGGCATCGGCGCCGCCTATGGCCGCTGGTATGAACGCACCACGACGGCCGCGGCCAAGCTGATCAACGAGGCCGGCGGCATCAACGGCCGGCCGCTCGAAATCATCATCGAGGACGATGGCACCGATCCCAAGCGCGGTGCCGAAGTGGTCGAGAAATTCGCCAACCAACATAAGGTCGATCTCGTCTACGGCACGCTGTTCAGCCACGTCGTCGTCGGCTCCGCGCCTGCCGCGGGCGAACTGAAGATGCCCTACTATGTGGTCAGCGAGGGCTACCACGTCGCCTCGGGCAAGATGAATCGCTATTGCGTGCAGCCGGGCATCACCGACGTGAAGGCGCAGGTCCGCTCGGTTGCGCCGTGGATCGCCAATAATCTCGGCAAGAAGATCACCCTGATCTATCCCGACTACGCATTCGGCCACGATCACCGCGACTTCTTCGAGCCGGCGATCCAGGCCCAGGGCGGACAGGTGGTCGCCAAAGTGCCGATCCCGCCGACGGAGACCTCGTTCACCCGCTATCTGCCGCAGATCCCTTCCGACACGGATGTGATCTATCATGTCATGGTCGGCCCGGCGGTCCTCACCTTCGTCAAGGAACTCGGCGAGTTCTTCGGCAATTCCGGACCGCAGCTCTTCGGCTTCATCGATTCCCTCGAAGCCGTCGACATCAACAGCCCCGGCCTGGAATTTCTGGACGGCAGCCATTTCTGGGAAGGCATGCCGCGCTATGCGCAGCCCGACCAGCCGGATTACGTATCCTTTTACCGCGAGACGGTCGGCATCGACGAAAACGGCGCCAGTGTCGACGATCCGAAGGATGTCTCCACCGCTGCCCACATGTTCGGCTGCTGGGAGACGCTGTATGTCATCAAGGCGGCGATGGAAGCCTCCGGCTATGCCGGCCCCGGCGACCGCGCCAAGCTGATCGAAGCGACCGAGGCCATGACCGAAATGGAGGCCGGCCGCGAGCACCCGCAGGGCAAGAAGCGCTTCAACGGCAAGATTCACCAGGTCTTCGGCGAACAGAATATCTCCAGGGTCGAAGGTGGCAGGCTCAACGTCGTGCATCGCACGTCGATCGAGGACGGTCTTTACGAGCCGGAGGCCGATTACACGACGATGTCGTTCTGATCCGGCAACCGGACGCGCAGTGCTCCTACCGACGCCATCAACGCCGAGGAAGCTCGTGGATGTGTTTTGGAGGGCCCAGGGTGCCCATCCCGCCGACTCCTGGGACCCATTGGAAGAGTATCGGGAACAT
The DNA here is from genome assembly GCF_036621415.1 of Nitratireductor thuwali. NCBI lineage: Bacteria > Pseudomonadati > Pseudomonadota > Alphaproteobacteria > Hyphomicrobiales > Phyllobacteriaceae > Nitratireductor > Nitratireductor thuwali. The sequence goes on from NZ_CP030941.1 coordinate 2,054,835, forward strand.
CGCCCCGGCGCGCCTCAACACCGGCAGCTCTTTCTGCGCAGACCGGCCGGACCTCTCAATGGGGCCCGGCTCTCCCTCCGGTTCGGCCGGGATAGCGCGCGCGGTGCCTGGTATTGACCTCACAGCCCATTCCACTGCTTCCAGGAGTTCGCCGCTAACCCATGGCCTTCGGACCCTATCTTCTCCTCGCCACGCTTGAAGGCCTCGTGACGGCGGCGGTGCTGTCGCTCATGGCGCTGGGCCTCTCGCTGGTCTTCGGCGTCATGCGCGTCGTCAACGTCGCCCATGGCGAGTTCTACATGCTGGGCGCGGTGCTGGCCTGGTGGTTCTCGACCATGCTGGGCGGCCATCCGGCCGTCGGCTTTCTGCTTGCGCTGGTGCTGAGCCCGCTCGTCGTCGCCGCTGTCGCCTTCGTCGCCGAGCGCCTTGTCCTTAGCCGGCTCAATTATGAGCCGGAGGCGACCATCGTCGCCACCATCGGCCTGCTCTACATCATCCAGCAGCTCGCGCTCAGCTTTTACGGCGCGGACGCCCGCCCGGTGGAAGCGCCGTTCAGCTATCGCATCCAGCTGCCCTGGTTCGGCTATTCCGCCTATAAGCTCGCCGTCATCGCTGCGTCCATGGTTATGATGATCGGCACATGGTTGGTGCTTACCCGCACGAAGATCGGGCTCGTCATGCGCGCCACGCAGTACGACCGCGAGACGGCGCAGGCCTTCGGCATTCCCGTCGGCAAGGTCTATGCCGGTGTCTTCGCGCTGGGCGCGGCGCTGGCCGCCTTTGCCGCTGTCCTCATCGTGCCGATCCAGCAGGCGCACTACCTGATGGGCCACGATCCGCTGCTTCTGTCCTTCATCGTCGTCATCATCGGCGGGCTCGGCTCGCTGCGCGGCACGGTCGTCGCCGCCATTCTCATCGGGCTTTCGGACGGCATCGTCTCCATGTTCTTTTCGCCGACGCTCGCCAAGATGCTTGCGACGTTCCTCGTTGCCATGGTCCTCGTCTTCCGCCCGCAGGGCCTGTTCGGAGCGGCCGCGCGATGATTTCCCTTCTCCCGCGCGGCAAGACGCTGGTTCTGCATATCGGGATCGTCCTGGTGCTGCTCGCGCTCAATTTCATCCTTCCCGAATATCACCGCGGCGTCTTCTCGCGCGTCCTCGTGCTCGCCGTATTCGCCATGGGCTACAACATCGCGTTTGGCTACACGGGCCTGCTCAGCCTCGGGCATGCCATGTTCTTCGCCGCCGGCCTCTACGGCGCGGGGCTGACCATCTATCATCTGGACTGGGGCGTCTGGCCTGCTTTCGCGACGGGGCTTGCGGCCGGCCTCGCGCTGGCGCTTCTGGTGGGCGCGCTGGCGCTGCGGACGACCGGCGTCGCCTTCATGATCGTGACACTGATGTTCGCCCAGGTCTTCTACCTCACCACCCTTTATTTCACGACCTATACGCGCGGCGAGGAAGGGCTGGTCCTGCGGCAGCAAGCCCGCGTTCTTGCGTTTCCCGGCGGCGCGCTCGATCTCTCCGACCCATCGACACGCTATCTGGTCGCGCTCACGCTCTTCACCCTCGTCCTCGGCGCCGTGCTGTTTCTGGTCCGTGCGCCGTTCGGCCGTTCGCTGGTGGCCATAAAGGAGAACGAGGAGCGCATGCGCATGCTGGGCTACGACGTCTTTGCCAACAAGCTTCTGTCCGTCGCTCTTTCGGGCCTCGTCTGCGCGGCCTCGGGCGCGGCCTATGCGGTGCTGTTCGGCTATGTCGGATCCGGTTTCGCGGCGATCCAGTATTCGATACTGCCGCTGCTCTGGGTGCTTTTAGGCGGCGCGGCGACGACGCTCGGACCCCTGATCGGCACGCTGCTCATGTTCTATGTGATCGACCTTGCCTCCAGCCACACGACGGCGCATCTCCTGGTCGTCGGCCTCGTCCTGATCGGTCTCATCCTTTACTTCCCGAAGGGCATCGTCGGCACGATACGAGAAAGGTGGGCGCCATGGCTGCCGTGAACCCCCTTCTTTCCACCAACGCGCTCAGCCGCTCCTTCGGCGGGCTGAAGGCCGTCGAGAAGGTGGATTTTTCGCTGCCTGAGGGCCAGACCCGCGCCATCATCGGGCCCAATGGTGCCGGAAAGACCACCTTCGTCAGCCTCGTCTGCGGCCGCGTTGTCCCCAGTTCGGGCACCGTGGTCTTCGACGGAAGCGACATCTCGCGGATGCCTGCCCACAAGCGCGTGCGCGCCGGCATCGCCTACACGTTTCAGATCACCTCCATCTTCGCCAATCTTACGGTGTTCGACAATGTGGCGCTTGCCGTCCAGCGGCGGCTGCTCGGCGACAGGCAGAACGGGCTCTCCAGCCGCCTGCTGCTGAAACACGGCCTCGACGCACTGGAAAAGGTCGGACTCGGCAGCTATGCCGAAGCGCTGGCGGGCAACCTCGCCTATGGCCACCAGCGCCTGCTGGAAGTGGCGATGGGGCTGGCGCTCAAGCCGCGCCTGCTGATCCTCGACGAGCCCACGCAGGGACTGTCGGACGGCGAGATCGAAAGCTTCATCGCGCTTGTCCGCGAGATCGGCAGCGAGGCGACCGTGCTTCTCATCGAGCACAATATGGACGTGGTCATGGCACTGGCCGAGCGCATCACTGTCATGGAACAGGGCCGCATCCTGGCCGAAGGCACGCCGGACGAAATCCGCGCGGACAAGGCCGTGCAACGAGCCTACCTCGGAGGCGATGCGTGAACGCGATACTCACCCTCGACGCCGTCGATAGCGGCTACGGCAAGGTGCAGGTGCTGCGCGGCCTTTCGCTCGACCTGAGGCCGGGCGAGGTGCATTGCCTGCTCGGCCGCAACGGCGCCGGCAAGACCACGGCCCTCAAGGCGATCATGGGACTGCTGCCCGTCTCGGTGGGGAAGATCGTGCTGGACGGCAGGATGATCTCCGGCCTGCCCGCCCATGAAGTCCCGCGCGCGGGCATCGCCTACGTGCCTCAAGGCCGCCGGCTCTTTTCGGAACTGACCGTCGGCGAGAACATCGAGGTCGGCCTGATGACGCGCGGCAAGGGCGGCGAGACCCGCGACAGCGTGCTGGATCTGTTTCCGGTGCTGCGCGAGCGCCTGAAGCAGCGGTCGGGCACGCTTTCCGGCGGCGAGCAGCAGATGCTGGCGATGGCCCGGGCGCTTTGCATCGAGCCGAAGGTGCTGCTGCTCGACGAGCCGACCGAAGGGCTGATGCCCTCGATGATCGCCCGCATCCGGGAAACGGTCGCCTCCCTGCGCGAACGCGGCGTCTCCACCATTCTGGTGGAACAGCGCGTCGACGCCGTGCTGCCGGTCGCCGACCGCGTTTCCTTCATTGAAAACGGACGCAACCGAGAAACGGTGGACATCGCGCAACTTCAGGCCGACCCGGGCATGGTTCACCGCTATGTGGGCGTGGGATAAGAGCGATCCCAGGAAAAGTGGAAGCCGGTTTCCGCCGGGGGGTAGCGTAAAATGATCCACCGCGCCTACCCGTCCGCGATCTTTCCCAAGAGCTTCAGAAAGATCTCCGCCTCGCGCGCGTTCAGCGGCTTCAGCGTTTCGGCCGTGATCCGCATCGCCACCGGCAACAGCCTCTCGACGAGCACGCGCCCCTCATCCGAAAGCCCCACCACCAGCCGCCGCCGGTCCAGGGCATGCGGCTTCAGTGTCACAAGTCCCCGCTTCTTCAGCCGGTCGATCACGCCCTTGATGGTCGCCGCATCCATGGCGATGAGCTGGCCGAGCTGGTTCTGCGATGTTTCGCCCACCTCATGAAGCCGCGCCAGAGCGGCGAACTGCGGCGGCGTGAGGTCGCCCACATGCGCCGCGAAAATGGACAGATGACGCTGGTTCGCCTTGCGCAGGACGAAGCCGACCTGCTCGTGCAGGCGGTATTCTCCGCCCGCTTCCAGACTGTCCCGCGGCGGCGCCGGCTTGTCGGCCAGGCTCATCGCAGCCCGTCCTGGCCTTTGATGTCTTCGGCACGAAGACCGCCCATGCGCGCATGGACGCGGGGTCCGCAGGTCATGGCGAGCACGAACAGGATCTCATCGGGACGCGGCCCGTCGGCCATCCCGACTTCCATGGCGTCGAAATGGCTGCGCACATAGGCGGCGTTGATATGGCCGAGCGGGATGTCGATGCGCGCGCCGAAGGCGCCCACCTTCTTGGCCGAGGGCACGATGGCCCGGGAATCGCCGAGCCGCTCGCGCATGGCATAGCCGCCCGGCACATGCCAGAGCGCGCCGTGCTCCAGCTCGCCCGCCACGCCCACAATGGCCCCCTTGCCGAAACCGTCGATGACCGACGTGTCGCCGCCCAAGGCAGCGATCAGCCGGTCGGAGAGCTCCAGCCCCAGCGGTTTCAGATCGTCCATCGCGCTTTCGAGCTCGGAGACATAGCGCCCGGCAAAGGGATTGGCCACCAGAGCCATGGCCGCCGCCCGGCGGCGCGGCGTCTCGCGCACCGGCCCGCCCTCGTGAAATATCTCCTCGGTAAGCAACGCGATCTTTCGGACGAAAAACTCAGGCATGGCTCGTTTCCTCAAGTAGAAGCATTTCATTGACTGGAATGGGACGTTGCCGCGGCGCTTCGCCGAAGCAAGACCGGGAGCCGCCCACCAGACGATGCCGGCCCTGCAGGAAAAGCGCCGCGCCCGCGATCAGGCCACGATCCCGCATGTCTTGCGCCACGGCAAGCCCTGCGTCGAGTGCTGTCGATGCTTCTTTCCCCGACAAAGGTCCGACCGCCACCGTCACCATCTGGTCACCGAGATCGCTGTCCGGCGACAATTCATTAGCCGGCAATCGTTCTATGCCGCCATGGCCCGGCAGATTGACAGCGTTGGCGATCAGCGTTGCCGCCACATCGGCCTGCGCCGCGCTTGCCGCCAGCACCGTCACGGCGTCGGCGATGCCCAGCGAATGGCTTCGGCCGCGCCAGCCGCTGGTGGCGAGCCCGCGCACCGGGTCGCCGGCGCGGATCGTCAGCCGGTCGGAAAGGCCATGGCCGGTGCCGGCGATCGCCACCGTCGTCTCAGTGCCTGCGGCAAGGTGCAGCGCGGTATCGCCGCCATTGTTGACATAGGCGCGCCGGAGCCGCCGGCCGTCGACCATAGCAGCCAGCATCTCATCGGCGACGCCCCCGGCAACCGCTGCCATCGGCGTCACAAAGGCCGGATGGTGCCGGGCGCTGGCCGCTTCCATCCGGCGCGCGGTCGAGTGGCGGAAACGGCGTGCCCGCAGCCCGACCGGGCGGCGTAGCGCGGGCAACTCGCTCACGAGCTCTTCCAGAATGCTCCGGAACCGGGCGGCCGCCTGCGCATAAGCCTGCCTCACCTCGTTCTCCGGGCCGAAAGCTTCGACGATCAGGTCGATCGGCCCGTGGTTCATATGCAGCCGCCGCTTGTCGGGCAGCCAATGCACGGTCGGGCCCATCATTTCCGGGGCTCCCGCCGCAATTGTGCCAGCGGCGGCCAGGGGCTGGCTGCCGGGGCTGCCTCCAGCCGCCGCTCGTTTAAATATTCGCCGCCCCGCTCCAGCACATCCTCCAGCGAACGGATCTCGGCCTCATGGCCGCCGAGACGGATATAATCGTCGCGGCGCATGGTGAACTCGATCGGCGCGACCAGCGCCGGAGTCGGCACATAGCCGAACGCATTGTCCGGCGTGCGCGAGACGTCCACCATGATGGTGATTCCCCCGCCCGGCCAGACATAGACCGGCGCCCCGCCGCAGGTGACATAAGTCTTCAGCCCCTGCACGGAGCGGGTGAGGTTGACCGGGTTTTCGGTCACGCCGGCGCGCAGGCTGCCGCCCGCCCCGCCCATGAAAAGCACGGTGCAAAGCGCGGGCTCGCAATTCTCCTCAATCAGGTCGACGGATCTGCGCAGCCGCTCGGGAAAGGCCTTCTCCACCGGCTTCAGATCCTCGTCGAGCTCGTAATAGGCGAACTGCTCACCGGTGGTCGATACCATCAGCAGCGAGAGCCCCGGCCGGGCGCCTTTCTTTGCGTTGAAGCCGCCCAGGATCTCCAGCGGGTCGTCAATGGTGGTTCCGCCCCAGCCGAGCCCCGGCTCGGAGACCTTGAAATAGCGGCCGGGCGTCGATTTGCGTCCGACGATCTTTATCCCGGTGTCCTCCCAGCCGATCACCTTGCCGGCCTGATGCTCGGATACGACGCCGGTTATATGGTCGTCCACCACGACCACCTCGTCCACCAGCCCTTTCCATTGGGTCGCGAACATGCCGATGGTGGCCGACCCGCAGCCGACCCGCATGCGGGCTTCGCGCTGGCCGTCGATCACCGGCGCCTTGCCGGCTTCCACGATGACCGTCGCGCCGCCGTCGATGGAAAGTTCGACCGGCTTCTTGTTGCACAGATCCATAAGCGCACGGCAGGTCACGCGGCCCTCGGACTTGGAGCCCCCGGTCAGGTGCTGCACGCCGCCCAGCGAGAGCATCTGGCTTCCATATTCGGCGGTGGTGACATGGCCTATCACCTCTCCCTCGGCCCGCACGGCAGCCGTCTCCGGGCCAAGATGCCGGTCGGTGTCGATCTTCACCTTGACCCCGCAATAGGAGAAGATCGCCTCGGTCACCACGGTGATTAGATCGACGCCCTCGACGTCCTGGCTCACGATAAAGGGTGCCGGCTTGTAATCCGGATAGGTCGTGCCTGCGCCAATGGCGCTGACGAACCGGCGTCTGGTATTGACCAGCCCGCCGTCCCAGGATCGCTCTTCCTCGAACGGCACCAGCGCCGCGCCATCCTCCGCCGCATGCTCCAATATGGTCACTGGATCGCAGCGCGTGATCCGCCCGCCGAAATTGCCGTAGCGGTCGCAGGCGCCGGTGCGGCCCTCGGCGATGTAGCACATGACGGGGCAGGCATCGCAGCGCAGCTTTTCTTCCTGGGCCTTCTTCGGCGGTTCCGCCTCGAAACGTTCGGAAAGCTCGTTCATGGCTTCCGCCCCGCTGCCTGAATGGCCGCCAGAACGCGCGACGGCGTTGCCGGCACCTTTTGGATCTCGGCGCCGCTGGCATGGCGGATGGCGTTGAGGATGGCCGGCGCCGTGGGAATGAGCACGTGCTCGCCCAGCCCCTTGGCGCCAAAGGGACCTTCAGGGTCCGGCACCTCCACCAGGATCGTCTCGATCGGCGGCACATCGCCGATTGTGGGGATGAGGTAGTCGTGCAGGTTTTCCGTGCGGCCCGGCACATACTCCTCCATCAGCGCAAGGCCGATCCCCTGGGCGATGCCGCCCTCGATCTGCCCTTCGGCCAGGATCGGATTGATGGCCCGGCCGACATCGTGGGCGGCGGTGATCTTCAACAGTCTCACCGTGCCCAGCCTCATGTCCACCTCCAGCTCCACGATCTGGGCGCCATAGCCATAGACGGCATAGGGCTTGCCCTGGCCCTTCCCGTCGAGCGCGGTGGTCGGCGGATCGTAGGTCTCCTCGGCCGAGAAGACATAGCCATGCGCATCGGCTGGAAGATTATCGAGTGCCACATGGCGCACCGCCTGGCCTTCGCGAATGACCAGCACCGTGCCCTCCAGCGATATTTCCGCCGCGTCCGACACGTTCGCGAAACGCAGGATCGTCTCACGCAGCGCGCGCCCCGCCTTCTCCGCCGCCTTTCCCGAAATGAAGGTCTGGCGGGAGGCGGATGTCTTGCCCGCGTCGGGCGTGATGCCGGTATCGCCGCCAAGCAGCGTGAAGGCCGACAGCGGCAGGCCGCTGGCGTCGGCGCATATCTGCGCGATCACCGTGTTCGATCCCTGGCCGATATCGACGGCGCCCTGGTGCAGGACGACGGCGCCGTCACGCGAAATCCCGACCCTGATCGTGGAGGGATTGGGCAGCGCCGTGTTTCCGCAGCCATACCAGCAAGAGGCGACGCCAATCCCCCGCCGCGTCTTAAAGCTCTCCTTGTTGAAGCTTTCCGCATCAGCCAGCGCGCGCTCCCAGTGCGGCCGCAGTTGCTCCAGACATTGGCGGATGCCGACGCCATGAAGTTCCTGGCCGCAGGTCGTCCGGTCGCCGTCCGACAGCGCATTGACCAGCCGGAATTCCAGCCGGTCCATCCCCAGCTTCCCGGCCAGGCGGTCGTAGAGCGTCTCCTGCATGATGGTCGCCTGCGGCACGCCGAAGCCACGAAACGCACCGGAGATCGGCCCGTTAGTATGGATCGCGCGGCCGACCGCCCGGTAGTTCGGCGTTCTGTATGGGCCCGACGCGTGCACCGGCACGCGATTGGCCACCGTCGGACCCCAGCTTGCGTATGCGCCTGTGTTGAAGTCGCCCTCGAAGATCATGCCTGTGATCCGGCCTTCCGCATCGGCGCCGATGCGGGCCTGCATCCTGGCGGGGTGGCGCTTGGTGGTCGACCGCATGGAATCGCCGCGGCTATAGACGAGAGCCGCGGGCCTGCCGGTTTTAAGCGCCACGAGGCCGATGAGCGGTTGAAGCGAGACGTCGAGCTTGGACCCGAACCCGCCGCCCGTCGCCAGCGGCACGATCCGCACCTTTTCCGGCGGCAGGCCCAACACCTTGGCCGTGTCGTCGCGATCCATGAAAGGGGCCTGGGTGCAGGCTTTTATGACCAGCGTGTCGCCATCGACCATGGCATAGCCGGCTTCCGGCTCGATATAGGCATGCTCCACATAGGACGTCTCCATCGAGCCCTCGACTATGGCCTCGGCGCGGGCGAAACCGGCCTCGGGATCGCCGCTTTCAACGAGCCCCTGCGTCAGGAGGTTGTCCGGGCGTTCCTCATGAACCAGCTTTGCGCCGGGGGTTCTGGCCTCTTCCGTCGTCAGGCAATACGGCAGTTCGGTCCAGGCGATCGGAAAACGGGCCGGATCGAGCGCCTCGATGGCGTCGCGTTCCCCTGCGATCAGCGCGACCGCTTCGCCCCGGAACCGGGCGCGTCCTTCCGCCAGAGCCGGCTGGTCGGCAAAGGGCGGAATGACGCCGAAGCGGTTTTCGCCGGGGATATCCGCCGCCGTGAAGACGCCGACGATGCCCGGATGCGCCGCGATAAAAGCTTCCCTGTCGCCGATCTCGAAGGTCGCGTGCCAAAAAGGCGAACGCATCACCAGCACCGATAGCGCATCGGGCGGCCGCTCGTCGGCGCCGAAGATCTCCCGCCCCGTTATCTTGCGCTCGCCGTCAAGGCGGATGGGCGAAGCACCAACGGCCGCGCGCGGGGCGATGGTTCCGCTGTCGACGGCAACCGGCCTGTTAGCGTTCATCACCGCCTGCACGATCTTGCGGTAGCCCGTACAGCGGCACAAAACGCCGCCCAGCGCGTCCTGGACCTCCGCCTCCGAAGGTGTCGGGTTTTCATCCAGAAGCGCGCTTGCCGTAATCAGAAGACCCGGCGTGCAGATGCCGCACTGTGCCGCGCCATGGCGCAAAAAAGACTGCTGAAGGGCCGAAAGGCGACCATTCGAAAGCCCCTCCACCGTGCTCACCCGGCGGCCCGCGACGTCGGACGCGGGAACGAGGCAGGCGCAGACGACCTCGCCGTCGACCAGCACCGAGCACGCGCCGCAATCGCCGGCGTCGCAGCCGACCTTGGTTCCCGTCAACCCGACCTTATCGCGCAGAAGCGCGGAAAGCCGCTGAACCGGAGCAGTTTCGACGACGATCGGCCGCCCGTTGACCTCAAACGATAGGGAAATGCTTCCACCGCTCATGCCGCAACGCCTCGCTCTGCATCGGTGAAAGCGGCTTGGAGCAGCGCCCTTTCAACGATCTCTCGCGCCCCCAGCCTGCGATATTCGGCACTGCCGCGAACGTCGTCGATGGGGGACAATTCCGAAAGTGGATAATCTGCGACAAGTTCTGATATATTACTGATATATCTACCGATCAGCGCTTGCTCCAATCCCTCGATCCGCTGCGCCACTGCCGAGCAGGAGCCGACGGCGACCGCCGCCTCCACGATTCGCTCTCCTTCCAGTGCGATGCGCGCCGCAGCCATGGCGATGGATATGACGAGGTAGCGCCGCGAACCCAGCTTCACGAAGCTGGACCGGCCGGCCGTCGCGTGCCTGGGCACATGCACCGCCGTTACGAGCTCGCCGGGCCGAAGCGCCGTTTTGCGGTTGCCGAGAACGAATTCAGACAGCCGGACCAGGCGCTGGCCTTCATCGGCAGAACGCAGCTCAACGCGCGCGTCCAGCGCCAAGAGAGGCGGCATCCCATCGGCGGCGGGAGAAGCGTTGCACAGATTGCCGGCCACCGTCCCACGGTTCTGGATCTGGATGGACCCTACCTCGCGTGCGGCCTGCTTGAGCATGTCGAAGGCCGGCGGCAGGGGATGGCGTATTATCTCGGTCCAGCTCGTCCGCGCGCCGATGGCGACATGGTCGTCGGTCTCGGTGATGCCGGCGAGCTCCGGCAGGCCGTTGATGTCGAGCACGTCCTGCTTGAGGGGCCCGGCACCCAGTGCCGGGTAGAAATCGGTGCCGCCCGCAAGCACGGTCCATGGCTTCTGCTTCAGCAGAAGCAGCGCCTCCTCGAGTTCGGTCGGTCTGGCATAGTCCATGGCTTGCCTGCCTGCCTCGTCTTGCACGCCGCACACCGCCGCTGCCTTTGGTCAGTGTCGAACCGGGCGGCACGCTCCTGTCCCTGCGCCATTCTTGTTGGTCTGCGGCGCAAACTCGTTTGTATACGAATGATACGCCGATGCGCCTGCTTGTCAAAGGGGAACATCCGGTCCACCCTTGCACCGATCACTCATTATGCGGAGGCAAGGCATGGCCGATGAGGCGCTGATCGTCATCGACGTCCAGAACGATTTCTGCCCGGGCGGCGCACTCGCGGTGAACGAGGGCGACCAGGTGGTGCCGCTCATCAACCGGCTGATCCAGCGGTTCGACCATGTGGTGCTGACCCAGGACTGGCATCCCGCCGGGCATTCGAGCTTCGCGTCCCGCCATACCGGCAAGCAGCCCTTCGAGACCATCGCCATGCCCTACGGCGAACAGACACTGTGGCCGGACCATTGCGTGCAGGGCACGCACGGGGCGGAGTTTCACGATGACCTGGAATGGACGAAGGCGGAGCTGGTGATCAGGAAGGGTTTCCGCAGGGAAATCGACAGCTACTCGGCCTTCTTCGAGAACGACCACAGAACCCCGACGGGCCTTTCTGGCTATCTGCGCGAGCGCGGCATCACAAGGGTCACGCTGGCCGGGCTCGCTACCGACTACTGCGTGGCCTATTCGGCGCTGGACGCGCGCAGGCAGGGCTTCGAGGCAGCTGTCCTGCTCGACGCCTGCCGCGGCATCGATCTCGGCGGATCAATGGCGGCGATGGAGAAAAGGATGCGCGAGGCGGGTGTGGCGCTGGCCCAAACGTGAAAAACGGCGCGAAACGCTCCGCGCCGTCGCTGCTTTCGGGCAAAAAAGGGCCTAAGCTGCCTGCCTTTTGGGCTGGATCAGCCCCTTTGCGACCAGCAATTCGGCGATCTGGACCGTATTCAGCGCCGCGCCCTTGCGCAGATTGTCGGAGACGACCCACATGGCCAGGCCATTGTCGATGGTCGAATCTTCGCGCAACCGGCTGATATAGGTGGCGTCCTCGCCGGCGCTCTCATAGGGCGTGATGTAGCCGCCGTCCTCGCGCTTGTCGATGACCTGGCAGCCCGGTGCCTCGCGCAGGATCTCGCGCGCCTCGTCGGCGGTGATCGGCTTTGCGAACTCGATGTTCACTGATTCGGCATGGCCGATGAAGACCGGCACGCGGACGCAGGTTGCCGTCAGCTTTATCTTGGGGTCGAGCATCTTCTTGGTCTCGGCCACCATCTTCCATTCTTCCTTCGTGAAGCCGTCGTCCATGAAGACGTCGATATGCGGGATCACGTTGAAGGCGATGCGCTTGGTGAACTTCTTGGTGGAGATGGGATCGGCGACGAAGACGGCGCGCGTCTGCTCGAACAGCTCGTCCATGCCCTCTTTGCCCGCGCCGGAGACCGACTGATAGGTGGATACGATCACGCGCCTGATCGTCGCCGCATCGTGCAGCGGCTTCAGCGCCACGACGAGTTGGGCCGTGGAGCAGTTGGGATTGGCAATGATGTTTTTCTTACGGAAGCCTTCAACCGCATCCGGATTGACCTCCGGCACGATCAGCGGCACGTCCTGGTCGTAACGAAAGGCCGACGAATTATCGATAACCACGCAGCCCTGCTTGCCGATCCTCGGCGAATATTCCTGGGAAACGCCGCCGCCCGCCGACATCAGGCAGATGTCGGTGTCGGAGAAATCGTAATTTTCCAGCGCCTTCACCTTCAGCGTCTTGTCGCCGTAGGAAGCCTCCTGCCCCACTGACCGGCGCGAGGCGAGCGCCACCACCTCATCGGCGGGAAATCCGCGCTCTTCGAGGATGTTGAGCATTTCGCGGCCGACATTTCCGGTGGCGCCGGCTACGGCTATCTTGAAACCCATGATCTTGAACTCCTGTCCCTCTCCGCTTGCTTTGGAAGATGCCCGCCGACCTGCGGGTTTCTCTTCCCCGGGCCGGACCCGGGGAGAGCGCGAGCGGGCCAAGGGAAATCAGACCGTCTTGGCGGTCGTTTTTTTGGCCGTCGTGGTGGTGAAGCGGAGGCGCGCGCCGACATTCCCGGCGGTGCGGGGCGAAAGGCCCGAAAAATGCATCGCGATGGGATCGCGCATCAAAGTCAGCTCCGTTTACGCGCGTTGTTTTACGCTGAATTGGCGCGGAGTCAACGTGGTGCATCGGGCACGGCTTGCCGAAACGTGACTTGACCGGCAGCCGCCGCGCCATACTCTGGTCGGGACCGTCTAACGAATGCAGGAAAGCGATCATGCATACGAACCGGACGATTTCACCCTTGCCGCTGGCTGCCCTGTTTATCGCGGCCCTCGTGTTTTTCGGCCTCGCCGCCCCGGCCTTTGCCCACCATGGCTGGGCCTGGACCGACGGCGAGCCTTTCGAGCTGAGCGGGACGATCGAGGAGATCTATATCGGCAATCCGCATGTCACCTTGACGGTGAGGGCCGAAGACGGCACCTGGCATGTCGACCTCGCCCCACTCGCGCGGACCTTGCGTGCCGGTTTCGACGAGGATGCCGCCAGCGTCGGCGATAGGGTGACCTGCCTCGGCTTCCGCTCCAGCGATCCGGCGGAAAGGACAATGAAAGCGGCTCGGGTGACGGTGAACGGCACAGCTTACGACGTTTATCCACGCCGCGTCCCCGACATCTGACAGGCGCGGCCCATGCTCGCCGAGTGGCTCCAGGCACTGCACGACTGGCCGCTGGCGGCATTCTTTCGCCGCTCGGTCTATGCCTATCCGCTGCTCAACGCGACGCATATATTCGCGCTGACGCTGCTTGTCGGCACCATCCTGCCGGCCGACCTCAAGATGCTTGGCCTGTTCCCGAGATTGGCGGCCGATCCCTTTCTGCGGCTGATGACGGCAATCTCAGCCACGGGGCTGGTGCTGGCCGTGGCCACTGGCATTCTGCTGTTTTCGGTTCAGCCGCTGGAATATGCCGCCAACGCGGCCTTCCTGACCAAGATCTCCCTGGTTGCGCTGGGCATCGCCAACGCGATTGTCGTCCGCACGAGCCAGGCTTGGCGAAGGGCTTCGGCGGGCGGGGCCATAGGCCCCGGCCTGCGGCTCGGCGCCTTGCTGTCGCTGGCCATATGGGTGACGGCGCTTTTCGCCGGACGCTGGATCGCCTTCATCTGAACGCCGGAACAAACGGAGTTGGCCGGCCGTTGCAGGAAGACGGAGGCCGCCATGAACGAGCAGAAAGAGCAGAAGACCTATCGCGCCCGCGACACCCGCCAGGGCGACATCATCTTGCGCACGCCCCTGCGCAAGACGATCTTCATCGCCGGGCTCGTAGGCTTTGTCCTGCTTGCCTTGCTGCTGACCTTTCTGTGAGGGAAAGTCCGGTCAGGCCGCCCGGTCAGGATGAAAGCGACCTGAATTTCTCCACGATGGCATCCCCCATGGCGCCGGTGCCCAGTTCGGTCATGCCTTCCGACATGACGTCCCTTGTGCGGCAACCCTCGTCAAGAACGGCAGAAATCGCCTTCTCCAGGCGGTCCGCTTCCTCCACCATGTTGAAGGAGTAGCGCAGGCACATGGCGAAGGAGGCGATCATGGCGATCGGATTGGCGATGCCCTGCCCGGCGATGTCCGGTGCGGAGCCGTGCACGGGCTCGTATAGCGCCTTGCGGCTGCCCGTTTTCGGATCCGGCGCGCCGAGCGAGGCCGACGGCAGCATGCCGAGCGAGCCGGTCAGCATCGCCGCCACGTCGGACAACATGTCGCCGAACAGATTGTCGGTAACGATCACGTCGAACTGCTTGGGCCACCGCACGAGCTGCATGCCGCCGGCATCGGCCAGCATATGGGTGAGCTCGACATCGGAATATCTTTCCTTGTGCGTGGCCGTCACCACCTCGTTCCACAGCACGCCCGACTTCATGACGTTGCGCTTTTCCATCGAGCAGACCTTGTTCCGGCGCGTGCGTGCCAGCTCGAAGGCCACGCCCGATATCCGCTCGATCTCGAACGTATCGTAGACCTGCGTGTCGATGCCGCGCTTCTGGCCGTTGCCGAGATCGATGATCTCCTTGGGCTCGCCGAAATAGACGCCACCCGTCAGCTCGCGAATGATGAGAATGTCGAGGCCCTCGACCACCTCCTGCTTTAGCGAGGAGGAAGCGGCAAGGGCGGGATAGCAGATGGCGGGGCGCAGATTGGCGAAAAGCTCCATCTCCTTGCGCAGCCGCAGAAGGCCGGCCTCGGGGCGAACCTCATAGGGAATGCCGTCCCATTTCGGCCCGCCCACCGCGCCGAAAAGCACGGCGTCCGCGGCCAGCGCCTTGGCCATATCGGCGTCGGAAATGGCCTGGCCATGCGCGTCATAGGCCGAGCCGCCCACAAGCCCTTCCTCCGTCTCGAAGCCGGCCCCAAGCTCGGTGTTCATCATATCGATGAGCTTGGCGACCTCGGCCATCGCCTCGGGGCCGATTCCGTCGCCGGGAAGAAGAAGGAGCTTTTTCGTTGCCATGGAAGCCTCTCAGAAAACATTCGACGCCTTGCTAAGGCACGGAAAACCGGGGCGCAAGGCTCATGCGCCCTGCTCCGGTACTGCGCCACGAAGTTCAGGCACCACGCAGCCGCGCCGTGACCTCGATCTCGATCTTCATTTCCGGCTTGATGAGATCG
Organism: Nitratireductor thuwali; assembly: GCF_036621415.1. NCBI lineage: Bacteria > Pseudomonadati > Pseudomonadota > Alphaproteobacteria > Hyphomicrobiales > Phyllobacteriaceae > Nitratireductor > Nitratireductor thuwali. Next base: position 2,070,085 of record NZ_CP030941.1, read on the forward strand.
CATACGATCATCGTGGCGGCGGGCCGAATGCCGCCGAAGGCTTCGCCGAGGACCGGGAACACGCGCTCCGCGTAGGCCGCGTCCGTCACGTAATAATGCGCGCGCACGACGTCCTCGAGTGCGAAGCCGGCATCCGCCAGAGCCGCGCGGATCGTGGCGATGCAGTTTCGCGTCTGCTCTTCCACGCTGTCCGGCATCACCATCGATGCATAGTCATAGCCCGTCGTGCCGGAGACGAAACACCAGGGGCCATCAACGACCGCGCGGCTGTAGCCCGCGGTCTTTTCGAAAGGCGATCCGGTCGAGATCAGCCGCCGCATCGCGAGGCACCGATCCTCATATCCATCTTATCAGGCCCACGGGCGGCTCTGGCTGTACTGGCTCTCGAAGCTGTCGATGGCGGCGGCTTTCTCAAGCGTCAGACCGATGTCGTCGAGCCCGTTCAGCAGGCAGTGCCGCTTGAAGGCGTCGATCTCGAACTTGATGGCGCCGCCGTCCGGCCCGCGGATCTCCTGCTCCTGGAGATCGACCGTCAGCGTGGCGTTGGAGCCGCGCTCGGCGTCGTCCATCAGCTTCCCAAGCTCTTCCTCGCTCACCTTGATGGGCAGGATGCCGTTCTTGAAGCAGTTATTGTAGAAAATATCCGCAAAGCTGGTGGCGATCACGCAGCGAATGCCGAAGTCAAGCAGAGCCCATGGCGCATGCTCACGGCTGGAACCGCAGCCGAAATTATCGCCCGCAACCAGGATCTTGGCATTGCGGTAGGCTGGCTGGTTAAGCACGAAATCCGAGTTCTCCGAGCCGTCCTCATTATAGCGCATCTCGGCAAAAAGACCGGTTCCCAGCCCCGTACGTTTGATCGTCTTGAGATAATCCTTGGGTATGATCATGTCTGTATCGACATTGACGATCGGAAGGGGAGCGGCGACGCCGGTGAGCGTGGTGAACTTTTCCATGAACCTTAGACCCGTCTGCCGTGGATTTTGCGGCTGGCACTGTTTTGCATAGGAGTTTTGTTTGCACAACCCCGATGCGTACCAAGACATCTTGCGTAAACGTAAGGGCTGAGCGAAGAATTGCTTATGAGTGATTCGCCGATCAAGCTGCGCCGCTCGGCGCTCTATGTTCCCGCGAGCAATGAAAAGGCCTTGGCCAAGGCCAGGGACCTGTCTTGCGACGCGGTGATTTTCGACCTTGAGGATTCCGCCGCGCCGGAAGAAAAGGCGACGGCCAGGGAACGCCTGCGCAAGCTGCTTTCGTCCGATATGCGTCCGTCCCGCGAAATCATCATCCGGATCAATCCCCTTTCCAGCGAATGGGGCACGGAAGACCTGCTGGCCGCGCGCGCCATGCGGCCGGACGGCATACTGCTTCCCAAGGTGGAGGGCCCGGACGACATATTGGCGGCCGACGAGGCTCTGGACGAAGCGGACGCGCCGCCCTCGCTGAAGCTCTGGGCGATGATGGAGACGTCGCGCTCCATCGTCAACGCCGCCCCGATCGCCGAACTCGGCCGCAACCCCGCTGCCCGCCTCGCCTGCCTGGTGGCCGGCGTCAACGACCTCGTCAAGGAGACGCGAATCGCGCCGCTCCGGGAGAATCTGCGGCCCTGGCTCATGCAGATCGTTCTGGCCGGGCGCGCTGCCGGCATCGATGTGCTTGCCGGCGTCACCAACAACTTTCGCGACATGGAAGTTTTTGCGAGGGATTGCTCGGACGCGCGCTCCATGGGCTTCGACGGAAAGACGCTCATCCACCCGGCCCAGATCTACCCCGCCAACGCGATTTTCGCACCCTCATCCGAGGAGCTCGCCGAAGCGCGCAGGATCGTGGAAGCGTTCTCGAAGCCCGAAAATCAGGAAAAGAACGTCGTCGCCCTCAACGGGCGCATGATGGAGCGGCTCCACCTCGAGCAGGCAAGGGCGCTGATAAGGCGGGCGCAGGCGGTCGAGGAGCTGGAGGACAGGGACGATTGAGGCTGTATCGCTTTCTGACCGGCCCCGACGACGCAAGCTTGTGCCACAAGGTGACGGCAGCTCTGAATGGAGGATGGCTCCTGCACGGCTCGCCGACATATGCCTATGACGGGGAAGCCCGGGCCATGCGCTGCGGCCAGGCCGTCTGCAAGGAGGTCGAAGGCGTCGACTACACTGCGGATACCAGGCTCGGCGAATGGTAATTTGGCCGGCATGCGATCAGGCGACGTCTTCCTCGATCCGCGCCATGTCGTCGTCCGACAGGCCGAAATGATGGCCGATCTCGTGGATAAGCACATGGGCGACGATGTCGCCCAGCGTTTCCTCGTTCTCCGCCCAATAGTCGAGGATGGCGCGGCGGTATAGCGTGACCCGGTTGGGACCCTCGCCGGTGGCCGGATTCCAGCGTTCGGCAATGCCGCGACCCTCGAAAAGCCCCAGAAGGTCAAAGGGCGTCTCCAACGCCAGGTCGTCCATGATCTCTTCGGTGGGGAATTCCGCAATCTGGATGACGATCTCGCCCGTCAGCTCGCGAAAATCCCGGGGCAACGTGGCGTAGGTCTCAAGCGCCAGGAGTTCCAGCTCCGGCAGCGAGGGCGAAAGCTGGTCCTGCCAAGCTCGTGTCTGATAAATGCGTGCCATTTCTTGTCCTTGTGGAAGCGCATATAGCGGTTTCCTTTCCAAGATTCGAGAGCACGGCGCATTTCCGCTGCTATCGCTGTCACCTCTTGGACCGGCATGGCGCCTCGTGGCATCGTTTTCTCGACCTAAGCCTTTGTTCTTGCTCGTGATCCTTGTCCGGGAGGCCTGCGCCTCCGGGTATCATGGCAAAACCCGGCTTTCCTTCAGCTCCACCAGGAAAGGTGCAAGCGCCGGAATCAGAGCATGCCGCTGCGTCCAGATAGCAAAAAGGCCGGATACCCGAGCCCTAAGCCATTCAAATCTAAGAGATTTTGGAGCGGGCGAAGGGATTCGAACCCTCGACCCCAACCTTGGCAAGGTTGTGCTCTACCCCTGAGCTACACCCGCTCGCGCGGCGAAAGCCGCAAGCGGCGCTTATATGGCTGAACTGGAAGGCGATTGCAACAGGGAATTCGCACCGTTCTGCGTATTGGATGCGATTCGGCCGGCCGGGCTCGAAAGGACGCGCTTATGCGGCATCTTGCAACCGGAGCCGCCTGTGAATAGACGAAGGTCGGAGCAGAACCCGTGGGGGCAGGCAGGCCATGGCGAAGACGGCTGACGATCTATTCAAGTTCTTGCACGAGATGGGGATCGAGACCGAAACCAGGGAGCATCCGCCGCTCTTTACGGTCGACGAATCGCAAACGCTGCGCGGCAGCATCCCCGGCGCGCACACCAAGAACCTCTTCCTGAAGGACAAGAAGGGGCGCTACTTTCTCGTGACCGTGGAGGAGCGTGCGGTAGTCGATCTGAAAACCATACATCAGGTCATCGGCGCCTCGGGACGGGTCTCCTTCGGCAAGGAAGATGCGCTGATGGAGCTGCTCGGCGTGACGCCGGGCGCCGTGACCTTGTTCGGCCTCATCAATGACGAGGACCGCAAGGTCACGCTCGTTCTCGACGAGCCGCTGATGGAAGACGAGGTCATTAACGGCCACCCGCTGCACAACAGGGCGACGACATCGATCGGCAGGGATGATCTTCTCCGTTTTCTGAGGGCCACAGGACACGACCCGCTCGTCTTGAAAGTCTCGATTTGATGGCCACATCTGGCCATAGCATCATATACTGACCCGAATCCGGCTGCGGCCGGCGCAACAGAGGGATCTCCATGAGCACGCGCGACAATCCTTATGCAGTCCCCGGGGACACGGCAGGCGGCACGATGAGGGCCGGCGTCGACTTCGGCGCGCCGGAGCAGAGCCGGACGCCGGGGCGGCCATCCCTTCTGGATCTGGAGAACGGCCCTGTTGCGGAAGGACTGATCAAGGAAGCGTCCACCGCCAGCTTTACCGCCGACGTCATCCAGGAATCGCGCCGGCAGCCCGTACTGGTCGACTTCTGGGCTCCCTGGTGCGGGCCCTGCAAGCAGCTGACGCCCGTTCTGGAGCAGGCGGTGAGGCAGGCCGGTGGCAAGGTGCGGCTGGTCAAGATGAATATTGACGAGCATCCTGCAATCGCCGGACAACTTGGCATCCAGTCGATCCCCGCCGTCATCGCCTTTAAGGATGGCCAGCCGGTGGACGGCTTCATGGGAGCCGTGCCGGAAAGCCAGATCAAGCAGTTCATCGACAAGCTGGGCGGCGGTGGCGACCGGATAGGCGAAGCGCTGGAAACTGCGAAGGCGGCCGCGGACGAAGGCGACAGCCAGACGGCTGCCCAGATATATTCCGCCATTCTCCAGGAAGAACCTGATCAGGTCGATGCATTGGCAGGGCTTGCCGGGCTGCTCTTTGACGCCGGGCAGGCCGACAAGGCCGCCGCGCTGCTCGATCGGGTGCCAGCGGCCAAGAGCGATGCGCCGGCGGTCGCGGCCATTCGTGCGCGCATGGCCCTTGCCGAGCAGGTGGCAGCGCTCGGCGACCCGGAGGCGCTGGCGGCTCGTCTTGAAGCCGATCCCGACGATCACCAGGCACGGTTTGACCTCGCCCTGATCGCCAATGCACAGGGCCGCCGCGAGGAAGCCGCCGAGCATCTTCTGCACATCATTCGCAAGGACCGCAGCTGGAACGACGATGCAGCGAGAGCAAAGCTGCTCGAGCTTTTCGAAGCTTGGGGGCCGGGCGATCCGGCGACCCTTTCGGCACGCAGGCGTCTTTCATCCTTGCTCTTTTCCTGAACCCTTGAAGCATTGGCTTGCCGCGGAACTCGCACCGCATTGAGTTTTGAAACCCGTGACACATATTGCCAGATGGTAATACGCGAGCGCCGGCAAGCTGCCTCACCGGTGCTGGGCCGTGCGGGCCTGAGATTGGCTCGATGGAGGTGAATCCTTGAAGGCGGGAAATGCCGACTACTGCGATGCCGCCGACCTGCCGCGGGTGGTGCCCGTATTCCCGCTCGCCGGCGCCTTGCTCCTGCCGGGAGGGCGGCTTCCGCTGAACATCTTCGAGCCCCGCTATCTCGCCATGGTCGATCACGCCCTCGCCGATCGGCGGCTGATCGGGATGATACAGCCCAGCATCGAGCGGACCGGAAGCAAGGCCGAAGCCCATGCGGCTGGCCCGCCGCTTTGCGCCGTCGGCTGCCTCGGAAGGCTGGTCTCGCTGTCAGAAACGGGTGACGGCCGGTATCTGATCTCGCTCCAGGGCGTCTGCCGGTTCTCCTGCATAGAGGAAGTTGCGACGGACACGCCGTTCCGGCTGTGCCGCATAGAGCCGTTTGCCCGGGATCTGCGCAAGGACGCGACCGCCGAGACGATCGACCGCAAAGGCCTGATTCATGCGCTGCGGGCCTATCTGGCTGCCCATGAGCTGGAAGCGGACTGGCGCAGCGTGAGCAGGGCGGAAAACGGGCCGCTCGTCAACGCCCTGTCGATGATGGCGCCCTACGGACCGGCTGAAAAGCAGGCGCTGCTCGAGGCTCCAGACGTGAAGGCCCGCGCCGAGACGCTCATCGCACTGACGGAAATGGTGACCGCCCGGCGTGGCGGCGACAATGACCGCAATCTGCAGTAATGTCGGCGCTCCCGTCAGGGAGCAGGGGCGGCGGGACGCTACCTCTTGCCGAACCGCTCCTGTGCGGCGGTTCCAGCCATTTCGATGCGAACAGATGACCGTGGAAGGACCTCGATGAGACGGACCCAGGACGACATCGTCGATGTAAAGCTGCTGGAACTTCTGGTCTGCCCCATCAGCAAGGCACCGCTGAAGTGGGACCGGGAGCGGAACGAGCTGGTTTCACGTGCCGCAGGCCTGGCCTATCCGGTGCGCGACGGCATTCCCGTCATGCTGCCTTCGGAGGCGCGGCCGCTCTCACAGGACGTCCCCGGCCGGCCCGGCTGAAATTGCCGCTCCGTGCGAGGGCGGTTGACAATCCGGCTCCCGCAGGCGCTTTCCAACGGTGGGATGGGCGCTTAATGTGATTCCATGGCACAAAAGAAAGCACATGAAGTCGACGGCTGGCTGGCAAGGCCTGACCCCCTTTTCTGGATCGTGCTGATCTATGGGCCGGATCGCGGGCTGGTCTCCGAGAGGGCGCGGCGCTACGCCGTTGCGACCGGCCTGCCGCTGGATGATCCCTTTACCGTGATCAAGCTGGATGCCGGAGAGGTCGAGCAACAGCCGGGGCGCCTGTCCGATGAAGTGCGAACCGTGCCGATGTTCGCCGAACGGCGGTTGATCTGGCTGCGCGGCGCCGGCGCGCAGGCCGGGCTCGGTCGCGACATTGGGCGGCTGATCGCCGAGCCATCCAGCGACTGCACGATATTGATCGAAGCCGGCGACCTGAAGAAGGGCGCCGCCCTGCGCAGCGCCGTGGAGCGCGGCGATGGCGCGATGGCGCTTCCATGCTATGCCGACGATGGCCGCGGCCTCGACGCGCTCATCGACGAGGTGCTGTCGGCCAGCGGTCTGTCCATCGATCTTGAGGCGCGCCAACTGCTGAAGGCCAATCTCGGCGGCGACCGGTTGGCGACCCGGGGCGAGCTTGAAAAGCTCGCGCTTTACTGTGCCGGCAGCAAAACGGTTCTTGCCGCCGACATTCGCGAGCTTGTCGGCGATGTTGCGCGTTCGAGTGCCGACGATACGGTCGACGCGGTCCTGTGCGGTCGCATAGCCGAGTTCGACACGCTCTTTTCGCGGCATCTGGCGACGGGAAGCCCTGCCTTCCTCGTTCTCTCGGCAGCGCTGCGGCAGGTGCATCAGCTTCAGATCCTGCGCGAGCAGGTGGAACGGGAAGGCAAGTCGCCGGCCAGCGCGATCGGCGCGGCCCGCCCGCCGGTCTTCTTCGCCCGCCGCCGTGCCGTGGAGACGGCCCTGCAGCGCTGGGATCTCGGCAGGCTCGCCGCGGCGGGCGTACGCCTCCACGGTGCCATTCTGCGCACGAGGCAGCACCCTGCGGCGGCCGAGGCCTCGACCCGACAGGCGCTGCTGGCCCTCGCCATAGAAAGCGCTCGGACGGGCCGCTGAAACCCGGCCTGTACGGCTGCCGCGAGCAAACCTTAGCCGGCTATACTAACGCTGGAGAAGCCGGCAGAGTTCGTCAAGCTGCTCAAGCGAACGGTAGGCGATCTTCAACTCGCCGCCCTTGTTCTTATGATTGATGCTCACCTTCATCCCGGTATTGTCGCTGAGGAGCTTCTCCAGCGACAAGGTGTCGGCATCCTTCTCCTTGCCGCGGCTGGCCCCATTGGACGTCGGGGTCGGTTGATCCGGCGCGCTTGCCAAGGCCTCGGCCTGCCGCACGGAAAGCCCCTCTTCAACGATCCGCCGGGCGAGGGCCGCCGGATCGGCGGCGCTGACCAGCGTGCGGGCATGACCCGCCGTCAGCGAGCCGTCGACAATGAGATCGCTGACGGCGGAGGGCAGCTTCAACAGGCGCAGGGTGTTCGCCACGTGGCTGCGGCTCTTGCCGATCACCTGGCCGAGGTCCGCCTGCGTATAGTGATGCTCGTCCATGAGCTGCTGGTAGCCACGCGCTTCTTCGAGCGGATTCAGATCGGAGCGCTGCACATTTTCGATGATGGCCAGTTCCAGTGCCGCCTTGTCATCGACGTCGCGCACAATAACCGGAACTTCCGTGAGCCCGGCGCGCTGCGCGGCGCGCCACCGCCTCTCGCCGGCGATGATCTCGTAACGGCCTTCAGCCGCCGGCCTCACCACGACAGGCTGGACGATGCCGTGCTCGCGGATGGACTGGGTGAGATCAGCCAGATCCGCTTCGCCGAAATTCCGCCGGGGATTACGCGGATTGGGCGACACGAACTCTATTGGAACAAAGCGATCGGCGCGAAACGTCTCTTTTTCGCTGGCGGAAGGCTTGTCCATTTCCCCGATGAGTGCGGCGAGGCCGCGACCGAGGCGCTTGCGGGAAGGATCTTCGTTCATTTTACGTCCATACTCTTGATGACACTCAAGCGGCCCGCAAGCGGCGTTCCCGCCGAATAACCTCGGAGGCGAGCTGCAAATAGGCCTGGCTGCCAGAGCATTTCAGATCATATAAAATGGCCGGCTTGCCGTAGGATGGGGCTTCGGAGACCCGGACATTGCGCGGAATCACCGTTTCATATACGGCATCGCCCATATGCGCTCGCACATCCTCGACCACCTGATTGGCCAGGTTGTTGCGACGGTCGAACATCGTCAGGACGATGCCCTGTATGGTTAAGCTGGGGTTAATCGAGCCCTTGATCTGCTCCACCGTCTCCAGAAGTTGACTGAGGCCCTCCAGCGCGAAAAATTCGCATTGCAGCGGAACAAGCACCGAGTCGGCGGCAGCCATTGCATTGAGCGTGAGCAGGTTCAGCGAGGGCGGACAGTCCACCAACACGTAGGAGTAGGGGCTGTCCTCGGCTTCGCGCAGCGCCCGGCGGAGCTTTAGCACCCGGTCGGGCGCCTCCGATATCTCCATTTCGATGCCAAGAAGATCGAGGGTCGACGGAATGATCGAAAGACCCGGAACCGCGGTCTCCATCGCCGCATCGGCAATCGTGGAGCGACCCGTCAGCACGTCATAGGAGGACAGGAGCCGCGCCTGACGGTCGATACCGAGCCCGGTGCTTGCATTTCCCTGGGGATCCAGGTCGGCGATGAGAACCTTCTCGCCAATGGCGGCCAAGGCAGTAGCCAGATTGATTGCCGTCGTCGTTTTTCCAACGCCGCCCTTCTGGTTGGCAACCGTGATGATGCGCGTGCGCTTATTCATGGCTCCCTGCCACCCGTCCATCCGTTCCAAAAACATCGCAGTCCTCGGCTATCAACGGCGCTGAAGATTGCTGATCTCCAGAATCACACCTTCACCTGCAATCAGGTCGCAATGTTCTACCAGATCGTATTTCCAAGCGGCACCGCTTTCTGCCACTTCCAACCGATAATCCCGGCCTTTATGAAAGAGCGCTCTCGCGCCGCCTGAAATCCAGGGCTCGGCCAGCGTCAGAAGCGTCCCCAGCGGCGCCAGCGCGCGTGCCGTGACAACATCCGGCACGCCGAGCGCCGCGTGGCACATCTCGATGCGTCTCGCATGCACCTTGGCCGGACATTGAAGGCCGGCGAGGGTCGTCTGGAGGAACGATGCCTTTTTCCGGTTGCTCTCCACCAGATCCACATGGGCCGAAGGGCGCTCACGCGCCAGGACGGCGATCACTGCGCCGGGAAACCCTCCTCCGGACCCCAGATCCAGCCAATGCAGCGCCTTCGGCGCGAGCCGCCACAACTGGGCGCTGTCGAGAATGTGGCGCTCCCACAGGGCTGGCAAGGTGGACGGCGCAGCAAGATTGATGTGCGGCGCCCAACGCCTGAAGGTGGACTCGAAGCTCTCCAGCCCCATGAATGTTTCACGTGAAACCGGGCCGGCCGCGGCGCGCAGGCTCTCGAAACGATCGGTAGTCACGCGGCCCCACGCGCCTCGCGGGCTTGCTGCCGGGATGCCATGAGCACCAGCGCAAGCGCCGTCGGTGTCATTCCATCGACATGCCGCGCCTCCGCCAACGTGGCCGGCTGCCGTTGCCGCAGCTTGCTCTTCAACTCATTGGAGAGTCCGGCAATGGCATCGAAATCGAGGCCTTCGGGGATCAGTGCCCCGTCTTCCCGGCGCAGTTGCTCCGCGTCTGCCACCTGCCGATCAAGATAGACCGCATATCTGGCCTCGGTCTCCAAAAATCGTGCCGCATCCGAATCGATTCGTTCCAGCTCGGGCCAGGTGGCAGCCAAGCGCCGCAGGTCCACCTCCGGATAGGATAGGAGATCGTAGGCCGAGCGCCGGACTCCGTCGCGGTTGAGCCTGATGTCTTTCGAAGCGGCTTCATTCGGAGACATCGTGAGCGACTGCAACAGTTCCCGCGCCTGGTCGAGCCGCCGCTGCAGGTCGCGGTACCGCGAGGCGCGTTCTTTTCCAGCTATTCCCCAGGCCTCCGCCGTCGGCGTAAGCCGGAGGTCCGCGTTGTCGGCGCGCAGCGACAGACGGAACTCGGCCCGAGAGGTGAACATACGGTAGGGCTCAGTCACGCCACGCGATACCAGGTCGTCGATCATGACCCCGATATAGGCATCCGCGCGGCCGAGACGGACGGCATCCAGACCACCCGCACGGCGGGCGGCGTTCAACCCGGCCACCAGGCCTTGGGCGGCCGCCTCCTCATAACCCGTGGTCCCGTTGATCTGCCCCGCAAGAAAAAGGCCGCCGATCCGGCGCGCCTCCAGTGAGCCGGTAAGCTCCCGCGGGTCCACGTGATCATACTCGATGGCGTAGCCCGGTTGGAGAACGACAGCCTTCTCGAGCCCCGGTATGGTTGCCAGCAGAGCATGCTGAACATCTTCAGGAAGCGACGTGGAAATGCCATTCGGATAGACCGTGTCATCCGACAGGCCCTCGGGCTCCAGAAATATCTGATGGCCTTCGCGATCGCCGAACTTGACGATCTTATCTTCGATCGACGGACAGTAGCGCGGCCCCACGCCTTCGATCGCCCCCGAATACATCGCCGAGCGATGCAGGTTGGCGCGGATGATCGCATGCGTCTCGGCCGTCGTCCGCGTTATCCCGCACTCGATCTGGCGGTTGGTGATCCGGTCGGTCATCAGCGAGAAGGGCACCGGTTCCGCATCCGCCGACTGCATGTTCAGCGACGCCCAGTCGATGGTCCGGCCATCAAGCCTGGGCGGCGTGCCGGTCTTAAGCCGTCCCAGACGAAAACCGGCCTGCTCGAGCGAGGCCGACAGGCGCTTGGCGGCGGGTTCTCCCGCCCGGCCGGCGACGACCGTTTTCTCGCCGATATGGATGAGCCCCCGCAGGAATGTCCCCGTTGTCAGAACGATCGCGCCGCAGTCTATGCGCCGTTCCCCAGAGATAATGACATGCGAGACCTCGCCATTCTGGATACCGATCTCCCATGCCTCGGCCTCGATCACATCCAAATGATCCTGCGCGTCGATGGCCTGTTGAACGGCTGCCCTATAGAGCGCCCGATCGGCCTGCGTGCGCGGGCCTCGCACTGCTGGTCCTTTGCGGCGGTTGAGCATCCGGAACTGAATGCCCGCGGCATCGGCCGCCCGTCCCATCAGGCCGTCAAGCGCGTCGACCTCCCGCACCAACTGGCCCTTGCCGATCCCGCCGATCGCGGGATTGCAGGACATCACGCCGATGGTTCCCTTGCTGAGCGTTACGAGGGCGGTGTTAGCGCCTGCGCGCGCGGACGCAGCCGCAGCCTCGCAGCCCGCATGGCCTCCCCCGATCACGACGACGTCATATTTCATCTGAACTGCCTACCGATAACCACGCCTGAAATGCGGGCTTCAGAGCTCCGCGTCAAGCGCCTTCGGCACGTTTCACGTGAAACCCGCGGATGATGGGTGCGCAAATGTTTCACGTGAGTCACGCCAGCGCCACTGAACCTGCTGCACGTTTCACGTGAATCGTTCCCGCGCACGGTTCATTGAATGTTTCACGTGAGTCATTTTCCGATGCAGAAACTCGAGAATATTTCACCCAGGATGTCTTCGGTCCCGATCTCTCCACATATTCGCCCCAAGGCATCGGCGGCCTGCCTCAGATCCTCTGCCCTGAGTTCCAGATCCAGTTCCTCGTTCGCCACGGCAGCCTTTATCTGCTCTGCTGCCTTCTGCAATTCTTCGACGTGCCGGCCTCGAAAGGGCAGGATCTCGCCCGTCGCGTCCTGCAAGGGCTGGCACAGCTTCTCAATGTCGTCCAGAAGCTGCGGCAGGCCTTCGCCGCTGACCGCCGATACCAGTCGATCCCACTTCCCCACAGGCGGCATCGGCAGAAGATCGGCCTTTGTTCCGACCTGCAGGATCCGGAGTCTTTCCGGCAGTTGCACGGTCTGCGGATCGGTGGCGTCCTGAAGATAAAGAATGAGGTCCGCCTCGCTTGCCCGCTTCAACGCGCGTTCGATGCCGATCGCCTCTACCTTTGCGGCATGCTCCCGTATCCCAGCCGTATCGACCATGTTCACTTTCATGCCGCCAATGTCGAGGCTGACTTCCAGCAGATCCCTAGTCGTTCCCGCTTCATCGGTAACGATAGCTACCTCGCGCTTGGCCAGCGCATTCAGCAGGCTCGACTTGCCCGAGTTCGGGGCCCCGAGGATGACGATGCTCAGCCCTTCCCGCACGATCTCGGCACGGCGGTAGCCGGCTGCGTGGGCTTCAATCATCTTCTGGAGCGCCTTCAGTTCGTCCCATACCCTGTCCGATACCGAGCCCGGAACATCTGCCTCGTCGGCGAAATCCAGTTCGGCCTCCAGGAAAGCCCGCGCCTGCAGAAGGCTTTGGCGCCAGCCCCCGTAAAGCCGCCTGTGGGCGTCACTGCCGTTGACAATTGCGAAGCGCCGTTGTGCCTCCGTCTCCGCATCGATCAGGTCTGCAAGCGCCTCGGCCCCCGTCAAATCCATCTTGCCGTTCAAGAAAGCCCGCTGGGTGAAGGCTCCGGCCTCCGCTGCCCGGGTCCCCTTGCACGAAGAGATCATCTCCAGCATCGCGCGGACGACGCCCCTCCCGCCGTGCAGATGAAACTCGGCGCAATCCTCCCCGGTGAAGCTGGTCGGTCCCGGAAAGAAGATGCATAGGCCGCGGTCGATTGTCTCTCCGCCTCCATTGCGAAACCTGCTCAATCTTGCATGGCGCGCCGGTGGAACCGAGCCGGCGATCTGCTCGACGATCGACCGCGTGTGCGGACCCGACAGTCGCACCACAGCAACGCCGGACGGCAGACCGCCGCTGGACAGCGCGTAGATGGTCTCGCGATGCAGGATTTGATTGATCATGCCAGGCGCTCTACCTAAGGGCAAGTCGACTGCAGCCATGGAGGCCCCATTGCCGTTGCCCGCTAAGAACATGCTTTCGGCTGAAACCAGCCCTTATCTCAAACAGCATCAGTCGAACCCGGTGCACTGGCGCCCGTGGTCCGACGAGGCCTTGGCCGAGGCGCGTGAGTTGAATAGGCCCATCCTTCTCTCCATAGGATACGCCGCCTGCCACTGGTGCCATGTCATGGCTCACGAGAGCTTCGAAGACGGTGACGTCGCCGATCTCATGAACCGGCTCTTCGTGAATATCAAGGTCGACCGCGAAGAACGGCCGGATATCGACCAGATCTATATGGCCGCGCTGACGGCGACAGGCGAGCAGGGCGGCTGGCCGCTGACCATGTTCCTGACGCCGGATGCCAAACCCTTCTGGGGCGGAACGTATTTTCCGCCGACCCAGCGCTTCGGCCGGCCCTCCTTTCGCGACCTTCTCAATGCCGTGCACCAGGCCTGGACAGAGAAGAACGACGAGTTGATGCGCAGCGCGGATGCGCTCAATGCCCATGTAGAAGCGCGGCTCGCGCCTGCCGGCACCACTGCTGCAGGCGTCGAGCCTCCGTTGGCACAGCTTGCTTCCCGCATTCATTCCCTCATCGACACCGAGCAGGGGGGCCTGCGCGGCGCGCCCAAATTCCCAAACACGCCCTTCATGAACATTCTTTGGCTGGACTGGCTGGAAACGGCAAATGCGGGCTATCGGGACGCGGTGGTCTTCAGCCTCAGAAAAATGCTTTCGGGCGGCATCTACGACCATATAGGCGGCGGGCTTGCGCGCTACGCCACCGACGCGCGCTGGCTGGTGCCTCACTTTGAGAAGATGCTGTACGACAACGCACAACTGATCAGCCTCGCCTCGCAGGCCTATGCCGCGACTGGAGACCAGCTTTTCCATACGCGTATCGAGGAAACCATTGGTTGGCTCCTGCGTGAAATGCGCACGGAAGGCGGCGCCTTCACGGCCAGCTTGGACGCCGACTCCGAGGGGAAGGAAGGCAAATATTATCTATGGACCGAAAGTCAGATAAAGGACGTACTGGGTTCGGATACCGAACGGTTCCTGGAAACATATGAGCTGGCGAAACCGGAAGGGTGGGAAGGCGATCCCATTCTCCACCGCAGTTACCGTAGTGCCATTACTCCGCGGGACGAGCCCTGGCTGGCCGAGCAGCGGGACAAGCTCCTTGCAGCACGCCAGCACCGGGTACCGCCAGGGCGCGACGATAAGGTGCTGGTCGACTGGAACGGATCGGCGATTGCAGCCATCGTGCAGGCCGGCCGGCAGTTCCAGCGCCCCGACTGGATTGAAGCCGCCCAATCGGCATTTCATTTCATATCCGAATCGACTGCCGAAGGCCGCTTGCCCCACAGTATAGGCGGCGGCAAAGGTCAGCTCCCGGGTCTTTCCAGCGACTATGCGGCGATGATCAAAGCCGCTGTGGCGCTCTATCAGGCAACCGGCGACCACGATGTGATAGCACGGGCAGTGGAGTGGTATGAGGCGCTGCAAACCTGGCACACGGCACCCGGCGACCACGGCCACTTTCTCACTGCATCCGACGCATCCGACGTGCCGATCCGGGTGAGGGGCGACATCGACGAGGCGATACCATCCGCCACGGCGCAGATCATCGAGGCTCTCACCCAGCTGTCGATGGCAACTGGCGATCAACCGATCTACGATGCTGCGGCCGATGCGGCTCAGCATGCGCTGTCCCGCATCGGCCAGCAGGCCTACGGCCAGGCAGGCATCGTCTATGCCGCAGCCCTCGCGCGCAAGCCGATCAAGCTGCTCATCGTCGACAACAGGGAAGGGGCGTTCTTCCAGGTGGCGGCAGCCAATCCCGATCCCCGCCGCGTCGATATTGCTCTATCGGATCAGCCCCACCCGTCCGAAACTGCCAGCGGCATCACCATTGATCGCGCACGGCCTGGCGCCTGGTTGTGCGTTGGGACACGCTGTCTGCCGCCGATCCGAAACCCGGAAGAACTGGCAGCGCTGCTGCCGGATCACGGAGCTTAGGTCACTTTATCGGCTCCCTTAAGCGCCAGATTGTTCCTGAGACCAGGAAAAGAAGATAGCCGGCGTAGTTACCGGCTACGTATTCATCGAATCGAAGAACTCCGCATTGCTCTTGGTCTGCTTGAGCTTGTCGATCAGGAATTCGATCGCATCCGTAGTGCCCATCGGAGCAAGAATGCGGCGCAGAACGAAGATCTTCTGCAGATCCTGCCGTGCGATGAGAAGGTCTTCCTTGCGCGTGCCGGACTTCAGAATGTCGATTGCCGGGAAGATGCGCTTGTCGGCAACCTTCCTGTCGAGGACGATTTCCGAGTTGCCAGTGCCCTTGAACTCTTCGAAGATGACTTCGTCCATGCGGCTGCCCGTATCGATCAGCGCGGTGGCGATGATCGTCAGCGATCCACCCTCTTCTATATTGCGTGCCGCGCCGAAGAAGCGCTTGGGGCGCTGCAGCGCGTTGGCGTCGACGCCGCCGGTCAGCACCTTGCCGGAGGACGGAACCACCGTATTGTACGCACGGCCCAGCCGCGTAATCGAATCGAGCAGGATCACAACGTCGCGCCCATGCTCGACCAGCCGCTTGGCCTTCTCGATCACCATTTCCGCCACCTGCACATGACGCGTGGCCGGCTCGTCGAAGGTCGATGACACGACCTCGCCCTTCACCGATCGCTGCATATCCGTCACCTCTTCCGGTCGCTCGTCGATCAGAAGGACGATCAGATAACACTCCGGATGGTTCGACGTGACCGAATGGGCGATGTTCTGCAGGATCACCGTCTTACCGGTGCGGGGCGGCGCCACGATGAGGCCGCGCTGGCCCTTGCCCAGCGGCGCGACCAGATCAATCACGCGCGGCGTGTTGTCCTTGGTCGTCGGGTTCTCTATCTCCATTCGCAGACGCTCGTCCGGATAGAGCGGTGTAAGGTTGTCGAAGTGAATCTTGTGACGGATCTTCTCCGGATCCTCGAAGTTGATCGTGTTGACCTTCAAGAGCGCGAAATAGCGCTCCCCTTCCTTCGGGCCGCGGATGGGACCCTCAACCGTATCGCCCGTCTTCAACGAGAAGCGGCGGATCTGGGAGGGAGAGATGTATATATCGTCCGGTCCCGGAAGGTAATTTGCCGAAGCCGAGCGCAAGAACCCAAAACCGTCCTGCAGAACCTCGACGACACCTTCGCCGATGATCTCGAAGTCCTGGATCGCAAGCTTCTTCAGGATGGCGAACATGAGCTCTTGCTTGCGCATGATGCTCGCATTCTCCACCTCGAGCGATTCGGCGAACGCAATGAGATCGGTCGGCGACTTGCTCTTAAGCTCTTGAAGTTTCATTTCCTGCATGGTGCGGACTCTGGATCGATCATGGGAATTTGGGATGCGGCACGCCCCGGAGCGCTTGAAGCGTCCCGAAATCCGGAAGGAAACAACGCCGGACGTGCAAAGGAAGGAACGCCCTTTTATCGTCCCGGCCCCAAAAGAGCAAGGCGCCTTTTGTTCCGCCCGCCGAAAACGCTCAGAACGGTTTCACGACGACCAAAATGACGATAGCGATCATGAGCAATGTAGGTATTTCGTTGACGATGCGCCAGTGCCGCGCCGGCTTTTCGTTGCGGTCGGCTGCAAATGTCCTCACGCCCCTGGCCAGATAGCCGTGCAAGCCGGAAAGCAGCACCACCGCCGCGATCTTGGCATGAAGCCAGCCGCCGGAAAAGCCGAAGCCCTTCCATGCGAGCCAGAGCCCGAACACCCAAGTCGCCATCATCGCAGGGTTGATGATGAAGCGCAGAAGCCGGTATTCCATCACCTTGAAGGTTTCGCTCTGCGGCGAGCCGACAGCAGTCTCGGCGTGATAGACGAAAAGCCGCGGCAGATAGAGCATTCCCGCCATCCAGGAGATCACGGCAACGATGTGGAACGCCTTGATCCAATTATAGAGCCCATCCGGCGCCGCCAAAAACAGAAGCAGTACCAGAACGGCAAGGATGGCGAGCGCAACGACGGCTCTCATGCCGGCTTTCCTGCCGCTGATCTCACCGCTCGCGGTCATCGGTTCGCCCCGCGCACACGCTGCACCATCGCCTCCACATGGGCGATCGGCGTTTCCGGCGTGATGCCATGGCCGAGGTTGAACACGAGAGGGCCATCTCCCAGAGCCTCCAGGATCCGATCGACCCCCTCCTCCAGTGCTTTGCCGCCCGCCCTGAGCCGCATCGGATCGAGATTGCCTTGCACCGGACCGAGCGCCTGCAAACGACGCGCCTGGGACAAAGGCACCGACCAATCGAGGCCGAGGGTCGTTATGCCTGTTTTCGCCCGATAGCTGTCGTAAAGCATGCCTGCCCCTTTCGGGAATCCGACGATCGGCACCTCCGGATGCTTCTCCCGCACGCGCCTGACCATCTCGGCAACCGGCTTCATGCACCAGGCCTCAAAACTCGCCTCGTCCAGGACCCCTGCCCAGGAATCAAAGATCTGCACAGCGTCGGCGCCGGCGTCGATCTGCCGGATGAGATATTCCGCCGATTGTGCGGCAAGCTTCGCGAGCAGGGCCTCCATGGCCTCTGGGTCGGAAAATCCGAACAATCGTCCAGGCGCCTGATCCGGCGTTCCATGACCGGCGATCATATAGGTCGCCACGGTCCAGGGCGCGCCGCAAAAGCCGATCAGCGCCGTTTCCGGCGGCAATTCACGCCGCAACCGCCGTACGGTCTCGTAGACCGGCTCGAGATTCACGTGAAACAACGACCGATCCAGCACATCGACGTCCTGCGGCTTGATGGGCGTCATCATCGGTCCGCGGCCCTCCACGAAACGCAGCTCGCGGCCAAGCGCGTGGGGCACCACCAGAATATCGGAAAAAAGTATCGATGCGTCGAAACCGAAACGGCGGATCGGCTGCAGCGTCACCTCGACAGCCATAGCCGGGTCATAGCAAAGATCAAGAAAGCTTCCGGCGCGCTTCCGCGTTTCCCTATACTCCGGCAGATATCGGCCGGCCTGGCGCATCATCCAGATGGGAGGGGGAAACACGGTTTTCCCTCTCATGACCTCCAGGAATTTCATTTCCGCCAAGGCGACGCCTCCGTTTAGGAATTAATTAAGAATCTATCGATTAGTCTTCTTTTGATTCTAAGAGTCTGTTTGGAACGTGGATTAAATCCTGTCCACCGAACCGGCCAAGCGGGCATTGCGCATATTGCCGCGTCCTTGACCCATACATGTGGGAAAAGGCCGTGGACAGTCATGATTCAGCAATCTGAATCAAATGCCTAAGCGGCATGGCTCGATGCGAAGAATATCGAGCGGCTGTGGACGGCCCCGTTCGTCCACATTCTTTTGCACATGCGCGGTTCGCATCCTCCTGTGCGGTGAATTGTGGATTTCCACCCATCTTTTCCCCTGCTCCTGGTCTCGTCAGAAACTATCCCACGCGCTATCAACACTTCTCCACAGCAAGTGAGCGCACGGTGTGCATAAACCTCAAAGCTTCTTCCACCTGCATCTGATTTCAGACGCGACCGGTGAAACATTGCTGGCGGCTGGTCGGGCCGCCGCCGCCCAGTACAAGAACGCGCGCGCCATCGAGCACATCTATCCGCTCATCCGCACGGAAAAGCAGCTCGCCCGGGTCTTCGCCGAAATCGACGAGGAGCCGGGCATCGTCCTTTATACGATCGTCGACCAGTCCCTTGCCCGCCAGATCGACGAGCGCTGCGCCGCGATGGGCCTGCCCTGCGTCTCGGTTCTGGAGCCGGTTCTGACGGTCTTCCAGTCATATCTGGGAACACCGGCCGGTCGTCGGGTCGGTGCTCAGCACGTGCTCGACGCGGACTATTTCCGCCGCATCGACGCGCTTAACTTCACTATGGAGCATGATGACGGACAGCTTCCCAGCGACATAGATGAAGCCGAGATCATCCTCGTCGGCGTTTCGCGCACCTCCAAGACGCCGACCAGCATCTATCTGGCCAATCGCGGCATCAAAACCGCCAACGTTCCCATAGTACTCGACGTGCCGCCTCCTGAAAGCCTTGCGCGAGCGGAAAAGCCTCTGATCGTCGGCCTCATCGCCTCGGCCGAGCGCATCGCCCAGATCCGCCAGAATCGCATCCTTGGCACGCCGGGAACGGACAATTTCGACACCTATACCGACCGCAGCACGATCGCGCGCGAACTCGCCTACGCCCGTCAGCTTTGTGCGCGCCATGGCTGGCCGGTAATCGATGTCACGAGGCGCTCCATCGAGGAAACCGCTGCAGCCATCATGGCGTTGCGGTCAAAACCGCAAAGATCCCAAGGGGAATCGCTATGACAGAGAAAATCGTCCTGGCTTCCACGAGCCCGTTTCGCCGCCAGTTGCTGGAAAATGCAGGCATTTCCGTGGAGGCCGTTGCCCCGGAAGTCGATGAGCGCGTTGTCGAGGCGCCTTTGGAAAATGCCGGGGTAAGTCCGGAAGACGTCGCGCTCATCCTGGCCGAGGCCAAGGCGGTGGACGTTTCGGAGCGTCATCCCCATGCCCTCGTCATCGGCTGCGACCAGACGCTCTCCCTCGGCGACCGGGTTTTTCACAAGCCCAAGGATATGGAGGGCGCGCGCAGGCATCTTCTCGATCTGTCCGGCAAGACGCACCAGCTCAACAGTGCGATTGTGCTGGCGCGCGCGGGCCAGCCGATCTGGCGGCATCTTTCCCAGGGCAGCTTGACCATGCGGAAACTCGATCCGGGCTTCATCGGGCGGCATCTTTCACAGGTTGGCGAAAAGGCGCTCTCCAGTGTCGGCGCCTATCAGGTCGAAGGGCCGGGCATCCAGCTTTTCACGAAGATCGAAGGCGACTACTTCACCATCATCGGCCTGCCCCTCCTTCCGCTCCTGGAGAAACTGCGTGAAGAAGGAGCCATCGATGGCTGAAGCCTTGCCGCGCGCCTTCGTCTGCGGCCACCCTATCGCTCATTCCCGTTCGCCGCTTATTCATGGATATTGGCTCCAGCACTACGGGATAGAGGGAACATACGAGCGTCTGGATGTGCCGCCGGAGGCACTGGAAGGATTCCTTCGGGATATGCCTGGCTCCGCCTATGTCGGTGGCAACGTGACGATCCCTCACAAGGAAAACGCCTGCCGGCTTGTAGACCACCTCGATGAGGCGGCCCATCGCATCGGCGCCGTCAACACGCTTTGGATGGACGGCGGCCGTCTGCACGGCGGCAACACCGATGCCTACGGCTTCGCCGCCAATCTGGATGCCGAGACGCCCGGCTGGAGCCAGAGCGGCGTTGCCACGATCCTGGGTGCGGGCGGCGCGGCCCGAGCCATCGTTCACGCCCTTCAGGAGCGGGCTTTCCGCCAGATCCGCATCGTCAACAGAACCTCCTCCCGCGCACAGGCCTTGGCCGCGCATTTCCGCGGAGCCGCCAGTGCCCACGCTTGGGATGCTCTGCCGGAGCTGCTTCCCGAGACCGGTCTGCTGATCAACACAACTTCGCTTGGCATGGACGGTGGGCCGGGTCTGGAACTGGACCTTTCACTGCTGCCTTCCACGGTCATCGTCAGCGACATCGTCTACGCCCCTCTCCTCACGCCACTGCTGGCGATGGCGCGGGACCGTGGGTTGCGGACGGTGGATGGCCTCGGGATGCTGCTGCATCAAGCCGTCCCAGGCTTCGAAAAGTGGTTCGGCCGCCGCCCCGAAGTGACGCCCGAACTGCGCGCGCTCGTCATTGCCGATCTGGAGTTGCACCAATGATCGTTCTGGGCCTGACCGGCTCCATCGGCATGGGCAAATCCACCACGGCGAAGATGTTTGCCGAAGCGGGCGTGCCGGTGCACGATTCGGATGCCGCTGTGCATCGCCTGTATGAGGGTGCCGCCGCGCCGGAGGTGGAAAAGCTGTTCCCAGGCACCACTTCAAGGGGCAAAGTCGACCGCGACAGGCTGGCCAAGGCGGTCGTCGGAAATCCGCAAGCACTGAAAAAGCTTGAGGCGCTCATTCACCCTATGGTCCGGCAGGACGCCGACAGGTTCGTTGCCGAGCATCGTGCCCGCGGCACGCCTCTCGTCCTCCTCGATATTCCGCTTCTGTTCGAGACCGGCGGCACCGACCGGGTCGACAAGGTCGTGGTCGTCACGGCGCCGGCCGAGGTGCAACGAAGGCGCGTCCTGGCGCGGCCGGGCATGTCGGAGGACAAGTTCAAGGCCATGCTGGACCGGCAGGTGCCCGATGCCGAAAAGCGCGCCCGCGCCGACTTCATCATCGACACGAGCCAGGGCATGGATGCGGCACGCGCCGAAGTGAGCCGTATCGTCGAGAGCCTTCAACAGGATTGAGTGTTCTCCGTCTTGCCTGGCCCGGCTTCCCACGTGCATGCTGCGCCCAGGAGCGAATCGATGCGTGAGATAATTTTCGACACGGAGACGACGGGATTGGATCCGCGTGAGGATCGCATCATCGAGCTTGGCTGCGTCGAGCTCGACAACCGCTTTCCCACGGGCCGCAGCCTGCACAAGTTTATCAACCCGCAAGGCCGCAAAGTGCATCCGGATGCTCAGGCCGTACATGGCATCTCCGACAGCGACCTCTCCGACAAGCCGGTCTTCGGCAAGATTCTCGACGAGTTCCTGGAGTTTATCGACGGGGCCAAGCTGGTCGCCCACAACGCCAATTTCGATATGGGTTTCATCAATGCCGAGTTCGGGCGCCTCGGTCAGCCCTTCGTCGATCCTTCGCGCGTGGTCGACACGCTGGCCATTGCCCGGCGCAAGCATCCGATGGGTCCAAATTCGCTCGACGCGCTGTGCCGGCGATACGGCATAGACAATTCCAGGCGCACCAAACACGGCGCCCTGCTCGACGCCGAACTTCTGGCGGAAGTGTATATCGAACTGGTCGGCGGCAAGCAGGCGGCGTTCGGATTGGAAGTCGTGGACAAATCTTCGCGGCCCGACGGCCCGGCGCGGCAAGTGCAGGTCGTCCTGCCCCCCGCCCGAGACCGCTTCCCGGCCGGCTCACTGCGGAGGAGCGCGAGGCGCACAGGGCCATGGTCTCCGGGCTTGGCGACAACGCAATCTGGCTGAAAATCATCCACGCTGAAGACGAACCGCCCGCGCTCGCAAAGTAAAAGCCGGAGCGGATGCCGCCCCGGCCTGAAAATCAGGTCACGGTTTTCCTGGACCAGTAAGGAGCCGATCGTGAACAATCCGGGTTCTAAGCGGCGGCCTGCATCGGCCGGAATTGAAGCACAGCGATCAAGAACGACAAAAACACCTTCAGCCACCTGAGCAGGAGGGAGAAGTTGTAGCCGGCGGTGGCCAGGATGGCGTTGATGGCATCGCCCTGGGCGTGGGCGAGGTAGTTGCGGCCCATCCTTGCTCGTTCTTGATATGGCCGATCACCGGCTCGACGGCGGGTCGTCGTCGCATCTGGCGCTTGATGGCCGGCGTCACGCGACGCTTCTGGCCTGCGGTGAAGACCCTGAACCTGTGGCTTTGCGGCGCGTTGTGGCCGCGGTAGCCAGCGTCGGCGAGGATGCGCTCGATCTCGGCGCCGACGGTGTCTTGCATCGCGGGGATGACCGTTCCCAGGGTATGGCCGTCATAGGGGTTGCCGGGAAGGGCCATGACGTGCAGAGCGAACTGGCCGCCCTTCGAGCGCTTCAGCGTGGTGGCGATCGAGACTTTGACGCCGAATTCATAAGGGGCGTGGGCCTTGCCCTTGCCGATGCACTCGACCTCATGGGCGTGCAGGCTGTAGATCTTGCGGCCACGCTGGCGTTGCCTCTGCTCGAGAACGGTGGAGGCTTGGTAGAGCGGCCACTTGAAGACCGCGTCCAGCTCCGCATCGCCGGCGATCTGGCGCTTGATGTCGCGGATGGTCCGTCCGAGATAGGTCTTCAGCTTGCGCAGCGCCTTGCCCGCTCGCTTGAATTGCTTGGCGTGGGCATAGCGCTGATGCTTGATCAGCGCCAGCTTGCCGACCCGGACATAGGACTGGCGCAGGTCGAGCCCCGTCTTCTTGGCCAGCCGTACCAGCCGCTCGCGGGCACGATGGATGAGCTTGGCGCCGGTCGGAAACATGACATTCTTGGGCTGCACCGTCGTGTCGACGATGACCCGCCGCGTGTCCTGCGGCTTCATCGCGCCAGTCTTCACCGCCACCGCAAGGCTTTCCTGCAGCAGGACTGCGATCCGTTCCTCGCCCATGCGCTGACGCCAGCGCGTCATCGAGGAGCGGTCAAAAGGCAGTTCGTGCTGGAAGAACTCCTCGCCGCACAGATACTGGTAATAAGCGTTCTCGATCCACCGCTCGCACAGTGCCTCGTCCGACAGGTTGAAGGTGTGCTTGAGGAGCGCCAGCCCAGCCATCAGCCGTGTCGGCAAGGGCGGCATACCCGGCCCGTCGGAATAGACCGCGCCGAAACGCTCTTCCAGCACCGACCAGTCGATGGCCTGCGTCAACCGCACCAGCTCGTGCTTCATGTTGAGAATCTGATCAAGGCGGGCGCGGAACAGATCCTGTTCTCCCGTCTCACGCCGCTCGCGTGGTTTGCCCATCGCCTGGCTCTCCGATTCACCGCGATAAAGGCAGTGAATCATGCTTCGCCGGGCAGACCATAAACTGGAATTGCAAGAAAACGACCCACAACAAGGCTGTTTCCTGCAATCTCGAAAACAAAACTGCAGCCTTTTTCTACGGAATATCAGTGTCTTCCGGATTCTTCGCGGCCGACTAAGGATCAGGTCGCCTGAACCTTGGCCTTGGCCTGCTCCTCGGCCATGCGCTGCTGGAACATCCGCGCGAAGTCGATCGGGTCGATCATCAGGGGCGGGAAGCCGCCATTGCGCGTGGCGTCGGCGATGATCTGCCGGGCAAACGGAAAGAGCAGCCGCGGGCACTCGATGAAAAGCAGCGGGAGCATGTGCTCCTGCGGAAAGCCTTCGATGCGGAAGACGCCGCCATAGATCAGCTCGACATTGAAGAGGACGTTCTTGTCCGCTTCCGCCCGCGCGCTCAGCGTGAGAACCACGTCATAGTCCGCGCCGCTGATCGGGTTGGCGTTCACATTGACGTTGATATTGATCGCCGGAGCTTTGTCGCGACCGCGCAGGGACTGCGGAGCACCCGGGCTTTCGAAGGAAAGATCCTTCACATATTGCGTAAGCACGTTCAGGCTGGGCTGCTTGCCGTTCCCGCTCTTCGCCGCCGCCCCTTGCGCTTCCTTTTTATCCTGCGGTTCTTTGGCCATCCGCCTTGTCCTCGTCATGTGCTGGCGCCCGCGGGCGCGGTTCTGTAAATCGAGCGTTCGCTACCATGGGCGCTCGTTCAAGACAAGTTTAAGCGGGGCGGCGGCTAGTCGTCACGCCGGCCGGGCTCCCTCCAGGGCGAGTGCTCGTTCTTTTCCCTTGTGTAGTCGTCCAAATCGAGGTCGATCGTCTTGTCCGTCTTCTTCGGGTGCTGCCCGCCGCCCGCCGCGCCGGCACTGACCACGGTGATGCGATCGCGCAGAAAACGCCAGCCGATATCGCGAATGGCGGGCACGAACAGCAAAAAGCCGAGCGTGTCGGTCACGAAGCCCGGGGTCAGCAGCAAGACACCCGCTATCATGATCATGACACCATGCACCAGGTCGCGGCCGGGCATCCGCCCCTCATCAAGCGTATGGCGGACGCGGGCGAGGAGCCCGAAGCCTTGGATGCGCAGCAGGATCGTGCCGGCCACGGCCGTTAGAAGAACCAGCCCAAGGGTCGGCAGCACGCCGATCTGGCTTCCGACAACCACAAAAACGGCAATTTCCAGGAGCGGTATCGCCAGCAGGAGAAATGGGACAACAGAGAAGGGCACTTTTTTGTTCTAACCTTGTTGGAGAAACGGGAGAAAAGCCGTCAAGGTGCCGATATCGACGTCTCTTGGTGGCACTCCGCTACAGGAGATAGTAACGCGCGGACAGGATTTGAATGATAGGCTCGCGCGTTCTATATGAAATCAAGTTGCGGTGGATCGGTTTCACCGCTGTTTGCCCTGGAGTTCAAGGGCGGTGCGACAAAGGCGGCTAGCGGCTGAACGATATGGAATTCTTTGATTTCGGCACAATTTTCTTCCTGGTCGCGGCGGTCGTGATCTTCTTTCAATTGCGAAACGTCCTCGGACGCCGCACGGGCAATGAGCGTCCGCCGTTCGATCCGTATACGGCCTCCCGTCGCAAGACTGCCGACAAAAGCGCCGAGGACAACGTCATTTCCCTGCCGCGGCGCAAGGACGCGCCTGAAACCGCGGAAGCTTATGCGGCGATCGATGCCATCGCCAAGCCTGGCACCAGCGTGAACAGAGGCCTGCGCGCAATCATGGACGCCGACCCCTCCTTCGATCCGCGCGGTTTCATCGAGGGCGCAAAGATGGCCTACGAGATGATAGTCATGGCCTTTGCCGACGGCGACCGAAAGACCCTGAAGAATCTTCTTTCGCGGGACGTATATGAGGGCTTCGTGTCTGCCATCGACGAGCGTGAGAAGCGGTCGGAGAAAATTGAATCGTCCTTTGTCGGTATCGACAAGGCGACGATCGTCGGCGCCGAGATGAAAGGGACCGAGGCCCATGTCACGCTGCGCATCGTCAGCGAGCTGATCTCGGCCACCCGCGACAATGCCGGCAGCGTAATCGACGGCGATCCCGAGACAGTCGCCGAAGTCAAGGACGTCTGGACCTTCGCACGCGATACGCGCTCCGGCGATCCCAACTGGAAGCTGGTGGCCACCGAAGCAGAGGAATAGGTCAGGTGGCTGAGCCGGGGCGGAACCCGGAAGGCTGGCAGGGGCCTATTCCAGCCGTTCGGCCGGTAGCCTTCCCAGACATTGCCGGCTGGATGTCCGACGACCTCCTGTCGGCGTTTGCTGCCTTCCGTCGCTCCGCGGAATACGCCAAGACCGTAAAGCCGTACCGTACCGGCAGCTTCGGCATCTCGGCCGCGTCCTTCGGCGAGTCCTTTGAAGCGGCCCTGTCGTCCCGTGGCGATATCGGCCCGGCCGATTCCCGCGCCTTCTTCGAACATTTCTTCCGCCCCCATCGCGTTTTGCCGGAGACGGGTGGGCAGGGCTTCGTCACGGGCTATTACGAACCTGAGGCGAAAGCGTCCCTTGTGCGGACCGAGCGTTTCCAGGTTCCTGTATATGGCAGACCGCTCGATCTGGTCGAAATCGACCCCGACGATCCGCCCCCCGGCATAGAGCCGGGTTATGCGTTTGCTAGGCGCGAGGGCGAGCGCCTGATCCCTTACTTCGATCGCAGGGCCATTGACACCGGTGCGCTGGAAGGCAGGGGACTGGAGCTGTTCTGGCTGGACGATCGGGTCGATGCGTTCTTCATTCATGTTCAGGGCGCCGCGCGTCTCCACATGCCGGACGGCGGCGTGCGGCGGATCACTTACGCGGGCAAGACCGGCCATCCTTTCACCGGAATTGGCCGCGTTTTGGCAGGTATGGACGAGATTCCGCCGTCCGAGGTCACTATGCAGTCCATTCGCGCCTGGCTCGCCGACAATCCCAGCCGCGTCGATGACATTCTCTGGCGCAACCGCTCCTACATTTTCTTTCGGGAAACCGAACCGGGCGATGCCGCGCTCGGACCGGTCGCTGCGGCAAAGGTGCAGCTCACGCCCGGCCGCTCCGTCGCCGTCGACCGCCTTCTGCACACTTTCGCGACCCCCTTCTTCATCCTATCGCCGGCCCTGGACGCGGGGGGACGGCCGTTCCAGCGCCTGATGATCGCTCAGGACACCGGATCGGCAATCACCGGCCCGGCGCGCGGCGATCTGTTCATGGGCACGGGAAAAGATGCCGGCGAAACCGCCGGTGTCATCCGGCATCCCGCTGATTTTCATATGCTCGTTCCCCGGGCAATGGACGGGTTGCCGGGATGAAAAGGACGGCCCGAAAGAGCCTCACCCGGGAGGATCGCGTCCTGTGGACCAAAGTGGCGCGCACCGCGAAGCCGCTGCCAGGAAAAGCCGTTCCCGAAGAAGATGAGGCCGAAGCACCGGCAGAGCCGCCGCGCGCCAGGGCGGCGGCGGTCAAGGCACCGCCAGGTCAATCGCCACGCCCGGAAATATCAACGCCGGGCAGCAACGCTCCACGCAAGATGGATGCAGCTACCCGTGAAAAGATCGCCCGCGGCCGGCTTGCGATTGCGGGGCGGGTCGACCTGCATGGCTTGAGGCAGGAGGAGGCGCATATGCTGCTATTGTCGTTTCTGCGCCGGGCCTATGAGGCGGATCGCCGCTACCTGCTTGTCATCACCGGCAAGGGCTCCTCGCCCGCAAGCGAGGGGATATTGCGGCGGGCGGTTCCGCAATGGTTTGCCACTGCTCCATTCCGGCAACTCATTAGTGGCTACGAGGAAGCATCGCGCCAGCATGGCGGCGAGGGAGCGATCTATGTGCGTCTGCGCCGCAGGGAGCAGGCCGGATGACGCCTTTCGGGGAACGCATCCGGCAGCTTCGCCAATCCCGGGGCGCCAGCCAAAAGGAGATGGCGGCCGCCCTTAATGTCAGTCCGGCCTATCTATCGGCGCTGGAGCACGGCCGGCGCAGCCCGCCGAACTGGGCGATGGTGCAGAAGATCATCGGCTATTTCAACGTGATCTGGGACGAGGCGGACGAGCTTCAGCGTCTGGCCGAAATTTCCGACCCGCGCGTCGTCGTGAACACGGCGGGCCTTTCCGACAAAGCGACCGCGCTCGCCAATCTGCTGGCGCGCAACATCGCCACCCTCGATGATGCGCAGATCGATGAGCTTTTCCGGCGCCTGGAGGCAATGCTGGAGGATGATGGATCGAAAACCAGCGACGCGGCCCGGCGGCGGCGCTCATGAAGCGGGAACGAGCGCCTGCAGCTCTTCCAGCCGGTCGTTGACCAGCCAGCCATAGTAGTTTTCTTCCGGGAGTTTGATGTCCTGGCCGTGCTTGCGGCGCAGCCGGTTCTCCGCAGCCAGCTTGGCTGCCCGGGTCGCGGGGTTGCCGACATTATAGAGCGTCGCCGTGATTCCCGGGTTTTTCGAGATATCGAACCCGGCTATCTCGCGGTAGGCGTCGATGGATTTCTTGATCGTTGCCGATATGTAGGCCAGCGTTATGTCGGGGTCCATGATGGTCTGGTAGACCTTCTGCGGATCGCGATGATCGATCTTCTCGTAACCGGAAACGCGGTTGACGATGTCGGTCATCTGCAGCGCCGTCAGCGGATTGAGCTGCCCTATGCCGAATGTCTGGCCCGCATAGAGCGGCTGGAAGAAGACCGCGCTGAACCGGTCGTCGGGAAAGCGTTTTCCGTCCACCTTCCTGCCGCGGAACGCCTTGTCCCAGACTACCTCGCGGCAGCTCCACAGGGCGTAGCTGCCCTTCCTGTCATCGCACTCGGCGAATTCCGGCCGCTCAATGAAATCCGCGATGCCCTCACCCTCATAGGAGAAGCTGAAGTTGCTGTTCAGATAGGAGACGGCCTTCACATAATAGGTCTGCAGCCGGTCGTAGACATCCACGTTGTAGGTATGTTCCCCGATGATGGCGCCGATGACGTGGGTGGGGTCGATGCCATACTCGTCGGCTGTGACGCGGATCTTCTCGCGCAGCGCGACGTCGTTCTTCAGGAGCTGGTAGACCCGCTTGTATTTGGCCTCGAATGTCGTTTTCCCGGCGCTCGTGCGCGAGGCCGACGCGCCCGGCACGGGCGGCTGTTCTTCGTGCCTGTTGCCGGGCGGCACGAGGCTGGCCGCTTCCACGGCGTTCGCCGCGCAAACCAACAAAAGCCCTGCCAGGATGCTGTGCCTCAGCGCCATGCGCCGCCCGCCGTCATATGCTTGTTCTGATTGCGCGCAACCTATGGAAACACATGCATTGAGTCGAGCCCTAATATTGTGCGGAGAACGGGCGCTAGAGGATGAAGCGCGAAAGGTCCGTGTTCTTCGCTAGGTCGCCGACATTGGTGTCGACATAGCCGGCATCGATCGTGACCTTGGAGCCCGACCGGTCGGGCGCGTTGTACGAGATGTCGTCCAGAACACGCTCCATCACGGTCTGCAGCCTGCGGGCCCCGATGTTCTCCACGCTGGCGTTGAGGTCGACGGCAATCGCCGCGAGCCGGTCGATGGCATCGTCGGTGAACTCCAGCTCGACGCCTTCGGTGTCCATCAGCGCGATATACTGCTTGATGAGGCTCGCCTCCGTCTCGGTCAGGATGCGGCGGAAATCGTCCTTCTCCAGCGCCCGCAACTCGACTCTGATCGGCAGGCGGCCCTGCAGTTCCGGCAGAAGATCGGACGGCTTCGACACGTGGAACGCGCCGGAGGCGATGAACAGGATATGATCGGTTTTGACCGGCCCGTACTTCGTGGCCACGGTCGTTCCCTCCACCAGCGGCAGCAGGTCGCGCTGCACGCCTTCCCGGGAGACGCCGGCACCCATGCCGCCTTCGCGGGATGCGATCTTGTCGATTTCGTCAAGGAAGACGATGCCGTCGTTCTGCGCCGATGACAGCGCGGCCTGTATGACGGCGTCCTGGTCGAGCAGCTTGTCGGACTCGTCGTCGATCAGTTGCCCGTAGGACTCCTTGACCGTGGTCTTGCGCACTTTGGTGCGGCTGCCGCCCATAGCTTTTTGCAGCATGTCGTTGATGTTGAGGACGCCGATATTGGCTCCCGGCATGCCGGGAATCTCGAAGCCGGGCATGCCGCCGCCGGTATCGGAAACCTCGATCTCGATCTCCTTGTCGTCGAGCTCGCCGTTGCGCAGCTTCTTGCGGAAGCTGTCCCTTGTGGCCGGGCTGGCCGTTTTGCCGACCAGCGCTTCCAGCACGCGCTCCTCAGCCGCAACGTGAGCCCGGGCTTTCACTTCCTCGCGCATTTTCTCGCGGGTCAGCCCGATAGCGACCTCCACGAGATCGCGGATGATCTGCTCCACGTCGCGGCCGACATAGCCGACCTCCGTGAATTTCGTGGCCTCCACTTTCATGAACGGCGCGCCTGCCAGCTTGGCCAGCCGCCGCGAAATCTCGGTCTTGCCGACGCCGGTGGGGCCGATCATGAGGATGTTCTTTGGCATCACCTCTTCGCGCAACCCCTCATCGAGCTGCTGGCGGCGCCAGCGATTGCGCAGCGCGATGGCGACCGCACGCTTGGCGTCCTTCTGGCCGATGATGAAGCGGTCAAGCTCCGAAACGATCTCGCGCGGGGAAAAATTCGTCATAGGTTGGTCTCGCTTGCGTGTCGGTCGTATTGCATGATGAGTGCATCGCCGGTGCGGCCCTCAAGGTGGGGAACAGGGCGGAACCCGGCTTTTTCATAGGCGCGTATGGCGCGCGCATTGCCGCGGTCCGGATCGATGATGATGCTTCGGTGCCCTTCCTCGATCAACCGGCGAACGAAAGCGGCAAGGGCGGCGGAGCCGATGCCCTTGGACAGAAGTTCGGGATCGCCGAGGGAAAGATCGACGCCGATCGTCTCGGACGGAAGCTCCATGAGCCAGGGATGTTCCTTCACCCATTGCTCATTCTGATGATGGCCGATGAACCAGTACTGGATGTATCCCACTGGCCGGTCGTCGAGCACGATGAGGAACGGCCGCGTGGAATCGTGTCCTTCGACCATGTCGCGGATGAAACCCAGTTCCTCCTCCGGATCGCCCCACCATTCCCGCATGTGGGGGGCGCCGAGCCATTGCGCGAGCATCGGCAGATCGGCCTCCATCACCGGATTGAAGCGGATATTTGACCCTTCATTCTTCATCCAGCGATTCCAGGACGACGTTGTCGTTGGTGTAGATGCAGATGCTAGCTGCGATGGCCATCGCCTTGCGCGCCACTTCCTCGGCATCCTTGTCCGTATCCAGAAGCGCGCGGGCGGCCGCGAGCGCGTAGTTTCCGCCCGATCCGATCGCCATCACGCCCTGCTCGGGCTCCAGCACGTCCCCATTGCCGGTAAGCGCCAGCGTGATCGATTTGTCCGCAACCAGCATCATCGCCTCCAGCCGGCGCAGATACCGGTCGGTGCGCCAGTCTTTGGCCAGTTCCACACAGGCGCGCATCAGCTGGTCGGGATACTGCTCGAGCTTGCTTTCCAGCCGCTCCAGCAGCGTGAACGCATCCGCCGTCGCGCCGGCGAAACCGGCGATGACATTGCCCTTACCGATCCGGCGTACCTTGCGTGCATTGCCCTTCATCACTGTCTGGCCCAGGCTGACCTGCCCGTCGCCGGCGATCACCACCTTGCCGCCCTTGCGAACGGTGACGATGGTGGTGGCGTGCATGGAAGGGGCTTCACTCATGGCGGGTCCTTTCGAACGGCGGGCGTCTCCAGAGCGGTTATGTAAGCGGCCCGCCGGCAATTGCAAACCGGGCATGTTGCCCGAGGCCGCCATCTTCCGGCGCAAGGATACCCACGACGCCGGCTGGCGCTGGCGTTCCGGCGGACATGCTGCTAGAAGGCTGGCCTTCTGACCGCCAAGAGGACAGCCATGGCTCAAGGGACGGCGCGCAAGGCCGAAATCAGCCGCAGGACCAACGAGACGGATATCGCCGTTTCGGTCGATCTCGATGGGGAAGGGCGCTTCGACGTCGCATCCGGCGTCGGCTTTTTCGACCATATGCTCGAGCAGCTTTGCCGCCACAGCCTCATCGACATCACGCTTAGAGCCAAGGGCGATCTGCACATCGACGACCACCACACGGTGGAGGATTGCGGCATTGCCATCGGTCAGGCGCTTGCGAAGGCGCTGGGCGAGCGGCGCGGCATCATGCGCTATGCTTCGCTCGACCTTGCCATGGACGAATGCCTGACACGGGCAGCCGTCGACGTTTCGGGCCGGCCGTTCCTGGTCTGGAATGTGACCTTTCCGACCGCCAAAATCGGCACGTTCGACACGGAACTGGTTCGGGAGTTCTTCCAGGCCCTGGCGCAGAGCGCCGGCATTACGCTGCACGTCGCCAACCACTATGGCGCCAACAGCCACCATATCGCCGAGACCTGCTTCAAAGCCGTGGCGCGGGTGCTGCGCGCCGCGCTTGAGGCCGATCCCCGTCAGCCCGATGCCGTCCCCTCCACCAAGGGAACGCTGAACGGCTGACCGTCGTAACGCCTGCATGGGGCGAAGAGTTGAATGGCAAGCTATCTCGTAGTCGAACCTGAAACCGAAACGGGCGATGCCGCGGAAAAGGCAGTGGTGCTGCGCGACGGCTTTTCCTTTTTTGCCTTTCTGGCGCCCGTCATTTGGTTCCTCGTCCACCGCATGTGGTGGGAGGCGCTCGCCGCACTGGCGCTGGCACTGGCACTGGCGGCGCTGGGAACGGTCGCCGGATACTCGGCCGCGGCCTTCATCGTCTCCTTGTGCGTTTCGTTTCTGATAGGCATGGAGGCGCAGAGCTGGCGGGTCGCGTCCCTGCAGCGCAGAGGCTGGCATGTATGGGGCGTTGTGGAGGCCAATTCCAAGGACGAGGCAGAAATCCGCTACGCGGCCGAATCGGCGTCCGGTCCCCAATATGTCCGCACGAGCCAGAGGCCGGCCGCGGCGCCTCCGCCAGTGCCTTGGGGATCGGCCGGAAACCCCGTCGCACAGCGCCGCCATTCCACCTTCGGCCTGATCGACTACCCCCGGAAGTCCTGAACATGCGCGTTGCGATCATCGACTATGGCTCCGGCAATCTGCGTTCGGCCACCAAGGCCTTCGAGCGTGCTGCCCGAGAGGCCGGCATTGCCGCAGAGATCGAACTGACGGCCGACGCCGCCCGCGTTCGCACCGCGGACCGCATCGTTCTGCCCGGCGTTGGCGCCTATGCGGCCTGCCGGGCGGGCCTCGATGCCGTGCCCGGCATGGTCGAGGCGATCCGCGAAACGGCGATCGACAGGGCGCGGCCCTTCCTCGGCATCTGCGTCGGCCTTCAACTCATGTCGTCGCGTGGGCTGGAGAAAACGGTCACGGAAGGTCTTGGCTGGATCAAGGGCGACGTGAAGGAAATGACGCCTTCCGACCCGACCCTCAAGATACCACAGATCGGCTGGAACACGATTCACGTGAAACATGACCACCCGCTGTTTGCCGGCATCCCCACCGGGCCGGATGGGCTGCATGCCTATTTCGTGCATTCGTATCATCTCGACGCGCAGCACGAGGAGGACGTGCTGGCGGTGACCGATTACGGCGGTTCCGTCACCGCGGCGGTGGGCCGGGACAATCTTGCCGGCACCCAGTTTCATCCCGAAAAGAGCCAGCAGCTGGGCTTGGCGCTCATCGCCAATTTCCTGAAGTGGAAGCCATGATCCTTTTCCCCGCCATCGACCTCAAGGAAGGTCAATGCGTGCGCCTGAAGCTCGGCGAGATGAGCCAGGCGACCGTCTACAACGCCGATCCCGCCGCCCAGGCAAAGGCCTTCGAGGAGCAGGGGTTCGAATGGCTGCATGTGGTCGACCTCGACGGCGCCTTCGCAGGAACGAGCGTCAATGGTGCCGCGGTCGAGGCGATCCTGGCAGCGACGAAGAACCCGGTGCAGCTCGGCGGCGGCATCCGCACAATTGAGCAGATCGAGGCATGGCTGGACAAGGGTCTCGCCCGCGTCATCCTCGGCACGGTGGCGGTGCGCGACCCTGATCTGGTGCGCGGAGCCTGCCGCCGGTTTCCAGGCAGGATCGCCGTCGGCATAGATGCGCGCGGTGGCTACGTCGCGGTGGAGGGCTGGGCCGAAATCTCGGAGCTTTCGGCGGCGGAGCTTGCGAAACGTTTCGAAGGAGCCGGCGTTGCTGCGATCATCTACACCGACATCGACCGCGACGGCGTCCTGACCGGCATCAACTGGGAGGCAACCATCGACCTTGCAGAAGCGGTCGACATACCGGTCATCGCCTCCGGAGGGCTCGCCTCCATTGCCGATATCGTGCGCATGACGATGCCGGACGCGGCGAAGCTGGAAGGCGCCATCTCCGGCCGCGCTCTCTATGACGGGCGCGTCGATCCGGCCGAGGCGCTGCGGATCCTGCGCGAGGCGCAATCATGACGCTCAAATCCCGCGTCATCCCCTGTCTGGACGTCAAGGACGGCCGTGTCGTCAAGGGCGTCAACTTTGTCGACCTGGTCGATGCCGGCGATCCGGTGGAAGCGGCCAAGGCCTATGACGCGGCCGGGGCGGACGAATTGTGCTTTCTCGACATCACCGCTTCGAGCGAGAACCGCGAGACGATCTTCGACGTCGTGGCGCGGACGGCCGAGCAGTGTTTCATGCCGCTGACCGTGGGCGGCGGCGTTCGCGAGGTGGCGGATATCCGCAAGCTGCTGCTTGCCGGTGCCGACAAGGTGTCGATCAACACGGCGGCGGTGAAGGACCCGGATTTCGTCGCCCGCGCGGCCGACCGGTTCGGCGATCAGTGCATCGTCGTCGCAATCGACGCCAAGAAGGTGTCCGGGGAAGGCGCGGCCGCGCGCTGGGAAATCTTCACCCATGGCGGGCGCAACGCCACCGGCATCGACGCCATCGAGTTCGCCCGCCGCGTTGTCGACCTCGGCGCCGGCGAAATCCTGCTGACTTCCATGGACCGAGACGGCACCAAGGCCGGCTACGACATAGCGCTGACGCGGACGGTGGCCGATGCGGTGCGCGTGCCGGTGATCGCCTCGGGCGGTGTCGGTACGCTCGATCATCTGGTCGACGGCGTTAAGCAGGGCCATGCTGCCGCTGTGCTGGCGGCATCGATTTTCCACTTCGGCACCTATACGATCGGCGAAGCAAAACGCTTCATGGCCGATCATGGCCTGGCCATGCGGCTCGATCCGGCACAAGGCCCAGAACAGGGCGAGGCAGCGACACGATGAGCACTTTCGATCTGGCGCGGCTGGAATCCATCATCGCCGAGCGCGCCCGCTCTGGCGACACCAATTCCTGGACGGCCAAGCTCTATGCCGCAGGCATGGAAAAAGCCGCTCAGAAGCTTGGCGAGGAGGCCGTCGAGACGGTCATTGCCGCGGTGCGCGGGAACCGTGAAGCCGTCATTTCCGAAAGCGCTGATCTTCTGTATCATTGGCTGGTTGTCCTGAATCTGGCCGAGGTGCCGCTGGACGAGGTGATGGCCGAACTGGAAAGCCGCACATCGCGCACGGGCATTGCCGAGAAGGCCGCCCGCCCGGCGAATTGAAACGGTTGCGGGCGGAAGAGGGATTACGGCGCATGGATCAGTTGGTTGCGGGGGAACGCTACTCTCCCTACCGCTTCTTCTCCGCAGAGCGCTGGGCCAATTTCCGCGCCGACACGCCGCTCACCCTCACCGAGGACGAGGTTCGCCGGCTTCGTTCGCTGAACGACCCTATCGACCTGGATGAAGTGCGCCGCATCTACCTGTCCATGTCGCGGCTGCTGTCGGCGCATGTCGAGGCAAGCCAGCTCCTGTTCCGTCAACGCCAGGTCTTTTTCGAGGCGGACGATGCGGTGAAGGCGCCATTCATCATCGGCATCGCCGGATCGGTCGCCGTCGGCAAATCCACCACGGCGCGCGTGCTGAAGGAGCTTCTTGCGCGCTGGCCGTCGAGCCCCAAGGTCGATCTGGTTACCACCGACGGCTTCCTCTATCCCAACGAGGTGCTGCGGCGCGAGGGCCTGATGGACCGCAAGGGATTTCCCGACAGCTACGACGTCGGCGCGATCCTCCGCTTCCTGTCGGGCATCAAGGCGGGGCTTCCGAATGTGCGCGCGCCCCTCTATTCGCACCTGACTTATGATGTGTTGCCGGGCGAATTCGTCACCATCGACAGGCCCGACATTCTCATTTTCGAAGGCATCAATGTGCTGCAGACCCGCGAGTTACCCGAGGACGGCAAGGCGGTGCCCGTGGTCTCGGACTTCTTCGACTTCTCGATCTATATCGATGCGCCCGAAGAACTGATCCATCACTGGTATGTCGACCGCTTCATGCGGCTGCGCGATACCGCCTTCAGGGATCCGAAATCCTTCTTCCATCGCTATTCACGGCTTTCAGCCGATGCCGCGCGCACCATCGCCGAACAGCTCTGGAAAAACATCAACCTGAAGAACCTGAAGGAAAACATTCTTCCCACCCGCCCCCGCGCCGACCTTATCCTGCGCAAGGGCGCGAACCATCTGGTGGAGGAAGTGGCGCTGCGTAAGCTTTAGATTTAAGCAATCGCGCACCGACAACCGGTATATGCTTGTCTGGAATAGCTATCATTTCACCATGTCGGACCGTCAGGCCGGCTTCGTCACCCGGCGCAGGGTGAGATTGATGCGGCCAACGCCTTTCAACAGGGTCGAGGTGCCGGGATAGATGCGGTCGACGCCGTGGTGGCAAAGCCGCCCCTCGCCGGCGAGCAGCAGTAGGTCGCCGCTCTCCAGCCGCAGCGATACGGTGCGGTCCGCACGCTTCGTGCCGCCCACGCGAAACAGGCAGGCGTCGCCCAGCGATACGGAGACGACGGGAGCGTCGAACTCCTCCTCATCGCGATCCTGGTGCAGTCCCATTCTGGCGTCGGAATCATAGAAATTCACCAGGCAGGCCTCCGGCGGATGAGGATAGGAGGAGAACTCGTCCCATAGCCGCAGAAGCGAGGCTGGTATCGGCGGCCAGGGCCTGCCGCTCACCGGATGGGTTGCCTGGTAGCGGTAGCCCCGCTCCTTGTCGGTGACCCAGCCGAGCGTGCCGCAATTGGTCATGCGTACGCGCATCGGCTTGCCCGTGCGCGGCATGGCGGGCACATAGAGCGGCGCTTCGGCCACGACTGCCCGAATCTCGTCGACCAGCGACT
This sequence comes from Nitratireductor thuwali, assembly GCF_036621415.1. Lineage (NCBI taxonomy): Bacteria > Pseudomonadati > Pseudomonadota > Alphaproteobacteria > Hyphomicrobiales > Phyllobacteriaceae > Nitratireductor > Nitratireductor thuwali. The sequence goes on from NZ_CP030941.1 coordinate 2,106,795, forward strand.
GCTGGGCCTCAAGGTCGAGGCAGCCGGGGAGGTGACGTACGCCTGATGGCAGCTGAACCATGATCTCCCCATACGGCATTTGATAGTAGCACAAAACCCCGGACGTCCGGGCCCGGGAGTTGATGATGCCACATGGAAATCAGTGCGCCGCCCGATTCCTGGCGGCGCCGCTTCCCGTTCTTACAGCGCCGGAATGCGAAGCACCTGCCCGGGATAGATCTTGTCCGGATGGGTCAGCATGGGCTTGTTTGCCTCGAAAATCACGGTGTACTTCGCACCATTGCTCTTGCCGTAATTGGCCTCTGCAATCTTCCAGAGATTGTCGCCCTTCTTGACCGTGTAGAAAACCGGTTCGCTGGTCTCGCCGCCCGCGTCGGCCACTTTCAGCTCGCCTGCCTCGACCTTGGAAACGCCAAGCGTGTTGCCGACGGCGATAACCGCCTTTTCGAAGGCCGACTGATCGGCGACCTCGCCTTTGAGCACCACCTTGTCGCCCTGCACCTCGACCTCGACCTTGTCGGTACCGAGCTTGTGCGAATCGAGCTCCTTCTTCAGCTCGGCGGCTTCCGGGGCTTCGTCATCGACCACGCCCAGCTTCTTCCCCACCGACTTAACGAAATCAAAAATTCCCATGGCAATATGCTCCTGTTTGAACAGCATGTCATTTGACGTGTAACGGCAATATATTTCAACCGTAAAACGGTGGTCCCTCGCTGACGCCGGTAAGGCCCCTCGATCAATCCGGCTTAATCGGCCCCCGCATCTTTTTCACCTGGGAGCGCCCTGCCTTTGCCTTGAGGCGGCGCTCGACCGCACCGCGCGAGGGCTTGGTCTTCTTGCGCGGCTTGGGCGGCGGCTCGGCGGCACGCTTGAGCAGTTCCATAAGCCGGTCGCGCGCATCGGTCCGGTTGAGCTCCTGCGTCCGGTAACGTCCTGCTTCGATCAGTATCTCGCCATCCTTGGTCGCCCGGCTGCCGGCCAGATGCAGCGCCCGCTGCCTCACGGGCTCGGGCAGGTTGCGGGCGTTGGCGGCGTCGAACCGCAACTGCACCGCCGTCGCCACCTTGTTGACGTTCTGGCCGCCGGGGCCGGAAGACCGGATGAACTGCTCATCCAGCTCGTCTTCGTCGACGAAAATGCCAGGCCGGATGATGAGAGCTGGTTCGGGCATTGGCTTGTCAGTCAGGCTTTGCTGATTGCAGACGAAAATGGCCCGGCGAGCCGGGCCACCAACATGTATGCAAACGGCCGGCGCCCGCAACCCTATTCGGCAGCCTGCCGGAACTGCGGCGAAGCGTTCAGCACTTCGGGGTCCACATGGGCGTGGAACTTCTCGAAATTATCCGCGAACATGCCGACCAGCTTCTCGGCCTGTGCGTCGTAAGCCGCTTTGTCCGCCCAGGTCGAGCGCGGATCGAGCATGCTCTTGTCGATGCCGGAGACCTCCACCGGCACCTCGAACCCGAAATGCGGATCGATGCGAAACGCCGCATCGCTCAGCGAGCCGCTGAGCGCCGCGGAAAGCAGCGCCCTCGTCGCCTTGATCGGCATGCGCCGGCCCACGCCGTAGGCGCCACCGGTCCAGCCGGTGTTCACCAGCCAGCAGTCGACGCCGTGGCTGGCGATGAGTTTGCGCAGCAGGTCGCCATAGATCGAGGGGTGGCGGGGCATGAAAGGGGCGCCGAAGCAGGTGGAGAAGGTCGCTTCCGGCTCGGTGACGCCGCGCTCGGTACCGGCCACCTTGGCCGTATAGCCCGAAAGGAAGTGGTACATGGCCTGGGCCGGCGTCATACGGGCGATCGGGGGCAGCACCCCGAATGCGTCCGCCGTCAGCATGATGACGTTCTTCGGTTGGCCGGCCCGTCCGGTCGCGCTGGCATTGGGAATGAAATCGAGTGGATAGGCGCAGCGTGCGTTCTCGGTGAGGCTGCCGTCGTCGAAATCGGGGACACGATCCTCGTCGAGCACGACATTCTCCAGCACCGTGCCGAAACGCCGCGTGGTGGCGAATATCTCCGGCTCCGCCTCTTCCGAGAGTCGAATTGTCTTGGCGTAGCAGCCGCCCTCGAAGTTGAAAACGCCGTCCTGGCCCCAGCCGTGTTCGTCGTCGCCGATCAATATCCGGGACGGGTCCGCCGAAAGCGTCGTCTTGCCCGTACCCGACAGGCCGAAGAAGACGGCGACATCGCCCGCGGGGCCGGCATTTGCCGAACAATGCATCGGCATGACACCCTTTTCGGGAAGGATGTAGTTGAGCGCGGTGAAGACGGATTTTTTCATCTCGCCGGCATAGGCCGTGCCTCCTATCAGCACGATCATGCGCGACAGATCGATGGCGATCACCGTTTCGCTGCGGCATCCGTGACGCGCCGGATCGGCCTTGAAGGACGGCAGGTCGATCACCGTCATCTTCGGCACGAAGCGCGCAAGCGCCTGACGCGCCGGGCGGATGAGAAGGTGGCGGATGAACAGCGAATGCCAGGCGAACTCCGTTACCACGCGCACGGGCAGGCTGTTCTGCGGATCGGCACCGCCTACCAGATCCTGGACGAAAAGGTCCCGTCCGGCGGCGTGGGACAGGAAATCGGCATAGATCGCATCGAACTGATCGCGTGTAATCGGCTGGTTGTTTCCCCACCATACCGAATCTTCGCTGCCTGCGTCGCGCACGACAAACCTGTCCTTGGGCGAGCGGCCGGTATGCTGCCCCGTGCGCGCCACCAGCGCGCCGTGGGCCGTCAGCCGGGCCTCACCGCGGCAGACGGCCTCCTCGCAAAGCTCGGCTGCGGTTGGGTTGTAGAAGACGCTGCCGGTGGTCTGCAGCCTGGCTTTCTCGATACCGCAATCGGGATTGCGAGGTCCGGTTTCTTTCATCGGGGGCGCACCTGGTTTCTGTTGCTTGTCGTGCCGGCCAGCAACAGGGCGACGACCCTTATCGGCAGGCTGCCGATGTCAGAAACAGAAAAGCCAAGCAATTTCAAATCATTAATCGATTTAAAGATTTAGACTCCGAGTTTAATCGGTTTTATGCCGCTGAAATTGGGAGGGCGCGTCCCCAACTGCCGGGGAGAATTCCGGCTGCAGGCGGCGCCGAAGTGCGGCGAAGTGACTTTGGCCGGTGAATGTGCCACATTTTGTACCTAATTTGTCCTGCAACTGCGCCCGACGCAGCAGAAGGGACATTGCATATGAGGGAGCCGCTAGAAATGGCAACGATCGCGCTGGTAGACGATGATCGCAATATTCTGACGTCGGTCTCGATTGCGCTGGAATCCGAGGGCTATCGCGTCGAAACCTATACGGATGGCGCATCGGCGCTCGAAGGATTGACGGCCCGCCCGCCAAATCTGGCCATACTCGACATCAAGATGCCGCGCATGGATGGAATGGAGCTCCTGCGCCGGCTGCGGCAGAAGAGCGACATACCGGTGATCTTCCTGACATCCAAGGACGACGAGATCGACGAACTCTTCGGCCTGAAGATGGGGGCGGACGATTTTGTGCGCAAACCCTTTTCGCAGCGGCTTCTCGTCGAGCGGGTCCGGGCGGTTCTACGACGGGGCACCGCACGCGAGGGGATGGCCAAAACCGCTGAGAAGCAATCGCGCTCGCTGGAGCGGGGCCACCTCGTCATGGATCAGGAGCGGCACACCTGCACCTGGAAAGGGGAGCCGGTCACGCTGACGGTGACGGAGTTCCTGATCCTGCACTCGCTGGCGCAGCGCCCAGGCGTGGTCAAAAGCCGGGATTCTCTTATGGATTCGGCCTATGACGAACAGGTCTATGTGGACGACCGCACGATCGATAGCCATATCAAGAGGCTGCGCAAGAAGTTCAAGTCGGTTGACGGGGAGTTCGACATGATCGAAACGCTTTACGGCGTTGGCTACCGTTTCCGCGAAGCCTGATCGCTTCCGTCCCGGATTGTCCTTGCAGCCACGACGGGCTAACCGCGATCTTCGCAGGCTCGCCGCCATCGCGGCGGCGTGTGGCGGCGGCTACAGCGTTGTGCGTCCTTGCTTTCGAACGCGCAAAGGATGCGGTAAGTTATTGAATACAGGTACGATGCTGTAGCGACTGAAAGAGTATGGTGGCAGACACGGAACACAGGAAGACCCGGGCCCAGGGCAAGGCCGGCCAGCCGGGGACGAGATACCTTGGGTGGCTCGCGGTCCTGCTTCGCCGAATGCTGGGCCACTATCTGTTCTCTAGTCTCACTCGCCGCATACTCATCCTCAATTTTGCCGCCATCGGCGTCCTGGTCGTCGGCGTCCTTTACATCAACCAGAACAGCGACGGCCTCATCGAGGCGCATATCGACAGCCTTACGACGCAGGGCGAGATCGTTGCCGGCGCCATCGCCGCATCGGCGACGGTGGAGATGGACACGCTCAAGCTGACGCCGGAAAAGCTGCTCGAGCTGCAAGCCGGCGAAAGCATGCAACCGGGCGTCGACCATCTTGAGAACCTCGATTTTCCGATCAATCCCGAAACGGTGGCGCCCCTGCTGCGGCGGCTGATCTCCAACCCTCGCACCCGGGCTCGCGTCTACGGTCCGCAGGGCGACCACATTCTCGATTCCAAGCCCCTTTATGCCAGCGGCCAGGTGCTGCGATACGATCTGCCGCCGCTGGACGAGGAGAGGGAGAACCCGCTGTGGCGCATCTACAAGCGCATTTCGACATTCTTCTCCCGCGACAGTCTTCCGCTTTATGAGGAAGTGCCCGGCGGCAGCGGCGTTGTCTATGAGGAGGTGGTGAGCGCCCTCACCACGGGCAAGCCCAGCTACAAGGTGCGTCAGACGGCGGAAGGGAAATACATCATCTCGGTCGCCGTTCCGATTCAGCGGTTTCGCGCGGTTCTGGGGGCTTTGCAGCTCACCCGCGAAGGCGACATCGACGAAATCAATGCCGAGCAGCGCAATGCCATACTTGGCGTTTTCGGCGTGGCGGCCTTCGTGACGGCAGTGCTGTCGCTTCTTCTGGCGTCGACGATCGCCAACCCGCTGCGAAGGCTTTCGGCCGCGGCCATACGGGTGCGCCGTGGGGTGAGAAGCCGCGAGGAGATCCCCGATTTCTCCCACAGGCAGGATGAGATCGGCAATCTTTCGGTCGCGCTCCGCGATATGACCAAGGCGCTTTATGCGCGTATCGACGCCATCGAAAGCTTTGCCGCCGATGTGGCTCACGAACTCAAGAACCCCCTGACCTCGCTTGGCAGCGCGGTCGAAACTTTGCCGCTGGCAAAGGACCAGCGCTCGCGCGACCGGCTCATGGAGATCATCCAGCACGACGTCCGCCGGCTCGACCGGCTGATCTCGGACATTTCCGACGCCTCCCGCCTTGATGCCGAAATGGTGCGCGAGGATGCCGAGCGCATCGATTTTCGGCAGTTCGTCTCGGACCTGGTGGGAGCCGCCCGCGACGTGGGCCGCAACAAGAAGAAGGTCGATATCACCTTCACGGTCGCCGAGAAGGAGCAGAACAAGAACTATTTCGTGGCGGGCCACGACCTGCGGCTGAGCCAGGTCATCACCAATCTCATCGAGAACGCCCGCTCGTTCGTGCCCGACGATGGCGGCCGCATCGACTTGCGCATGGGGCGCTCGGCCAAGCGCATTATCCTGACGGTGGAAGACAACGGACCCGGCATCCGCGCCGACGACATCGAACGCGTGTTCGAGCGCTTCTATACGGACCGCCCTTCCGGCGAGGCGTTCGGCCAGAACTCCGGCCTCGGCCTTTCCATCAGCCGCCAGATCATTGAAGCCCATGGCGGCACGCTGACGGCCGAAAACATCCCCGGCGCCAAACCCGGCGACATACGCGGCGCCCGCTTCGTCATCGCCCTGCCGGCTGATGAGTAGATCTGGATGACGGGAAGCAACCATCACGGCGTGCTGCTGGTGCTGGAACACAGCGGCGTTCTCATTCTCGGACGTTCCGGTTCCGGCAAAACCCGGTTGATGCTGACGCTTCTTTCCCTTTGCCGCGCCCAGGGGACTTTCGCTCGACTGGTCAGCGACGATCAGGTGCTGCTCGAACGGAAAGGCGGCCGGCTGATCGGAACCGTCCCTGCCGCGATCGCGGGCCTGGCCGAGGCCTTTGGCCGGGGGCCATCGGCGATCCGGCATGAGCCGAGGGCGGTCGTCGACCTCGTCGTGCGGCTGGTCGAGCTGGCCGAGGCGCCGCGGTTTGATGAGGAGGGCGCCATCGGGATCGAGGGCGTCGACTTGCCATGCCAGGATCTGCCGGCCGGCGATGCGGCCGGCGCGGGCCTGGCCATCTGCGCGAGACTGGGCCTGCCGCCCTTTGCCTGACCTGCCATGTGCTACGAATTTTCAGACGAATCGCCGCATATTGGGCTTGTCAACGCTTTCCCCGTTGACAAGATACCCCTTCTGCCGTGAGGCAAGACCGTTCACCGGTCACGCCATTGATTGGAACCGAAATAAAAAATGGTTGCCGGATGCGAACAGATGTTCGAACGTCGGAGCAGAAAGTGCCAATCGGACGGAGCGTAGCCTTGACCGATCTGACATGCGGCGACGGAAATGCCGGTGCGCTCCGCTGCGCCGCCATTGCCGGACTGTGCAACGGAAGGATTTCTGTTCGATGATCGGCGTCGTGCTCGTCACCCATGGTCGGCTGGCTGAAGAGTTTCGCCACGCTGTCGAGCATGTGGTCGGACCGCAGGAAAATTTTGGAACGGTGTCGATAGGCGCCGAGGACGACATGGAGCAGCGCCGCCGCGACATCGTTGAAGCCGTGGCCAGTGTCGACGCTGGCTCGGGCGTTATCATCCTGACCGACATGTTCGGCGGAACGCCGTCAAACCTGGCGATCTCCGTCATGGAGGCCGGTCGGATCGAGGTCGTTGCCGGAATGAACCTGCCGATGCTCATCAAGCTTTCGAGCGCGCGCGCCGCCGACGACATGGCAAAGGCGCTCGATGAAGCGCAGACGGCTGGCCGTAAATACATCAATGTGGCAAGCCAGGTGCTCAGCGGAAAGTGACCACAGCCCGAACCGCCTTGATTGAACGCGAATTCGCCATTGTCAACCAGCGCGGCCTGCATGCGCGCGCGTCGGCCAAATTCGTTCAGCTGGCCGGCGCGTACGATGCACGCGTGACGGTCGAGAAGGATGGAATCGCCGTTGGCGGGACCTCCATAATGGGACTGATGATGCTGGCAGCCAGCCCCGGCTGCTGCATTAAGGTGAAGGCGGAAGGGCCGCAGGCCAAGGAAGTCATGCATGCTCTGGCCGAACTGGTTGCTGCTCGCTTTGGCGAGGAAAGCTGAAGAGCCGGCGCCTCTTTTTAGGTCGCATGCAGGGATAAAGATTTCTTTATATCGTTGTTCGCACCGCTGCTATCTGGTAGCAAATGCGCCTGATCGCGCGCAGCCGCGCCCGTTGTCCAACTGGAGCTGAAATCCATGGCCGCCAATGACTACCTCGTCGCCGATATCTCGCTTGCTCCCTGGGGGCGCAAGGAAATCGAAATAGCTGAAACGGAAATGCCGGGCCTGATGGCCTGCCGCGAGGAGTTTGGCAAGGAAAAGCCGCTGAAAGAGGCGCGCATATCCGGGTCGTTGCATATGACGATCCAGACCGCGGTGCTGATCGAAACGCTAAAGGAGCTGGGCGCGGAAGTGCGGTGGGCTTCCTGCAACATCTTTTCCACCCAGGACCATGCCGCCGCCGCGATCGCGGAAACGGGCACGCCGGTCTATGCCGTCAAGGGCGAGACACTGGAGGAATATTGGACCTATACGGACCGCATTTTCCAGTGGAGCGACGGTGGGCCCACCAACATGATCCTCGACGATGGCGGCGACGCCACCATGTACATTCTCCTCGGCGCCCGCGCCGAGGCCGGAGAGGACATTCTCACCAGTCCGGGCAACGAGGAGGAGGAAATCCTCTTCGCGCAGATCAAGAAGCGCATGGCCGAGACCCCCGGTTTCTTCACGCGCCAGCGCGATGCGATAAAGGGCGTGACCGAAGAGACGACCACCGGCGTCAACAGGCTCTACCAGCTTCAGAAAAAGGGCCTGCTGCCTTTTCCCGCGATCAACGTCAATGACTCGGTCACCAAGTCCAAGTTCGACAACAAATATGGCTGCAAGGAATCCCTAGTCGACGGCATTCGCCGCGCCACCGACGTGATGATGGCCGGCAAGGTCGCGATCGTCTGCGGCTACGGGGACGTGGGCAAAGGCTCGGCGCAATCGCTTTCGGGTGCCGGCGCGCGCGTGAAGGTGACCGAGGTCGATCCGATCTGCGCCCTCCAGGCCGCCATGGACGGCTTTGAGGTGGTGACCCTGGAGGACGCCGCGCCGACTGCCGACATCGTGGTGACGACCACCGGCAACAAGGACGTCATCACCCTCGATATCATGCGCAAGATGAAGGACATGGCCATCGTTGGAAACATCGGCCATTTCGACAACGAAATTCAGGTCTCGGCCCTGCGCAATCTGAAATGGACCAATGTGAAGCCGCAGGTGGACATGATCGAGTTCCCCGACGGCAAGCGCCTCATTCTCCTGTCGGAAGGGCGTCTGCTCAACCTCGGCAACGCCACGGGCCATCCCAGCTTCGTCATGTCCGCCTCCTTCACCAACCAGGTGCTGGCCCAGATCGAACTGTGGACGCATACGAGCCAGTACGAAAACAAGGTCTATGTGCTGCCCAAGCATCTCGATGAAAAGGTCGCGCGACTGCATCTCGACAAGCTGGGCGCGAAGCTTTCCGAGCTCTCGCCGGAACAGGCTGCTTATATTGGCGTGAACGTGCAGGGGCCGTTCAAGCCAGACCACTACAGGTATTGATCCAAAGGTCGTCCCACACAACATATTGATGCCGGCCTCTTGACAAAGCGGCCGGCATTATTTTTGTCGCACCTCCTTCTTCACGCCGATTCGCTCAACGGCTACAGTGCGGTGATTCGAGGAGCGCCACCGGTATTGAGTTCAGCGCAGCGCGGACCGGGGGCGGTCTTGACGATCATGCGGCGGAGAGGAACAGGACATGCCGGGGCTGGACCCGCTACGCGGCGGGGCTGCAAGGCCGCAGGGCCGTAGGAAGATGCGATTGCGCCGAGCTCGCGGCCTGATGTGCCTGGCATTGCCCGCTCTCGGCTGCACCGCGCTCACCGGCAGCCCGGCCATGGCGCAGGGTGCTTCGGACCCGCCGCTCTGGCGCGGACTCACGGTCGGCGCGGTAGAGGTCATCCAACTCGCCATATTGGCCGGCGTGATGGGAGCGGCGCTGCTTTCGGCGATCTGGCTGATACGCCAGCGCGCCCGCATAGCGGCGGAAAATGTGGCACTGCGAACCCGCGTGGCAGAACTTTCCGGGGCCCTTGCCCGTTCCGAGGCGCTTCTCAATCTCAAAGATCAGCGGCTCGTCGTCTGGCCAGGTGACGGTGGCCGTCCCAACGTCGTGGGCGAGTTGCCTGCCGAAAGCGGCGCGCCGCTGGAGCGCAACACCTTCTTGGCGTTCGGGCGATGGCTCATGCCGCGTTCGGCCTCGGCGCTGGACAGAGCAGTGGCCGGCCTGCGCGAAAAGGGCGCCTCCTTCGATCTGGTTGTGGAAACGCGCGAGGGCATCCTGCTCGAGGTGCAGGGACGCAAATCGGCCCTGCATGCGGTGGTCCGCTTCCTGTCGCTGTCGTCCACCCAATCCGAAAACGCGCGCCTGAAGCTGGAGCAGCAGCGGCTTGCGGCCGACCATCAGAACCTGCTGGGCCTGATCAACGCGCTCGACATGCCGTTCTGGCTGCGCGACCGGGCCGGCCGGCTCAAATGGGTCAACGAGGCCTATGCTCGAGCGGTGGAAGCCGAAAGCCCAGGCGCGGCCGTGCGCGACGGCTTGGAGTTTCTCCCCACGCCGACGCGCGACAGCCTCGCACAGCAGCATTTGAACGACACGATTTTCCGTGACCAGGTGACGACGGTCGTTGGCGGCGACAGGCGGGTCTACTCGGTCACGGATTTCGCCCGCGCCGAAGGCAGCGCCGGCATAGCCCTGGACACCAGCGACCTGGATGGGTTGAAGCGCGAGTTCGAGAGCACCGTTCGCAGCCATGCCGATACGCTCGACCAGCTCACCACGGCCGTTGCGATCTTCGACGCGGAGCAGAAGCTCAAATTCTATAATCAGGCCTTCCAGAAGCTCTGGGATCTGGATCCCGGTTTTCTCAACGGCTCGCCGGAAAACGCGCTTCTGCTCGACCGCCTGCGCAGCGGCGGCAAGCTCGCCGAACAGCCCGAATGGCGGCGCTGGAAGGAGCAGCTTCTTGCCGCCTACCGCTCGGTGGAGCCCGAGGAGCATTGGTGGCATCTGCCCGACGGCCGCACTATCCGCGTAATCGCCAATCCGCAGCCCAGGGGCGGCGTGACGTGGGTCTTCGAGAACCTGACCGAAAAGATCGATCTGGAAAGCCGCTACAACGCCGTCGTCCAGGTGCAGAGCGAGACGCTGGACAATTTGGCCGAGGGCGTCGCCGTGTTCGGCTCCGACGGGCGCCTGCGCCTTTCCAACCCGGCTTTCCGGACGCTTTGGCGCCTTCCCGAGAAGCTGGCCAACGGCGATGTGCATATCTCCATTCTCAAGGCTGCCTGCGATTCCGTGGCAAAGGAAAGCCCGTGGGGCGACTTCGTTGCCGCTGTCACCGGCTTCGACGACGAACGCCGCGATAGCCACGGCCGCACCGAACTCACCGACGGCGCCATCCTATCCTACGCCATCATCCACCTGCCCAACGGCCAGGTGATGATGACCTTCGTGGACGAGACGGACAGCGTGAACGTGGAGCGTGCGCTGAAGGAGAAGAACGAGGCGCTGGAAAAGGCCGACAAGCTGAAGAACGATTTCGTCCAGCATGTTTCCTACGAACTGCGCTCGCCATTGACCAACATCATCGGCTTCACCGAGTTGCTGGCCCTGGAAACGACCGGGCCGCTCAGCCAGCGCCAGCGCGAATATGTCGACCATATCGGCTCGTCTTCCTCGCTGCTCCTGACTGTCGTCAACGATATCCTCGATCTGGCCACCGTCGATGCGGGCATCATGGAGCTGGATATCGGAGAGGTCGAGATCAGGCCGATCGTCGCCTCTGCCGCCGAACTGATCTCCGAACGCGTCAAGGAACACGGCATAAGGCTGGAGATCGCCGTCGACGACGCGCCTTTCTCCTTCCACGCCGATGAGAGCCGCATTCGCCAGATCCTCTACAATCTGCTCAGCAACGCCGCCAATTACGCGCCTGAAGACAGTCTCATCACCCTGTCGGCGCGGCAGAGCGAGGATGGCGTCGAATTCAGGGTGCATGACGATGGCCCTGGCATGTCGCAAGAAGTGCTGCGCACCATCTTTCGCCGTTTCGAACCGCGTACGAATGGCGGCCGCCGGCGCGGTGCCGGCCTCGGCCTTTCCATCGTGAAGAGCTTTGTCGAGCTGCACGGCGGCACGGTGGAGATCGAGACTGGCGAAGGCCGGGGAACCACCGTTATCTGCCGTTTTCCCATCGCGCCGCGGGGCATGCGTGCGGCTGCCGAATAGGCCGGCCATGACGCCGTCATTCCTGTCCCTTCATCTGGCCGACGAGGACGCGACCGAGCGGTTTGGCGAGGATCTGGCGATCGCGCTCCGGCCCGGCGATCTCGTGGCGCTAGAAGGCGACCTGGGCATGGGCAAGACCGCGCTTGCCCGGGCCGTCATTCGTGCGCTTGCCGACGATCGCGCGCTGGAAGTGCCGAGCCCTACCTTTACGCTCGTGCAGGCCTATGGGCTGCGCAGCCCCGTGCACCACTTCGATCTTTACCGCTTGTCGGCGCCGGAGGAGCTGGAGGAGTTGGGCCTGCCCGAGGCGCTCGCCGAAGGCGTCGCGCTGGTGGAATGGCCCGAACGGGCCGAGCAGGCCATGGCTGGCGCCATTCGTCTGCGGCTGACCGAGAAGGGCGAGGGGCGTGAGGTGCGCATCGAAGGACCCGACGACGCACTGGCGCGTATCCGCCATTCCCTTGCCGTGCGCGCCTTCATCGACGGAGCCGGCTTTGCCGGCGCCCGCCGGACCTTTCTCCTTGGCGACGCCTCCATTCGCGCCTATGAAACGGTCAAGCCGCCTTCCGGCCCGCCGCTGATCCTGATGGACGCGCCCGAGCGTCACGACGAGCCGGCCGTCCGCGACGGCCTGCCCTACAGCCGCATCGCCCATCTGGCGCAGAACGTGACCGCCTTCGTCGGGGTGGCGAATGCCCTTCGCGTGGAAGGATTTTGCGCGCCGCGCATCCACGCCCAGGCGCTCGACGACGGTCTTCTCCTGATCGAGCATCTGGGCAGCGGCCGCTTCCTGGGGGACAGTGATCGGCCGGTGGCGGCGCGCTACGAGGCGGCATCGCGCCTGCTGGCCGCGCTCCACGAGAGGCACTGGCCGAGCGCCTTTCCGGTCGACGATCACCGTACATATGAGCCGCCGGCCTACGACCGCGAGGCGCTGAGCATCGAAACCGACCTATGCCTCGACTGGTATATGCCCTTCGCCCTCGGCAGGCCCGCGGACGCAGGGCAGGTGGCGGAGTTCAAGGATATCTGGTTCGCTCTCTTCAACCGGCTCTCCGCCGCTGAACAAAGCCTCGTGCTGCGCGACTTTCATTCGCCCAACATCGTCTGGCGGGAAGATCGCGACGGGTTTGACCGTTTGGGTCTGATCGATGTGCAGGATGCCGTTTTCGGCCCCGCTGCCTATGACGCCGCGGCACTGGCCTTCGATGCCCGCGTCTCGATCCCGGCCGATATACGAGAGCTTGTGGTCGAGACCTACTGCGCAGCTCGTGGACCCGGTTTCGACCGGGGCGCCTTTGAGGAGGCGTACGCAATCACCGCCGCGCAGCGCAACACCAAGCTTCTGGGCACTTTCACGAGGCTTGCCCATCGCGACGGCAAGCCCGGCTACCTGGGTCACCTGCCGCGCATCCGGGGCTATCTCAGGCAGGTGGTGCAGCATCCTGGTCTTGCCCGCCTGCGTCAATTTTACGAGGATCACCGCCTGCTTGAAGGAGAAGCCGAATGAGCGGTGTCGTACCCTCGAATGCAATGGTGCTGGCGGCGGGCCTTGGCAAGCGTATGCGGCCGATCACGAACACGATCCCAAAGCCGATGGTCGTCGTCGGCGGCCGGCCGCTGATCGACTGGAGCCTTGATGCCCTCATGCGCGCCGGCGTTGCGGAGGCGGTCGTCAATATGCACTACCTGCCCGAACCGCTGGCGGTTCATCTGGAGGGACGAACGAACCCGGAGATCAGGATTTCCGATGAGCGGGACCTGTTGCTGGATTCGGCCGGCGGCATCGTCCGGGCGCTGCCCATGCTGGGGAAGGAGCCCTTCTTCATCGTCAACGCCGATACGTTCTGGATCGATCGCGATCGGCCAAACCTGTTGCGGCTTGCCGGTGCATGGGATGCCTCGCGCATGGACATGCTGCTGCTTCTGGCCGATCCGGCAGCGGCCACCGGACACTCGGGAAAGGCCGACTTTCTGGCAGATGCGGACGGCCGGCTACGGCGCGCGGGCGCCGAGGCGGCGGGCTATATCTATGCCGGCGCGGCGATCATCCATCCGCGCATCTTCATGCCGCCGCTGAGACAAGGCCCCCATTCGCTCAATCTTTATTTCGACTTGGCGATAGAACGCGGCCGCCTGTTCGGCCTGCCGCTGGAAGGCCACTGGCTCACGGTCGGCACGCCCGATGCGATTGCGCTGGCGGAGGCCGTCCTGTTGCGGGCGGGTGCCACGGCGTGATGACAGGACATCGTCACCCTCGGGTCTTTTCCATCCCACCCGGCGTGCGCTTCCTCCCGGCGCTGGCCGATGCGCTCCTGGAAGGGCGGCTTGTGCCCGGTTTCCGCTACGAGGCGGATCCGTTGGCGCTGGCCGACGCCACCATCTACCTGCCGACGCGCCGTGCCGCGCGCGAACTGCGCAACGTCTTCGTCGACCGTCTCGGCGGCGCCTCGGCGATCCTCCCGACCATTCGTCCGCTTGGCGAGTTTGAGGCGGAGCTGGCCGATCTGGAGACCGAAGGCGGAGCGGCCATGCTCGATCACGCACCGCCCGTGGGGCAGCTCGACCGATTGCTGCTTCTGGCGCCGCTGGTCCAGGCGTGGAAAGCGCGGGTGCCTGCCGAGATCGCCGCCCGTTTCAACGAAGGGCTTGTCGTGCCGGCCTCGGTGAGCGACAGCCTGTGGCTGGCGCGCGATCTGGCTGCGCTCATGGATGAAGTCGAGACTGAGGAGGCCGACTGGGCAAGGCTTGGAGCCCTGGTGCCGCAGGAGCTCGCCGGCTGGTGGCAGGTCACGCTCGATTTCCTGACTATCGTCACCACCCACTGGCCGCATATCCTTGGGGCGATGGACCGCTCCAACCCCGCAGCACATCGTAACGCGATGCTGACCGCAGAGGCTGAAAGGCTGAAGCGCAATCCCGGTCGCGGCCCGGTGATCGCCGCCGGCTCGACCGGCTCGATCCCCGCCACCGCGCGCCTGCTTTCCACGATCAGCCGGCTGGACAATGGCGCTGTGGTACTGCCGGGCTTCGACAAGGGTCTGGACGGTGAAATCTGGGAGGCCATCGGCGCGCTCGATCAACCTTCGGCCTTCGGCCATCCGAAGCACGGCCTCAAGAAGCTGGTTGCGTCCATCGCTCTCCCGCGCGGCGATGTCGAAAACCTGGCCGAACCGCCGCACGAACTGGAGATAAGGCGCCGTCTGGTCGCCGAGGCGCTGCTTCCTGCCGAAACGACAGAGCGCTGGGCCGGCAATCGCGATCTGGTCGAGCGCGCCAAGGCGGCAGGCGCCATGGAAGGCATCAGCCTCATCGAGGCAGCCAACGAACGCGAGGAAGCGCATGCGGTCACCGTGGCGCTGCGCCATGCCATTTCCCGTGAGGGGACGACGGCGGCGCTGGTGACACCCGATCGCGCACTGGCCCGCCGCGTTGCGGTGGAGCTGCGCAAATTCGGCATCCAGGCCGACGATTCGGGCGGCAGCCCGCTTGCCGACTCCATACCTGCCACCTTGTTGCGTATGATGCTGGAAGCCGTCTTCCGCCCCGGCGAGCCCGTCGCCATCATCAGTCTCCTGAAACATCCGCTTCTGCGCCTCGGCATGAAGCGGGAGGCGGTGCGCCGCGCGACCGAATGGATTGAGCTCATAGCCTTGCGCGGCGGTACGGGACGTCCGGATATGGCCGAGCTCTCCAACGATTTCGATGTCCGGCTTTCAGCCATGGCCGGGGCCGCGCGCAAGCCCTTCTGGCTGTCGCGCCTCGGCGAGACTGCAAAGGGCGAGGCACGGGCAGTGCTTGCCGCGCTCGACGCCGCGCTCGCCCCGCTGACCGCGCTTCGCGGTGGTACCGCTGATCTTGCCACGGCGGTGCGCGCTTCCGTCGATGCGTTCGAGGCGCTCGGCCGAAGCGATGACGGCGCGTTGGCGAAGCTTTATGAAGGCGAGGCGGGAGAGGCGCTTGCCGGCTTCCTGCGCGAACTCGTCGGAACCCGGTCCTCCCTCGCTTTCGATGCTTCCGACTGGCCGGATATCTTCATGGCCCTGATCGCCGGGAAGACGGTGAAGCCGGCGGCTGGCGCCGACCAGCGCGTCGCCATATGGGGGACCCTCGAGGCTCGGCTGCAGAGCGTCGATGTGATGGTGCTTGGCGGGTTGAACGAAGGCACATGGCCTCAGCTTCCCCGCTCGGACCGATTCATGTCGCGACTGATGAAGGCCGAGCTCGACCTTGAGCCGCCGGAGCGGCGCATCGGCCTTGCCGCCCATGATTTCATGATGGCTTTGGGGGCGCCGGAAATCGTGCTGTCGCGGGCCGCCCGCGCAGGCGATGCGCCGGCCGTCGCCTCACGCTGGCTCCAGCGGCTTTTGGCTTTTGTCGGCGGTGAAGAGGGCGATGCCATGCGTGGGCGCGGTCGCCGTTTCATACACTGGGCCGACATGCTTGAAGCGCGGCAGGATCAGCCTTTCGCGCCGCGGCCCTGCCCGAAACCGCCGCTGGAGGCGCGCCCGCAACGCTTCTCGATCACGGAGATCGAGACGCTTCGGCGCGATCCTTATGCAGTCTATGCGCGGCGCGTGTTGGGCCTGTCGCCGGTCGAACCGCTCATCCGCGATCCGGGTGCGGCCGAGCGCGGATCGCTCTTTCACGATATATTGGAGCACTTCATCAAATCGGGTGCTGACCCATGCGCCGGGAACGCGCTCGACCGGCTGCTCGATTCGGGCCGCGCGCTCTTTGCCGAAGCGGCCCTTCCCGCCGACGTGGAGGCTGTCTGGTGGCCGCGCTTCAAGCGCACCGCCGAAAGCTTCATCGACTGGGAGCGCGGGCGCGGACAGCACGTTGTCAGCCGCCTGGCCGAAATCCGCGCCGGCGCGCTCGCCGTCGGCGCCACGGGCAAGATGCTGTCGGGCCGAGCCGACCGCATCGACCTCCTGGCCGATGGTCGTGCCCACATCATCGATTACAAGACCGGCGCACGGCCTTCGCGGATCCAGGCGCACAGGCTGCTGGCCCCGCAGCTCGCGCTTGAAGCGGCCCTCCTGGCGCGTGGCGCATTCGCCGGACCGGGAGCCCGCACGCCCGCCGAACTCAGCTATGTGCGGCTGAAGGCCAATGGCGGCGTGGAGGAAGAATCGATCCTTGAGATCAAAGGTCGCAATAAGAGCGAGAAGACTGCGACGGGGATCGCCGACGAGGCATGGCGGCGGCTGGAGGAGCTTCTGGCGCATTACGACCGGGTCGAGGCGGGCTATCTGTCCCGTGCCCTTCCCTTCAGGGAAGGCGATGTGGATGGCGACTACGATCATCTGGCGCGCGTCCTCGAATGGTCGGCGGGTGGCGATGCGGGCGAAGGCGAGGGCGATGCGGAATGAGCACGAACCTGCGCATTCCTTCTGAAACGCTGAGGGCGCAGGCGCTGGCCTCCGATCCGGCCTTGTCTGCCTGGGTCTCGGCCAATGCCGGATCTGGCAAGACGCATGTGCTGGCAAGCCGCGTGATCCGGCTTCTGCTCAAGGGGATCGAACCCTCGCGCATTCTTTGCCTTACCTATACGCGCGCCGCCGCCGCCAACATGGCCACCCGCGTCTTCGGCAATCTCGCGGGCTGGAGCCTGCTTTCGGACGAAAAGCTCTCTGTCGAGATAGAAAAACTCGAAGGCCGGCCGCCTGACGCCGAAAAGCTGCGCCGGGCAAGGCGCCTTTTCGCCCGGGCGCTGGAAACGCCGGGCGGCCTGAAGATTCAGACCATACACGCATTCTGCGAAGCTATTTTGCACCAGTTTCCGCTCGAAGCGAACATCGCCGGCCATTTCCAGCTCCTGGACAGCCAGATGGAGGAGGCGCTGGTTGCCGAGGCCAGGCGTGACCTGTTGACCGTCGTGGCGTCGGAAGAGGACGGGCCGCTGGCGGAAGCTTTTGCCCATGTGCTGGCACTGGGCGGCGAGAGCGGCCTCCAATCGCTTCTTTCCGACATCGTCGCCAAGCGCGACAGGCTGCGCCGGCTTATCGAGGCGATCGGCCACGCACCGGAACCCTATGTGGAATTGTTCGAGGAGTTCGGCTTCCGCGCCGGCGACAGGCCTGAAACGCTGGCCGCTGCCATCTGGCCGCTGCCCGGTTTCGACGCGTCGCAGTTTCGCCGGTTTGCCGATGCCGCCGACGAAACCGAGGCCAAGGATGTGCAAAAGCACATCCTGCCGGAGGCCGAAAAGGCGTACGCCGAAGCCAACCCGCTCGCACGTCTCCACCATCTGCGCAAGGCGTTCCTGAAGGCCGACGGCGCGATCTATGGCGAACGAACTTTCAAGGCGTCGCTGAGGGCCCGGCTGCCCGACATTTTCGAGCGCTACGAGCAGGCCGCCGCCATCATATCGCAAACCTGCGACCGGGTGGCGCTCCTACAGATGCTGGAAGCCAGCCGCGCCGCGCTTGTCGTGGCCGATGCGCTGATCGGCCGCTACGAGCGCCTGAAACGGGCGCGCGGGTTCCTCGACTTTTCCGACCTGATCATGCGCACCGTGACATTGCTGTCGCGGCCGGATGTAGGCCCTTGGGTCCAGTTCAAGCTCGACCGTGGCATCGACCACGTGCTGATCGACGAGGCGCAGGATACCAGCCCCGAGCAGTGGCGCATCGTCCGGCTTTTGACCGACGAGTTCTTTGCCGGCGATGGGGCGCGGGAAGGGGTCGAACGCACAATCTTCGCCGTCGGCGATGAAAAGCAGTCGATCTACTCCTTCCAGGGCGCCGAGCCGGCCGCTTTCGCCGAGAGCGGCGCGGCCTTCCATCTTCGTGTTCCGCAGGCCGGCGGCCGCTTCGAAAAGGTGCGTCTCACCCATTCCTTCCGCTCCACTGACGACGTGCTGAGCGCGGTCGACCTGGTTTTCAGGCGGGAGGAAGCGCGCCGCGGACTGACCCGGGATCCCGAGGGCCCGCCTGAGCACAAGGCCATCCGCGACAATGCGCCGGGCTATGTCGAGATATGGTCGCCACTCAGCCCCGAAACCGTGGACGAGCCCGAGGATTGGACGAAGTCGGTCGACCACGCCTCGGCGCCCGCTGCCCGGCTTGCCGAAATCATGGCCGACCGCATCGCCCGCTGGCTCGAACAGGGCGAAATGCTGGAAGGCCAAGGCCGCAGGCTGCGGCCCGGTGACATCATGGTGCTGGTCCGCAAGCGCGACCGCTTCGTGCACGCATTGTCGCGCAGCCTGAAGAACCGCAGGATCAATGTCGCCGGAGCCGACCGCCTGCGGCTCACGGCGCATATCGCGGTCAAGGACTTGCTGGCCCTCGGCCGGTTCCTGCTGCAGCCCCATGATGATTTGTCGCTGGCCGCCGTCCTGAAGAGCCCGATCTTCGGCTTGGATGAGGAGGCACTTTTCAGCCTTGCCTGGGGACGCGGCGAAGGCACGTCGCTCTATGCCGCCCTGCGCGCCGGCGCGCGCGATGGCGGACAGCTTTCGGAAATCCTCGAAGCCCTGGAAACATGGCGCAATGACGCCGCCTTCAGGCAGGTCCATGAGTTTTATGCCGGCGTTCTGGCCGGCGTTCCGGGCAGACAGGGCGCTCGCGGCCAGTTCGTCGCGCGGCTCGGGCACGAGGCGAGCGATGTGCTCGATGAGTTCCTGTCCTTCTGCCTGACCGCCGAGCGGACGGGACTGCCGGGGCTTGAGTCCCTTCTGGCGACGCTCGACGGCTCCGCGCCGGAGATCAAGCGGGAAATGGACCAGTCCCGCGACGAGATCCGCATCATGACGGTGCACGCGGCCAAGGGGCTCGAAGCGCCGGTGGTGTTTCTCGTTGACCCCGGCAGCGCGGCGGCGAGCCACAGCCATCTGCCGACGCTCATGCCCTTCCCGCTGAAGCAGAGCCCGCACCTCACCGGCTATCTGTGGCGCGCCGGCAAGGATCTCGCCAACGGCCGCTCACGACAGTTCGAGCAGGCGGCCAAGGACAAGGCGGAAGAGGAGTATCGCCGCCTGCTCTATGTGGGCATGACGCGTGCGGAGGACCGGCTGATCGTTTGCGGCTATCATGGCATGCGGCCGGCGGAGGGTACCTGGCACGGCCTTGTGCGCGCGGCTTTCGAGGATGCGGCAGGCGTCGAGGAGCAGGCCGACCCCCAAGACTGCGCACCCGTCCTGCGTTATAGGGTGACGCCATTGGGCGGGGCGGGCGAAACAGCCAAGGCGTCCGCGCCGGCAGCACCCGTTCCCCCGCTGCCACCCTCGCTTGGCGCGCCTCTTCCTCCGCCCCCTGCCTTGCCACGGCCGCTTGCGCCCTCGGGCGCATCGGCGCTGATCGAAGGTGGCTATGAGGCCGTTGCCTCGGCCCGGTCTCCCGTACTCGATGACGAACGACCGGCCGGTTTGGCGCTGGAGCGGGGCAATGTGGTTCACCGGCTGCTCCAGGTCCTGCCGGACATGGAGCTGGAGGCGCGCGGACGCGCCGCTCGGCGCTATCTTGAACGGGTCGGCGCGTCCTGGCCGGTGGAAGAGCGGGAGACGGTGCTTTCGTCGGTCATCTCAATCCTGGCAGAGCCGTCTTTCGCCGCCGTCTTTGCACCGGGTTCGCGGGCCGAAGTATCGGTGATGGGCAAGCTCGCGATCGCAGGTGCGCAACGTGCCGTTAGCGGAAAGATCGATCGTCTTGCGGTGACGGACGAGGCCGTGCTGATCGTCGACTACAAGACCAACCGCCCCGCGCCCGAGGAACTGGAGGCGGTGCCGCCGGCTTATATCGCCCAGCTTGCCCTTTATGCGGAGCTCTTGCGCCCTTTATACCCCGGCAAGGAAATTTGTTCCGCGCTTCTGTTTACGGAAGGACCGCGCCTTCTCCATTTGCCGGGCAACGCGATGGAAGCTGCCCTTGCCCGACTCACGCGAGCGTGAGAAAACCGAGCTTGAACGGCAGGGTGCGCATGCCCACATGCCCAGTCAACATACCCGGTCAGCGGACCAGTCAACTGGATTGACGACAAGGAGAGGCTCATATGGCCACCGTCAAGGTAGACAATAACAACTTCCAATCCGACGTTCTTCAGGCGAGTGAGCCGGTTGTGGTCGATTTCTGGGCCGAATGGTGCGGCCCCTGCAAGATGATCGCCCCGGCACTTGAAGAAATTTCCGCCGAGCTCGGCGGCAAGGTCAAGGTGGCCAAACTGAACATCGACGAGAATCCCGAACTTGCAGCTCAGTTCGGCGTACGCTCCATCCCGACGCTCATGATCTTCAAGAACGGCGAAGTCGCCGACATGAAGGTCGGCGCTGCGCCCAAGACCGCGCTTTCGGCCTGGATCGGCGGCGCCGTCGCCTGACGGGCTTTCACACGATGTGAGATGGAGAACCCCGCCTTTGCGCCGGCTTTTCTTTGATCATTGCGGCGGCGTACCGTTGGCCGCCAGCACTTCGCCCGCCAGATAGAGCGATCCGCAAATCAGGATGCGCGGCGGCGGCTCGTCGCCCCAGGTCTCCGCCAGGAGTTTCAGCGCATTTTCCACGGAGGCCACCGGCTCGGCGGACAGGCCTGCCTCCGCGGCGCGCGCGGCGAGTTCGTCATTGGGCACGCCGGCGTCGCTGCCGTTCACGGGCACCGTGTAGACGTGGCGGGCCATGCCGGCGAAGGCCGCGAAATAGCCTGCCTGATCCTTGGTGTTGATCATGCCGGAAATGAGAAAAAGCGGACGCGAGCGTTTTTCCTCCTCGCCGGCCATGGCCTCGGCGATCGCCGTGCCGGCGCCCGGATTGTGTCCGCCATCCAGCCAGATTTCAGCATCTTGGGGGGCGAGCGCGAGAAGCTTGCCTTCGGTCAGCCTCTGCAGGCGGCCAGGCCAAGAGACGTTCTGCATGGCCTTGTCGGCGATCTTGTCTGACACGGCGAAGCCGGCTGCCTTGACAGCGGCAATTGCAGCGGCGGCATTGGCAAGCTGGTGCCGGCCCGGCAGCCTTGGCGGCGTCAGGTCGAACAGGCCATCTTCGTCCTGATAGACCATCCGTCCGTGCTCCTCGAACGCGATGAAGTCCTGCCCATAAACGGCCGCCGGCGATCCGATCCGCTCCGCCGTTTCGATCAGCACTTCCCGCGCCGCGTCCCAATCCTGCTGTCCGATGATCACCGGGCGGCCTGGCTTCATGATGCCTGCCTTCTCGATTGCGATCAGCTCGACGCGGTCGCCGAGATAGGCCTGGTGATCGAGCGAGACCGGCATGATGAGCGAGACCGCCGGCTGCGCGATGACATTGGTGGCATCGAAGCGCCCGCCCAACCCCACCTCGACAATGGCGGCATCGGCGGGATGTTCGGAGAACAGGACGAACATGACCGCGGTGAGTATCTCGAAGACGGTGATGGTCTCGCCGCGATTGGCTTGCGCGACGCGCTCGACGGCTTCGGCCAAAATGCCATCGTCCACCAGCCGCCCGCCGCCTGCCGCGCCCATGCGGTAGCGCTCGTGCCAGCGAACGAGGTGAGGCGAGGTGTGCACGTGCACGGCATGGCCGCTGGCCTCCAGCAACGCGCGGGCAAAGGCCGCCGCCGAACCCTTGCCGTTGGTGCCGGCGATGTGGATCACTGGCGGCATCCGCTCCTGCGGATCGTCCAGGCGTGCCAGAAGCCTGCGAATGCGGTCCAGCGAGAGGTCGAAGCCCTTGGGGTGAAGCGACAACAGCCGCTCGATGGCGCGTTCGGCGGCACTCATTGATTTCACCTAGAAAGACATGGTCAGCTTGACGCGGCGTTGGCTTCCGCGCTTTCAGGGGGTTTTGCAGGCACCACGTCGTTCTTGGCCGGCGCTTCCTCAATGCTGTCTTCGAGCGGTGACTTGAGCAGGATGCTGATCAGGCGGGCTACCGTTTCCTTCATCTCGAGACGCGAGACGACCATGTCGACCATCCCGTGCTCCATCAGATACTCTGCCCGCTGAAACCCTTCGGGCAGTTTTTCGCGGATGGTCTGCTCGATCACGCGGGGGCCGGCAAAGCCGATCAACGCGCCGGGCTCGGCGATGTGGACGTCGCCCAGCATGGCATAGGAGGCCGTCACCCCGCCCGTGGTCGGGTTGGTCAGCACCACGATATAAGGCAGACCCGCTTCCTTGAGTCGGTCCACGGCCACTGTGGTGCGCGGCAGCTGCATGAGGGACAGGATGCCTTCCTGCATGCGCGCCCCGCCGGAAGCGGCGAACAGCACCAGCGGCAGCTTGCGTTCAACGGCGGTCTCGAACGCCTTGACGATGGCCTCGCCCGCGGCCATGCCGAGCGACCCGCCCATAAAGGAGAAATCCTGCACGGTCGCCACGATCTCACGGCCTTGGATGGTGCCAACCCCGTTTACGATGGCGTCTTCCATGCCCGTCTTCGATTTGGCATCGCGAAGCCGGTCCGTGTAGCGGCGCTCGTCGCGAAACTTCAGCGGATCGACGGGAGCTTTGGGGTTCTCCAGCGTTTCAAACTTGCCGTTGTCGAAAAAGAACTTAAGCCGCTCCCGCGCGGAAATGCGCATATGGTGCCCGGAAGCCGGGATTACCCACTGGTTATCCTCGAGATCCTTGTGAAAGACCATTTCTCCAGTCTCGGGACACTTGATCCAGAGGTTTTCCGGCATGTCGCGCCGGCCGAGCATCGAGTTGATTTTCGGCCGGACGTAGTTCGTGATCCAGTTCATGGCCGCAGCCTTCCTTCGTTTCTCTTCCGGAGCGGTTCGCGTCTCTCTTCGGGCCGCGATCCGCTCGGATTATTCCCGTGCCAAATCTATTCGGCAGCGGCGAGCCGTGCTTCGCGCACGCCGTCTGCCAGCCCGCGAACCAGCGTCGCCACGGCTTCGGCCGGATCGGCGGTGGTCTTGCCGTCGGGGCCGAGGACATTGGCCACCGCGTTGACGATCGCCGTTCCCACCACCACGCCGTCGGCCGCGGCACCTATGGCGCGCGCCTGGACCGCCGTCTTCACGCCGAAGCCCACGCAGACCGGCAGGTCGGTGTGGCTCTTGATCCTTGCAACCGCCGCGCCGACCTTGGGAACGTCGGTCAATGCCGAGCCGGTGATGCCCGTCATCGACACGTAATAGACGAAGCCGGAAGTGTTCTCGAGCACCTTGGGCAGCCGCTTGTCGTCCGTGGTGGGCGTTGCAAGCCGTATGAAATTGAGCCCACCCTTCAGCGCCGGCAGGCAGAGTTCCTCGTCCATCTCCGGCGGCAGGTCCACGATGATCAGCCCGTCTATGCCGGCAGCCTTGGCATCCGCGACGAAGCGCTCCACCCCGTAGACATAGATGGGGTTGTAGTAACCCATCATCACGAGGGGGGTCGCGTCGTCGCCCTCGCGGAAGGTGCGCGCCATCTCCAGCGTGCGCTTCAGCGTCTGCCCGCCCTTGAGCGCGCGCAGGCCCGCTGCCTGGATCGCCGGGCCATCCGCCATCGGATCGGAGAACGGCATGCCGAGTTCGATGATGTCGGCACCAGCCTTGGGCAGCGCCTTCATGACGGAGAGCGAGGTGTCGTAGTCGGGGTCGCCGCCCATAAAATAGGTGACGAGCGCAGGGCGGTTCTCGGACCGTAGCTTCTCGAAAAGCGCATCAATGCGGGTAGCCATCGCCTACGCCTCCATGCCGAGGTGCTTGGCGACGGAGAAGATGTCCTTGTCGCCGCGTCCGCACAAATTCATGACGATGACCTTGTCCTTGCCCATCTTCGGCGCGCGCTTGATGACTTCGGCCAGGGCATGGGCTGGCTCCAGCGCCGGGATGATGCCCTCCAGCCGGGTCAGAAGCTGGAAAGCCTCCAGCGCCTCCGTGTCCATGATCGGGACATACTCGACACGGCCCGATTCCTTCAGCCAGGAATGCTCGGGGCCGATACCGGGATAGTCGAGGCCGGCCGAGATAGAATGGCCGTCCTTGATCTGCCCGTCCTCGTTCTGCAGCAGATAGGTCCGGTTGCCGTGCAGCACGCCGGGCGCTCCGGCCGTCAGCGAGGCGCAATGCTCGTCGCCTTCAAGGCCCCTTCCGCCGGCTTCCACGCCCACCATCTGCACGCTGCGGTCGTCGAGGAAAGGATGGAAAAGACCGATGGCATTCGAGCCGCCGCCCACGGCGGCCACCAGCATGTCGGGCAGTCGGCCTTCCGCCTCCAGCATCTGTTCCTTGGCTTCCTGGCCGATGACCGACTGGAAATCGCGCACCAGCTCGGGATAGGGGTGCGGACCGGCGGCGGTGCCGATCAGGTAATACGTGTCCTCGACATTCGTCACCCAGTCGCGCAGCGCCTCATTCATCGCGTCCTTGAGGGTGCCATGGCCCGACGAGACCGGCTTTACCTCGGCCCCCAGAAGCTTCATGCGGAAAACATTGGGCGCCTGCCGCTCGACGTCGGTGGCTCCCATATAGACAACGCAGGGCAGGCCGAAGCGCGCGGCGACGGTGGCCGAGGCCACGCCATGCTGACCGGCGCCCGTCTCGGCAATGATGCGCGTCTTGCCCATGCGGCGGGCGAGCAGGATCTGCCCCAGGCAATTGTTGATCTTGTGGCTGCCCGTGTGGTTCAGCTCGTCGCGCTTGAAGTAGATCTTCGCGCCGCCCAGATGCTCGGTCAGGCGCTCGGCGAAATAAAGCGGCGAAGGCCGGCCCGTATAGTGCCTGCCCAGATGATCCAGTTCGGCCTTGAATGCCGGATCTTTCTTGACCGCGTTCCAGTGCGTCTCCAGGTCGAGGATCAGCGGCATCAGCGTCTCGGCGACGAAGCGGCCGCCGAAAATGCCGAACATTCCCTGTTCGTCGGGTCCGGTGCGGAAGGAATTTGGCTCAGCCGGCTGGTTCAATACCGTCTCCTCGTCCTCAGGCGGCGCCTTCCGTGCGCGCCGCCCGGACGGCACGAAAGAAGTCGCGGATAAGCTGCGGGCTCTTTTCGCCCGGCGCGGTTTCCACGCCGGAGGAAATATCGATGCCGCGCGACAGCGTTGCCGCGATCGCTTCACCGATATTGCCTGCGTTCAGCCCACCGGAAAGCATGTAATCGACCGTGCCGTCAAGGGAAGCCAGCAAGCGCCAATCGAAAGCGATGCCGTTGCCGCCCGGCAACTCCGAGCCGGCCGGAGGCTTCGCGTCGAACAGAAACCGGTCGGCAACGCCGTAATAGGGCTGCACCGCATCGAAATCGGCCGCTTCACGTATCGAGAACGCCTTCATCACCGGCAGTTTGTAGCGCACCTTGACTTCGGAGACCCGCTCCGGGCTCTCCTTGCCGTGAAGCTGCAGCATATCGGGTTCCATGGCCGCGACGATGGCGTCGAGCATCGCCTCGTCGGCATCGACGGTCACCGCGACCGCCTTGGCCCGTTCGCGCGCGGCTTGCCGAAGCCGTCCTGCCTCGGCCTTGTCCACGTTGCGCGGGCTTTTTGCGAAGAAGATGAAGCCGAC
Organism: Nitratireductor thuwali; assembly: GCF_036621415.1. NCBI lineage: Bacteria > Pseudomonadati > Pseudomonadota > Alphaproteobacteria > Hyphomicrobiales > Phyllobacteriaceae > Nitratireductor > Nitratireductor thuwali. Next base: position 2,132,779 of record NZ_CP030941.1, read on the forward strand.
ATGGCTCGCGCCGCAATCCAGCGCCGCCGCAAGGGCGTCGTCCGTTTTCAGGCCACAGATCTTGATATCGAGCGTCATGGGAGAGGCAGTGCCATGAAATATTGGCAGAGTCGAGGTTGGTTTGGGGCAGCAGGGCAATGAGGGAGTAGAGGATAGGGCAATAAGGCAGTAATGACCTTAATCTTTTCGCCCTATTGCCTTATTCCCTTAGCTGTCCTCGAACCGTATCGCCTGCAGCGCCGTGCCGTTTCGCTTGAGCCATGCCTTGGCCTCATCCGTGCGCGGGCACAGTTCTCTGCACAGTTTCCAGAAGCCGGGACCGTGGTTCATTTCCTTCAGATGCGCGACCTCGTGGGCGACCAGGTAATTGATGACGGCCGGCGGCGCCATCATGATCCGCCAGGAGAAGGACAGGACGCCATCTGAGGTGCATGAACCCCAGCGGCTGCTCGTGTCGCGGTAGCGGATCGCCTTCGCCTTCCGGCCGACCGAAGCCGTATGCCTTGCGACCAGCGCTTCAAGATCGTGCTTCGCCTCGCGCTTGAGAAAGTCGCCGACGCGCCTGGGCAGATGCCGGCGATCTCCGCTGACGGCCAGCGCCGGCTGACCATCGACCTCGACGATGGCGACCCCGCCGCGCCGCCCCGGTTCGTGCACGATGAGATGGGGCACACCGCGCAGCGGCACCTTGATGCCGGGCCGCACCGATGGGCGTGCCGGCAGCTTGGCGATGCGTTCTTCCAGCCAGCCCTGATGCCGGGTGACGAAGCGTTGGACCTGCGACGGCGATATTCCCGGGGGGACGGTCACCCGTAGCCCGCTGCCGCCCGGCTCTATACGGAGCGTCAGCCGCCGCGCCCGCGCATTCTCGACGACGCGCAGCGGCAGCGTCCGCCCGCCAACCTCGTGGCTTAGACAGGGCGTGGCCACCTTCAGTCTCGCTGTCTTGAAGGGATTGAAGATCATTGGGCAAGAATAAGCGATTCGCCGGCCTCGGCCATAAGCAAAACGGCGCCCGAAGGCGCCGCAGGATAGATCGTGGAAGAATTGCGAGCTTAGTCTTCGCCGTTGACCCTCGGGACGCTCGAACCCTGGCCGGATTTCCGCTCGTTCATGAAACGGTCGAACTCTTCCTTGTCCTTGGCGCGGCGCAGTTCGCGCACATAGTCGTCGAACTCATTGCGCATGGCCTCAAGCTTGCGGCGCTCTTCCGCCAAACGCTCGAGTTCCTGTTCGCGCCATTCGTCGAACGCGATGTTGCCGGTGCGCGCATGGCTGCGCCGGGCATGACGGCAATTGGCAAACATGCCGTCCGTCGCGCGATTGACGTCACGTTTGAATTCTCCGAGCCGGTCTCCCCACAAAATGTAGGCGAGCATGGCAAGGCCGAGCGGCCAGAACAGCATGAAGCCGATCACCATCAGGGCGATGGTCGCGGGAGTCCAGGCCGGTCGGATAAGGGCAGTATTGGTCATTGTCACCAGATCCTCATCGGTTGAAGTGCAGGGGGCTGCGGCCGCATTGATCGAAATGGGGACCGACTGGCGCCGATTCAAGAAAGGAACGGGCGGAATCTGCCATATCCGCGGAAAATCCACCTATCTTCCACGTCTCAGGCGGCCCTTTCGACCAAGGCCTCGGCCACCCGCAGGATCATCTCGATGTCCTGCGGGCGCGACAGGCGGTGATCGCCGTCGCGCACCAGCGAGAGCGTCACATCGTCTGCCGGCAGATGTTCGACCAGCCGCATGGCATGAGCATAGGGCACGTCGGGGTCGGCCATGCCCTGGATGATGTGCACCGGGCAATGCGTGTCGATGATGCCTTCAAGCACAAGGTTCCTGCGCCCGTCGTCGAAGAGCTTTTTGGTGTAGATATTGGGTTCGTCCGAATATTCCGAAGGCTCCTCAATGAACCCCTGCCGTTCCAGGTCGTGCCGATGGGCATCCGTCAGCTCGGGCTCCATGAGCTCCTTGGTGAAATCGGGCGCCGGCGCGAGCAGGAGCAGTCCGCCGACCCGATCGCCCTCGCCCGCACGGTTCAGTTCCTGAACCATCCTGAGCGCGATCCATGCGCCCATGGACGAGCCGACGAGTATCTGCGGGCCTTCGGTGAAGTGACGGAAGACGGCGAGGCTTTCCTCCAGCCAGCGCGAGATGGTGCCGTCCGTGAAGGCACCGCCCGACTCCCCATGGCCGGAATAGTCATGGCGCGTCATCGCCCGCCCTCGTGCCGCCGCCCACTCGGCCAACGCCACGGCCTTGGTTCCCATCATGTCGGACCTGTAGCCGCCAAGCCAGACGAGGCCGGGCGGGCTCCCGGGCTGATGACGCACCGCTATGGCGTTTCCGCCGACTTCGAGTCGTGTTGCCGGGCTTTGGTTCATGAATATCCTCCAGTAGCATCGTTTTTGGCGCCGGCTCCCGCTTCGTCAAGCCGCGGCGCGTCCAAAGCTGTCGCGGCGCGTTCTTGCAGGTGATTCTTTGTCCCGCCTGTGCTATTGACACAACGCCCGACAAGCGCACATAGCGCACGCCTGTCGCTGGGGGCTCAGCCGTTCCGTCAATGATTTGAGGAGACAACGACCATTCGCAGACCATTCAAAGCGCCGCCTACAGTCAAGGAAGGCCCACGCGCCAATCGCGAGATCCGGGCCGCCCGGGTTCAGCTTATCGACGACGAGGGCAATAATCGCGGCATTCAGCCGATCGATGAAGCCCTGAGGATCGCCGAGGACGCGGGCCTCGATCTCGTGGAGGTTTCGCCCAACGCCGATCCGCCCGTCTGCAAGATCACCGACCTCGGAAAGCTGAAATATCAGAGCCAGAAGAAGGCGGCTGAAGCGCGCAGAAAGCAGAAGACGGTCGAGATCAAAGAGATCAAGATGCGGCCGAACATCGACACGCATGACTACGAGACGAAGATGAAGGCCGTGCGCCGCTTCTTCGAAGAAGGCGACAAGGTCAAGCTGACGCTTCGCTTCCGTGGTCGTGAGATGGCGCACCTGGAGCTCGGCATGCAATTGCTGAACCGGGTGAAGGAAGAGGTCGAGCCGATCGCCAAGGTCGAGGCCGAGCCGAAGCTTGAAGGACGGCAGATGATGATGGTGCTGGCGCCGCGCTGAGCGGTGGTCCACGCCATGCCATTGATGCCGAAAGGTTGGCCGCGCTGCGGCCAGCCACTTTCGTCAAAACCGGTTGCGTGAAAGGCGCTTCGCCGCTATAACGCCGCGTCTCGAACCGGCCGGCAGGGCATGCCGTGTCGGTTCCTAATGCTGAAAACAGCTCGAAACACCCTTGCGAACCCCACCGGGACCGCGGGCATCGAAGCACCAAGGCGCTTCGACGGGCCAATAACGGAGTAGCAAAATGCCCAAGATGAAGACCAAGTCTTCTGCCAAGAAGCGGTTCAAGGTGACCGCCACCGGCAAAGTCATCACCGCTCAGGCGGGAAAGCGCCACAACATGATTAAGCGTTCCAACAAGTTCATCCGCAATGCGCGGGGCACGACGGTTCTTTCCGATCCCGATACCAAGATCGTGAAGAAGTTCATGCCCTACGCATTTTAAGCGGACGAGATTAAGGAGATCATGTCATGGCACGCGTAAAAAGGGGCGTCACGTCCCACGCAAAGCACAAGAAGGTCCTGAAAGCCGCCAAGGGCTTCTGTGGACGCCGCAAGAACACCATTCGCATCGCAAAGCAGGCAGTCGAAAAATCGCTGCAATACGCTTATCGCGACCGCAAGAACCGCAAGCGCAATTTCCGCGCTCTGTGGATCCAGCGCATCAATGCCGCCACCCGCGAGCACGGCCTGACCTATGGCCGCTTCATCGACGGCCTCAACAAGGCCGGCATTGAGGTCGATCGCAAGGTGCTGGCCGATATGGCCGTGCATGAGCCGCAGGCTTTTGCCGTCCTGGTGAAAAAGTCGAAGGCGGCTCTGGAATATCTTAAGGAAACGACGCCGAACGCGTTTGAAAGCGCTGTCGCCTAAGGCCAGCGCTCCCGGCAAGCATTCGCACAATTCGGGAAACCCGCGCTGGCAAGGCTGGCGCGGGTTTTTCATTGTCAGGGTTTTGAAAAGGCTGCTTTTTTTAAAGATTCTATTGTGGATTGGAAAAATAATGATGAACAAGGGACATTTCGACGAACGCACTGATAGGGAAGACCTGAGCGGCCTCTCGCCTCAGGCACTGGAGGACCTGCTACGCCTGCTTGTGCTCGGCCAGCAGCAGCGTATTTCCAGCGCCGATCTGGATGGCCGGAGGGTCTGGATCAAGCGCTATGACGCCGAGCCGACACCGCTTTCGGGCCGGATTCATGCGGTGCTGTCGCCGCTCATTCCCGTTTATGCTCTGCGGGCCTCTCCAAAAGCGAGTGCGGCACAGATGGTCGAGCGCGAAGTCCGCAAGATGAAAGTCTTTCGCGAGGCTGGTTTCGAAACGCCCCAGGTCCTGCACAGCGCCGCCGCGATCATGGTGCTTTCGGATCAGGCGAGGATCGTCCAGCACGAGCTCGACCGGCTCAGGCTGGTGGATACCTTGCGCCATGACAGATTGCTGATCGAGGCCGCAGCCGTGCTCGGTCGTGCCCACAGCCGTGGCCTCTGTCACGGCCGTCCCCATCCGCGCGACATGTTCATTGCCGAAGGCGGGTGGGGATTTGTCGACTTCGAGGAAGAGCCGGAAGCCTCGATGCCGCTGTGCGCCGCGCAGGCACGGGACGTCTGGCTTTTATTCCTGCAGATTTCCACCCAGGCCCTTCAGCCGGAGACCGAGGACAGGGCGCTGGCCGCCTATCGCGCCGAAGCGCCCTCGGGCTCGCTGATCGGCCTCAAATCCATCATCAATGTGCTTTCGCCCTTGCTTCCTGTCCTCTCCCTGGTTGAAAAGGTGTCGCTGCTCGGCAGCGACGGGCGAAGGCTGCTCTCGGCGACCCGCTTCCTGAAAGGGACGCTGGCCGCGACAGGAGCCGAAACCGAAACGTCAAAGCCGGTAGCGGCAGGCTGAAGGAAGGACCATGACCGATCTGGACCAACTCGAACGTTCGATCCTCGACGAGATCGCCGCTGCTTCCGACGAGCAGGCGATCGAGGCGGTGCGCGTCGCCGCGCTGGGCAAGAAGGGGACGATCTCGGAGAAGTTGAAGACGCTGGGCGCAATGACCCCGGAAGAGCGGCAGGTGATGGGTCCCGCGATAAACGGTTTGAAGAACCGCATCGCCGAAGCCCTCGCCGAGCGCCGGGCGATCCTGCGCGATGCGGCGATTGCCGCCCGTCTGGAGCGCGAAAAGGTCGACGTCACGCTGCCGGTGGTTCGCCCACCAGCCGAGCGTGGCCGCATCCATCCGATCAGCCAGGTGATCGACGAGATAACCGCGATCTTCGGCGACCTGGGCTTCGAGATCGCCGAGGGCCCGGACATCGAGACCGACTACTATAATTTCACGGCGCTGAATTTTCCTGAAGGTCACCCCGCCCGTGAAATGCACGACACCTTCTTCTTCCCGCCCGACGAAAAGGGCGAGCAGAAGCTCCTGCGCACCCATACGTCGCCGGTCCAGATCCACACGATGGAGGCACAGAAGCCGCCAATCCGCATCGTCATTCCGGGCAAGACCTACCGGCAGGATTCGGACGCCACCCACACGCCCATGTTCCACCAGCTCGAAGGGCTGGTCGTCGACAAGACGTCCACCGTCGGCCACCTGAAATGGGTGCTCGAGGAGTTCTGCAAGGCCTTCTTTGAGGTGCCAGCCGTCAATATGCGCTTCCGCCCGTCCTATTTCCCCTTCACCGAGCCGAGCCTCGAACTGGATATCCAGTGCGACCGCTCGACGCCGGGCGAGGTCCGTATCGGCCAAGGCTCCGACTGGCTGGAAATCCTGGGCTGCGGCATGGTGCATCCCAACGTCCTTCGCATGTCGGGCATCGACCCCGACGAGTATCAGGGCTTCGCCTGGGGCATGGGCATCGACCGCATCGCCATGCTGAAATACGGCATGCCGGATCTGCGGGCCTTCTTCGACGCCGACGTGCGCTGGATCGACCACTACGGCTTCCGCCCGCTCGATATACCGACGCTGTTCGCAGGGTTGAGCTCGTGATTTGCGAAGGCGGTTGCCTCTGCGCTGCGGTGCGGTTTGCGGCCCACGCCGGGCCGATCTGGCGTTCCTATTGCCACTGCGGCGACTGTCGTAGGGCAACCGGAGTGCCGGTCGCAGCTTTTGTCGGCTTCCCGGAGGAAATGACTACCTTCGAGGGCGAAGCGCGCCGCAGCTTTCGTGCAGGGTCGATAGAGCGAAGCTTCTGCGGCCGTTGCGGCAGCCCGCTCACTTATCGGGACGAGAAACTGCCGGGAGAAGTCTGCGTCTATCTGGGTGTGATGAATGAGCCCGAGCGTTTCGCGCCGACTCTGCATGCATTCGAAAGTCAGCGCCTGCCATTTCTGAAGATTGACGACCACCTTCCACGTTTTGAACGCTTCAGCATTGAGCGCTGACCGGAATTCCTGAGGAACGATTTGCGATGAAATTCACGCTTTCCTGGCTAAAAGATCACCTCGAGACCGACGCGACGCTCGGCGAGATCGTGGAAAAGCTCACCATGATCGGGCTCGAGGTCGAGTCCATCGATGACAAGGCGGCTTTGAGGCCGTTCGTGATCGCGAAAGTCCTGAGCGCTGAAAGGCATCCCGACGCCGATCGGCTGCGGGTGCTGTCCGTCGACACAGGCGATGGCAAGCCGGTGCAGGTCGTTTGCGGCGCTCCCAATGCGCGCGCAGGCCTCGTCGGCGCGTTCGCTGCACCGGGCACCTATGTGCCGGGCATCGACACCACCCTGTCGGTCGGCAACATCCGGGGCGTCGAAAGCCACGGCATGATGTGCTCCGAGCGCGAGCTCATGCTTTCCGACGAGCATGAAGGCATCATCGACCTGCCCGCGGATGCTCCTGTTGGCATGCCGTATGCGCAGTGGGCCAGGCTCGACGATCCGGTGATCGAGATCGGACTGACCCCCAACCGGCCCGACTGCACCGGCGTCCTCGGTATCGCGCGCGATCTGGCGGCAGCCGGGCTCGGCCGGCTAAAAACTCCGGCGGCGGAACCCGTTGCCGGCAAGGGGCCAAGCCCCGTGACCGTGTCCATCGCTGCGCCCGATCTGTGCCCAGGCTTTGCCCTGCGCGCGGTGAAGGGCGTGAAAAACGGTCCGTCGCCTAAATGGATGCAGCAGAGGCTGATCGCCATCGGTCTGCGGCCCATCAACGCGCTGGTCGACATCACCAACTACGTCACCTTCGACCGGGGCCGCCCGCTGCACGTCTTCGACGCCTCCAAGGTGAGGGGCAATCTCACGGTCCGTCGCGCGCGCGACGGTGAGAAGGTGCTGGCGCTCGACGAACGAGAATACGAGCTGACCTCGGATGTGTGCGTCATCGCGGACGAGGAAGGCGTGGAATCCATCGCCGGCATCATGGGCGGCGAGCAATCGGGCTGCGACGAGAACACCACCGACGTGCTCATCGAATCGGCCCTGTGGAATCCCGCCAATATAGCCCGCACAGGCCGCAGTCTCGGCATCATCACCGATGCGCGATACCGCTTCGAGCGCGGTGCCGACCCGGAAATGATGGTGCCGGGCCTCGAACTGGCCACCCGCCTTGTGCAGGAAATCTGCGGTGGGGAGGCGACCGAGGCCCAGGTGGAAGGCTACGCCGGCTACCAGCCACGCACCGTCAGCTTCCCATACAGCGAGGTCAAGCGCCTGACCGGCCTGGACGTGACCGCCGACGAGAGCGCCGGCATCCTCAGGCGGCTGGGCTTCGGCGTCGAGGGAAGCGGTGAGACAGCTCTCGTCTCCATCCCGTCCTGGCGTCCGGACGTGGACGGCAAGGCCGATCTCGTCGAAGAGGTTATGCGCATCCACGGCGTCAACGAGATCGCGCCGCAGCCGCTTCCCGCCTCGGGCACGGTCAGCCAGCGCATCCTCACCACGCTGCAGGTCCGCACGAGACTCGCCCGGCGGGCGCTCGCGGTGCGCGGCATGATGGAAGCCGTCACCTGGACCTTCATCCCGCATGACCATGCAGCTCTCTTCGGAGGCGGCGCCGGGGCCTTGCAACTGGCGAACCCGATCGCCGCCGACATGTCGGACATGCGCCCTTCACTGCTGCCCGGCCTTCTGGCAGCCGCCCAGCGCAATGCCGACCGGGGCTATGGCGACGTTGCCCTGTTCGAAGTGTCCAGCATCTATGAGGGCGACGAGGCGGGCGATCAGCGCCGCGTGGCGGCCGGCGTGCGCCGCGGCACCGCCCGTATGGAAGCGCATGGGCGCCACTGGTCGGGCAACGCCCCGGCGGTCGGTGTCTTCGACGCCAAAAGCGACGCCCTGGCGGTGCTGGAGGCTTGCGGAGCGCCGGTGGACAAGCTGCAGGTCGTCGCCGGTGGACCGGAGTGGTATCACCCGGGCCGCTCCGGCACGATCAGGCTCGGCCCGAAGGTCGTGCTCGGCACCTTCGGCGAGTTTCATCCAAAAACGCTGGAGACCGTCGACGTCTCCGCCCCGCTATGCGGTTTCGAGGTGTTCATCGACGCGATTCCGGAACCGAAAGCGCGCGCCACGCGCACCAAGCCGAGACTTGATCTTTCGCCGTTCCAGGCGGTGAGGCGTGACTTCGCCTTTGTCGTGGACAAGGCGGTCGAGGCCGCCAGCATCACCCGCGCCGCCGCCGCAGCCGATAAGAAGCTCATCACCGGCGTGCGCGTTTTCGACGTCTTCGAGGGTGCAGCCCTTGGTGAGGATCGAAAGTCGGTGGCGGTCGAAGTCTCGATCCAGCCGGTCGACAAGACCCTCACCGAGGAGGACTTCGAGGCGCTGGCCGCAAGGGTGGTCGAAAACGTCAACAAGCAGACCGGCGGCGTGCTCCGCGGCTAGCCTTTGTCCCATCGGGCGGGAGAAGCCGCGGGCGCCGGTCAAGCGGCGTGGGTGCCTGCCTTTTCATTTGGCATGGCGCCCGTTAGGTTGACGCGAATATTTTCGGGAGGCGAAATAATGTTGCGATGGGGTATTCTTTCGACGGCGAAGATCGGCCGCGAACACGTCATTCCACAGTTGCTGGATACGGACAACGGCGTCGTCACGGCCATTGCAAGCCGCGATGAAGCGCGGGCAAAAGCTGTCGCGGCGCGATTCGGCATTCCCCGTATCTTCGGTTCCTACGACGCCATGCTCGCTTCGCCTGAAATAGATGCCGTCTATATCCCCCTGCCCACCTCGCAGCATGTGGAATGGGCGGTGAAAGCTGCCGATGCCGGAAAGCACGTGCTCGTAGAAAAGCCGCTGGCGCTGGATGCCAAGCACATCGCGCCGGTGATCGAAGCGCGCGACCGCAACAAGGTCGTGGTCGCCGAAGCCTTCATGGTGACCTACCATCCCCAATGGCTGAAGGCGCGCGAACTGATCGCGGAAGGCGCCATCGGCCGCCTGCGCCATGTTCAGGGCGCCTTCACCTATCACAACGTCGATCCGGGCAACATGCGCAATCGGCCGGAGCTGGGCGGCGGCGGCTTGCCCGATATCGGCGTCTATCCGACGGTGACCGCCCGCTTCGTCACCGGACGGGAACCTCGGCGCATCCAGGCCGTGGTGGAGCGCGACAAGATCTTCGGCACGGATGTCTATGCCAGCGTGAAGGCTGATTTCGCCGACTTCGAGATGAGCTTCTACGTCTCCACTCAGATGGCGGCGCGCCAGACGATGGTCTTCCACGGGGACGAGGGCTTCATCGAGGTCGAAACCCCCTTCAATTCGCGTATCTACGGCGACGATCGCCTCATCCTTCACAATGTCGATCACGCCCGATCGACCGTGTACCGCTTCGGCGACGTCCGCCAGTACAGGCTTCAGGCCGAGGCCTTCGCCCGTGCGGCGAAGGGAGAGAAGGCCGATCTGTTCTCGCTGGAGGATTCGGTGAAGAACCAGAAGGTCATAGACGCGATCTTCCGTGCCTCCGGCCATGAGGGCTGGGAAACGGTCGAGGGGATCTGAAGCGCCGGCACCGGCGGCGGCTTTTGCATGGCATCTGGCGGGCGAAAAGCTGGTGTGGCGCCAGCAAGATCCCCGGAAATCGCCTTGCGCGAGAAAAAGGGGCTTCTTATATACGCCGCGAGGCCGCGGAGCAGCGTTCGCCAACTCTGCGAAGCGGCAATTTCTTGAGAACAGGGGCTGTTGCCTGGAACGCCTCAATGGGTCCTGACAGTCTGCTTAGCGGAGAGAGTAAATGGCAAAGGTAATCGGTATCGACCTCGGAACGACAAATTCCTGTGTCGCCGTCATGGACGGCAAGGACGCGAAGGTCATTGAGAATGCCGAGGGCTCGCGCACGACGCCCTCGATTGTCGCATTCACGGATTCGGATGAGCGTCTGGTCGGCCAGCCGGCAAAGCGCCAGGCTGTGACTAATCCTGAGAACACGCTGTTCGCGATCAAGCGCCTCATTGGCCGCCGCTTCGAGGATCCGACGGTTGAAAAGGACAAGAAGCTCGTCCCCTACAAGATCGTGAAGGCTGATTCGGGGGACGCCTGGGTGGAAGCCCAAGGCAAGCAGTATTCGCCTTCGCAGATCTCGGCCATGATCCTTCAGAAAATGAAGGAAACGGCTGAATCCTACCTCGGTGAGAAGGTCGAGAAGGCCGTCATCACCGTTCCTGCCTATTTTAACGACGCCCAGCGCCAGGCTACCAAGGACGCGGGCAAGATCGCCGGGCTGGAAGTGCTGCGCATCATCAACGAGCCGACTGCCGCGGCGCTCGCCTATGGCCTCGACAAGAAGGAAGGCAAGACCATTGCCGTCTACGACCTTGGCGGCGGCACCTTCGACATCTCAATCCTGGAAATCGGCGATGGCGTGTTCGAGGTGAAGTCGACCAATGGCGACACCTTCCTCGGCGGCGAGGACTTCGACATGCGCCTCGTCAACTATCTCGCCGACGAGTTCAAGAAGGAGCAGGGCATCGACCTGAAAAACGACAAGCTCGCCCTCCAGCGCCTGAAAGAGGCTGCGGAAAAGGCGAAGATCGAGCTGTCGTCCTCCTCGCAGACCGAGGTCAACCTGCCTTTCATCACGGCAGATCAGACCGGTCCGAAGCACCTGGCGATCAAGCTGACGCGTGCCAAGTTCGAGAGCCTGGTCGAGGATCTCATCAAGCGCACGGTCGAGCCTTGCAAGGCAGCCCTCAAGGACGCCGGCATCAATGCGGGCGAGATCGATGAGGTGGTGCTGGTCGGCGGCATGACCCGCATGCCCAAGGTCCAGGAGACGGTCAAGAACTTCTTCGGCAAGGAGCCGCACAAGGGTGTGAACCCGGACGAGGTGGTCGCCATGGGCGCCGCCATCCAGGCTGGCGTGCTGCAGGGCGACGTCAAGGACGTGCTGCTTCTCGACGTCACGCCGCTGTCGCTGGGCATCGAGACGCTGGGCGGCGTGTTCACGCGGCTGATCGACCGCAACACGACGATCCCCACCAAGAAGAGCCAGGTCTTCTCGACCGCTGAGGACAACCAGAACGCGGTGACTATCCGCGTCTTCCAGGGCGAGCGTGAGATGGCGGCCGACAACAAGATGCTCGGCCAGTTCGACCTCGTGGGCATCCCGCCCGCACCGCGCGGCGTGCCGCAGATCGAGGTCACCTTCGACATCGACGCCAACGGCATCGTCAACGTCTCGGCCAAGGACAAGGGCACCGGCAAGGAGCAGCAGATCCGCATCCAGGCGTCCGGCGGCCTCTCCGATGACGAGATCGAAAAGATGGTCAAGGACGCCGAGGCCAATGCCGAGGCCGACAAGAAGCGCCGCGAAACCGTCGAGGTGAAGAACCAGGGCGAGGCGCTGGTCCATTCCTCGGAGAAGTCGCTCAAGGATTATGGCGAGAAGGTTTCCGAGGATGACCGCAAGGCCATCGAGGATGCCATCGCCGCCCTGAAGACAGCGCTCGAGGGCGACGACGTCGAGGATATCAAAGCCAAGACGACCGCACTCGCCGAGGCTTCCATGAAGCTTGGCCAGGCCATGTACGAGGCCCAGCAGGCCGAAGCTGGCGGTGGAGAAGAAGGCGGCGAAGCTTCCGGCAAATCCGACGAAGACGTCGTCGACGCCGATTTCGAGGAGATCGATGAGGACGACAAGAAGTCGGCCTGATCGTTCGCCCAGCAGATCCAATGAAGGCCCGGGTGTTTTGCACCCGGGCCTTTTCTGCGCCGTGAGCAACGCTCCTGCCGCCAGGAGGAACCCGAGTCCAGCCGTGATCGGCGTCGCGCTACGCTCTGGCAATGCGCTTCAAACTATGGCATTTGACCGCCTCAGCACCTAAATTCCGAAAACCCCACGGATGAAAGCCGCTCCGGCCAACAAGCGAGTCGTGAATTCATGAAGGCAGATTTTTACGAGACGCTCAGCGTGTCGAGAAACGCCGACGAAAAAGAGCTTAAGAGCGCCTTCCGCAAGCTCGCCATGCGGTACCATCCGGACAAGAATCCAGGCGACGACGAAGCGGAAAGGAAGTTCAAGGAAATCAACGAGGCCTACGAGACGCTGCGTGATCCGCAAAAGCGTGCCGCCTACGATCGCTTCGGCCATGCCGCTTTCGAGAATGCCGGCATGGGCGGCCGTGGCTTTGGCCAGCAGGGTTTTGGCGCCGGCGGCTTCGCCGACATCTTCGAGGACATTTTCGGCGATATGATGGGCGCTGGCGGGCGCCGCCGCTCCGGCGGGCGCGATCGCGGTGCCGATTTGCGCTACAATATGGAGATCACCCTCGAGGAGGCCTTCACCGGCAAGACGGCGCAGATCCACGTGCCCACCTCGGTCACTTGCGAAGAATGTTCAGGCTCCGGCGCCAAGCCCGGCACCTCTCCCGTTCAGTGCTCGATGTGCCACGGTGCAGGGCGTGTGCGCGCCGCCCAAGGCTTCTTCTCCATCGAGCGGACGTGCCCCCAGTGCCAGGGGCGCGGCCAGACCATACAGGATCCATGCCCGAAGTGCTCCGGCCAAGGCCGCATCACCGAAGAACGCTCTCTTTCCGTGAACATTCCCGCCGGCATCGAGGACGGCACGCGCATCAGGCTCGCCGGCGAAGGCGAAGCAGGACTACGCGGCGGTCCCTCTGGCGATCTCTACATCTTTCTTTCAGTCAAGCCGCACGAGTTCTTCCAGCGCGACGGCGCGGACCTTTACTGCAAGGTGCCGATCTCGATGACCACCGCCGCCCTTGGCGGCGCCTTCGAGGTCGCGACGCTCGACGGCACGCAGACGCGTGTGAAGGTGCCGGAAGGCACCCAGAACGGACGGCAGTTCCGCCTGCGCGGCAAGGGGATGCCGGTCCTGCGGCAACCCCAGATAGGCGATCTTTATATTCAGGTGGCGGTGGAAACCCCTCAGAGCCTGACGAGAAGGCAGCGGGAATTGCTCGAGGAGTTCGAAAAATTGTCCTCGAACGAGAACAGTCCGCAGTCTGCGGGGTTCTTCACTCGGATGAAGGATTTCTTCGAGTCATTCGGCGAGTGAGCTTGCGATGCCGAACGAAACCGGGCGATAGTCCCGCCCGAAGGGAGTAGATGATGGGCAAGGGTCTCGACATGCGCAAAGCACTCGCCGAACGGTTCGACGAGGAGTTGCGCTTCTTCAAGGGCTGGATCGATAAGCCTAAGGCGGTCGGCTCCATCATTCCCACCAGCGGCGTCACGGCGCGGCGCATGGCCTCGGTCGTGCGCCCCGACTCCGGCGATGCCGTTCTGGAGCTCGGCCCCGGTACCGGCGTCATCACGCGTGCCATACTGGAGCGCGGCATCAAACCGGAAAACCTGATCTCCATCGAATATTCGGCCGAGTTTGTGGAGCGGCTGCGCGCCGACTATCCCGGCGTAAACTTCATCCATGGCAGCGCGTTCGATCTCGACGAGGCCTTGGCGCCCTGGAAGGGCCGCCGCTTCGACAGCGTGATCTCGGCGATCCCCATGTTGAACTTTCCGTTGCCGGAGCGGGTCGATCTCGTGGAACGTTTGCTGGATCTGATGCCCCCGGGCCGCCCCATCGTGCAGATCACCTATGGGGCGCTGTCGCCTGTGCCCGCCGGCAAGGGCAGCTATTCCGTCAAGCACTTCGATTTCGTCGTGCGCAACATACCGCCGGCGCAATTGTGGATCTACCGCCGCTCGGAACAATAGAACGGTCCGGAAGGAAATTGCTCATGACGCCGCGCATTCTGGTGTTCGCGGGCTCCATTCGCAGCGGTGCCCTGAGCGGGATGACTGCGGATGCGGCGACGAAGGAACTGGCTCTGTTGGGCGCCGACGTAACCCGCATTTCGCTTGCCGACTATCCTCTGCCTCTCATGGATCAGGATCTGGAGAACGAGAAGGGAATCCCCGAAAACGCCGTGAAGCTGGCGCACATGATCGGCGCCCATGATGGCGTTCTCATCGCCAGCCCCGAATACAACGCCTCCGTGCCGCCGCTGCTGAAGAACGCTGTCGACTGGGTAAGCCGCGTCAAGGCGGATGAGAAAGGCCGGCGCTTCCGCGCCTTCAGCGGCAAGATCATCGCCCTTTGCTCATCCTCTGACGGCAACTACGCCGGCATCCGCGCCCTCAATCATCTCCGCGCCACGCTGGTGAACTGCCAGGCGGAAGTCATCACGCCCCAATGCTCGGTTCCGCGTGCGCAGGAAGCTTTCGATGAGAACGGTGATTTCATCGAGGACCGCCTCAAGAAGGCAATGACGAGAACCTGCCGCGCGCTTATTGAGCATGCGCGCATTTTTTCAACACGTGCAGAGATCTGAGACGATGAGCCAGAACATGCGCGAGCGGCTGATCGTCGGGCTCGACCTGCCGAGCCTCGGCGAAGCCGAGAAAGCGGTCGCGGAACTGGGCGAGACCGTTTCCTTCTACAAGATCGGCTATCAGCTCGCCTTTGCCGGGGGCCTCGATTTCGCCCGCGAACTCGCTGGGTCGGGCAAGAAAATATTCCTCGACATGAAGCTTCTCGACATCGACAACACCGTGGCGAAGGGTGTGGAAAGCGTCGCCCGCATGGGCATGACGATGCTGACGCTGCACGCATATCCCAAGGCGATGCGCGCTGCTGTGGAGGCGGCGCACGGCTCCGGCCTCTGCCTGCTTGGCGTGACCGTGCTGACCTCAATGGACGAGGCCGACTTGGCCGAGGCAGGCTATGACCACGACCCGGACACGCTGGTGCTGCGCCGCGCCGAACAGGTGCGCGACGCCGGCATGGGCGGCATCGTCTGCTCCGCAGCAGAGGCGAAGGCCGTTCGCGCAATCGTCGGGCCGGAAATGGCGGTCGTCACCCCCGGCATCCGGCCCGCTGGAGCGGTCGCCGGTGATCAGAAACGCGTGCTGACGCCGGCCGATGCCGTTCGCGCCGGCGCGAGCCATCTCGTGGTTGCCCGCCCCATCGTCGCCGCGCCCGACCGCAGGGCAGCCGCCCTTGCCATCCTTGAAGAAATGAACGGGGCCGCAAAGGCCTGATCCACCTCTGGGAGGAACGCGTAATGACTAAAGCCTACTGGATCGCCCATGTCGATGTCCGCGACGCCGAGCGCTACAAGGACTACGTCGCCACCGCCAAACCGGCCTTCGAGCGGCACGGTGCCAAGTTCCTCGCGCGTGGCGGAGCCTATGAGGCGATGGAAGGCCGGGGCCGCGGACGCAATGTCGTCATAGAGTTCCCGTCCCTGCAGGCCGCGAAGGACTGCTACCATTCGGCTGAGTACCAGGCGGCCAAAGCGATCCGGCAGGAAGTCGCGGACGCTGAAATGATCATTGTCGAGGGCTATGACGGCTGAGGGGCCGATCGTTTGTACACTGTCTTTGTGTTGCATTGCAGCATGGGCATGGTACTCTCCACGCGAGGTCGCAGTGAACGCGCGTTCCGCGTTCCGCCCGGTGGCCGTGGAAAATTGAACAGGCGATGTATTATCAGCTATATGAATTTCATCATGCGGCGATCCAGCCTGCCCGCGCCTACGCAGACGCCATAAGGCTGTTCTACTCGAACCCCTTCAATCCCGCCGCCAGCACCGCCTGGGGCCGCTCGATCGCGGCCACGGCAGAAATGTTCGAGCGCACCACGCGCCGCTACGGAAAACCGGACTTCGGCATCGAGACGACCGCTGTCGACGGCAGGCAGGTAGGCGTTCGCGAGCGTGTCGTATGGCAAAAGCCGTTCTGCAGGCTTATCCATTTCGAGCGCGATCTGCCGGCGGGTTCGGACCCCGGCACCAGGCTCCTGGTGGTCGCGCCGATGTCGGGCCATTACGCCACCCTGCTTCGCGGCACCGTCGAAGCCATGTTGCCCCACGCCGACGTCTACATCACCGACTGGACTGATGCCCGCATGGTGCCGCTGTCCGACGGGCGGTTCGATCTCGACGACTATATCGATTACATCATCGACATGTTCGCGCTGCTGGGGCCCCAGGCCAGCGTCATGGCGGTCTGCCAGCCATCGGTGCCGGTGTTGGCGGCGATCGCGCTGATGGAAGGCCGGGGGGACAAGAACCTTCCCGCCTCGATGATCCTGATGGGCGGCCCTATCGATACCCGCCGCAATCCAACCGCAGTGAACCAGCTGGCCGAGGAGCGAGGCATCGACTGGTTTCGCGAGAACGTCATCATGCAGGTTCCGTGGCCCAATCCGGGCTTCATGCGCGAAGTCTATCCGGGTTTTCTGCAGCTTTCGGGCTTCATGAGCATGAACCTCGACCGGCACATCATCGCGCACAAGGAATTCTTCATGCACCTGGTGAAGAACGACGGCGATTCGGCTGAGAAGCACCGCGACTTCTACGACGAGTATCTGGCGGTGATGGACCTGACGGCCGAATTCTATCTGCAGACGGTGGATACGGTGTTTGTCAAGCACGCCCTGCCCAGGGGCAAGATGATGCACCGGGAAGAGCCGGTCGAGCCAGCCGCCATCTCGAAGGTTGCTCTTCTGACGATCGAAGGCGAGAAGGACGACATCTCCGGGCTCGGCCAGACCCAAGCCGCACACGATCTGTGCGTCAACATTCCTCAGTCCCGCCGCAGCCACTATGTTCAGCCTTCGGTCGGGCACTACGGCGTGTTCAACGGCTCGCGTTTCCGGGCGCAGATCGTGCCGCGGATCGTGGATTTCGTGGCAAGCACCGCCGCCACCGGCGGCAAGGCGCAGGCTCGCCCGAAACGCAGCAGGTCTCCACGCACCTGATTCGCCGCCTCCGAAGGGCTGGCCCGGAAGACTGTTGCGGCTTTGCAGATGCCTGCACCCGGCAGGCTATAGCAATTTGGCAACATGAGCAGCCAATCGCGAGCCATTCAGCAACGTTCAAGTGGACGCATAAAAAAACGAATTGACAGCCCCCAGGCTTGCTCCGTTAACATCACATTAATGAAAATAAATAAAGTGGGAGCGGCGCAATGGCTGCTGGGCGGGCGGTTCGCGGGACCGCAATGGGGCTGTTTGTTGCCATTGGCATGGCAGCGGGCCAAGCGGGCGCAACGGGATTGATGGCGACGGGCGGCTACACCTCCCAGCCCATCGGGCATTATGAATTCTGCAAAAAATGGCCGCGGGAGTGCGCTCAGCGCCCGACTGACAACGGGCCTGAGCATATGAGTAGCGGTTTGATGCGGCGCCTTGCTTCCGTCAACCGGTCGGTCAACGGATCGGTCAAGCCACTGAACGACGTCGACATCTACGGCGTCAACGAGCTCTGGACCTATCCCGCCAAAGGCATTGGCGACTGCGAAGACTTCGTTCTCGAGAAGCGCCGGCGCCTCAGCGCCACAGGCATATCCCTTGCGAACCTTCTCATCACCGTCGTGCGCAAACGGGATGGCGAAGGCCATGCCGTCCTGACAGTGCGGACCGATGAAGGCGACTATATCCTCGATAATCTGAACAACGATGTGAAGCTGTGGAGCCACACCAGCTACCGCTACCTGAAGCGCCAGGCGAGCAACCACACCGGCCGCTGGGTCACATTGCGCGGCGAGAACAACCTTCTTGTGGGCGCAGTGCAGCAGTAATCCGGCTCCAGAAGGCCGTGCATCTGACTTGCGAACGAAGGACTGCCTTCTTCTGTTTCCGCATATGCGGAAGATGCCATTTCGCGAAACGATGCGTAGAGCGTCCTTGTGTAGCGCTCGAATGGACGCACAACGCTCTGACGACCTGATTTCATGCACTTCCGGAAAACCGATTCAACTTCCCGAAATAGCTCCATGGGATCAGGAAAGGCGTTCTGCCGCGGGCTGGGCAAAGACGGCTGCAAAGCTGCCCTGCCGATCCATCACTCCCTCCAGCGCCGCCCCGGACGGCAGGCGGCCCTTAATGCGCCTCACGCCGCATTTGCCAGCCGCTGCCCGGCCACACGATAAGAAATGGCCTCGGCCAGATGAATTCGGCCGACGTGCTCGGCGCCTTCGAGATCAGCCAGCGTTCGCGCAACCTTCAGGATGCGGTGGTATGCACGGGCGGAAAGGGCCAGTTTCTCGCTGGCTTCGCTCAAGAGCGCCGCGCCGGCGGGATCCGGTTTTGCGATGTCCTCGATCATGGCCGCTGAGCAGCGCGCATTTGTCGTCCAGGCTGGCAGGCCCAGTGCGGTGAAGCGCTCCCGCTGCGCATCGCGCGCCGCCGCCACACGCAACGCCACCGTCGCACTGTCTTCCGCCTTTTCGCGGCGGATCAGGTCTCCGGCGCTGACCGCCGGCACTTCGATGCGCAGGTCGATCCGGTCAAGCAGTGGCCCAGAGATACGCGCCTGGTAGTCGGCCTGGCAGCGTGGACCGCGTGCACAGCTATGTCCCGCTTCCCCGGCCATGCCGCAGCGGCAGGGGTTCATCGCAGCCACGAGCTGTATTTGCGCCGGATAGCTGACCCGATGGTTGGCGCGGGCGATCACGCATTCGCCGCTTTCCAGCGGCTGCCGCAGGGAATCCAGCACCTGCGGTGCGAACTCCGGCAACTCGTCGAGAAACAGAACGCCGTGGTGGGACAGCGATGCTTCGCCCGGTCTTGCCCGCAGCCCCCCGCCCACCATCGCTGCCATGGAAGCCGAGTGGTGCGGAGCCCGAAATGGCCTGCGATCGGAAAGCCGCCCGTCCGCAAGTTCGCCGGCGATGGATGAGACCATGGAAACCTCGAGGAGTTCCCTGGGCGAAAGCGGCGGCAGGATCGACGGCAGCCTTTGCGCAAGCATCGATTTGCCCGCGCCCGGCGGCCCGATCATCAGCAGGTTGTGGCCACCGGCGGCGGCGACCTCGAGCGCGCGTTTGGCGCTTTCCTGGCCCTTTATGTCGGCCAGATCCGGCAGATCGCCCAACGCGGGCTGCATGGCGGTTTCGGGGCGGCCCATGACCTGGGTGCCGCGAAAGTGATTGGCGAGCGCGATCAGGCTGCGCGGCGCCAGAATGTCGATATCCGCGCCGGCCCACGCCGCCTCCGGACCGCAATCATGCGGGCAGATCAGCCCCCGCCCCATCGCGTTTGCGCCGATCGCGGCAGGCAGGACCCCGGCCACGCGGGCGACTGTGCCGTCGAGCCCCAGTTCGCCCAATACGACATAGCCGCTCAAGGCATCGCCGGGCACTGCCCCGAGCGCAGCCATCAGCCCAAGCGCGATAGGAAGATCATAATGGCTTCCTTCCTTGGGCAGATCGGCTGGCGCCAGATTGACCGTCACCTTCTTGGGCGGCATCGAAAGTCCGGAGGCATGGAGCGCCGCCTGCACTCGTTCGCGGCTTTCCGCCACCGCCTTGTCGCCCAGGCCCACGATATGCATGCCCATTTTGCCGGGCGCCACCATCACCTGGACATCGACGGGCACCGCCTCGATCCCCTGGAACGCAATCGTCCGCACGCGCGAAACCATAATCCGCCACCCCCTGCCCCGCAGCTTGCCGTGCCGGCTCTTCCGCGCCGGGCCCGGAGCGGCGGCGCGTGCCAGTTCCCAAACACAAGCACAGATTGCAGGACGTGGCAAGAACATTCAGGGAACAAGTTGCATGGCCGGGTTGCAGAACGGTTGCGACAGGTTGCAGGCGCGGAACATCCGGCCCCGGCTGCGTCTGGTTCGTGTCTACACCGCGCCGCGCCGCGTCTCCACCGCGTCCCAAAAGAGCGCCGCCACGTCGGCGCCGCCGAACCTTTGCACCTCGCGCACGCCCGTGGGCGAGGTCACGTTGATTTCCGTGAGGTAGCCGCCGATGACGTCGATGCCGACAAGCACGAAGCCGCGCTCGCGCAGCGCGGGGCCGATGCGCGCGCATATCTCGCGCTCGCGCGCCGTGATGTCGGCCGGTTCCGCCCGTCCGCCCACATGCATGTTGGAGCGCGAATCATGTTCCGCCGGCACCCGATTGATGGCTCCCACCGGCTCGCCCTCGATGAGCAGGATGCGCTTGTCGCCGTCGCGCACTTCTTTCAGGTAGCGCTGCACGATGAACGGTTCCCGGAAGGTCTGGATGAACAGTTCAAGCAGGGCCGCCAGGTTGCGGTCCGCTTCCTGAAGATGAAAGATGCCGGCGCCGCCATTCCCGTAGAGCGGCTTTACGATGATGTCGCCGTGCTCTTTGCGGAAGGTGTCAACTTCTCTCGGATCACGGGTGATCAGCGTATCCGGCATCAGGTCGCAGAACTCGGTGACGAAGATCTTCTCCGGGCTGTTGCGTACCCATGCTGGGTCGTTGACCACGAGGGTTCCGGGATGAACGCGGTCCAGGATATGTGTTGTCGTGATGTAGTGCATGTCGAAGGGCGGGTCCTGACGGAGCAACACCACATCCATCTCGGACAGGTCGGTGCGCACGGCCTTGCCCAGCGTGAAATGGTTGCCGGCTTCGTCGCGCACCTGAAGCGGCTCCAGCATTGCAAACGCCTTGTCGCCCACCTGCGAGAGCCGGTCCGGCGTGTAGTGGAAAAGCTGGTGCCCGCGCTTCTGCGCCTCCAGCGCCAGCGCGAAGCTCGTATCGCCGGCGATCGAAACACTTGAGATATGGTCCATCTGAAAGGCGGTTTTCAGCGGCATCGGTGGAGGTTCTCCATGCGCGTTCAGGAAAGGCCGGCAGATGACGCCGGGCCCGTCCGGCTGTCAAGCGGGCATCATTCTCGGGGCCGGCGGCGTTGTGCACACGAAAATGTTATCTTCGATACGCTTCGTAAACGTTTGATCTTCATCCTCCGCCCCAAACGGCCTTGAAATCACAGGGAAATAACATGAAGACCCCGCTGGCACACGGGTTGACGGCAGGCCTTTCGGGCGAGGAGACGAGCCTGACGGATCCCTTGACGGGGCTCGGCAACACGCATCGCTTTTTCGACAAGGTCAATCGCCTGATTGCCGATCGCGCCGACGACCCGGCACCGTTTGCCATCGGTGTGCTGGATCTCGATGGCTTCAAGCCCATCAACGATCTGTTTGGGCGCACGGCAGGCGACGAGATACTGCAGCAGGTGGCCATGCGCCTGCGCGCCGCGATGGACGAGCATTCGACG
Organism: Nitratireductor thuwali; assembly: GCF_036621415.1. Lineage (NCBI taxonomy): Bacteria > Pseudomonadati > Pseudomonadota > Alphaproteobacteria > Hyphomicrobiales > Phyllobacteriaceae > Nitratireductor > Nitratireductor thuwali. The sequence continues at coordinate 2,154,336 of NZ_CP030941.1, forward strand.
GTGACCCGCATCGGTGCCGACGAGTTCGCCTTTCTTTATCCCATGGTCTTCAGCGAGGAGGCGGCCGCCGATCGCGCGAAGATGCTGATCGAGATCCTCTCGGCGCCCTACGACGTTGGCCACCGCACCGCACGCCTTTCTGCTTCGGCCGGCTGCTCGCTCTTCTACACGGAGGAGGAGACCACAGACCTTCTCCTGTCAAAGGCCGAGACGGCTCTTTACCAGGCAAAGCGCTCCGGCCGCGGTGTCGTGGTCGTCTACACCCGCGAGATGGAAGAGGCCGCCAAGCGCGTGACCCGCATCGAACAGGCACTGAGGCGGGCTGTCGCGGCCGGCGATGTGGAGGCTCATTTCCAGCCCATCGTCGACCTCGAAACCCGCCGCACGGTCGGCTTTGAAACGCTGGCTCGCTGGACGGACCACGATCTCGGCTCCATCTCGCCGGCGACCTTCATTCCGATCGCCGAAGAGCGCGGCATCATAGGCCCGCTCTCGCAACTTCTCTTGCGCAAGGCGACCGAGGCGGCACGCGACTGGCCGGAGCAACTGTTCCTGTCGTTCAATCTGTCGCCCTCGCAACTGGTGGACCACAATACCGGCCTGCAGATACTGGCGATACTGGAGCGCACGGGCTTCAACCCGCGCCGGCTGGAAATCGAAATCACCGAAACCGGCCTGATGTCCGATCCGGCATCGGCGGAGAAGATCGTCGAAGACCTGCGGCGCATGGGCATCCGCATCTCCTTGGACGATTTCGGTACCGGCCAATCAAGTCTGGGCCGCCTGCGCGACTTCAAGTTCGATAAGCTCAAGATCGACCGCGCCTTCGTCTCCTCCATTCTCAACGACCGGCCTTCCGAGCACATCATTCGCGCCATCCTCGCCATGTGCGAAGGGCTCGGCATGGACGTCGTTGCCGAAGGCATCGAGGAGGAAGCGCAGGCCGAAAGGCTGATCCAGTTCGGCTGCACTGGCGGGCAGGGTTATCTTTTTGGCAGACCCAAGGACGCCGAGGCGACATTGGGTTTTCTGCGATCGCGCCCCGGCGCGCAGTTGCGCAAGGTGGCCGGGTAGAGGCGATCTGCTGCGGCGGAATGCCCTGGATCAACACCACTCTTGACTGTATCTGGATACGGACGGGCCAACGAACCGGCTTTCCGGGTCCGCCCGTTGCGCTAGATATCGGGGCCTTGCCGCCGGCCGGCGCAGCAATAATATTTTTTATTCGGGGAGTTGCCGCAGATGACAAACGGCCGTTTTGCAGATCTTGAGGGCGCATCGGTGCTCATTACCGGCGGAGGCTCCGGCATCGGCGCCGCGCTGACCGAGGGCTTCGTCGCCCAGGGGGCAAGGACGGCGTTCATCGACATCGACGCGGATGCCGGCCAGAGCCTGGTCGGCCGGTTAGGTGCGGCCCATGACAACGTCCCGCTGTTCCTGCACGCAGACCTGCGCGACGTGGAAGCGTTGCGTTCGTCCATCGCCCGGGCCGTGGAAAGCCACGGCCCCATCTCCGTGCTCGTCAACAATGCCGCGTGGGACGATCGGCATGAGATCGAGGACGTCACGCCCGAATACTGGGACAGGAACCAGGCGATCAATCTCCGCCATCAGTTCTTCGCAATCCAGGCGGTAACGCCTGACATGAAGAAGGCGGGTCGCGGCTCGATCGTCAATTTCACCTCCACCTCCTACATGATGAACCTTGGAACCCTGCCCGTCTATACGGCGGCCAAGGGGGGCGTGGTCGGGCTCACCAAGGGCCTCGCCGGCGCGTTGGGCCCGTACGGCATACGTGTCAACGCCATTGCGCCCGGCTGGGTGATGACGGAGCGTCAGAAGCAGCTATGGGTGACGGACGAGGGTTTGCAGGATACTTTGGAACAGCAATGCCTCAAGCGGCTCCTGCAACCTGAGGACATGGTGGGACCCTGCCTGTTCCTGGCATCCGGGGCATCCGCCGGCATGACGGCGCAGACCATGATCGTCGATGGAGGCATCCAATGAGCAGCACCGGCGTTTCCGTCCTTTGCGGTATCGCCTGCGAGCTTGGCGAAGGACCCGCTTACGATCCTGCGGCCGACACGCTTTTCTGGTTCGACATTCTGGGCCGGAAAATGATCGAGTTGCCGCTGGCCACGGGTGAGGCTCTCCAGCATGATCTGCCGGTCATGGCCAGCGCGCTCGCCATGGTCGACCACGCCCGCCAGCTCCTGGTGACCGAGACGGGCCTCCAGTTGCGCGACCGCAACACCGGCGATCTGACGATGCTTCAGGAAGTGGAAACCGACCGGCCGAACATGCGCTCCAACGATGCACGGGTGCATCCTTGTGGCGCGCTATGGCTAGGCACGATGGGAAAGGCGGCGGAAGAGGGGGCCGGCGCTATCTACTGGTTCTACAAGGGGGAATTGCGCTGTCTCTACCCGCGCATTACAATTCCCAACTCGATCTGCTTTTCGCCGGACGGCGCGATCGCCTTCTTTGCCGACACCCGCGAGAACCGCCTCTACCGCGTCGCCTGCGACCCGGAACTCGGCCTGCCGGTCGACGACCCGATCCTCACGATCGAAGGCAATGAAATGGCAGGAGGCATCGACGGTTCGGTGGTCGATGCGGAAGGCACGCTCTGGAACGCCCGGTGGGGTGGCGGGCGCATCGATGCCTGGTCCTCGTCGGGCGAGTTCATCCGCAGCATCGACATGCCCGCAAGCCAGGTGACGTGCCCGGTTTTCATCGGCCATGATGCCAGCCGCATGGCTGTGACCAGTGCCCATGCGGGTTTGAGCGGCCAAGCGCGCGAGGCCGACTCCGATGCCGGCCGGACCTTCGTGCTTGAGCGGTCGTTCAATGGCCGCTTCGACCCGCCCGTCGTTCTATGAAACGATTCCAGGCAAAGTGGAAGCCGGCCTTCTGTCCGGGAACTTATTAAAAACAATCGGTTGGGTCATATCGGCGCTTCTGTGAAGCCGCCGGGAGCAAACTGGAGTGACGCCCGCCGGTCAGTGGGGGCGGTAGCGGATCGTTTCGAAACGTGCCGACAGCGCATCGTAGATGAGGAGACGGCCGAGCAACGGGTCACCGGTGCCGGTGATCAGCTTGATCGCCTCCATGGCCTCTAGCGCGCCCATGACGCCAGTGAGCGCTCCGACGATGCCTGCCTCCGCGCAAGATGGCACCAGGCCCGCTGGAGGGGCTTCGGGGAAGAGATCGCGGAAGGAAGGCAGGCGGGCGCCGTCCTTGTCGAGGGCAAAAGGCTTAAGCACGGTGATGGTGCCGTCGAATCGGCCCACAGCGGCAGTCACGAGCGGCTTTTCTGTCGCCGCGCAGGCGTCGGCCAGCGCATAGCGCGCCTCGAAATTGTCGGAGCCGTCGATCGCCAGGTCATACTGCGCGACCAGCGCTTCGGCGTTGCCGGCATCCAGACGCAGTTCATGCCCTTCGACATTCACATGCGGGTTCAGGCGGCCGATGGCCTCGCGCGCACTGCGCGTCTTGAGCGTGCCTATGGTCTCGGCGCTGTGGATGACCTGGCGCTGGAGGTTGGAAAGCGACACTGTGTCGTGGTCGACGATACCCAATGTGCCCACGCCGGCGGCGGCAAGATACTGCAGCACCGGGGCGCCAAGCCCGCCGGCGCCCAGCACCAGGACGCGCGCTCGCTTCAGCTTCTGCTGTCCGGCGCCGCCGATCTCCGGCAGCACGATGTGCCTGGCGTAGCGCTCCAGCTCTTCGTCGCTCAGCCTGGTTCGATCGGTCATGGTGGGCACAATAGGGCAATTTCGCAAGAAAGGGGAACCGGTTCTGATCCAGACTGTGAACCAAACCGGCGGAAGGGGCTAGTTTCGCTTCTCGTCTTCGCTGGCGATCTGGGCCCACGAATTGTTCTGGGCGAGCATGGAGCGCAGATAGGCTACATTGGCTTCGGCCTGGTCGGGCGAAAGTTCCTGGCGCGCGATCTTTTCGGCGTCGGAGAAGCGGCCTTGCAGCCCGATCACCAGGGCCAGGTTTTGGCGCACCCGGCTGTCGGCACCGGGGGCTGCGGCAGCCTGGCTCATGTATTTCTCTGCGGTCTGAAGGTCGCCTTCCAGCAGGTAGGACATGCCCATATTCGACAGGATCGAGGGTTCGTCGGGCTTCATGCCGAGAGCGCGCTGATAGAGGTCGCGCGCGGCCGCAGCCTGCCCGAGCTGGTCGAGAATCGCCCCTTCGGCCGACAGCAACCGCCAATCCGGGTATTCCGGCGTCTGGGCGCGGCGAACCGCGTCGAGGGCCGGCTCCAGCTCGCCGGCCGCGGCAAGCGCCTTTCCGTAGGCGGCCAGCACGTCGCGATCCTTGGAATAATCGATCGCCAGCTTGCGCATGACGGCAAGCGACTGATCGGTGTGGCCGCTCATCTGGAGGATCGAGGCATAACGCAGGGCGACCGGCTTATCCTTCGGGTTCTGCGCATAGCGCTTGCCGAGGCTGGATGCAGCTTGCTGGAGTTCGGATGCGGACATGGAATCGATCGGCCGCTCGGCCATGCGCCCGATCGAGCCGGTGGTTATCTGGCTGACCTTGCGGCTGGCCGCGCACCCGGCGACGCTGAACGCCACTATGAGCGTCGCCGCCACTGTCGCCATGCGCCTGGCGCTTGCCCCCAAAGCCCTTGTAGCCATCCCGCCGGCCCTCCTGAACTGAACCATTCACACGCATAAGTATTCCGTTAACCCTAATGGAATGTTAATCACGGGCCTCGCTGCCACAGTTCAAGGACGCCGTCTCATGCCTCTGACTCTCGCAAGCGCCAGAGAAGCGCATTCGCGCCCCGTCTACCTGGTCGCGGACGAAAAGCTGGAGCAAAGTGGCGCCGGCGAGGCTGCCCTCGCATGGGCACAGGCAAACGGCTTTTCCGGTGGAAGCGGCGAACTGCTCGCCTTTCCGGATGACGACGGAGCGCTGGCCGGCGTCTTCTTCGGCCTGGGCAAGGCCCCAGCCCCGCTGGCGCTGGGCCGTCTGGCGCGGCTGCTGCCGGAAGGCGCGTGGCATTTCGCCACTGCACCGGAAGACCCGAACCTGGCAGCCCTGGCGCTTGTGCTCGGCAGCTACGCCTTCACCCGCTATGGCAAGAAACCGACACGCGACGTGCGCTTTGCCGCGCCCGAAGGCGCCGATGTCGAGGCGGCGGTGCGTCTTGCTGAAGGCGTGTTCCTTGCGCGCGACCTCATCAACACGCCGGCCAACGACATGGGGCCGGACGCATTGGAAGAAGCGGCTCACCGGCTTGGCCAGGCATTCAACGCCAAGGTCAGCGCCGTGCGCGGCGACGAACTGTTGGCCAATAATCTTCCCATGATCCACGCGGTCGGACGGGCGGCCGAACAGGCTCCCCGTCTGATCGACCTCCAATGGGGCCAGGAAGGCGCGCCGAAGGTGACGCTGGTAGGCAAGGGCGTTTGCTTCGACACAGGCGGGCTCGACATCAAGCCGGCCAGCGGCATGCTGCTCATGAAGAAGGACATGGGCGGGGCCGCAAACGTTCTGGGCCTCGCCCGGATGATCATGGCCGCGCGCCTGCCGGTCAGGCTGCGTGTCCTCATTCCGGCGGTGGAGAATGCCATTTCCGGAAACGCTTTCCGGCCGAGCGACATTCTAACCAGCCGCAAGGGTCTGACCGTCGAGATAGGCAACACCGATGCGGAAGGTAGGCTCGTGCTGGCCGACGCTCTGGCGCTGGGCGACGAGGAAGCGCCGGAGATCGTGATCGACATGGCGACGCTGACCGGTGCGGCTCGCGTTGCGCTCGGTCCCGATCTGCCGCCTTTCTTTACGCATGACGAAACGCTGGCCTCTGCGCTTACCGACGCGGGCGAGGCGGTGGCGGATCCCATGTGGCGCATGCCCCTGTGGCGCCCTTACGCCGAAAAGCTCAATTCCCGCGTGGCGGACTTGAACAATGTCACTTCAGACGGCTTCGCAGGATCGGTCACGGCGGCGCTGTTTCTCGAGCGTTTCGTGGAAAAAGCAAAGAGCTGGGCGCATTTCGACATTTATGGCTGGAATCCCAACGAAAAACCGGCTGCGCCGGTGGGCGGAGAAGCCCAGGCTATCCGTGCCATCGAGCGTGTGCTGCGGGAGCGCTTCGGCTGAGCCTCCTTCGGGATCTTGCCAAGGCCGTGAATCACCGGCAGACTGATACGCATCCGAAACGATGCGGACGAATACCATGCCGGTGCCGCTCAGGCCGAGCCAGGCTCTCAGACTATGGCAGCAGGTGTGTCTGGCGGAGGTGACGGCAGACATGCCCGACCTCACCCAGCGGCAGACGGCCATCCTGCTGACGGTCTATCTCGATCCGCCGCCGCACACGGTGCGCGGACTGGCGGAAAAGCTGAAGGTTACGAAACCGGTGATCACGCGGGCGCTCGACACGATGGGCAGTCTCAAATTCGTCTCACGCCATCGCGACGAGCGCGATCGCCGCAGCGTTCTGGTGAAGCGGACGGTGGAGGGTGCGTTGTTCGTCGAACGGTTCGGCGACCAGATCATCGCCAAGGCAGCGGAGTTGCCGACATGAACGCGACCGGCATGCCCGGGCTGGACCGCAGGCTCCACGCCTATCGTCCGGACCTGGCCGACGAGAGCCTGCGCGGGAAGGTTCAGGCGCAGCGCTATATCGCTGGCCGGCCAGCGCGCGTTGCGCAGCCGGTAGCCGACCTTCGTTCCGCCCCCCGCTTCGACGCGGGGATCGATACCCAGCTTCTTTGCGGCGACGATGTGCTGGTTTTCGAGGAGCGGGAGGGTTGGGCGTGGGTCCAGTCCCGGCGCGATTCCTATGTGGGCTACGTGCCTGCCGAGGCGTTGGGACCCGAAGGCAAAGCGCCGACTCATATCGTGACCGTCCCCCGCAGCTTCGTCTATCCCGCGCCGGAGTTGAAAATGCCTCCCGTCCGCGCTCATTCGATGGGCGCGCGCCTGTGTGTCATGGGCAGGGAGGAAAGGCGCGGCACACGCTACGCCCTGCTCGCCTCCGGCGAGGCGATGATAGCCGGACATTTGCGGCCGGTGCCGGAGGCGGAGGCGGACTACGTCGCGGCCGCCGAGCAGTTCCTGCACACGCCCTATCTCTGGGGCGGCGCAAGCGGCTTCGGCATCGATTGCTCGGGACTGGTGCAGCTGAGCCTCTTCATGGCGGGGCGGAACGTCGTGCGCGATACCGACATGCAAGCCGCATCGCTGGGGAAAGCCATCGATCCGAACGTCTTGCGACGGGGCGATCTGGTGTTCTGGAAAGGCCACGTGGCGATCATGACCGACGGGAAGAACATGATCCACGCCAACGGGCATACGATGACCGTAGCCCATGAGCGGCTCGACGAGGCGGTGGCGCGCATCGCGCGGCTCTACGGGCAACCGACGGGCTATCGCCGGCCGTGATTCTACAGCCGCCTTAGATGATTGTCCCAGGATGGCTTGTCCGTGTCCGGCGGGCGCAGCGGTAAGATGATGTCCGGCCCGGCTTTGACGACCGCGCCGCGTCCGCTGGTGGCAAGCACCGAACCCCGGTCAAACGGAGCGATCCCGCAGCCGTCGGCGAGTTCGCGCTGGCCGAGATGTCGGCCCGTCGCCGTGTCCCAGAACACGACAAGCCCACCATGCGGGCTCGACGTGGCCAGCACGTCGCCCGAAGCATCGACCGCCAACGAGCCGACATAATTGCGCATGCGGCGCTGGGTCTCGGAAGGCGCGGGGAAAAGTTCGACCTCCCGGCCGCGCCGGTGGCGGCCCACCAGGGGTGGCCGCTCCCCAGCCTCGCCCTGGTACTGGCAGCCGAACCAGACACGGCCTGCCCCGTCGACTGCCATATGGCGGATGGAAAGCTGACGCAGTTCCGGGGCGAGTTCGGCCTTGTCGATCACCCCGCCGGAAGCGATATCGACATAGGTCAGGCTCGGCCTCATGGTCGCTAGGTTGAGCTTGGAGCGCCCATAGTCGGGATGGGTGAGGATGCCGCCATTGGCGACGCACAGCGTCTTGCCATCGCCCGCCAGCACCACCTCATGCGGGCCGATGCCATCGGTCGCAAATTCCCCGATGCGGCGAAAGCGGTCGGTCGCATCATAGATGCCGGCGACGCCGCGGCCGGCCTCATAGTCGTTCTCGGTGGCCAGCATCAGCCGGCCGTCGGGCGTGAATATGCCATGGCCGAAGAAATGGCGGTTGTCGGCGGCGGCAATGGCCACGGGCTCGCCGCCTGCCATGCCGAATGCCACCGCGAAACGCCCCGGCGAGCGCGCGAAGGCGACGGCGCGGCGGCGCGGGGCATCGATGGCGAAGGAGTGGCCGCGCGCCTCGAGCGGCAGCACGAGGACATCGCGCGCCTTCTCGTCGATGACCGCCGCCTCGTAGCGCCCACCGTTCAGTCGCGCGCCGAGGAACAGGGCGCCGTCGCCCATACCGGCGTCCGCGAATGCTCGCGGCGCTGCCGCGGCGCTGCCCGCGAGCGTCAAAAACGTGCGCCTGTCAATCGCCGTCGAGCGCATTGAATCCCATCGTCAATCCGATTGCCGCCGAGAAGCGCTCGCTTACTGTCGCATTCGCGCTTTGGAGGGCAGTTGACGCATAGGCGATGCGCCCGCGGTCCTGCTCGTCGGCGAAGGCCGCCTCGGCGGGCGCCTCGATTTCTTCCAGCGCCTCAAGAGCATGTTGCAGGTCGAAACGAAGGGCGTCGAGGATGGCCTGGCGTTCCTCGTCCAACGCCTCGTCAAAGCCAGCCGCATCGATCAGGGCGAGCGTGCCCTGGATTTGGGTGCCAACAAGGTCGAACGTCAGATCGGAACGCCACAGCGGCGCGCGCTTGCCGTTGGCCTTGGAAGGCGTCTCGCCCAGGGCCGGCAGAAGTTCGGCATCGCGGGCAAACTGCAGGCTGGTGCCCAGCGCCTTGACCACTTCACCGGCGACTTCCAGGGGCGAGCGGTAAAGCGCGTTGCCCTCGCCGGGATGCGCGAAATCGCCGTGAAAGGCAGCGCCCGGCGACCAGGCCTCGATAAGCTCGCCGGCGCGTGCGGCGGCATTGCCGGCAATCGCCGCGCCGTAGCGGCAGCGGAAATCCTCTTCGCCCGTCCCAATCGCATCCGACCCGGTTCCGAACAGCACATATTCGAGCGCCGGCAGGCCCTGCAGCGCAACGCTCTTGCCGCCAAGCCCCTCTACGGTCGCCGTCTCGGGCTCCTTTTCGGCCAGAACGCCCTGCACCTGACGCAGCGTCACGCCCCGCGCGTCGGGCCAGAAGAAGATGCGCTCGAAACGGTTGTCCGCCACCAGCGGGCCGAAGCGCAGCACCGAAACCGGCCCCCACGCGCGCACCGTATCGGCGAAGGTGGCGCGCATGTCGTCGAGGCCTTCCCGCGTGGGCTCTGCGCAAACGGCCTCAAGGCCGGCGCGGAGCCGGGCGGTTGCGCCGGCGAAGGCTTCAAGGCTGACCCGCGCATAGCCGTCCGCGACATTGGCGCCGATCCCTTCCGGCACACGCTGTTCCTGGGCTGCGGCAGCGCCCGCGCATAGGAGGACGACCGCGCAAAGAATGGAACGTATGGGCATCAAAGCGACTCCAGGAAACGGATCAGGCTATCCCGCTCGGTCTTTTCCATTTCAACCACACGCTGGCGGGCTGTCTCGGCTTCCCCTCCATGCCAGAGAATGGCTTCCAGCAGGCTCCGCGCCCTGCCGTCGTGGAGAAAAGTGGCGTCCTTACTGACAGCCCCGGTGAGACCTATGCCCCACAGCGGCGGCGTGCGCCATTCCCGCCCGGTTGCCGTCCCCTCCGGTCGATCATCGGCCAGGTCTTCGCCCATATCGTGCAGAAGCAGGTCGGAATAGGGCCAGATGAGCTGGAAAGCGAGTTCTTCCTGCGGCGCATCGCGGCGGGTGACGAATTTCGGTGCGTGGCAGGAGACGCAACCGGTTTCGTAGAAGACCTGCTTGCCGGCCAGCACATCCGGATCGCCGATATTGCGGCGGGCAGGCACTGCGAGGTTGCGGGCATAGAAGGCGACAAGCTCCAGCAGGTCGCCGGGCACTTCCTGCTCGCCCAGATGAGGCTGTGCGCCATGCGGCAGCACGCGGCAATCGCCCTGAGCTTTGGTGCAGTCCCCCCAATGATCGGGTCGCAGCGGCGTCGATAGGCCCATATCGCCGGAGAAGGCATCCGCCGTCTGCTGCACGATGCTGGCCGCATTGCCCTTCCAGCCAAAGCGCCCCAGCGCCAGTTCACCCTCCTCGTCGATCACGAAGCGGGCGCGGCCGGAAATGCCGTCGCCATCGGCATCGTAGGGGTCGGCGCCGGCCAGAATATCGTCGGCCGCAATGGATTCAAGAAGGCCAAGGCCAATCATGGGATTGGCCACGCGCGCCGACATCATTACGTCCGGGTGCATCTCGCCGAAACCCGGGTTCTCGATGCTGAGCGCCGGCTTGCGAAGGGTCACGGTCTCGCCGCCGCTGAGTTGCACCGGCATGTCCTCATAATCGACGCGCACGCGGCCTTCGGCTGGAAGGCCTGCCATCGCGAAATCCTGAAGTTGACCCCCGTAGACTGGCTCGTTCACGGCCGACTGGTAGCCTGCAAGAATCTCCTTCTCCTGATCGCTGCTCGGCGGAACCGACAGACGGACGAGCATGGAGACGGCGGAATCCTCCGCCGACGCGGGCGCATGGCCCCGACCGTCCTTTATATGGCACGACTGGCAGGCGCGGGCGTTGAACAGGGGCCCAAGCCCGTCGGAAGCCTGGGTGGAGGATGGGGACGAGACCCAGTCCTTGCGGAAAAGACCATTGCCCAGGAGAAAGCGCTGCTGGTCCTCGAAATCCAGATTGGCCGACGGCTGGGAGAAGATGTCGGCATTGATCAGCTTGTCGGTGGTCGCCGCCCCGGCCTGCATGCGCTCAAAGCGCTCGGGCTTGGAGAAATCGGTCGCCGGGCGGGTGACGTCTTCGACGCGCGAGCGATCCTCCGGCGAAAGGTCGGGGCGTGGGCTTTCGGCATGAACGGAACAAGTGGCCCCGGCCAGCGCGAAAGCAAACGCATATCTTGAGATGACCATTCTCATCTTCCAGAACCAAAGCCATGCCGCGCGCCAAAGGGGGGCGCGGCCCGTAGTCGGTTTACTGGAAAACCGCGTCGGGTGCGTCAAGGCTGTCCGATCCCTCGATGGTCACGCCGGAAAGGTCGAGCGATGCGATGACACGCTCCAGCGAGCGGGTCTGGCCGACAAGGCCGTCGATCACGGCCTGGACGACCGCGTTGCCTTCCGCATTGCCTTCGCCGATCATTTGATCGTAGGCCTCGGTCTCCTCGGCGCGCGCCTTCAGGGCCTCGGCGGCGGCCAGCGTGGCGTCGAGCTTGGCCTCGACTTCGTCGGCAAGAGCGGAATCCTTTTCGCGGACGAGTTCGGCAAGACTGGCACCTTCGACTTTCTCGCCGCCGACGCGCTCATACTCGCCGAAATAGACGTTCCGGATCCCCACAATGTCGTAATAGTGGCTGTTGTGCGTGTTGTCGGAGAAGCAGTCATGCTCTTCTTCCGGATCGTTGAGAAGAAGGCCGAGTTTCATGCGCTCGCCTGCCAGTTCGCCATAGGAAAGGGAGCCGAGACCGGTGAGCATGGCCGTCAGGCCCGCCTGCGGATCCCCCTCGGTCAGGCTCGTGCGCGCCTTACCGCCTTCTTCCCAATTGGCGACCATTTCCTCTAGATCCGCAATCAGCAGTTGCGAGGCGGCGGACAGATACTGCGCGCGACGCTCGCAATTGCCGCCGGTGCAGTTGGCGGGATCGTAGTCGGTATAGGGGCGCTCGCCCGCACCGGCCTCGGTGCCGTTGAGGTCCTGCCCCCAAAGCAGGAACTCGATGGCGTGATAGCCGGTGGCCACGTTCGATTCGATGCCGCCGGCCTCGTGCAGCGACTGGATGACCGCCGGCGTGATCGTGGAAGCGTTGATCTCCTCACCGCCCACATTGATCTTGTCGTTGGTGATCACATTGACCGTGTAGAAGCTATTCGCGTCCGACTCCGTGCCATAGCCGGCGTCGACATAGTCGATCAGGCCTTCATCCAGCGGCCAGGCGTTCACGCGGCCTTCCCAGTCGTCGACGATCGGATTGCCGAAGCGGTAGGCCTCGGTCTGCTGATAAGGAACCCGTGCGGCAAGCCAGGCCTGCTTCGCCGCCTCGAGCGCCTCCGCTGACGGATCGGCAACAAGCGCCTCGATCTTTTCATCCAGGGCCCGCGCGGTCACAAGGCTGTCTTCGTAGCCGGCCAGGGCGATATCCGCATAGGTCGTCAGGACATCTGCCGGTTCGGCCGCCTGAGCGGCCGTCACGGTCAGACCTGAGAACAGGGCAAGTGCGATCCTCATATGAATTCCTCCGGAGCAGGATTGGAGCCAATGCATGCCGGCGGGCATGCGGCCTCGTTGATGGTTTTCCTGAATTGCCTGATCAGGAAACCATCTCTGCCGACCTTTAAAGGGAATCGGCTAGACCAGCAATAGTTGACTTCCGGTATCAGGTATTAGGCGGAGACGTGACCGCGAGCACGGCATTGGTTCCGCCAAAGGCGAAACTGTTGCTGATCGCCACGTTCACGGATCGCGCACGAGCCTCGTTCGGCGTCACGTCGAGGTCGCAATCCGGATCGGCTTCTCGGAAGCCCGCGGTGGGCGGCACCACGTTCTCGCGCAGCGCGTTGATGCAGGCGATCAGTTCGATGGCACCGGAGGCGCCGAGGCAATGGCCGTGCATCGACTTTGTGGAGGATATCGAGAGTCTGCGCGCATGGCCGCCGAACACCCGCTTGATCGCCTCCGTCTCGATGCGGTCATTGGCTTTCGTGCCGGTGCCATGGGCGTTGATGTAGTCCACATCTTCCGGCGCGATCCCCGCCTCCGCAAGACATGCCTGCATGGCCCGAACAGGCCCTTCCACGGTCGGGGCAACGATGTCTGAGGCGTCGGCCGACATGCCCGTTCCCGCAAGCTCGGCCAGGATGTGCGCGCCGCGGGCAAGCGCATGCTCCAGCGTCTCCAGCACGACGATCCCCGCGCCTTCGCCCAGCACCAGCCCCTGCCGGTCGGCGGAGAAGGGCCGGCAGGTATCTGTCGCCAGCACGCGCAATGCTTCCCAGCCTTTCATCACGCCGTAGACCAGTGGCGCGTCCGCCCCGCCGGCCAGCATCACGTCGGCGCGCCCCAGAAGCAACTGGTCTGCCGCCGCTGCGATGGCGTGGTTCGACGAGGAGCAGGCGGATGTGGCACCGAAGACGGGACCTTTGAGACCATGCACCATGGATACCTGGCCAGCCGCCGCCCCGGGCATGACGCGCGGCACGCTGAAAATGCTCGCCCGGCTTTTGCCTTCGAGCAGGATCGCCCGATAGTTTTCCTCGATGGAATGCCAGCCGCATATGCCGACACCCACGACCGCCCCGATGCGGTGCCGGTCGTCCTCGCCGATGTGAAGGCCCGACTGCTTCAGCGCCTCACCGGCGGCGATTGCGGCCAGCAGGCTGAATCGGTCCATCGTGGCGATGCGCTTGCGGTCGATACCATGGTCGGGCAGCGCCTTGATCTCGCCGCCGATCCTTATCTTGACCTCATGCAGGTCCTCGTTTTCCACGGGGCCGATCGCCGCGCGGCCCGCACGCATCGCCTGCCAGATCGCCGGTGCATCCGTGCCGAGCGAGCAAATCCCGCCGAGGCCGGTAATGACGATACGCTTTCCGGCCATATTCAAGCTTTGTCGTCGACCAGTTTGCGCACCGATTCAACAATGTCGCGCACCGTGCTTAGGTGCTCCCATGCTTCCGCCGTGTTCATCTCCACCTCGATGCCGAATTCTTCCTCGAGGTCAAAGATGATTTCCGTCAGTTCCAGCGAGTGAATGCCAAGGTCGGTCAGTGGGGTAGACAGGGTGACGTTCGTGTCGCCCTCTGCATGGGCCTTGATCTTGGCGAGAATTTTCTCGCCAATCTCATCGGTATGCTGTTGACCGTCAACGCCCATTTCAGGCCCCTCCATGATCGTACTGCTTCCGTGCCTGCAGGCTGCTGCCTGGTCTGGACACGGGGACGTCCCTTTGAGTGCATATGACCCCAATCCACGGCGGGCGGCAAGCCTCATGGGAGGTTTGCAGCCTAACTCTCTTTGCCGTGCACAAATATCGTCACCGTGTTATCGTCGGCAAACTCGACTGCAATGATGTCGCTGAGCATGATGGAGCGGGAATCGACCGCATGATAAAACATGGCGCTGCCCTCTATGGCGTCACGCAGGGCTTCGATTTCTTCGTCATGTTCGGAAACCGCTTCCTTGACCCGCCCGGCCAATTCGGGGACGAACACGATCTCGAGCGTGTCGAGGCTGAAGGCCTTACGGACCTCCTGGGTACTTTCCATTGCATTCTCGACCGCTGTCACCACCCGATCCACCTGGGCTTCCTTGCCGGTTTCGGCCGTTTTCACGTCCGAGCCGACGATTGCGTCGATCGCCTCTTCGCGGTCGAGCCCTTGGGCAAATCCCGGCAGATCGGTGACGGGCCCGACCAGAATGAGCAGCGCTATAAGTATCGGCAATCCGCGCCAAGCGGTCTTTCCTCCCATACCGGGGGCATGTGTCGCCGTTGCATCCATGTCGGTCTACTCCTTGAGATTTTTGTCCGTGTCCCCGATAGATGGACGGGGAAAACGCCGCTATGGCACCGCGGTTCCTGGTTCCGCCTTCACAAGATGATATCGGGCAGGCGAGAATGCGCGATCACCCTATCGGCATTGGGCAGGTCGTTGGTCGCGACCCATCGCCGCGCATCGTCCTGCGCGCGTCCATGCTTTCGCCAGCGCTCCAGAAGCCGCCGCTCAAGCTCCGGGCGCGGCACGTCCAGATAGCACGAAGCATCGAACATGTCCGCAAGTCCGCGCCACGGCTCTTCGTCCAGCAGCAGGTAGTTGCCCTCGACCAGGACTATCCGCGTATCGCCATCCACAATGGCGGCGGCGGCCCGTGATAGCTCCATGCTACGGTCGAATAGCGGAATTGCAACCTCGCCGCTCTCCTCCCGCAGGCGACGAAGCAGTGTGCGAAGCCCCGCGAAGTCGAAAGTCTCGGGCGCGCCCTTGCGCGAGGACAGGCCTTTTTCGGCAAGAACGGCGTCGTCATAATGGAAGCCGTCCATGGGCACGACGGCGCATTTCACGCCTCGCGCGCCGATTTCCACGCAAAGTTCGGCCGCAATGGTCGATTTCCCAGAGCCGGGCGCTCCCGCTATCGCGGCAACGAAACGGCGTCTGTCTCCGGCCTGGGCAATCAGCCGATCGGCCAGCTCGCCCACGGATGAAAGGCGCATGCTCATTCCGGTCAGGACAGCCATTTGTCATAGTCGGAGACCAGGAGCCGGTACGGCTCCTCATCCTCTTCGATCTCCGAAAAGCGATCTATCGGCTCGGCAAAGATGTTGTCGGTCAGGTCGTCATTGACGGTGGATACTTCGCCGATCAGCACGTCCGAGCCTTCGCCCCAGAACTCGTGCCAGACGCCCGGCATGAGAGTGACGCTCTCGCCCGGCGAAAGCGACAGCACCTCGCCCGCCCCGAATTCGCGGATGACGCCGTCGGTGGGCACGGCGATGTCTGCGCTATCGTCGATGGCGCCGTCCGGGGCCGACGCGTACAGCTTGATGCACAGCGTGCCGCCGCCGCGGTTGATGATGTCTTCCGCCTTGATCACGTGCCGGTGCATGGGCGAGATCTGGTCCTTGCGGGAAATCATGATCTTTTCGGCATAGAGCATGCCGCGGCCCTGTTGGAGGTCGCTGGCATCGCCGTTGCGCGCGGTGAAGAGAAAAAGGCCCCGATTGTCAAAATCGCCCACGCCATAGTCCGTGATGTCCCAGCCCAGCCGCCGCAGGACAATACTGTCGATCTCGCCCCGGCGATCCTTCATTTCGGCCGGCGTCAGGTTAGCGAAGGGCGGCAGAACGTAGCCGAAGGACCCTATGAACTCTTCCCCCGACCGCAATATCTCGTTCACGCGCGAGCGTTTCATGGTTCCTCCTCGTGCTACCAGCGTTCCGAGGGAGTTTCGTACAGGATCGCGGCCCGGGCGTGAAGGGCTCTGCAGTACCGCGGTACTTCGAGAAGCAAAGCACGATGCGCTAGGCTTCAGAAGGCCTTGAATGTCAGCGTCGTGAGCGAACGGACGATGCCGGGAACATTGGCGACATTGTCGTTGATGAACTTCCCGACGTCGACGCCGTCTTCGATGTAGACCTTCAGAAGGAGATCAAATTCGCCGCTGGTCGAATAGAGCTCGGAGGCAATCTCCCGCTCATAGAGCATGTCGGCGACTTCATAGGTCTTGCCGGGCTGGCAGCGCAATTGAACGAATACGGGTCTCATCTCTTCTTTCCGGAATTGTCTCGCCGAGGCTCCGCCCTCAGCTTCGGTCTGTCAACAGGGCGTCAAGCATTGGATGATGGGGCGACTTTAGGCCATCGATAACGTCGAAATGGTGACGGTCCGGCTCCTCGACCGCCACGGTGCGCGCGCCGAGGCCCGTCCAGACATTGGCGAGCAACGCGTTCTGGCGGACGAATTCCGCGCGCTCGGCGGCTCCAACCCAGCAGATGAGCCTTGTACCGGCGCGGGGAGCGAGAAGCGCCGGGCTCTCGACCGCTGCCTCGGCCTCGTCCAGAAGCAGCTGCCCGTTCATCCCCGTGCGCATGATCGGGCGCAGGTCGTGGACGCCGGAAATCGAAAGAACTGTCTTTATGCGCTCGCCGACATTTTCGGCCAGCGGCGTCGTCTCCGTTACCATGCGGGTGGCCAGATGCCCGCCCGCCGAATGCCCGGAAAGCCATATGGGGCCGTCGATCCGATCTGCTGCAGCCTCCACTGCGCGCGCGATTTCCTCCCCGATGCCGGCGATGCGGATCTGCGGGCATAGCGTGTAGGAAGGCATGGCGACCGCCATGCCCCGCGCCAGCGCGCCTTCGGACAGGTGCGACCAGAAGCTCTTGTCGAGCTTCGTCCAGAAACCGCCATGGATGAAGATGAACAGACCGCGCGGCGCCCGTTCCGGCAGGAACAGATCGAACCTGTTGCGCGGCCCCTCGCCATAGGCGATGTCCAGCTCGGCACGGCCCGCCGCCAGCATCGCCACGCGAAAGGGCACAGCCGCCTCGGACCAGGCCTGCGGCCAGCGATCGCCGCCGGGAATATTGGGCCCGTTGGCATAGGCGTCGTCCCAATCTGTGATGTATCTTTCAAACGCCATCTTCCCCTCCTGTGGCTGCATAGCGCGCGGTCCCGCCGCTGTCACGCCCGTGGAAACCACGATGCAGCGTTCGGCGGATTGCTTCAACGTTAAAATTTCATACTTGAAATATATTCCGGGCGGTGCGATGCTTTTTCTGAAGAGAGGAGAAGGCGATGAAGATAGCTGTCCTTGGCGGCGGGCCTGCCGGCCTCTACTTCGCAATCTCGATGAAGCTGCGTAACGCCGATCACCAAGTGACGGTGTTCGAGCGCAACAGGCCGGACGACACTTTCGGCTGGGGCGTTGTCCTTTCCGACGAAACGCTGGACAACCTGGCCGAAAACGACCCGGTGAGCGCCGCCAGCATTCGCGAGCATTTCGCCTATTGGGACGACATCGCCGTCATCCACAAGGGGACGCGCACGGTTTCGACTGGCCATGGCTTCTGCGGCATCGGCCGCATGCGGCTGCTTCTCCTTCTGCAGGAACGTGCTCGCGCGCTCGGCGTCGACCTACGCTTCAGTTCGGAAGTCGACGATCCGCGCCCGTTCATGGCCGAATACGACATGGTGCTGGCCGCCGACGGGCTGAACTCGAAGTCGCGCGCGGCGTTCCCGGAGGTGTTCAAGCCGGATATCGACGTGCGCAAGTGCAAGTTCGTCTGGCTCGGCACCCATCAGAAATTCGACGACGCCTTCACCTTCATCTTCGAAAAGACCCCGCATGGCTGGGTATGGGCGCATGCCTACCAGTTCGACGCTGATACGGCGACCTTCATCGTCGAGTGCTCGCAGCAGACCTATGACAGGTTCGGCTTTGCCGACATGACGAAGGAAGAGTCCATCGCCACCTGCGAGACGATCTTCAAGGATCATCTGGGCGGCCACAGGCTGATGTCGAACGCCAGCCACATTCGCGGCTCGGCGTGGATCAGCTTTCCGCGCGTATTGTGCGAGCGCTGGTCGCACGAGAACTTGGCGTTAATGGGCGATGCCGCGGCCAGCGCGCATTTTTCCATAGGGTCCGGCACCAAGCTGGCGCTGGAAAGCGCCATCGCGCTGGCTGACTACCTGCATTCCGAACCCACGCTGGACGGGGCCTTCGCCAAATATGAGGATGCACGGCGGCTGGAGGTTCTGCGGTTGCAATCGGCCGCGCGCAATTCGCTCGAATGGTTCGAGGAGGTGGAGCGTTACCTCGATCTCGATCCGGTGCAGTTCAACTATTCGCTTCTGACCCGCTCCCAGCGCATCAGCCACGAAAACCTGCGCCTGCGCGATCCCGAATGGCTTGCCGGGGCGGAAGGGTGGTTCCAGCGGCAGGCGGGCGCGGGAAGCAATGTCAGCCGCCCGCCCATGTTCGCTCCGTACCAGTTGCGCGGGCTGCGCCTGAAGAACCGCGTCGTCGTCTCGCCCATGGCGCAGTACAAGGCGGTCGATGGCTGCCCCACCGACTGGCATTTCGTGCATTATTGCGAGCGGGCCAAGGGCGGGGCCGGCCTCGTCCATATCGAGATGACCTGCGTTTCGCCGGAAGGCCGCATCACGCCGGGGTGTCCTGGCTTCTACAAGCCGGAACACGAGGCCGCGTGGAAGCGCATCGTCGATTTCGTGCATGCCGAGACCGAGGCCAAAATCTGCGCCCAGATCGGCCATTCCGGTCCGAAGGGGTCCACCCAACTCGGCTGGGAGGAGATGGATGCGCCGCTTCCCGACGGAAACTGGCCGCTTATGGCTGCATCGCCGGTGCCTTGGTCGGACCGCAACCAGGTACCGAGGGAAATGGACCGCGCCGACATGGATATGGTGCGCGATCAGTTCGTTTCGTCGGCAAGGATGGCCGAGCGCTGCGGCTTCGACATGCTGGAGCTGCACTTCGCCCACGGCTATCTGCTTTCCTCCTTCATCTCGCCCCTGACCAACAGGCGCACGGACGAATATGGCGGCAACCTGCATAACCGCATGCGCTATCCGCTGGAAGTCTTCCACGCGGTGCGTGCCGTATGGCCGGACGACAAGCCGATCTCGGTCCGCATTTCGGCCAATGACTGGGTTGGCGACGACGGCATAACGCCTGCCGACGCCGTCGAGATCGCGCGGATGCTGCGGACCGCCGGCGTCGACATCTGCGACGTTTCGGCGGGGCAGACCTCGAAGCTTGCAAGGCCCGTCTACGGGCGCATGTTCCAGACCCCCTTCTCGGACCGCATCCGCAACGAGACCGGCATGGCCACCATGGCGGTGGGCAATATCTACGAGCCCGACCACGTGAACTCTATCCTGATGGCGGGCCGCGCCGACCTCGTCTGCCTCGCCCGCCCGCATCTGGCCGATCCCTACTGGACGCTCCACGCGGCGGCCCGGCTCTGCGACAGGGGCGTCGCATGGCCCGATCCATACCTGCCGGGCCGCGATCAGCTTTACCGGCTCGCCGAAAGAGCCGAGCAGATGACGGGGAAGGTATGATGGCAGGATCGCGTCACGCATTGGTGACGGGCGGCGGCTCCGGGGTGGGCAAGGCCGTCGCCGTTGCGCTGGCGGGAGCCGGCATCGCGGTGACCGTTTGCGGACGGCGGCTGGAGCCCCTCGAGGCGGTCGCGACGGAGCATGAAAACGTCCACGCCCTCGTTGCGGACGTAACGGATGAGGCGTCCATCGCAGCGCTGTATGCAAAGGCGGAGGCCGCTCGTGGGCCCTTCGACATCGTCGTCGCCAATGCCGGCATCGCCTCCAGCGCGCCGGCGCACAAGATATCGCTCGACGAGTGGAACCGCATCGTCAACGTCAACCTCACGGGCGCTTTCTTGACCGTAAAGCCGGCCTTGGCCCGGATGAGGGAGCAGGGAACCGGCAGGATCGTCTTCCTCGCCTCGACCGCCGGCATAAAGGGTTATGCCTATGTGGCGCCCTATGTGGCCTCCAAGCATGGGGTTGTCGGCCTGATGCGGGCGCTCGCCAGCGAGCTTGCCGCGACGGGCGTCACGGTAAATGCGGTCTGCCCCGGCTTCGTGGAGACGGAAATGCTCACCGAAACCGTCGCGCGCATCACCGAGAAAACCGGGCGCAGCCGCGAGGAAGCGCGCGCCGGCCTGGCCGCCGTCAACCCGCAGGGCAGGTTCATTCAGCCGGACGAAGTGGCGTCCGCGGTCCAGTGGCTCGTCAGCGACGGCGCGCGCTCCGTGAGCGGGCAGACGATTTCGGTTTGCGGAGGAGAAACATGGTGAGCGCTCCACTGACGGCCGAAAGGCCCGGCACGGACAGCAAGGAAAGGCTGCGTCTGTGGATCAGGCTGCTCAGGGCATCGCGCTCGATCGAAAGCGAACTGCGTGAGAGGCTGAAGCGGGATTTCGGCTCCACTCTGCCGCGCTTCGACGTGATGGCGGCGCTCTACCGGGAGACCGGCGGGATGGCGATGACCGATCTCTCGCGCTTCCTGCTGGTGTCCAACGGCAACGTGACCGGCATCGTGGACCGCCTGGTGGCCGACGGCTATGTGGCCCGCAGCAAGCGCGAAGGCGACCGGCGAACCAGCATCGTGCGGCTGACGGCGGCCGGGCGCGAAACCTTCGCGCGGATGGCCGAGGCCCACGAGGTGTGGGTGGACGAGTTGCTGGCCGGAGTGGGCGAGACGGAGGCGCGCGAGCTCTCCTCCAAGCTCAAGGCGTTCAGAAGCGATTGGGAGGGCTGAAAATGGCCGCAATGGCAGGGCTGAAGCCCGAACATTTCCTGTGGAGGATGGAGGGCAGCGTGGCCCTTGTCCAACTCGACCGGCCCGACAGGAAGAACCCCCTTACCTTCGATTCCTATGCCGAGTTGCGCGACATGTTTCGCGCGCTGCCCTATGCCGACGATGTCGACGCAGTGGTTTTCCTGCCCAATGGCGGCAATTTCTGCTCGGGCGGCGATGTGCACGACATCATCGGCTCCCTCGTCGGCAGGGATATGAAGGGCCTGCTCGCCTTCACCCGCATGACCGGCGATCTGGTCAAGGCGATGCTGAATTGCCAGAAGCCGATCGTTGCAGCGGTGGACGGCGTGGCCGTGGGGGCCGGCGCGATCATCGCCATGGCCTCCGACATTCGCCTGGCGACGCCGGAGGCGAAGACGGCCTTCCTTTTCACCCGCGTGGGTCTTGCTGGCTGTGACATGGGTGCCTGCGCGATGCTGCCGCGCATTATCGGCCAGGGCCGCGCGGCGGAACTGCTCTATACCGGCCGGTCCATGAGCGGCGAGGAGGGCGAGCGCTGGGGCTTCTACAATCGGCTGGTCGAGACGGGCCAGTTGGAAGCCGAGGCGCTGGCCTTGGCCGCGCGCATTGCCTCCGGCCCTACCTTCGCCCACGGCATCACCAAAACCCAGCTTAACCAGGAATGGTCGATGGGGCTGGAGCAGGCCATCGAGGCCGAGGCGCAGGCGCAGGCGATCTGCATGCAGACCCGCGACTTCAAGCGCGCTTACCGCGCTTTCGTCGAAAAGAAGACACCGGTTTTCGAGGGGGATTGATGCCTGACCGCTCCTTCCTCGACTGGCCCTTCCTCGAACAGCGCCACCGCGACTGGGCGGAGCGGCTGGAGGCTTGGTGCGCCGCTAATTTGCCGGTCGACCACGGCGATGTCGATGCCGCCTGCCGCGATCTCGTGGCCAAGCTCGGCAAGGCCGGCATCCTGGAACCGACGGCGCTCGACACGACAGCTCCCGGACCGCTTGACGTGCGCACCTTGTGCATCGCGCGCGAGACGCTGGCGCGGCATGACGGGTTGGCCGACTTCGCCTTTGCGATGCAGGGGCTAGGCACCGGCGCCATCAGCCTGTTCGGCAGCGACCAACAGCGAAATTGGCTGCGGAAGACCCGCAAGGGCGAGGCGATTTCCGCCTTCGCGCTTTCCGAGCCGCGGTCCGGGTCCGATGTCGCCAATATGGATATGACCGCCAGGCGGGATGGAGGGGATTTCATTCTGTCGGGCGAGAAAACCTGGATCTCCAATGGCGGCATCGCCGATATCTACACCGTCATCGCGCGCACCGGCGAAGCGCCGGGCGCCAAGGGTCTTTCCGCCTTCCTGGTGCCGGCCGATACGCCAGGGCTGAAGATCGCCGAGCGCATCGAGGTCGTCGCGCCGCACCCGCTCGCGAGCCTATCGTTCCAGGATGTGCGCGTCCCGGCCTCCGCCATGATCGGCAAGCCGGGCGACGGCTTCAGGATCGCCATGTCGGTGCTCGACGTCTTCCGTTCGACGGTCGGCGCGGCGGCGCTCGGTTTCGCCCGCCGCGCGCTGGACGAATCGATCGCGCGGGCATCGAGCCGCCAACTCTTCGGCGCGCCGCTGTTCGATCTGCAGATGGTGCAGGGGCACCTGGCGGATATGGCTCTGGACGTCGATGCGGCGGCACTGCTCGTCTACCGCGCCGCATGGGCAAAGGATATGGGCGCGCCGCGCGTGACACGCGAAGCGGCCATGGCCAAGCTCTACGCTACCGATCGCGCCCAGGAGGTCATCGACAAGGCCGTGCAGATCCACGGCGGCGACGGCGTTCGGCGCGGACACATCGTCGAGAGCCTTTACCGGGAGATAAGGGCGCTGCGCATCTATGAAGGGGCGTCGGACGTGCAGAAGGTCGTGATAGCACGGCAGCTAGAGCGCGATCCCGAAAAGCGGGCATCGGTTTTCGGAAAAGATCGTGCTCCAACAAGAAGATAAATGAGGGTGAGCTCCAATGCTGGGACCATCGGCGCATGTCGATACATTCACGCGGGACAACCTCCCGCCGCCAGATCAATGGCCGGACTTCCTTCTGGAGGGGTTCGATTATCCAGAATATCTGAACGCCGGCGTCGAACTTACCGATTGCATGGTGGAGAAGGGATTCGGCGATCATGTCGCGCTGATCGGCAATGGCCGGCAGCGCACCTATAAGGAGTTGGCCGACTGGACCAGCCGGCTCGCCCATGCCCTGGTTGAAGATTACGGCGTTAAGCCGGGCCATCGGATCCTGATCCGCTCGGCCAACAATCCCGCCATGGTCGCCTGCTGGTTGGCCGCCACCAAGGCTGGGGCGGTGGTCGTCAACACGATGCCGATGCTGCGCGCCGGCGAGCTCGCCAAGATCGTCGACAAGGCCGAGGTCGCGCTGGCGCTCTGCGACACGCGCATCAAGGATGAGCTCGTCGCTTGCGCCAAGGACAGCAGATACTTGAAGCAGGTGGTAGGCTTCGACGGCACGGCCAATTTCGACGCCGAGCTCGACCGCATCGCGCTCAACAAGCCGGTAAGGTTCGATGCGGTGAAGACGGGGCGCGACGATGTTGCGCTGCTGGGCTTCACCTCGGGCACCACCGGCATTCCCAAGGCGACCATGCATTTCCACCGCGACCTGCTGATCATCGCCGACGGCTATGCGAAGGAAGTGCTCCAGGTCACGCCGGACGACGTTTTCGTCGGCTCGCCGCCGCTGGCCTTCACCTTCGGGCTCGGCGGGCTGGCGATTTTTCCATTGCGCTTCGGCGCCGCCGCCACGCTCCTGGAAAGCGCGACGCCGCCGAACATGATCGAGATCATCGAAAAATACCGCGCGACGGTCAGCTTCACCGCCCCCACCGCCTACCGCGCCATGCTGGCGGCCATGGATGAAGGGGCCGACCTTTCCTCGCTGCGCGCGGCGGTCTCCGCGGGCGAGACGTTACCGGGCCCGGTCTGCGAGGAATGGCTGCGCAAGACGGGCAAGCCCATTCTCGACGGCATCGGCGCGACCGAGATGCTGCATATTTTCATCTCGAACCGCTTCGACGACATGCGCCCCGCCTGCACCGGAAGGCCGGTGACGGGGTATGAGGCGCGCGTCGTCGACGAGGACATGAACGAGGTGCCGCGCGGCGAGATCGGCCGGCTGGCCGTACGCGGCCCCACCGGCTGCCGCTATCTCGCCGACGACCGGCAGAAGGACTATGTGCGCGACGGCTGGAATTTGACGGGCGATTCCTTCATTGAGGATGAGGAAGGCCGCTTCCACTTCGCCGCGCGCTCCGACGACATGATCGTTTCCGCCGGCTACAATATCGCCGGACCCGAAGTCGAGGCGGCGCTGCTGGCTCACGCGGATGTGGCCGAATGCGCGGTTATCGGCGCCGAGGACGCCGAGCGCGGGCAGATCGTCCAGGCCCACGTGGTCGTTGCTTCCGGTGTCGCCTGCGATCAGGCGACCGTCAAGCGCCTGCAAGACCATGTGAAGGCGGTCATTGCGCCCTACAAATATCCACGCTCGATCGTTTTCGTGGAAAGCTTGCCCAAGACGGCGACTGGAAAGATACAGCGCTTCCGGTTGCGGGAGGGGCAGTGAAAGGACACGGTGCCGCCGTTCATGACCGCTTGTCTTTGTTATTTTCTACGGCGCGCCGATGTGGAACTATCCTGCCCGGTTCGGGTGGGATGGCAATGAGAGGCCAAGGAGCGCATTCAGCGCCCGCAGCCACCAGACGGGAACAAAGGGAGTTGAACCAATGAAGAAAATGATTGCAGCCGGGCTGTTTGCCCTTTCCATGAGCGTAGCGGGTTCGGCCATGGCCGAGCCGGTCAAGGTGGGCATGATCACCACGCTTTCGGGCGGCGGAGCGGGGCTGGGCGTCGACGTGCGCGACGGCTTCATGCTGGCGGTGAAGCAGGCCGGCAACGACGAGCTCGAAGTCGTCGTCGAGGACGATGCGCAGAAGCCGGAACTGGCCGTCCAGATCGCCGACAAGATGCTGCAGAGCGACAAGGTGGACATCCTGACCGGCATCATCTGGTCGAACCTGGCGATGGCGGTCGTGCCGAATGCGGTCAACCAGGGCACTTTTTATATATCGCCCAATGCCGGTCCGTCGCAGCTTGCCGGCAAGATGTGCAATGAAAACTATTTCAATGTCGCCTGGCAGAACGACAATCTGCACGAGGCCGCCGGCGCCTACGCCAATTCGGCCGGCCACGAGAACGTCTTCATCATGGCGCCCAACTACCCGGCGGGCACCGATGCGCTGACCGGCTTCAAGCGCATGTATGAGGGCGAACTGGCGGGCGAGGTTTACACCCAGCTCGGCCAGACCGACTACGCCGGCGAAATCGCTCAGATCCGCGATTCAGGCGCGGACGCGGTCTTCGTCTTCCTGCCGGGCGGAATGGGCATCGCCTTCACCAAGCAGTACGCCCAGGCGGGCGTCGACGCCCCGCTCATCGGCCCGGCCTTCTCCTTCGGCCAGGACATACTGGGCGCGGTGGGCGATGCGGCATTGGGCGTCAAGAACACCTCGCAATGGTCCAAGGATATAGACAACGAGACCAACAAGGCCTTCGTCGAAAGCTTCCAGGCCGAGTATGGCCGCCTGCCTTCGCTCTATGCCAGCCAGGGCTTCGACACGGCTAACCTCATCCTGTCCGCCATGGAAAAGGCCGACGTGAAGGACAAGGATGCCTTCCGCGCCGCCCTCAAGGAAGCCGATTTCAAGTCGACCCGCGGCGATTTCGAATTCGGCAACAACAATCACCCGATCCAGGACATCTACGTCCGTGAGGTGGTCAAGGAAGGCGACGTGCTGACCAACAAGATCGTCGGCGTTGCGCTGGAGGATCACCAGGACGCCTATGCCGCCGAGTGCGGGATGTAGTCCACGCCGGCTCATCCTCCTTCTCCGCTTGAGGGGAGAGGTGCCGCAGGCGGGCGGGGGCAGCGCCGACTTCTTGCTGCCCCTCGCCTTCACCCTCTCCCGGCAAAGGGGTGAGGGATCCTTCATCGCACCCAATTCCGGAACCAACCCGTGTCCTTCGCCCTCTTCATAGAGCAAATCCTCAACGGCCTTCAGTTCGGCGTCATGCTGTTCCTGATGGCGGCCGGGCTGACGCTGATCTTCGGCGTGATGGGCCTTATCAACCTCGCCCATGGCTCGCTCTTCATGGTCGGCGCGTTCGCATGCGCCGCGGTCGCCGCGGCGACGGGCTCGTTCTGGCTGGGGCTTGCGGCGAGCCTGGCGGCGGCCGCTGCCGCCGGGGCGGTCATCGAAATCCTGGTTATCCGCCGCCTTTATGACCGCGATCATCTCGATCAGGTGCTTGCCACCTTTGCGCTGATCCTCATCTTTTCGGAGGGAACGCGCTGGGTTTTCGGCTCGTTTCCGCTCTATCTCGACATTCCGCCGCTGCTTTCGGGCGCGGTAAGGCTGCCGGGCGGCGCAAACTACCCGCTCTACCGGCTCGCCGTCATCGGCGTGGGCGTGGCGGTGGCTGTCGGGCTCTATCTGCTGATCTCGCGCACCCGGCTCGGCATGCGCATCCGCGCCGGCGAATCCGACCGCGAGATGATCGCCGCCCTCGGCGTCGACATTCGCACGCTCTATACGCTCGTCTTCGCGCTGGGTGCGGCCCTTGCCGGCCTTGCCGGTGCGCTGGTCGGTGCGCTCCAGTCGGTGCAGGTCGGCATGGGTGAACCGGTTCTGATCCTCGCCTTCGTCGTCATTGTCATCGGCGGCATCGGCTCCATCAAGGGCGCCTTGATCGGCTCGCTCCTGGTCGGGGTGACGGAGACGCTCGGCCGCTTCCTGCTGCCGCGCTTCTTCGCCTTCTTCATCGAGCCATCGGACGCCGCCGCAATAGGCGCGGCCATCGCCTCAATGCTGATTTATATCGTGATGGCTCTGGTGCTCGCGGTGCGCCCGCAGGGCCTGTTTGCGGCAAACGGATGAGGCGCGGGATGACGCGAGAAGCCATCGTCACCGCCGTCCTGATCGCCGCGCTCCTGGCGGCACCCTTTGCCGCCCAGGCCATCGATGAACCCTTCTACGTTACCCTGGCCACCCGCATCGCCATACTGGCGCTGGCCGCGACGGGGCTGAACATCGCGCTGGGGCTGGGCGGGCTGGTCTCCTTCGGGCACGCCGCCTTCTTCGGCATTGGCGGTTATGCGGCGGGAATCCTGGCCACCCACGCCTTCAATGGCGAGCCATTGTTCCTGGGCCTGCCGGGCACCAACCAGATGATCGTCATCTGGCTGGTGGGAGCGCTGGCGGCTGGCGCCGCCGCCTTCCTGATCGGCCTCGTCTCGCTGAGGACGTCCGGCGTCTATTTCATCATGATCACGCTCGCTTTCGCCCAGATGATCTACTATTTCGCCATTTCCTGGCCGGCCTATGGCGGCGAGGACGGGCTTTCGATCTACGTGCGCAACACCTTTCCCGGAGCCAACACGCTGGCGCCGATGCCGTTTTTCCTGATTTGCTTCGGCGTTCTATGCGTGGGCCTGGTGGCCTTCTGGTGCCTCATGAACTCACGTTTCGGCGCCGCTCTCCAGGCCGGTCGCCAGAACGAGGTCCGGCTAGCTGCCGTGGGTATCGCACCATTCACGATCCGCCTCGCAGCCTTCGTCGTTTCGGCGACGCTGACCGCCGTGGCCGGCGCCCTCTTCGCCGACCTCAACCGCTTCGTCAGCCCCTCCATGCTTTCCTGGCACATGTCGGGCGAGCTCATCGTCCTCATCATCCTCGGCGGTGTCGGGCGGCTGGGCGGCCCGCTGGCGGGGGCGGCGCTGTTCGTGCTGTTCGAATTCGCCCTCGGCGGCATCACCGAGCGCTGGCAGTTGTTTCTTGGGCTCGTGCTCCTGGGCGTGGTGCTTTTCGCACGCGGCGGCGTGATGGGCTTTCTGGCGGGGAGGGCGCGGCATGGCTGAGCCGGTGCTGGAAATTCGCGGCCTGAGAAAAAGCTTCGGCGCCCTGAAGGCCACCGACGATGTGAACCTCGACCTGAAGCCGGGTGAAATCCATGCGCTGATCGGCCCTAACGGCGCGGGAAAATCCACCGTAATCCACCAGATCGCGGGAACGCTGACGCCGGACGGCGGGCAAGTGCGCTTTCTGGGCCGCGATGTTCTGCGGCTGGGCGTCGCCGAGAGGGCGCGCCTCGGGCTCGGCCGCACGTTCCAGGTCTCCTCTCTCGCGCCGGAATTTTCCGCGCTGCGCAATGTCATGCTGGCGGTGCAGGCGCGGCAGGGGTCGAGCTTCCGCTTCTTTCGTCCGGTGATGAGCGACCGCACGCTGACCGCACCGGCGATGGAAGCGCTGGAGCGGGTCGGCCTGCAGAACCGCGCCGCCACTCCGGCGGCCGAGCTATCCCATGGGGAACGGCGGCAGCTCGAAATCGCGGTCGCCCTGGCGCTGGGTGCGCGGGCCTTCCTCCTGGACGAGCCGATGGCAGGCATGGGGCCGGAGGGATCGCGTGCGCTGACCGCCTTCCTGCAGGATCTGCGGCACGAGGCACCCATCCTGCTGGTGGAACATGATATGGAAGCGGTGTTCGCCCTGGCCGACCGGATCTCGGTCCTCGTCTACGGCCGCGTCATCGCCTCTGGCACGGTCGATGAAATCCGCTCCGACCCGGCGGTGCGCGAAGCCTATCTGGGGGACGCGGCATGAGCCTTCTCGAAGTGCAGGAATTACAGACCTTCTACGGCAAATCGCAAGCGCTCTTCGACGTCCGGCTGACCGTGGAAGAGGGCGAGGTGGCAGCGCTGATGGGCCGCAATGGCATGGGCAAGACCACCACCATAAGGTCGATTTGCAACCTCACGCCGGCGCGCTCAGGCAAGATCGTGTTCGCGGGGCGTCCAACGGCGGGACTGCCCCCTCATCGGGTGGCGCGGCTGGGAATCGGGCTGGTGCCGGAAGGCCGCCGCTGCTTCCCCAATCTGACGGTTGAAGAGAACCTGCTGGCCGCCGCGCGGCCCGGCAAGTGGGACCTGACGCAAATCCACCGGCTGTTCCCCCGGCTCGCCGAGCGGCGGAGCCAGAGCGCCCGCACGCTTTCGGGCGGCGAGCAGCAGATGCTCGCCATCGGGCGGGCGCTGATGACCAATCCCAGACTGGTCATTCTGGACGAGGCGACCGAAGGTCTGGCGCCGGTGATTCGCAAGGATATCTGGGCCGCCATCCGCACCTTGAAAGGCGAAGGCCAGTCGATCCTGATCGTTGACAAGACCCTGTCGGAGCTGCTGCCGGTCGCCGACCGCTGCACCATCCTGGAGCGCGGGCAGACCGTGTGGCACGGCAGCCCCGAAACGATGACACCCGACATCCAGGAGCGGTTTCTCGGCGTCTAAATCCATCAGCGCCAGACAACAGGAAAAAGGCATGAAGATGAGCGTCAGCGCTTCACCCCACCAGATACTTCAACCTTCCGGATGGAAGGCCGCCAAGGGCTATTCCAACGGCATCGCCGCCAGCGGCCGTACACTCTATCTGGGCGGGCAGATCGGCTGGACCGCCGACCAGACGTTTGAGACGGACGACTTCGTCGGCCAGGTCCGTCAGACGCTGGAGAACGTAGCCGTGCTGCTGCGCGAGGGCGGCGCGGGACCCGAACACGTTGTCCGGATGACATGGTTCATCACCGACAAGGCCGAATACCTTGCGCGCCTGCGCGAACTGGGCGAGGCCTATCGTGCGGTCATGGGCCGCAATTTCCCGGCGATGAGCGTGGTGGTGGTCGCCGCCCTTATCGAAGACCGGGCAAAGGTGGAGATCGAGGCGACCGCTGTGGTTCCCGGATCTTGACTGCCTACCGGCTGGCACTTGTGAAGAGCCGGTCTTCGCCTTTGCAACGGCGCGGCACTTGACGCATATTCCGCCCATGAACGAAACAGCCGGCCCCCAGAAGGACTATGAGCAGGATCTGCGCCGGGCGGGCGTGCGCATCACGCGCCCCCGGCAGGTGATCCTGCGCATTCTGTCCAAGACCGAAGACCATCCCGACGCCATGGAGATATTCCAGCGCGCAAGCGAAGTGGACCCCAGCATCTCGCTGTCCACGGTCTACCGGACAATGAAGCTGCTTGAGGAAAAGGGTGCCATACACCGCCATGCCTTCGAAGGCGGGCGGGCCCGGTTCGAGCAGGCCGGCGGCGAACACCACGATCACCTCATCGATATCGATACGGGTGACGTGATCGAGTTCCATTCCACGAGGATAGAGGCGCTGCAGGACGAGATCGCCAAATCGCTCGGCTATGACATCGTGCATCACCGGCTCGAGCTCTACGGCAAGAAGAGACGCAAGCGCTGAACCGACAGGCTAATTCAGGGATACACCAATGAGCAAAGCGGATATCGGCCTGATCGGCCTTGGCGTGATGGGTGCGAACCTTGCGCTGAACATTGCCGAGAAGGGATTTCGCGTCGCCGTCCATAACCGTACGGCAGCCCGCATCGGCGCTTTTTTGGGCGAAGCAGGCGCGCTTGGCGAGAACATCATCGGCTGCCAGACGGCGGAAGCGCTGGTCGAGGCGATCGAGCGTCCCCGCCCCATCATCCTCATGGTCCAGGCGGGCGAGGCTGTCGATGCTCAGATCGAGGCGCTGAAGCCGCTGCTCGATCCGGAAGACATCATCATCGACGCCGGCAATGCCAATTTCCGTGACACGCAGCGGCGGATGCGGGCACTGGATGGGCATGGCCCGGCCTTTGTCGGCATGGGCGTATCGGGCGGTGAGGAAGGTGCGCGCCACGGGCCGTCTATCATGGTCGGCGGACCGCGGGCCGCCTATGAGCGGATCCAGCCGGTGTTGAACGCCATCGCCGCCCGCTATGAGGGAGAAGCATGCCAGGCCTGGCTTGGGCCGGAGGGAGCAGGCCACTTTGTCAAAACCATCCACAACGGCATCGAATATGCCGACATGCAGATGATCGCCGAGATATACGGCTTCCTGCGCGACAGGCACGGCCTGCCGGCGCAGGAGATTGCGGCGATCTTCGCGCGCTGGAACGAAGGGCGGCTCAATTCCTATCTGATCGAGATCACGGCGGCGGTTCTTTCCGCCGAGGATCCGCATGGCGGGCAGCCTCTCGTGGATGTGATCGTGGACCGGGCAGGACAGAAGGGGACCGGGCGCTGGTCCGCCATCGAGGCGCAGACGCTGGGCATCCCCGCCACCGCCATAGAGGCGGCTGTCGCAGCGCGCGGCCTCTCCTCCATGAAGGGGGAACGCGAGGCCGCCGAGAAGCTGTTTCCGCGGGAAAATGCCCGGCAAGTGGGGCCGGTCACGCCCGAACTTCTCCACACGCTGGAGCAGGCGCTGTTGGCTGGAAAGATCGTCGCCTACGCCCAGGGCTTCGCCGTCATGGCCGCCGCCTCGAGGGAATATGGCTGGAGCCTGCCGCTCGACACCGTGGCGCGCATATGGCGCGCCGGTTGCATCATCAGGTCGCAGTTTCTGGGCGAGATCGCGCAGGCCTTCGAGGCAGCGCCTGAGGTCGATAACCTGCTTGCAACGCCGGCCTTCGCATCGCTGATGCGGGAAGCGAACGGTCATCTGCGGCAGGCGGTGGCGCTCGGCATTGGTGACGGTATCGGCATGCCGGCTTTGGGCGCTGCGCTGGCCCATTTCGATATCCTGCGCCGCGGGCGCGGCACGGCCAATCTTATCCAGGCGCAGCGTGACTATTTCGGCGCGCACGGCTTCGACCGCACCGATGGGCTGGACATCCATCACGGCGATTGGAGACAGGTATAGGGATAAAAAATGCCGCCGTGGCGGAGGGGAAGCCACGGCGGCCTTGGTCAAATGCGCGGCAGCCCGGAGAGGGGGGTGAGGCTGCCGCCCTTGCCCGGATCAGGCGGGGGACGGGCCTTACCGGGCGTTCGGCTTGAATATTGCCGATAGGTGATATGTTGTGCGCCAAAACGGCTATTCAAGGGTCGCAAAGTTACAAGTAGGTAACATTGACGTTATCCAGGCTGCGGACGTCAGGAGGCTGATCTCCGCCGGCCATTCGGCATGGACAGAACGAGCCGGGCGCGCTACCCGTTTTTCCCATGAAAAAAGGTGATCATCTCTTCCTTGTCGACGGCTCGGGCTACATATTCCGCGCCTATCATGCTCTCCCACCGCTCAACCGCAAATCCGATGGTTTGCCTGTGGGCGCCGTGCTGGGCTTCTGCAACATGGTGTGGAAGCTCTTGCGCGACGCGAGGGATACGGCCGTCGGCGTCACGCCAACTCATTTTGCGGTGATCTTCGACTATTCCTCCAAGACGTTCCGCAACGAGCTTTACCCCGAATACAAGGCCAACCGCTCCGAACCGCCGGAAGATCTGGTGCCGCAGTTCGGGCTTATCCGCGAGGCCACCCGTGCCTTCGATCTTCCCTGCATCGAGATGGAAGGCTTCGAGGCGGACGATCTCATCGCCACCTATGCCAGGCTCGCCGTCGAGGCCGGAGGTGATGCCACCATCATCTCATCCGATAAGGATCTGATGCAGATCGTCGGGCCCTGCGTCTCCATGTACGATCCCATGAAGGATCGCGAGATCGGCGTGCCCCAGGTCATCGAGAAATGGGGCGTGCTGCCGGAGAAGATGATCGACCTGCAGGCGTTGACGGGCGATTCCATCGACAACGTTCCGGGCGTGCCAGGCATCGGCCCCAAGACCGCGGCGCAGCTTCTGGAGGAATATGGCGATCTCGACACGCTCTTGGAGCGCGCAAGCGAGATCAAGCAGACCAAGCGCCGCGAAAACCTGATCGAACACGCCGAGAAGGCGCGGATTTCGCGCGAACTGGTGCGGCTGAAGAATGACGTGACCGTTGAGCTCGAGCTGGATGCGCTGACGCTCAATCCGCCAGACGGGCCGAAGCTGGTCGCCTTTTTGAAGGCAATGGAGTTCACCACGCTGACAAGGCGCGTCGCCGAGGCAACAGGTGCCGACGCTGCGGCAATCGAGCCGGCAATCCTGGAGGTCGCCGAAAGCGCGGCCGCGCATGGGCCGGATTTGACGGTGCCTTCCTCGGGCACCGAGGAGCCCGGCGCTGAAGGCGAAGTGGCGCCCGAGCGCACGGATGGGGCAAGAACGCCGCGCAGCCTGGCCAACAAGTTGGCCGAGGAGGCCGCCGGCGATCCCATGGACCGCACCGGCTATCAGTGCATCCGCGACTTGGCGACGCTGGAGGACTGGGTGGCCGAGGCGCGTGAAGCCGGGCTGCTGGCGTTCGACACCGAGACCACGTCGCTCGATCCGATGCAGGCAGAGTTGTGCGGCTTCTCCCTGGCAACCGCGCCCGGCCGTGCCGCCTATGTGCCCCTGTCGCACAAGAACGGTTCTGGCGACCTCCTGGGTGGCGGGCCGATCGACGGCCAGATTCCCGTCGGCCAGGCGCTCGCTGCTCTCAAGCCGCTGCTGGAGGATCCGGCGGTGCTGAAGATCGGCCAGAA
This sequence comes from Nitratireductor thuwali, assembly GCF_036621415.1. Lineage (NCBI taxonomy): Bacteria > Pseudomonadati > Pseudomonadota > Alphaproteobacteria > Hyphomicrobiales > Phyllobacteriaceae > Nitratireductor > Nitratireductor thuwali. The sequence goes on from NZ_CP030941.1 coordinate 2,187,840, forward strand.
CATGAAGTACGATTGGCTGCTGCTTTACCGGCAAGGCATCGACATCACCCCCTATGACGACACGATGCTCATCTCCTATGTGCTGGAGGCCGGCGGCGGTCACGCCAATGGTGGGCACGGCATGGATTCCCTGTCTGAACGATGGCTGGGCCACCTGCCGATCGCCTATAAGGAGCTGACCGGTTCGGGCCGCAGCCAGGTCACCTTCGACATGATCGACCTGGAGCGCGCCACGACCTATGCGGCCGAGGACGCCGACATCACATTGCGCCTGTGGCGCGTTCTCAAGCCGCGGCTCGTCGCCGACGGGTTGGTGTCCGTCTATGAGCGACTCGAGCGGCCGATGATCTCGGTGATCGGCCGCATGGAGCATCGCGGCATCCAGGTGGACCGTCAGATCCTGTCGCGCATGTCGGGCGACTTCGCCCAGACGGCAGCCAGCATGGAAGACGAGATCTACCGGCTCGCCGGCGAACGCTTCACCATCGGTTCGCCCAAGCAACTGGGCGAAATCCTGTTCGGCAAGATGGGCCTGCCCGGAGGCGCGAAGACGAAATCGGGCCAATGGTCGACCTCGGCGCAGGTGCTTGAAGAACTGGCGGCTGCAGGCCACGAGCTGGCCCGCAAGATCGTCGACTGGCGGCAGGTCACCAAGCTCAAATCGACCTACACCGATGCGCTGCCAGGCTATATCCACCCGGAGACCAAGCGCGTCCACACCTCCTATTCGCTGGCCTCCACGACAACCGGCCGCCTTTCCTCGTCCGAGCCGAACCTGCAGAACATTCCCGTGCGCACGCCAGAGGGACGCAAGATACGCACGGCCTTCGTCGCGCCGGAGGGTCGCAAGCTGATCTCGGCGGACTACAGCCAGATCGAGCTTCGTGTGCTGGCCCACGTTGCCGATATTCCGCAGTTGAAGCAGGCCTTCGCTGAAGGCCTCGACATTCACGCCATGACGGCGTCGGAAATGTTCGGTGTGCCGGTGGAAGGGATGCCGGGCGAGGTGCGAAGGCGGGCTAAGGCCATCAATTTCGGCATCATCTACGGCATTTCCGCCTTCGGGCTGGCCAACCAGCTTGCCATTCCGCGCGAGGAGGCGGGCGCCTATATCAAGCGCTATTTCGAGCGTTTCCCCGGCATCAAGGATTATATGGACGCGACCAAGGCCTTCGCGCGCGAGCGGGGCTATGTCGAGACGATCTTCGGGCGGCGGGCGCACTACCCCGAGATCCGCTCGTCGAATCCGTCGGTACGCGCCTTCAACGAGCGGGCGGCGATCAACGCGCCGATCCAGGGCTCGGCCGCCGACATTATCCGGCGCGCCATGATCCGCATGGACGCCGCGCTCCATGGCGCCGGCCTCGACGACGTGCAGATGCTGCTGCAGGTGCATGACGAGCTGGTCTTCGAGGCACCGGACGAAAGCGTCGACAAGGCCATCCCGGTAATCCGGCAAGTGATGGAAAGCGCTGCCTTCCCGGCGCGCGCCCTCTCGGTGCCGCTCAAGGTCGACGCCCGGGCGGCGAGCAACTGGGAAGAGGCGCACTAGCACCTGTGGAATGTGACGTGCCGAACCCGGTTCGAAGGAACCGGATGAATTGAATGATCCGCTAAAGCAGCCCTTAATCAGCTTGGACTAGCGTCGGTGCATCGAATGTTGGAGGAAATGCGATGAAACGAACGCGACATATAGGTTTGACGGTGTTTGCGGCAGGGGCGCTCATGTTCGGCGTGCTGCATGGAGGTGAAGGCGTGGGCTTCGCTTCTTCCGCGCACGCTCAGGCGGGTGGACAAGGTGGTTCCGGCGGCGGTGGTGGTGGCGGCCGCGATGGTGCGGGAGAAGGGCCGGGCGCCGGCTCGAGCAACGCATCCGACCGGTCGGGCGGGTCGGGCGGGTCGGGCGCCGGTTCAAGCAGCGCATCCGAGAGCAACCAGTCGGGCGGGTCGGGCGCCAGCTCGAGCAGCGCATCCGAGAGCAACGGGTCGGGCGGGGCGGACGCTCCGGGCATGGCCACTTCAGCGGCGGCCCGCAATCCCGACACGCGGGGCGTGGAGAAGGCATTGAGCGTGGTGGAAACGACGCCGGCCACCGAGAGCGAGGCGCCCCAAACGCTTGCCGAGGCCCTTTCGCGCTGGTTGTCGCGCGGCGAGGGCGGCGAGGAAGAAGAGGCGGTCCAGTAGAGCAATTCCAGTGGAAGCCGATTCTCCGTCCGGAACTGCTCTATCTCTTTGTTTTTCCGCATTTATACGGACGTCAGGTGGCTCCACCTGACTGCAGAATACTATAAATCAAGTAGCTGGATCAGCTCGGCGTTTCCATGAAACGGTGAACTGGTCCAGCCACTCCTCCGGGTTCACCTTCGCCTCGCGGGCCGTGCCAGGCCGGCGTCGACTGCCGACGTCAGCCGCCTGCGGATTTCCTGATGGCCGCGATGTTATCACGGTAGTCGGCTTCGCCCGCGCCTCTGAAGACGGCCGAGCCCGCCACCAGCACATTGGCGCCCGCCTTCACCACCGCGCTTGCCGTTTCCGGTGTAACGCCGCCATCGATCTCGATATCGATGGGGCGATGGCCGATCATCGCCCTCACACGTTTGATCTTGTCGATCACCGAGGGGATGAAGGCCTGCCCGCCGAAGCCGGGATTGACCGTCATGAGAAGCACCAGATCGACCTCGTCGAGCACATACTCGATGACGTTTTCCGGTGTCGAGGGATTGAGCGAGACACCCGCCTTCTTGCCCAGCCGGCGAATGGTCTGCAGCGACCGGTGCAGATGCGGGCCGGCTTCCGCATGGACGGTGATGACGTCGCAGCCCGCCTCTGCGAAGGCCTCCAGATAGGGATCGGCCGGGGTGATCATCAAATGGCAGTCGAACACCTTGTCCGTACGGTCGCGGATGGCCTTGATGATCGGCGGCCCGAAGGTGATGTTGGGCACGAAATGCCCGTCCATGACGTCGAGATGAATCCAGTCCGCGCCCGCCTTGGCGACAGCCGCGACCTCCTCGCCGAGGCGCGAGAAGTCGGATGCGAGAATGGAAGGGGCGATCAGGGTGGGGCGGGTCATGCGCTGGTTCCGGACACGGCTGCGATTGCCCTGCCCCTACAGCATTTTGCTGCACAGTGGAATTGCCTGCGGCTCGAAAGCTTCCCCGCTCCTGCGAGCGATGGCGGCATTACATGCGAGAGATCATGCGGTGGCTCGCCGGATGCGTCATGCGCACCAGCGTGATCGGCCGGTCGTGCAGCCAGGTGATGCGTTCTCCGACGAAGACCGGATCGCCTTCCCGCAGATCGAGAAGCGCGGCCTCCTGCCGGTTGGCCGCGGCGGCCAGGAAGGTAAACTCCGCATCGGTGAAGGGCGAATTGCGCACCAGCCATTCATTCGGGCTGGTCTCGCCGAAATCCGCCTCGCGCGCCGAAGGCACGGCGCCCATATTGATCCAGCGGTCCTCTAGCTGATAGGCGCTCCCGTCCGAAAGATGCAGACAGCGCACATGCAGAAGCGATGCCGCAGCGGTCAGGTTCAGGCGCTTGTGAACGGCCTCCGGGGCAGGTTCTTCCTCCGCGTCCAGCAGGCGATAGCGGTACTCGCCGCCCTTGGCCTCGATTTCCTGGCGCACCAGCGGGATGACGAAACGCGCCTCTCGCACGGGATGCAGGGCGACACGTGTTCCGGCCTTGCGCTTGCGTTCGATGAGGCCGGAACGGGCAAGCTCCTGCAAGGCCCGATTGACCGTGGCGCGCGCCGCGCCGAACTCGCGCGCCAGTTCTTCCTCGCCCGGAATCAGCGCGCCCGGCGCCCAGGCGCGCTCGGCAATGCGGCGGGCCATCTCGTCGCGAATGGCGCGGAAGGAGGCGCGCATGGTCAGATCTGTCCCATGAGGCGCTTCATCGCGGCAAAATAGCGCCCGGCGATGGCCTCGCGCGCAACATGCCGTCCGCCCTTCACGCGATGGCGACCGGCCGACCAGAGATCGGTCACCGCATCGTTGGAGCCGGTGAAGAGCCAGCCGTCGAGACGGCCGTCATCCTCCTCAAAGCCGGCAAAGGACTTGGGATCGATGGCCACCAGGTCCGCCCAGTTTCCGACGTCCAGGGAGCCGGTCCGCCTGCCGAGCGCCCGCGCGCCGCCGCCGAGCGCCGCGTGATAGAGCGCGCGGCCGCTCGACGCGCCATGATCGGCCAGCACGACGCGGGCGCGGTCGCGCAGGCGCTGCGAATATTCGAGCTGCCGCAATTCCTCGGCAACCGAGATGCGGATATTGGAATCGGTCCCGACGCCGAGACGTCCTCCGGCAGCCCTATATTCCGGCCCGTTGAAGATGCCGTCGCCGAGATTGGCCTCGGTAACAGGACAAAGCCCGGCAACGGCGCCGGAACGGGCGAGCATATCCGTCTCCTGGCGGGTCATGTGGGTGGCGTGGATCAGGCACCAGCGCTCATCGATCGCGCATGTGTCGAACAGCCACTCCACCGGCCGCCTACCATAGGTGCGTTCCACCTCCTCGATTTCCGGCTCCTGCTCGGCAATGTGCATGTGGATTGGCCGGCCCGGCAGAAGGCCGCTCACCGCCTTCAGCTCTTCCGGCTGCACGGCGCGGATCGAATGCGGCGCGACGCCCAGGCCTGCATCCGGCGGCAGGGCGCTGACATGACGTTGGGCACTGGCCAGCAGGCTCTCGAAGGCAGGCAAGTCATTGCCGAAACGCTGCTGTCCCCCGGCAAGCGGCCGCCTGTCGACGCCGCCGTAGCGGTAGAGAACCGGAAGCAGCGTCAGGCCAATGCCCGTCTCCTGCGCCGCCGCGCAAATGCGGCCCGCGAGCGCGCCGATGTCGTCATAGGCTGTGCCGCCCGGCTGATGGTGGACATAGTGAAACTCGGCGCAGGCCGCGAACCCGGCCTCCTGCATCTCCATGAAGGCGAAGGCGGCGATGGCTTCGATATCGTCCGGGGTGAGCAGGTCGAGAAACCGATACATGATCTCGCGCCACGTCCAGAAACTGTCGCGGCCTTCGGGCCCGCGCCGCTCGGCAAGACCAGCCATGGCGCGCTGGAACGTATGGCTGTGCAGGTTCGAGACCGCGGGAAGAAGAACGGGAACGCGATAGGCGCCCTCCTCCCGGCTGCCGATCTCGACCGACGCTATGCGCCCCGCCTCGTCGATGCGCAGCAGAACAGCCCGCCGCCAGCCCTCGGCGGTCAGCGCGGCGTCGGCGAATATGGTCTGCATGCTGAAATCCCCGTTGACTTATTTTGTATATACATAATAGCATCAAGTCGAGACAAGAACAGGGCTTTAGCAGCGATGGCGCGTCAAATCATTACCGGCATCCGCCTCGCGGCCATGACGGCCGGCGGCGTGCCCTACGGGCTGGTTGAGGACGCTGCGGTCGCCGTAGAGGATGGGCGCATCGCCTTTGCTGGTGAGCGGGCGGCGCTTCCGCAAGGCTGGTCGGACGCGCCGGGGCAGGACTTCGGCGGCCGGCTGGCGACGCCGGCATTTGTCGACTGCCATACCCACATCGTCCATGGCGGCCATCGCGCGCGCGAATTCGAGATGCGGCTGCAAGGCGCGAGCTATGAGGAGGTAGCGCGCGCCGGCGGCGGCATCGTTTCCACCGTATCGGCAACGCGGGAGTTGAGCGAGGACGCGCTTGTCGCCGGCGCGCTGCCCCGGCTCGACGCCCTCATCGCCGAGGGAGTCGCAACGGTGGAAATCAAATCCGGCTACGGACTGACGGTCGCGGATGAATTGAAGATGCTGCGCGCGGCGCGCCGGCTGGGGCTGTTGCGGCCGGTGCGCGTGAAGACCACCTATCTGGCCGCCCATGCCCTGCCGCCCGAATACAAGGGCCAGGCGAACGCCTATATCGACGATGTGGTGCTGCCCGGCATGGACGCGGCGCACGAGGAAGGCCTGGTCGACGCGGTGGATGGCTTTTGCGAGGGCATTGCCTTCTCGCCCGACGAGATGGCCCGCGTCTTCGACCACGCGGACAAGCTCGGCCTTCCTGTTAAGCTGCATGCCGAGCAGCTTTCAAATCTCGGCGGAGCCCGGCTGGCCGCCTCCCATGGCGCGCTTTCGGCGGACCATCTGGAGTATCTGGACGAGGACGGGGTAGCGGCCATGGCGCGTGCGGGCAGTGTTGCCGTGCTCCTGCCGGGCGCCTTCTACACGCTGCGCGAGACGCAACTGCCTCCGGTGGATGCATTGCGCAGAGCCGGCGTGCCCATCGCCGTCGCCACCGATTGCAATCCCGGCTCCTCGCCGCTCGCTTCGCTTCTCCTGACCCTCAACATGGCCTGCACCCTGTTCCGCCTGACGCCGGAGGAGGCGCTTGCGGGCGCAACGCGCGAGGCTGCACGGGCCCTCGGGCTTGCCGGCGAGATCGGCACCATAGAGCCGGGCAAGCGCGCCGAGCTAGCCATCTGGGACGTCGAGCATCCGGCCGAACTCGCCTACCGCATCGGCTTCAACCCGCTCCATCGCCGCATCGTCGGAGACGCCGCATGATCCTCACGCTCTCCCCCGGCAGGGTCTCGGTTCGCGATCTCGAACGCATCTGGCGCGAAGGACTGCCCGTCAGGATCGATCCGGCCTACCACGGGCAGATCGAAGCCGCGGCGGCGCGCATCGCACAGATCGCCGGCGGCAGCGAGGCCGTCTACGGCGTCAATACCGGCTTCGGTAAACTCGCCAGCGTCAGCATTCCCGCGCAGGACGTGGCCGCACTCCAGCGCAATCTCATCCTGTCCCATTGCTGCGGCGTGGGCGCGCCCTTGTCGGCGGAGATCGTTCGGCTCGTCATGGCGCTGAAGCTGATGTCGCTCGGGCGTGGCGCCTCGGGTGTGCGTATGGAGATCATAGCGCTTCTGGAAGCCATGCTTGAAAAAGATATTCTGCCGGTGGTCCCGGAAAAAGGTTCCGTCGGCGCGTCGGGGGACCTTGCCCCATTGGCCCATCTAGCAGCCGCGATGATCGGCGCGGGCGAAGCTTTCTTTGCCGGCGAAAGAATGCCCGCCGCCGAGGCACTGGCCAAGGCCGGCCTCGCACCGGTGACGCTGGCCGCCAAGGAAGGGCTGGCGCTGATCAACGGCACCCAGGTTTCGACCGCGCTCGCTCTGGCCGGGCTCTTCAAGGCGCATCGGGCCGCAAGGGCAGCCGTCATCACCGGTGCGCTGTCGACCGACGCCGCCATGGGCTCGTCAGCTCCCTTCCACCCCGAGATTCACACGCTGCGCGGTCATAGAGGGCAGATCGACACCGCCGCCGCGCTCTGGACATTGCTCGAGCGCTCCGAAATCCGCGAGAGCCATCGCGAAGGCGACGAGCGTGTGCAGGACCCTTACTGCATCCGCTGTCAGCCGCAGGTGGACGGCGCTTGCCTGGACGTGCTGCGTCAGGCGGCGCGCACGCTGGAAATCGAGGCCAACGCGGTGACCGACAATCCACTGGTGCTTTCGGACGGGCAGGTTGTCTCGGGCGGCAATTTCCACGCCGAGCCGGTGGCGCTGGCCGCCGACCAGATCGCACTTGCGGTGTGCGAAATCGGGGCGATCGCCCAGCGGCGTATCGCGCTCCTGGTCGACCCGGCGCTCTCCTTCGGCCTGCCGGCATTCCTGGCCAAGAAGCCTGGCCTGAACTCGGGCCTGATGATCGCCGAGGTGACCTCCGCCGCGCTCATGTCGGAAAACAAGCAGATGGCGCATCCGGCCTCGGTCGATTCCACCCCCACCTCCGCCAATCAGGAGGACCATGTCTCGATGGCCTGCCACGGCGCCCGGCGCCTGCTGGCGATGACCGAGAACCTCTACGGCATCGTCGGCATAGAGGCCGTGACAGCGGCGCAAGGCCTCGACCTGCGCGCTCCATTGAAGACCGGCGCCGAACTGCAGAAAGCCCATTCCGCCATCCGCGCCGTTGTGCCGGAACTCGAAGCGGACCGCTTCATGGCGCCCGACCTGGAAAAAGCCATCGAGCTCGTGCGCTCCGGCAGCCTCAATGCCAGCATTTCGCCGGGCATCCTCCCGGAGTTGAGGAGCGAGCCGTGATCGGAATGGACATTTGTTCATGGCTTGGCGCAGCCCCTCACCCCGCCTGGTTCCGGCAGGCGGATGAGGGGCAGCGCGGCATTTCCGGAGGTCTTCGATGACCCCAGTCGACGTGCATCAGGGCACCTCGCCCATCATTCTCGGCCTGCCGCACACGGGAACCCATGTCCCGGAAGACATCCGCGCCCGTCTCAACGACCAGGGGCGGCTGCTCACCGATACGGACTGGCACGTCCACCGGCTCTATGATGGACTGCTGGAGGGCGCGACCACGGTGCGCGCGACATTCCACCGCTACGTGATCGACGCCAACCGCAGTCCTTCCGGCCAAAGCCTTTATCCCGGCCAGAACACGACCGGCCTGGTGCCGCTGATCGATTTCGACAATCGGCCGATCTGGAGACCGGGCCACGAGCCCACGGAAGCCGATACGGCCGAGCGGCTTGCCACCTTCCATGCCCCCTATCATGCGGCGCTCGCTGCCGAGATAGAGCGGGTGAAAGCTCTGCACGGCCTGGCCATCCTTTATGATTGCCACTCCATACGCTCCCATTGCCCGTTTCTCTTCGAAGGGCGGCTGCCCGATTTCAATATCGGCACCGACCACGGCAGGACATGCGCGCCTGCGATTGAGCGGGCGGTGGTGGATGTCTGTGAGGCGGCCGATGGCCACACCAGCGTGCTCAACGGCCGCTTCGTCGGCGGCTGGACGACGCGTCACTACGGACAGCCGGACAACGGGCAGCACGCCATCCAGATGGAACTCGCGCAGGCAACTTATCTCGCCTCCGAGGCCCTGCCCTTTGCTTATGATCCGGACAAGGCGGAGCGCCTGCGCCCGCATCTGAAGGTTGTTCTTGAACGCCTCGAGGACATCGCGCTGTCGATGAAAAGGAAAGAGCGATGACAAACCCGCGCCACAACATCCGCGACGTGAAAGCCCCGCGCGGGCCGGAACTCAACGCCAGGAGCTGGCTCACGGAAGCGCCGCTGCGCATGCTGATGAACAATCTCGACGCCGAGGTGGCCGAAAACCCCAATGAGCTCGTCGTCTATGGCGGGATCGGCCGGGCGGCGCGCACCTGGGATGATTTCGACCGCATCGTGGCGACGTTGAAAACCCTCGGTGAGGACGAGACGCTGCTGGTGCAGTCGGGCAAGCCGGTCGGCGTGTTCCGCACCCATGCGGATGCGCCGCGCGTGCTCATCGCCAATTCCAACCTCGTGCCGCATTGGGCAAACTGGGACCACTTCAACGAGCTCGATAGGAAGGGCCTCATGATGTACGGCCAGATGACGGCCGGCTCATGGATCTATATCGGCAGCCAGGGCATCGTGCAGGGCACCTACGAGACCTTTGTCGAGGCTGGGCGCCAGCACTACGGCGGCGACCTCAAGGGCCGGTGGATACTGACGGCGGGGCTGGGCGGCATGGGCGGCGCGCAGCCGCTGGCCGCCGTCATGGCAGGCGCCTGTTGCCTGGCGATCGAGTGCGACGAGACCCGCATCGATTTCCGCCGCCGCACCCGTTACGTCGACGAAAAGGCGACCTCGCTCGACGAGGCGCTGGAGATGATCGACCGCTGGACCAAGGCCGGCGAGGCGAAGTCGGTCGGCCTGCTCGGCAACGCTGCCGAGATCGTGCCGGAGATGGTGCGCCGGGGTGTGAAGCCCGACCTGGTGACCGACCAGACCTCGGCCCACGATCCCGTCAACGGCTACCTGCCGAAAGGCTGGACGGTGGCTGAATGGCGCGAGAAGCGGGAGAGCGATCCGAAGGCGGTGGAAAAAGCCGCCCGCGCGTCGATGCGCGAGCATGTGGAAGCCATGGTCGCCTTCTGGAACCGCGGTATCCCAACCCTCGATTACGGCAACAATATCCGGCAGGTGGCGAAGGAAGAAGGCCTGGGGAACGCTTTCGCCTTCCCCGGCTTCGTGCCGGCCTATATCCGCCCACTGTTCTGCCGCGGCATCGGCCCGTTCCGCTGGGCGGCCCTTTCAGGCGACCCGGAAGACATCTACCGCACCGACGAGAAAGTGAAGGAGATACTGCCCGACAACGAGCACCTTCACCGGTGGCTGGACATGGCGCGCGAGCGCATCGCCTTTCAGGGCCTGCCGGCGCGCATCTGCTGGGTTGGCCTTGGCGACAGGCATCGTCTGGGCCTGGCATTCAACGAAATGGTGGCCAAGGGTGAACTGAAGGCGCCGGTGGTCATCGGCCGCGATCATCTGGATTCGGGCTCCGTCGCCTCGCCGAACCGCGAAACGGAGGCGATGAAGGACGGTTCGGACGCCGTCTCCGACTGGCCGCTGCTCAACGCGCTGCTCAACACCGCCTCCGGCGCGACCTGGGTTTCGCTGCACCATGGCGGCGGCGTCGGCATGGGTTTCTCGCAGCATGCGGGCATGGTCGTCTGTGCCGACGGCACCGATGCGGCGGCGGCCCGGCTGGAGCGCGTCTTGTGGAATGACCCGGCGACCGGCGTCATGCGCCATGCCGACGCCGGCTACGAGGAAGCGCTCGACTGGGCGAGAAAACAGGGATTGCGGCTGCCCGCGATCCTGGGAAATTAGAGCATGATCCCGAAAAGGGACTCCGGTTTTCGGCAACCATCCTGATCTAAACGACAAGGGGAACGACAATGAAAAGACGTCAATTCTTGCAGACAGCGGGTATAGCCGGCGTGGCGACGGGGCTGGCCGCACCGGCAATCGCCCAGGACAAGCGCACCTGGAACATGGTCACCGCATGGCCGAAGAACCTGCCCGGTCCCGGCGTTGCCGCGCAAATGCTCGCCGACCGCATCACCGCACTGTCGGGCGGACGGCTGGAAGTCAGGCTCCACGCGGCGGGTGAGCTGGTTCCAGGCAATGGTGTCTTCGACGCCGTCTCCGAGGGCACGGCCGAACTCTACCATGCGGTGCCTTCCTATTGGGGTTCCAAGTCGCGCGGCATTCTCCTGTTCGGATCGCAGCCCTTCGGCCTGCGCGCCGACGAGCAGCTTGGCTGGCTGATGCATGGCGGCGGTCAGGAACTCTATGACGAGATGTATGGCCGGTTCGGGCTGAAACCTTTCCTGTGCGGCAATTCGGGCCCGCAGTGGCAGGGCTGGTTCCGCAACGAGATAAACTCCGTGGACGATCTCAGGGGCCTGCGTTTCCGCACCACGGGGCTTGCCTCGGAAATGTGCGCCAAGCTGGGCATGGCCGTTCAGGCCATGGGGGGCGGCGACATGTTCCAGGCGCTGCAGTCGGGCGCGCTGGATGCCGGCGAATTCATCGGCCCGTGGAGCGATTCGGCTCTCGGCTTTTATCAGGTCGCCAAGAACTACTACTGGCCGGGCGTTGGCGAGCCTTCCTCGGCGGAGGAATGCGCGGTCAACATGGCGGCCTACGAGGAACTGCCGGAAGACCTCCAGCAGGCCGTCGCCTATGCTTGCGAGTCCCTCTACAATCCGGTCTGGACCGAATACTCCACCAAGCACGCCCAAGCGCTCAAGCAACTCGTCTCCGAGCACGGCGTTCAGGTGAAGCAACTGCCCGAGGATGTCATGGTGGCGATGGGCAATGCGGCCGGCGAGGTGATTGCGGAACTGCGCGAGGACGACGACGAACTCGTCAAGCGGATCGTCGAGAGCTTCCTTGCCTACCGCCAGAGCATCGCCGAATACATGGTCTACGCCGACAACGGGCAGATGAACGCCCGCGCGCTGGACTATAACTACGGCGGGTGATCGACTGCTTGCGGTGGGGCGCGCCCGTCCCGCCGCGAAGTCCCTCCGGAAAGAAACCGACCCGCTTTGCGAATGGGAAAACCAATCCATGCAGCGCTTGGCAACCGCGCTTGATCAGGTGAACATTGCCGTCGGCGCGACCGTGCGCTGGCTGGCGCTCATCATGGTGCTCGTGCAGTTCGGCACTGTGGTCCTGCGCTATGTCTATGGCGTCAGCTTCATCTTCCTCAGCGAAAGCGTCCTTTATCTGCACGCCGCGCTCTTCATGCTTGGCGCGGGCTATACGCTGCTGGTGGATGCCCATGTGCGCGTCGACATCTTCTACGGCTCGCTCTCCACGCGCAAAAAGGCGCTCATCGACATATTGGGCGCGACCCTCTTCCTGCTGCCTTCCATGGTGATGATCGCGTGGTTCTCCTGGCCGTCGGTCCGCAATTCATGGGCGGTGATGGAAGGCGCGATCTCCGTCGGCGGCATTCCGGCTTCGTTCCTCCTGAAGTCGCTCATTCCCGCATTCTGCGGCCTGCTTGTCATTCAGGGACTGGCCTGCCTACTGCGCGATCTGGCGCTTTACCGCGACGGGACGAATGCCGCATGAGCCTGCCGCTCGATCTTCTCATGTTCGCCGCCCTCATCGCGGCCATTCTCGTTGGTTATCCCGTTTCCTTCATGATGGCGGGAACCGCCGCCATTTTCGCCCTGATCGGATGGATGACCGGGCAGTTCCATCCCGCCCTCCTTGGTGCGCTCGGCCAGCGCGTCTTCGGCCTTTTGACGAATAACGTGCTGATCGCCATCCCGCTCTTCGTCTTCATGGGCGTGGTGCTGGAGAAGAGCCGCATTGCGGAAGAGCTTCTTGAAACCATGGGCCGGCTTTTCGGCGCCATGCGCGGCGGCCTCGGCGTATCGGTCGTGCTGGTCGGCGCGCTGCTTGCCGCCTCGACGGGTATCGTCGGCGCGACCGTTGTGGCGATGGGCCTGATCGCACTGCCCACCATGGTGCGCAACGGATACGATCCGAAGCTTGCCTCGGGCATCGTCTGCACCTCCGGCACGCTCGGCCAGATCATCCCTCCCTCGACGCTGCTGATCATCCTCGCCGACGTCATGTCGAACGCCTTCCAGCAGGCGCAATACGAGCAGGGCAAATTCTCGGTCGAGACCATATCCGTGGGCCAGGTCTTTGCAGCGGCGCTCCTTCCCGGCCTGACACTGGTCGGCGTCTATATCGTCTATCTGCTGATCAAGGCGACTTTCGTCCCCCAATCCGCTCCCGCGCTGGCGGAAGCCGGAGAGCGTCCCTCCGCGCGCCAGATCATGCGCGCCGTGGTGCCGCCGGTTCTGCTCATCGTGGCTGTCCTGGGCTCCATACTCGGCGGCGTCGCGACGCCCAGCGAGGCGGCAAGCGTCGGCGCGGTCGGCGCGCTGCTTCTGGCCGGCGCGCGGGCGGAGAAGAATGCCCGCCTCATCGTCGCCGGCGCGGCCGCCCTCGGCCTCGTCGCCGTCCTGGCCGGCTCCGTGCCGGTGCGCCTGCAGCGCAGCGATACCGATATGGCCGACTGGGCACTCGGCGGATTTCTCACCCTGTTGGTGCTGATGGGCCTTGCGGCCGTCCTGCAATCGGTGTGGCGGGCGCAAAAGAAGGGGATCCTGACCCCCATCGTCACTTCGACCATGACCGTGACGGCGATGATCTTCGCGACGATCCTGACCGCGTCGGTCTTTTCGCTGGTGTTCAGGGGCTTGGGCGGCGATGTGCGGGTGGAAGAATTCCTCACGCAGATGCCCGGCGGCCCGCAAGGCGCGCTGATCTTCGTGATGGTGCTCATCTTCGTGCTCGGCTTCTTTCTCGATTTCGTCGAGATATCGGTGATCGTGCTGCCGCTGGTCGCGCCCATCCTCATCCTCATGGGGCACGATCCGCTGTGGCTGGCGGTGCTTATCGCCATCAACCTGCAGACCTCGTTCCTCACCCCGCCCTTCGGTTTCTCGCTGTTTTATCTGAGGTCGGCCGCGCCCAAGGAGATCACGACCAGGCAGATCTATCGAGGGGTTATCCCCTTCATCATGCTGCAGATCGTCGGCATGGCGGTGATCTGGTTCGCGCCGGCCGTTTCCACCTGGCTACCGCGCATCATATTCTGAGGTCCAGGATGCGCCCCAAGCAGCGCGCCGGTGGATTGTCAAGAAACTGACATTTCGCCGACATCGCAGCTTCACGCACGACCGCTAGGCCATGTCGCGAATAAGGACGAAAGCGTCCGCGGGATATGGGAGTGGTCATGCTTGAGATACGCGGTGTAACCCGCCGCTTCGGCAAAACGGTTGCGGTGAAAAATGTCGATGTGAAGATCGCCGAGGGCGAGATGGTCGGCGTCATCGGCCGGTCGGGCGCCGGAAAGTCCACCCTGCTTCGCATGATCAACCGGCTGATCGAAACGAGCGAAGGCGCCATCACCTTCCGCGACCTTGAGGTCTCGAAACTCCGCGGCACAGCCCTCCGGCGCTGGAACCGCGACTGCGCGATGATCTTCCAGCAGTTCAACCTCGTACCGCGCCTCGACGTCCTGACCAATGTGCTGCTTGGCCGGCTCAACCATCGCCCGACGGCGATGAACCTTCTCAACATCTATTCCCGCGAGGAGCGCATCCAGGCGATCGCCGCGCTGGAGCGGCTCGACATCGCCCATACCGCCCTGCAGCAGGCAGGAACGCTCTCCGGCGGGCAGCAGCAGCGCGTGGCCATCGCCCGTGCGCTGATGCAGGAGCCGCAGATGATCCTGGCGGACGAGCCCATCGCCTCGCTCGACCCGCTCAATGCCAAGGTGGTGATGGATTCGCTTGCCGACATCAACGCCCGCGACGGCATCACGGTCATCACCAATCTGCACACGCTAGATACGGCGCGACACTATTGCAGCCGCATCATCGGCATGGCGCACGGCGAGGTTGTGTTCGACGGCACGGCGAGCGAGCTGACCGCAGCGGCCGTGCGGGAAATCTACGGTGCCGACACAGCCGGCGAAGGCGTATCCGAGGAGATCACCTCGACCAGCATCGAAACGCCCGCACGGCCGCGCCGCGAGCGGGCGCTTGAACCGGCATTGGCAGGTTAGGCCCGGCGGAACGCCCGCCCGGCCAAAAACGAAAGTCACAACCTCACAAATCGATTGCCGGAAGAACCGGCATGCAACAGGAGAGACGGACATGTTGAAGAAAACTCTGTTGGGCGCCGTGGCATTCACGGCTTTGATCGTCGGCGCGGCCCAGGCCGAGGACCTCAAGGAATTCCGCATCGGCATTCTCGGCGGCGAGAACGAAGCCGACCGCATGCGCAACTTCCAGTGCATGACCGAGGCGCTGCCGGAAGTGCTGGGCGTCGAAAAGGTTTCGCTGTTCCCGGCATCCGATTATGACGGAGTCGTGCAGGGCCTGCTCGGCGGTACGCTGGACTATGCCGAACTCGGCGCTTCGGGTTACGCCAAGGTGTATCTGGAAAATCCGGATGCGGTCGAGCCGATCCTCACGACGGTGCAGACGGACGGTTCCACCGGCTACCATTCGGTGATGGTGGCGCGCAAGGATTCGGGCATCCGCACGCTCGAAGACCTCAAAGGCAAGAAGCTCGGCTTCGCCGACCCTGATTCCACCTCCGGCTATCTCGTCCCCGCCGTGACCCTGCCAAAGGCGCTGGGCATGCCGATCGAGGAGCATGTCGCCGAAACGGGCTTCGGCGGCGGCCACGAAAACCTGGTCCTCGAAGTGGTCAAGGGCACATTCGATGCCGGCACCACCTGGGCCTCCGGCGTCGGCGATTTCTCCGACGGCTATACCTCCGGCAACCTGCACAAGATGGTGGAGAAGGGCATCCTCGACATGGACGATCTGGTCGAGGTCTGGAAATCGCCGCTGATCCCCAACGGCCCCGTCGTCGTGCGCACCTCGATGGACGACAGCATGAAGCAGGCCTTCAAGGACTTCATGATGAAGCTGCCGGAGAGCGACCCGGAATGCTTCTCCGCCATCCAGGGCGGCGACTACAAGGGCTACACGGAAGTCACGCCGGCATTCTACGAGCCCATCATCGACGCCCGCCGCTCGAAGATCGGCTCGTAAACACGATCCATTGAGGCAGCGCGCCGCCCTTCATCCGCCTGCCGACAGAGGCAGGGGCGAGGGGCGGCGTATGCCGGCTGAAAGCTCCGCGCGCAGAAGCACACAATGACCGCAACCACCCATCATCCCGGCCTCTCCGAAGCCGGCCAGACCGTCGAACGGCATTTCCGGATGCTGGCCGGGCGCAAGCGTCTCTATACGATCGGCGGCATCTTATTCATGGTCCTGGCCATGGGCGGTTCCCTGTGGTTCGCCAATGAATCGAACGCCGGCAAATTCTTCGACCGACTGCCCTATCTGTTCGATTTCGTCGGCCAGATGGTGCCGCGCGACGGTATGGAAATATGGCGGGCGCTGTTCGATCTGCCATCGCCCTATGACGATGGCAGCCTCAAATACAACTACCCCGAAGGCCGGATCTATTTCACCCAGTCGCTCTATCTGCCGGAATATTTCTACAAGATGCTGGAGACGATCAACATAGCGCTGGTGGCGACGCTGATCGGCTTCGGTCTCGGCTTCGTGCTGTGCTTTCTGGCCGCCTCCAACCTGATGACGCGGCGCTGGCTGCGCTTCTTCGTCCGGCGCTTCATGGAACTCCTGCGCGCCTTTCCCGAGATCGTCATAGCCGGCTTCTTTCTGGCGATCTTCTCGCTCGGAGCGGTCCCCGCCATCATCGCCGTCGCCGTCCACACGATCGGCGCGCTGGGCAAGATGTTCTTCGAGGTCGTCGAGAACGCGGACCTGAAGGCCGAGGAAGGGCTGCGCGCGGCGGGCGGCAATTGGGTCGAAAGGGTCTGGTTCGGCGTCGTGCCCCAGGTCCTACCGAATTTCCTGAGCTACGGGTTGCTGCGGTTGGAAATAAACGTGCGCGCCTCCACCATCATCGGTGCGGTGGGCGGCGGCGGCATCGGGGAAGCGCTGCGGCTTTCGATCAGCCAGACGCATGAGGCCAAGACCCTCGCGATCATCCTGCTCCTGTTCTGCACCATCGTGGCCGTGGACCAGTTCTCGGCGTGGCTGCGCCGCCGCCTCGTCGGCAGCCAGACATTCGAATTCGGCCGGGGAGGCTGAAATGAGCATCACCCATGACATTCACGGCGTTGCGGCCCGCCATCCCGAAGTTTTCGCCCGCTCGCTGCGCAAGCGGCTGACCGGCTGGCTCGTCGGCGCCGGCATCATCGCCTATCTGGTTTTCGCCTGGTGGTTCTTCTCGATCGGGGCGGTCCTGTCCGGGGCCAATTGGGGCATTGCCGGCAACTATCTTGCCGATTGGGTCTCCTACGAAGTCCGCCCGGACATAGACTTCAAAGACAACCATCTGGAAATCTCCTATCCGCGTTTCTCCCCGCTGGGAGCCGATCCCCAGCCGGACTGGGTTTCCCTGAAATCGCAAACGGTCGAGATTCGATCCGAGGCCAAGCCGACGGCCACCGAGGGCGCGACCTCGGGAGCCGGCTTCCTCGGCAGTCTCGACGATGGCGGCTCGCAGGACGATACCGACAGCTTTCTCGGCCCGGTCGCGGGCGCAGACAGCGGATCACCGCGGCAGGCCGACAGCGAACCGGCCGCATCGAGGCGGGAAGCGGTGGTGGAAGCTTCCGTCGAGTTCGGCGACGCCGGCCGTGTCGATATCCTGCCCGGTCTGGTGCGCCTGACCCGCGGCGGCGAGACGATCATGCTGGAGATCGACCGGGCCACCGGCGTCATCGCGCCCGGCGATCTTCCTTCCTGGGCAAGCCAGCGCGAGCCTGGCGCGAAGGTGACGGTCTATTTCGGCTTCGCCGGTCGCGCCGAAATCCGCGACAACAAGGTCAAGATCAGCCGCCGGTTCTTCGGCTGGGAGAATTTCTTCTTCGACCCGCGATCGCCCTTCTGGGGCCGGCCGGTCGGGGAGGTTGCCAGTCTCATCCTGTTCGGCCCGCGCCTGCAGCCCGATATTTCCAACGCCGCGCTCGCCTTCGACAATTTCGTCAATAATTCCGAGTGGCAGCACGGGGACGTCTGGCTGAAGCTCTTGCAGACCATCGTCATGGCTTTCGCGGGCACGGTGCTCGCGGTGATCGTGGCTTTTCCGCTGTCTTTTGCTGCCGCGCGCAACATCTATCCGAGCCGCATCGCCAACTTTGCTCTTAAGCGGCTGTTCGACTTCCTGCGCTGCGTCGACATGCTCATCTGGGCGCTGTTCTTCACCCGCGCCTTCGGGCCGGGACCGCTGGCGGGCATTTCGGCGATCTTCTTCACCGACACCGGCACCTTCGGCAAGCTCTATTCCGAAACGCTGGAGAACATTGACGACAAGCAGCGCGAGGGCGTGCGCTCCGTGGGTGCCTCACCCGTCGTGGTGCAGCGCTACGGCGTGCTGCCGCAGGTGCTGCCGGTGTTCCTGAGCCAGGCGCTCTACTTCTGGGAATCGAACACGCGCTCGGCCACGATTATTGGCGCCGTGGGCGCAGGCGGCATAGGCCTGAAGCTGTGGGAAGCCATGCGCACGAATTCGGACTGGGAGAACGTGGCCTATATGGTGCTGCTCATTTTGATGGTGGTGTTCGTTTTCGACAATATATCGAGCATGCTCCGCCAGCGTTTGATAGGAACCGACGCAAGAAGCGCGCATTGAGGTTATGATGGCTGGACCGGTCGGTGGCCGGCAACTGAATCTGTCGGCGGCTTCGTCTTTCTGTCACGCAAATCGCCTATTGCAACGCGATCGGTTATAGAAACCAGCGCAGTTTCAGGAACAGAGGCCGGTTTCCGCCCGGAATTGCGCAGAATCAGGTAATCCGGAGCGCGCGAGGATGAAAAGCATGCGGTATGCGATATATTTCACGCCCGGAAAGGACGATCCGCTCGGGCAGGTTGCCGCCAGATGGCTGGGACGCAGCCCGTTTGCACGGGATGATGCAAGGCCGATTGGCGTCGACGGTTTCTCAGCCGCCGAAATGGCCTTTCATACGGCTCCGCCCCGGCGCTACGGTTTTCACGCCACGCTGAAGGCGCCTTTCCGGCTTGCAGAGGGGCGCAGCGAATCCGAGCTGGTTTCGGCCTTGGACGCATTTGCCTCCCGGCGTGAGCCCGTGGTGGTCGAACGCATTGCCGTGGCACGGCTCGACGGGTTCTTCGCCATCGTCCCGCAAGTGCCTTTTGAAGCGCTCGACCGGCTGGCCTCCGACATCGTGACGGAATTCGAACCCTTCCGTGCGCCGCTGACGCAAGCCGAGATCGAGCGCCGCAATCCAGATAGTCTTTCGCCCGCGCAGCTAAAGAATCTTCACAAATGGGGCTATCCTTACGTGCATGACGAATTCCGGTTCCACATGACGCTGACCGGCCGCGTGCCCGCCGCCGAGGCACCGCGCATGGAAAAGGCCATAGAGGCCTTCTTCGGCCCGCTGCTCCTGGAGCCGCTCGACATTTCGTCGCTGGCTCTTTTCGCCGAACCGGAAGCCGGCGCGCCATTCCACATCAAGTCCTTCCACGAGATGGGTCGTGCAAGGGAGAGGAAAACCGCCTGACATGACATCGCAGATAATTTTCAAGAACGCCCGCATCGTCCTGGCCGACGAGGTCATCGACGGGGCCGTCCATGTTCGGGACGGCAGGATAGAAGATATCTCCAGGGGCCCGGTCTCCGCCGGCGGCGAGGACATGGAGGGCGATTATCTGATCCCCGGCCTCGTCGAACTGCACACGGACCACCTGGAGCGCCACTATGCGCCGCGCCCCAAGGTGCGCTGGAATCCGGTCGCCGCCGTTCTGGCCCACGATGCGCAGATCGCTGCCTCGGGCATTACCACGGTCTTCGATGCGCTGCGCGTCGGCCTCGACGAGGACAGCGATATGATGGTGGACGACGTGCGCGCATTGGCTGACGCCATCGCAGGAAGCATGGATGCCGGCCGGCTGCGGGCCGAGCATTTTCTGCATCTGCGCTGCGAAGTCTCGGCCTCCGATTGCCTGGAAGGCTTCGCCCTTCTTGCCGGCGACGACCGGGTGAAGCTTGCATCGCTGATGGATCATTCTCCGGGCCAGCGGCAGTTCACGAACCTTCAGGCCTACGCCACCTACTACAAGGCCAAGATGAACCTGGACGATGCGGGTTTCGAGAGGTTCTGCGAAAAACGCACGAGCGAATCGCGCGCCAATTCCGCGCCCAACCGCCGGGCCATCGCCGAGGCATGCCGGGAGCGTGGGATCATCCTCGCCAGCCACGACGACGCGACCACTGACCACGTGGCTGAGGCGGAGCGCGATGGCGTGCGCGTGGCCGAATTTCCAACGACGGCCGAGGCGGCAAGGGCCTCCAAGGGTTCCGGCATGGCGGTGCTGATGGGCGCGCCCAACGTGGTGCGCGGCGGCTCGCACTCGGGCAACGTCTCGGCACGCGAACTGGCGCTTGGCGGTGACCTCGACATCCTTTCTTCCGACTATATTCCCTTCAGCCTGGTCCAGGCGGCGTTCCACCTGGGCGAGGTTGTCGATGGAATTTCCCTGCCCGAGGCGGTCGCGAAGGTATCGAAGAACCCTGCCGAAGCTGTGGGCCTGACCGACCGCGGCGTCATCGAACCCGGCCGCCGGGCCGACCTCGTCCGCGTCCGGCTCGATACCGGCATTCCCGTCGTGCGCACCGTCTGGCGCGCCGGCGAGCGTGTGGCCTAGGAAACGGTTGTATGGTTTCGGCCAGCATAGAACGCGCGCAGGCGGAGGCTCCCTTCCCGATAGGGCATGGCGTTTTCGTGGCCGTTGCCGGTCCTTCCGGCGCGGGCAAGGATTCCGTAATGGACTACGCCAGGGGGCGGCTTGGCTCCCATTCCGACGATATCGTCTTCATACGGCGAATTATCACGCGGCCCATGGAGCCGGGCTCGGAAGTCCACGACACGCTGGACGATGACGCTTTCGCCAAGGCCGAGGCTGAAGGGCGTTTCGCGGCATCGTGGCGCGCCAACGGGCTGGCCTACGGCATTCCCGCCGAAGCCGATGACATCGTGCGTTCCGGGCGCGTGGTCGTCGCGAACGTGTCCCGCGGCGCCATGGGTGCGCTGCGCGGGCGGTATCATCACTTCCTGCCGGTGATCGTGACCGCGCCTCCCGCCATCCTCGCCGAACGTCTTTCGGCGCGCGGCCGCGAGAGCCGCGAAGAGGTGCTGGCCCGGCTTGAGCGGGCAGCAGACCGGTCGCTGCAGGTGCGCGATGCCGTGGTGATCGAGAATTCCGGTCCGCTTGAAGAAGCCGGCGAAAAGTTTCTGGAGGTCCTGCGCAAGGCGGCGGCGTGGAGCGACGTGTGTGATATGGTCTGATCCGATTCAGCTTGGAGACAGACCGCCGCATGATCCCGAAAGCCGAACTGCACTGCCATATCGAAGGGGCAGCCGCGCCAGAGCTCGTTCTGCGGCAGGCGGAAAAATATGGTGCCGATGTTTCCGCCTTCATCCGCGAGGGCGCCTATCACTGGCATGACTTCACGAGTTTCCTGAAAGCCTATGACGGTGCGGCCGGTCTCTTCCGCACACCGGAAGATTACGCCCTCCTGGCCGAGACATATCTGTGTGAGCTTGCCGGCCAGGGCGCCATCTACGCCGAATTCTTCACCTCGCCCGATCACGCCGAACGCATAGATCTGTCCGCCCGATCCTATACGGAAGGGCTGGCCGAGGGCATGCGCCGCGCGCGCGAAACGACCGGCATCGAGGCCCGCATGATCGTAACCGGCGTGCGTCATGTCGGCGTTGAGGCTGTGGAGAAGGCAGCCCTGTTCGCGGCGCAATGCGGCCACCCGCTCGTCACCGGTTTCGGAATGGCCGGCGACGAGCGCATCGGCCATTCGCGCGATTTTGCACGCGCCTTCGATATCGCTCGTGAGGCGGGGCTGGGCGTCACCGTGCATGCCGGCGAATTCGGCGGTCCCGAGAGCGTCGAGGCGGCGCTGGATACGCTGCGGCCCGCGCGCATCGGCCACGGCGTGCGCGCAATCGAGAAACCTGCGCTGGTCGAAAGGCTGTCGGCAGAAGGCGTTGTTCTGGAGATATGCCCCGTCTCCAACATGGTGCTGGGCGTATTTCCCGATTTGGCCGGCCACCCGTTTCCCGCCCTGTATGATGCAGGATGCAAGGTCACGCTCAACTCCGACGACCCTCCGCATTTCCGCACCAGCCTCGGCTATGAATATGAAGTCGCGTCGCGGCATTTCGGGCTGGATGAGGAGGCGCTTGCCGGCATCACACGCACCGCGGTGGAAGCCGCCTTCGTGGACGAGCCGACCCGGTCGGCGCTTTTGACACGGGTCGTGCAGCCGGCGGTCCTTTCGGGATAAGTGCCCTCGGAGGAT
The DNA here is from genome assembly GCF_036621415.1 of Nitratireductor thuwali. NCBI lineage: Bacteria > Pseudomonadati > Pseudomonadota > Alphaproteobacteria > Hyphomicrobiales > Phyllobacteriaceae > Nitratireductor > Nitratireductor thuwali. The sequence continues at coordinate 2,210,082 of NZ_CP030941.1, forward strand.
CGGCGCTACAAAGCTGTGGCCACCCCTTTCAGGCTATGGCCACCGCGCCGATGGCGAGGCTAGTATCCTCACGTCACGCACTTTGCAGTCGGGTTAGGATCACCTGATGTCCCCAGGGGTGCGGAAGACAAGCCGACCGCAGCCGGAGAAAGCCAATGCAGGGCGTCACCATCGTCGATCACCCGCTTGTCCAGCACAAGCTCACCATCATGCGCGACAAGGAGACCTCGACGGCCGGGTTCCGCCGGCTCCTGCGTGAGATATCGCTCCTGCTTTGCTACGAGGTGACGCGCGATCTCGAGATGACCACGCGGGTGATCGAGACGCCGATCATGGAGATGAAGGCGCCCACGCTGGAGGGCAAGAAGCTGGTATTCGCCTCGGTTCTACGAGCCGGCAACGGCCTGCTCGATGGCATGTTGGACCTGGTGCCGGCGGCGCGAGTGGCGCATGTGGGCCTTTACCGCGACCACGAAACGCTGGAGGCGGTGGAATACTTCTTCAAGGCCCCGTCCGATCTGGAAGACCGGCTGGTGATCGTGGTCGATCCGATGCTGGCGACTGCCAATTCGGCCATTGCCGCAGTGGACAGGCTCAAGGGGCGGGGCGCCACCAATCTGCGCTTCCTGTGCCTGCTGGCGGCGCCCGAAGGGGTCGAACGCTTTCGCAAAGCCCACCCGGACGTGCCGATCTTCACGGCGGCCGTCGACGAAAAGCTTAACGAAAAGGGCTATATCGTGCCTGGTCTGGGCGATGCGGGCGACCGCATGTACGGCACCAAGTAAACCCGCTTAAAGGCGCGTTAACCAACAGCCGAGCCTCCCGTGGCCCGTTAAACGGGCGGTGACACATCGCAGCCAACATGCCCGCGCGAACAAAGGGCTGGATCATGCTGCGCAAGTTCATCCTGGCGGGTGCGTTCATCGGCGTCGTCGTGGCGCTGCCCGCCATACATGTCGAGAATCCGGAACTGCTTGGCCAGCTGGTTCGCCATGCCTATGAACGGGCCACGCCCCAGGCCGAGCCGACCAAGCTGACCGTGACCCTGGATCGGGCCGAGACCGCGCCCGGAACCGAGACCCTCCTGGGCAAGCGTGTGCGCATCCCCGCCGATGCGCAAGGCCACTACGAGGCTGAGTTCAAGCTGAACGGTCGCCGCGTCGATGCGCTGGTAGACACCGGCGCGACCTTCGTTGCGATAAATCAATCCACGGCCCGGCGGATCGGCCTGAAGCTTGCCCGCTCCGACTTTCGCTACAAGGTCAACACCGCCAATGGCGAGGCGGCCGCCGCCGCCGCAGAGATCGCCAGCCTGCAGATCGGCCGCATCCATGTCGGCAATGTGCAGGCCGTGATCCTGGAAGACAAGGCTCTCGACGGGGCGTTGATCGGGCTCAGCTTCCTCAACCGCCTGGCCAGCTTTCAGATGCAGAACGGCGCCCTGCTTCTGGAGCAGTAGACGGCTGCTCGGCGCGACTGTCTTGCCAAAACCGGCAAATCACGTTTAGATGGTTGAAAGTTCCGAAGACGGGGCGATCTGGTTTGGCCAGCGTGGAAGCCGACGATATGCAAGGCATGGAAGGACCGGTTCCCTTCTTCTTTGGGGGCAGGCTGTGCCTCGATTTCGTCAACACCGTCAACAGCCGGTCGTGCCCGGCGACAAAGGACTATCTCCCCGACTATTCTTCGCTCGCCGGCTGGTGCCGGCAGACGGGCGCGCTCGACGCGCCGGTACTGTCCGGTCTTGAAGCCCATGCTGCCAGCGAACCGGCCGCTGCCGCCGCCGCCCACGGGGAAGCGGTCGCGCTGCGGGAAGCGCTATATCGGGTGTTCCGCGCGGTAATCGCCGGCTCGCACTCTCCGCCGCCGGACCTCGCGCTGCTCAATCAATGGCTGCGCGAGGCGCGTTCGCGGCAGGTGCTGGCCGAGCAGGCTGCCGGTTTTGAATGGCGCTGGGAACACCTGCGCCGGGAGTTGCGCGCGCCGCTGATGGCCGTTGCCGTTTCGGCCGGAGCGCTGCTTTGCGACGACCTGAAGCGCCTCAAGGACTGTCCGGGGCCGGAGGGCTGCGGCTGGCTCTTCTACGACGGAACCAAGAACAATTCGCGCCGCTGGTGCAGCATGGACCATTGCGGAGGCGCGGCCAAAGCGCGCCGCTACGCCGCCCGCCATGGCGGCGCCGTATCGGACCGGAAATCGGAAGCAGGGTGATGATCGGAAACTGGAACGAGAAGAAGGTGCTGGCGGTTGCGGTGGGCTTGGTCGCAATCCTGTTCGCCATCGGCTGGCTGTCGCGGGAAGACCCCTCGCATCAACCCTATCTGAAGATCATGGGCGGCGGCTTCGTGTTCAACTACCGCAACGCCGAAGTGTTCTATGGTTTCACCGCGCAGGTCGTGCGGCCCTTGGCTAGCGGCTCCATCATCGAGGCGAGCTTTGAGGATCCCGGGGGAGGCGGGCCGCACCAGGCGTCGGAACGCGTCAGCCCCATGACCGACCGCTACTCCCTTCGCTCACCGCCCGTTCGCGGGGTCGAAGCCGGCAAGCCCTACAAGGTTGTGATCAGTGTATACGATCGCCAGCGGGAGAAGCTGATCTGGCGGACGGAGCGCAGCTACAAGAGCCAGATCAGCGACAAGGTCGTGCCCGACGCGCCCCTGACCGTCGGCCCCGGCTATCATCTCAATCCGGAACCGGCGGCAAGGCCAGGCGGCTGAGAGCGTCCTAGCGATAGCCGCACGATGCCATCTGAGAGGCGTAGGTGCGGGCCATGCTGGCGGTCTTTGCCGCGGCATTCTTCATGCCTGCACTGTTCTTCCACGTCCCGCGCGCATAGCCGCCATGTCCGGCATAATAGGCAAGGTAAAGATTGTAGGCGTCGTTGAGCGCTATACCGTTCGTCCGGTTGCTCTTGTTGTGATACCAGCCGATGAACCGGACGGCATCGCCGAAATCCGCTCGCCTCGCCGAATAGCGCCCCGTTTCCCGCTTGTACTCGGCCCATGTTCCATCCAGCGCCTGGGCATAGCCGTAGGCCGTGGAAGCACGCTTTCCGGGAATGAAACCGAGGATCTTCCGGCGCGGCGGCCGGGCGCGGGCGCGAAAGCCCGACTCCTTGTAGACCGTCGCCATCAAAATAGGCACGGGAACGCCGTATTCGCGCTCCACGCTCTTGGCCTGCCGGTACCAATTGTTGAACCAGCCGTCCTTCTGGCTGAAGATGGAGCAGGCATTCGCCGTTCCCGAAGGCGCCGACGCGCATCCTCCCAAGACCAGCATCAGAACGATAAATACGGCACGCATGGCGGGACTCCGAACCTGCTACACCACCCACCGCCTCACGAGCCGAGTCCTCGCTGGATTTGATTGAAATTTTATTAATCGGCAACGCGCCATGGATGCGCGCAGCAGCATGTCAGGCCGGCCGCGGCCGTGACTGACGCCCTGAAATGTATTCGAACGGAAGGAAAAATGGTGGAGCCAAGCGGGATCGAACCGCTGACCTCTTGCATGCCATGCAAGCGCTCTCCCAGCTGAGCTATGGCCCCACACGTCGGCCACAAGGGCCGATGCCGTTTCCGGCTTAGAGGTCTGCCGCCCGTTACCGGGCGACTGTGATGGCGGCTTCTAAACCCGCCCGTCCTGTAAATCAAGCCCGCCTGATGCCCGAGGGCTGGAATTTTCGCTCGGCATCGGCGGCAGGCTCAAGGCGCCGATCAGCTTTCCTCGTCGTCTTCGCCGACGCCGATGATTCCCTTCACGTCGTCGTCTTCCTCTTCCTCATCCGCGAGGAAGGTGTCGTCGTCGTCATCGTCAAGTTCCACCTCGTCCTCGTCATCGAGGTCGGGCAGGTCGTCGCCGCTGCCCTTGGTCTCCTCATCGGCGTCTTCGAGCGAGACGATCTCCGGACCTTCTTCGGAGTCGACTTCCTTTTCCTCGATCTCTTCCTCTTCCTCGACCAGGAAATCTCCGCCGGCTTCGAAATAGCTGCGCGGATAGGACTGGCCTGTATAGGGCGAGACGATCGGGTCCCGGTTCAGATCATAGAACTTGCGGCCCGTTTCGGGGCAGATGCGTTTTGTGCCAAGTTGCGGTTTAGCCACCGTGGTGCCTCATCGTCTTCACGGACCGGTTCGACCGCCCATTCAGGGGCCGTTTCCGGGGAAAAAGTCTAACGCGATTTCGGACCCCATAACCACAGATCGCGCCCCTGTCAAAGCCTATTGAGGCTTGGCCCCGGATGGGCGGCGGCAGGCGGCCCGCGGCGGGGGATGACCGGGCCCGGTCGGCATGCTAGAGGCTGTGCCGTTCCCCGAGCAACCTGCGTCCGAGAGCCTCATGAACGATCATCCCAAGCCGCAGCCCGCGACCAGCCGGAAGAGCGGCCCCCTTTTCGGCAAGGCCCGACTTCCCGGCGACAAATCCATCTCCCACCGCGCCTTCATGTTTGGCGGGCTGGCCTCGGGGGAAACCCGCATCACCGGCCTTCTCGAAGGCGAGGACGTATTGCGCACGGGTGAAGCGATGAAGGCAATGGGCGCCCGGATAGAGCGGAACGGGGCCGAATGGGTGATCCAGGGAACGGGGAATGGCTGTCTCCTGGAGCCGGCGGAGCCGCTGGATTTCGGCAATGCAGGCACCGGCGTGCGTCTGACCATGGGATTGGTCGGGACCTACGACATGAAAACGCACTTCCTCGGCGATCCGTCCCTATCGAAGCGCCCGATGGGCCGTGTGCTCGATCCACTGCGCGAGATGGGAACCCAGGTGCTGAAGGCCGAGCCTGGCGATCGGCTCCCGATCACTCTGCAGGGGCCGCAGCGCGCCGCCCCCATCAGCTATCGCGTGCCGATGCCGTCGGCGCAGGTAAAGTCCGCCGTGCTTCTGGCCGCCCTCAACACGCCCGGCGTGACCACCGTGATCGAGCCGGTGATGACCCGCGACCATACCGAAAAGATGCTCGCGGGCTTCGGCGCGGCGCTGGAGGTGGAGACAGACACCGAAGGCATGCGCCACATCCGCATCGAGGGGCAGGGCAGGCTCCAGGGGCAGGTGATTGCCGTGCCGGGCGACCCCTCCTCCGCCGGGTTCCCGCTGGTGGCGGCGCTGATCGTGCCCGGCTCGGACATCACCATCGAGAATGTGCTGATGAACCCGACCCGCACGGGCCTCATCCTGACACTGCAGGAGATGGGCGCGGACATCGAGCTCATGAACAGGCGCAGTGCCGGTGGCGAGGACGTGGCCGACCTGCGCGTGCGGTCTTCCGAGCTTAAGGGCGTGCGGGTTCCGCCGGAACGCGCGCCGTCGATGATCGACGAGTATCCGGTCTTGGCCGTCGCGGCATCCTTCGCCGAAGGCGAGACGCTGATGGAGGGGCTGGAAGAACTGCGGGTGAAGGAATCGGACCGCCTGTCCGCCGTGGCCAACGGCCTCAAGGCCAATGGCGTGGACTGCACGGAGGGCGAAACCACGCTCAGCGTGCGCGGCGCACCGGAGGGCAGGGGCCTGGGCGGCGGCACGGTCGAAACCCACCTTGACCATCGCATCGCCATGAGCTTCCTGATTCTGGGGTTGGCGACCGCGAAGCCGGTCACCGTCGACGATCGCGCCATGATCGCCACCAGCTTCCCCGAATTCATGAGGCTGATGACCGATCTCGGAGCCGAGATCGAATAGGAGAACGCTATGGGTAGCGAAAAAACGGCGATGATCGTTGGCGGCGGAAGCGGCATGGGAGCCGAAGCCGCACGCAAGCTTTCCGCCGATGGCTATCAGGTCGCCATCCTGTCCTCCTCCGGCAAGGGTGAGGCGCTCGCGAACGAGTTGGGCGGCCTGGGCTTCACCGGCTCCAACCGGAATCCGGACGATCTGAAGCGCTTCGTCGACATGACAGTGGAGCGTTTCGGCCGCATCGACGCGCTCATCAACGGAGCGGGTCACGGGCCAAAAGGCCCGGTGCTGGAGATCTCCGACGAAGATTGGCATATCGGCATGGAGACGTATCTGCTCAACGTCATCCGTGCGACACGGCTGGTGACGCCGGTCATGCTGGCGCAGGGATCGGGCTCGATCGTCAACATATCCACCTATGCGACGTTCGAGCCGGAGGAGATGTTTCCTACCTCGGGTGTTTTCCGCGCCGGGCTGGCGGCGTTCACCAAGCTCTTCTGCGACAGATATGCGGTCCGCAATCTGCGCATGAACAACGTCCTTCCCGGCTTCATCGATTCCCTGCCGGAAAAAGAGGACCGTCGCTCGCGCATCCCCATGGGTCGCTACGGATCGGCGGACGAGGTCGCCGAGCTTATCTTGTTCCTGGCTTCCGAAAAGTCGGCCTACATCACCGGCCAGAACATCCGCATAGACGGCGGCATTACGAGGTCCGTGTGAGCGGCCCCCAAAAGATCATGGCCATCGCCATCGATGGCCCTGCTGCCTCGGGCAAGGGCACGCTGGCACGTCGGCTGGCGGCGAAATACGGACTTCACCACCTGGATACCGGCCTCACATATCGGGCCGTGGCCAAGGCTCTTCTCGACAAGGGCCTTCCGCTGGACGACGAGGCCGTGGCCGAGCGCGAGGCAAGGACGCTCGATCTCTCCAGGTTGGACCGCGAGCTGCTTTCGACCCACGAGGTCGGCGAGGCGGCATCCAGGGTGGCGGTGATGCCGGGCGTGCGCCGGGCGCTGGTGGAAAAGCAGCGCGCATTTGCCGCCATGCCGCCCGGCGCGATCCTCGATGGGCGGGACATCGGCACGGTGGTTTGCCCCGATGCACCGGTGAAGCTCTACGTGACGGCGAGCGCGGCCGTGCGCGCCGAGCGGCGCTGGAAGGAGGTCGTGGAGCAGGGCGGCAGGGCCGAATATGCGCAGATTCTGGCCGATGTGGAGCGCCGCGACGCGCGCGATATGGGCCGCGCCGACAGCCCGCTGCGGCCGGCGGACGACGCGCACTTGCTAGATACGAGCGAAATGGATATAGAGACCGCGTTTCAGGCCGCTTGCGCTTATATAGACGCCGCATTTGGCCGCTGAGACGAAAACCGGCCTGCCAAGCATCCTTATGCGCCGGAAAAGCCGCGAAAGCGGCCAGAGCAGACTGCTCGGGTGCCCGGCGGGCCACATGCAACACGAACCACCGGCGCCAGCCCCTCCAAAAGGGGTGTTTCAGGAGCATCAATGTCACAATTTAATCCGACTCGCGACGATTTCGCGAGCCTTCTCGAAGAATCCTTCTCCGAGCGCGACGCGGGCGAAGGGTCCGTCGTCAAGGGCGTCATCACGGCCATCGAAAAAGACATGGCCATCATCGATGTCGGCCTCAAGGTCGAAGGGCGCGTGCCGCTGAAGGAATTCGGCGCCAAGGCCAAGGACGGCCAGATGAAGGTGGGCGACGAGGTCGAGGTCTACGTCGAACGCATCGAGAATGCGCTCGGCGAGGCCATGCTCAGCCGTGAGAAGGCGCGCCGCGAGGAGAGCTGGGTCAAGCTCGAAGAGAAGTTCAACAATGGCGAGCGCGTCGAAGGCGTGATCTTCAATCAGGTCAAGGGCGGCTTCACTGTCGATCTCGACGGCGCCGTCGCCTTCCTGCCGCGCAGCCAGGTGGACATCCGTCCGATCCGCGATGTATCGCCGCTCATGCACACGCCGCAGCCTTTCGAGATCCTCAAGATGGACAAGCGCCGCGGCAACATCGTCGTCTCGCGCCGTACCGTGCTCGAAGAGAGCCGGGCCGAGCAGCGCTCGGAGATCGTGCAGAACCTCGAAGAGGGCCAGGTGGTCGAGGGCATGGTCAAGAACATCACCGATTACGGTGCGTTCGTCGACCTCGGCGGCATCGACGGCCTGCTGCATGTCACCGACATGGCATGGCGCCGCGTCAACCATCCGACCGAAATCCTCAATATCGGCCAGACGGTGAAGGTGCAGATCATCCGCATCAACCAGGAGACGCACCGCATCTCGCTCGGTATGAAGCAGCTCGAGGCCGACCCGTGGGAAGGCATCGGCGGCAAGTACCCGCTGGGCAAGAAGGTCACCGGCCGCGTTACCAACATCACCGACTACGGCGCCTTCGTGGAGCTGGAGCCGGGCATCGAGGGCCTCATCCACGTCTCCGAGATGTCCTGGACCAAGAAGAACGTGCACCCCGGCAAGATCCTGTCCACCACGCAGGAAGTCGAGGTCGTCGTTCTCGAGGTCGATCCGGTCAAGCGCCGCATCTCGCTCGGCCTCAAGCAGACGCTGGAGAACCCGTGGGAAGCCTTCGCGCGCACCCATCCGGCCGGTACGGTGGTCGAGGGCGAGGTCAAGAACAAGACCGAATTCGGCCTGTTCATCGGCCTGGAAGGCGATGTGGACGGCATGGTGCACCTGTCCGATCTCGATTGGTCGCGTCCCGGCGAGCAGGTGATCGAGGAGTACAACCGCGGGGACGTGGTTCAGGCGCAGGTTCTCGACGTGGATGTCGAGAAAGAGCGCATTTCGCTCGGCATCAAGCAGCTCGGCCGCGATTCGGTCGGCGAGGCGGCGGCCTCCGGTGATCTGCGCAAGGGCGCCGTGGTGACCTGCGAAGTCACGGGCGTGAAGGATGGCGGCCTCGAGGTTCGCCTGGTCGATCACGATGTCGAATCCTTCATCAAGCGCTCCGACCTGTCGCGTGATCGCGACGAGCAGCGCCCGGAGCGCTTCTCCGTCGGCCAAAAGGTCGATGCCCGCGTCACCATGTTCGACAAGAAGACGAGACGCCTCAATGTCTCGATCAAGGCGCTGGAAATAGCCGAGGAGAAGGAAGCGGTCGCTCAGTTCGGCTCCACCGACTCCGGCGCTTCGCTCGGCGACATCCTGGGCGCTGCGCTCAAGAAGCAGGGCGGCGACGAGGAATAGTCGAATACCGCACTGACCATTGCATCAAGGCCCCGCCGGAGCGATCCGGCGGGGTTTTGTTTGGTTCGGGTGCGGGATCGCGCTCGCCGGCATAAGGGCTAGGAGGCATTCCCGGCTGGCCTGCCTGGAACGATAGTCGTCTCCTGGGTACTAGTGCGAGCGCTTCGCAAGATATTGCGGGGAGAAAGCCCGCATCAGCGCAAGAAATCCCTTTCTGAGGACGTCCGAGCGCGCACGGTTCGCCTGATGGGCGTAGCGCTGCAGTCCGGCGCTGGAGCCGGCACCTATGGTGTAGTGAGACATTTCAGAGCCTCCTTGATGTCCGCGAGCGGCCGGGCCTGCGCCAGCGATCGCTTGCGCCGACCAGTTTTATCGCCGTCAACCTGGTGAATAGAAAGGTATCCCGGCTCACCTCGGTCCGGTGTCCGTGTGCCCAATATAGTTCGGCAGGATACGCACACAACATAAATGATTTTCCTCGTTGTGTGAAATATAGTAACACACCCATATGAGCCGCCGTCTGCCGAACCTGAATGCCGTCCGCGCCTTCGATGCCGCAGCCCGGCACCAGAGCTTTTCGCGCGCGGCTGATGAACTCGGCGTTACGCATGCCTCGATCAGCCGCTATGTGAAGAATCTGGAGGCGGAGCTCGGCGTACTCCTGTTCGAACGCCGGCATCGGCAGGTCGCATTGACGGCGGCGGGATCGCGCTATGCGCAGATCGTTGCCGACGGGCTGATGCTGATTTCGCTCGATACGGGCACCAAGGTGGCGCGGAACGCGAAAGGGAGGGTGGTCGTCGAGGCCGATTCTGACCTTGCATTGCTGTGGCTCATGCCTCTGTTGGACAAGAATGCGCTGGATACGCTCGGTATAGAACTAGAATTGCGCTCCTACGCCGAACCGCCGCGCACCATCGCTCCGGATGCGGATCTGGCCCTCACCTGGGGGCCGATGGATGTGCCGGGCTTTTCCCGTGAACTTTTCCTGGATTTCACGTCTTTTCCGGTCTGTGCCCCCGATCAGGCCGAGCAGGTAATTGATCGTGGACTGGAGGCGCAGACACTTATCCACGACCGCGCGCTGAATGGTTGGGACGAGACGCTGAAACGTAGTGGAGCCAGTCTGGATGCCGCCAGCGGCTACCTGATGTTTCACCGGACCTATCTCTGTCTTGACGCCGCCGCAAGGGGAGTGGGAGTCGCGATCGGCGATGATGTCACGGCGGGCGCGATGCTGCGTCAGGGCAGGCTGGTCCGGCCCTGCGGCCCAAACCTCCCCGGCCGCAAATCATTCTATCTCTCCTCCAGTTCGCGCCGGCCGAGCCGGCCTGCTGTTGAGGCGATGCGCTCCTGGCTGCTGAGCCGCGCAACGGAACATGCCGAATGGGCGAAGCAGGAGGGCTTGTCGCCATCGGCGTAGATCGCTGCCGCCTGGCGGCCAGATCGCTTCGGGAGCGGCAACGCTACTGCAAGCGTGTGTGCGCGAGGATGATCTACCTGCTTACGAAATCGATAGTTTCCTCACCAGTGCGGTGGCTTGGTCACCGGCACGTCCGGCGCCGTCTGCTCCTCCAGCGCCAGGAAGCGCTCGGTGAGCCTGTCGAGCTTCTTTTGCAGAAGGTCCACGGTCTTCCATTGCTCGGCGAGCCCGGCGGAAAGCTCCTCGATGGTCTTTTCCTGCTCGGCGACCAGCATTTCCAGTTTTTCGAGCCGTTTCTCGCTCATGTGGCGATTGTCTCCAGTAGCGCGCGCAATCCGGGCGCAAGTGCCTGAGGGCGGCGGCTTTCGCGGTCCACATAGACATGCACGAAGAAGCCCTCGGCCGCCGCCGTCTCTTCCTCATTGCGGAACAGCGCGACCTCGTAGCGCACCGAGCTCCTGCCCAGATGCGCCACACGCAATCCCGCGGTCACCGCGTCCGGAAATGCCATTTCGGCGAAATAGCGGCAGCCCGTCTCCACCACCAGGCCGATCTGCTCTCCCCTGCCGATATCGAGAACGCCGCTCTCGATCAGCCAGCCGTTAACCGCCGTGTCGAACAGGGAATAGTGCACGACATTGTTCATGTGGCCATAAATGTCGTTGTCCATCCATCGTGTCGGGATGGTCCGAAAGGCCCGATAGGACGCGCGATTGGAAGGGGCGGGACGGTCGATCATGCCGGCGATCCAGACATGCCGCTTCGCATGAGGGGCGCTGCCGATCCTGCGAAGCTGAAAGAGCGTGGCAGGATGGCGGAGAGAGAGGGATTCGAACCCTCGATACGGTTTCCCGTATACACGCGTTCCAGGCGTGCGCCTTCAACCACTCGGCCACCTCTCCGCATACCGTCCGCTGCTAGGCAGGCCCGACGGCTGGAACATCGAACGATGTCCGGGCTCATCTAGTCGAAATGTTGCTTAATGCCAAGACGTGGGGAGCGCTTTTCCGGCGCCGGGCAAAATTAGCTGCCTATCAAATCCTCGTGTGAAGATTGCCACCGCGTCCTGCCGGGCCTATCTCAGGGGGGCTGGAGGCGGGCGGGCGGTATTCCGCGGCGCCGCCGGCGATAAAGGCCGGCCTTTCCGGGCGGATGAGATGACGGGAGAATGTGAGGATGCGGTTCGTTGTTCGCATGCTGGGAATGGCCTCACTGGCCGTCGCCATCATCATGGCGGTATCCGACGCGACGCGCTCCATCGCGGCGGGAGAGTGGATAGCCACGCCGCTCGGCCAGAGCTGGTACTCCGTGTCCCCCGATACGCTCAACCTGGCCCAGGCGACCGTGCAGCGCTATCTCCTGCCTGCCCTTTGGGACCCGGTGATCGTCTTCGTCCTCACCCTGCCCGGCTGGGCGGTCTTTGCCGTTCTGGCCCTCATCCTTCATTTGATCGGCCTGCCGCGCCGTCATCGCAAACCGGCCTCGGCCTGAGGCTGCCGCCAGGAGAAACGGGATGTTCTTTCTTGCCGACCTGATGAACAAGAAGACCAAGCTGCCGACGCCCGACGAGGCATTGCCCGGGCGCGCCGAGCCCATTCCCACCGCCGAAAAGCACTTGGTGAGCGGGCGGCCGCTCAAAGGGCCCTATCCGGAGGGCATGGAGGTGGCTTATTTCGGCATGGGGTGCTTTTGGGGCGCCGAACGCCTGTTCTGGCAGACGGACGGCGTATGGGTGACGGCGGTCGGCTATGCCGGCGGCCACACGCCCAATCCCACCTATCGCGAGACGACGACCGGCCTCACCGGCCACGCCGAAGTCGTGCAGGTGGTTTACGATCCTTCGATCGTCTCCTTCGAGGCGCTTTTGAAGATATTCTGGGAAAGCCACGATCCCACTCATGGCATGCGCCAGGGCAATGACGTCGGCACCACCTACCGCTCCGCCATCTACACGACGACCAACGCGCAGCTGAAAGCAGCCAAGGCCTCGAAGGAGGAGTACCAGCGCGCGCTTTCGGGTGCCGGCGGCGGCAAGATCACCACCGAGATCGCGCCAGCGCCGACATTCTATTATGCGGAGGCCGACCATCAGCAATATCTGGCTGCCAATCCCGGCGGCTATTGCGGTCTCAGGGGCACTGGCGTCGAATGTCCGGCCCCCGCCGTGGGGGCGCGCTGACGATCCGCCGGCTGCGCATGCCGGCCTGACGGTCGAATGATGCGCAGGTCGGATTTTCCGCGTGAAATTTGCCATGGCCCATGCCAAAGTGCGGCCTGAGCGGGAAAAAATTTCCGCCGGGGGCAGGCGTCGCGAGCTGCAAGTGCGCGCTTCCAGCTTCCTCAAAATGTAACCTACAGGGTGTGGATCACATGAAGCGTTTTGTTTTGGGCCTTTTGGCCGCAACCGCATTGTCCGGCGCAGCCGTGGCGCAGGAGGATTTCTCGCCGGCGCTGCTTTATGACCTGGGCGGGAAGTTCGACAAGTCCTTTAACGAGATGGCCTATACCGGCGCGGAACGTTTCAAGGAAGAAACCGGCGTCGAATATGTGGAGTTCGAGATTTCCAACGACGCTCAGCGCGAGCAGGCGCTGCGGCGCTTCGCCGAGCGCGGGCATAATCCCATCGTGATGGCCGGCTTCACCTGGGTCGAGTATCTCAACAAGGTCGCGCCGGAATATCCGGACGTCGATTTCACCATCATCGACGATGTGGTCGATCAGCCCAATGTGCGCTCCGTCACCTTTAAGGAGCAGGAGGGCTCCTATCTCGTCGGCATCCTGGCCGCGATGGCTTCGGAAACCGGAACCGTGGGCTTCATTGGCGGCATGGAAGTGCCGCTCATCGGCAAGTTCGAATGCGGCTATGTGGGCGGCGTTAAGGCGGCCGATCCGGACACCACGGTCATCCGCAACTACACCGGCGACACGCCTTCGGCCTGGAATGATCCCACCAAGGGCGCCGAGATCGCCCGTACGCAGATGGATCAGGGCGCGGACGTGATCTACCATGCCGCCGGCGGCACCGGCGTCGGCGTGCTCCAGGCGGTCGCGGATGCCGGCAAGCTGGGCATCGGCGTCGATTCCAACCAGAACAGCCTGCATCCGGGCCACGTTCTGACATCGATGGTGAAGAAGGTCGACGTCGCCGTCTACGATTCTTTCATGGACGCAAAGAACGATGAGTTCACCTACGGAGTGCAGAATGTGGGCTTGGCCGAGGACGCGGTCGGCTATTCGCTCGACGAGCATAATAAGAGCCTCATCACGGACGAGATGAAGGCGGCGGCCGAAGATGCCAAGGCGAAGATCATCGCCGGCGAGATCGAGGTGCACAACTATCTCGAGGACAACAGCTGCCCCTACTGGTAATCCTTGTCTGACGCTACCGGAAAGGGGCCGCTTGCGGCCCTTTTTCATATCGTAGCCGCTGGAGCAGTTCCGGGAAAAGCGGAAGCCGGTTCCCGGCCCGGAGTTGACCAGCACCCGATGAGCCGCCGTTTCAGAAGGACTTTCCATGACAGAAGTCTCCCCCGTCCTCGACAGGCTCGACGCCGACCTCGACGAAAGTCTCGAACGGCTGTTCGCGCTGCTGAGGATCCAGTCGATCTCGACCGACCCCGCCTATGCCGCCGAATGCCTCAAGGCCGCCGATTGGCTGGTGGCCGACCTGCGCTCCATCGGCTTCGAGGCCAGCGTAAGGAGCACGCCGGGCCATCCCATGGTCGTCGCCCACCATGAGGGCGAAGGGCCACACGTGCTGTTTTACGGCCATTACGACGTACAGCCGGTGGATCCGCTCGACCTGTGGGAGGACGATCCCTTTGCGCCGTCGCTCAAGGAAGTCGCGCCGGACCGCCAGATCATCGTCGGGCGAGGCAGTTCGGACGACAAGGGGCAACTCATGACCTTTGTCGAGGCGTGCCGCGCCTACAAGTCTGTGCACGGCAAGCTGCCCTGCAAGATCAGCATTCTGTTCGAGGGCGAGGAAGAATCGGGATCGCCCTCGCTGAAGCCTTTCCTCAAGGAACATGCGGAGGAGTTGAAGGCCGACTTCGCGCTCGTTTGCGACACCGCGATGTGGGACCGCGAAACGCCGGCTATCTGCGTGGGGCTGCGCGGTTTGGTTGGGGAGGAGGTGACGGTCAGGGGCGCTGACCGCGACTTGCATTCGGGCTTCTTTGGCGGCGCGGCGGCCAATCCTATCCGCATTCTCGCGCGTGTGCTGTCCGACATGCACGACGACGACGGCGCCGTTACGATTCCCGGCTTCTACGAAGGCGTAGAGGAAACGCCGGAGGATATCCTGAAGAGCTGGGAGGCCCTTGGGCAGGATGCACGAAGCATGCTGGCGCCGATCGGCCTGTCGGAGCTCGCCGGCGAAAAGGGACGCTCGGCGCTGGAACTCGTCTGGGCGCGGCCGACGGCGGAGTTCAACGGGATCTATGGCGGCTACACGGGTCAAGGCTTCAAGACGGTGATCGCCGCGCAAGCTTCCGCCAAAGTCTCGTTTCGGCTGGTGCACAAGCAGGATCCGGACAAGATCCGGGCCGCATTCCGCGCCTTCGTGCGCGAGCGCATCCCGGCCGATTGCACGGTGGAGTTCACGCCCCATGGCGGTTCGCCGGCGATACAGCTTTCCTACGATTCGCCTCTCGTCACCACGGCCCAGGCCGCGCTGACGGAGGAGTGGAACAAGCCGGCGGTGCCGATCGCCATGGGCGGATCCATTCCCATCGTCGGCGACTTCCAGAACCTGCTCGGCATGGATTCACTGCTGGTGGGTTTTGGCCTGTCCGACGACCGCATCCATTCGCCCAACGAGAAATATGAGTTGAGCTCCTTCCACAAGGGACAGCGTTCCTGGGCGCGTATTCTCGACGCGCTGGCAAAGAGCACCACTGCCGAATGAGCGGAAGGCCGGCACTTCGTGGCGGGGGAGAGGTGATGCTGCGGGCGGCGCGCCAGCAGGACCGGGACGACATCCTGCGCATGCAGGACGCTGCCTTCCCCGGCGATGCGCTCGCCATGAGCCGCGAGGGCTTTGCCGGCGTCCTGCACGAAAGGGGCACACAGCTCATCGTTGCCGAGACGGGCGGGCAGATCGCAGGATACTGTCTGCTGCGTCACCGCAAATGGCGGCCATGGGCTGGCGTCGATTTTCTCTGTGTGGAGGCGGCCTTTTCGGGCAGGGGACTGGGCGGGATGCTCCTGCGCGGCGCATGCGATCGCACCGCGCGGCCGCTCATCCGCCTGTTCGTCCGCCCGGACAATGAACGCGCACGGGCTCTTTACACTCGTCTCGGCTTCCGCCAAACGGGACTGAGGAAGGCCAATTACCATGATGGCACCGACGCCATCGTCTTGATGAAGTGGCTTGGCCTTTTCCGCCGCGGCGCAAACAGGGACATCCCATGACCATCCGTTTTCACAAGAACGACCTGCCCCATCTCGACAATTATAGGGTCGAGGCGGTTGCCATCGACACCGAGACATTGGGCCTCAAGCCCCACCGCGACCGGCTCTGCGTGGTGCAGCTTTCGCCTGGGGACGGGACGGCGGATGTCGTGCAGATCGCTGCCGGACAGAGCCAGGCGCCGAACATCGCCGCACTCCTGGGCGACCGCAAAATCACCAAGCTGTTCCACTTCGGCCGCTTCGACCTCGCCGTGCTCTACCATGCCTTTGGCGTCATGGCGGAACCTGCCTTTTGCACCAAGATCGCCTCGCGCCTGACGCGCACCTACACCGACAGGCACGGCCTCAAGGACATCTGCAATGAACTCCTGAACGTCGGCATCTCCAAGCAGCAGCAGTCGTCGGACTGGGCGGCCGAGATCCTGACGCCCGAGCAACTCGAATACGCCGCCTCCGACGTCCTTTATCTGCACCGCCTGCGCGAGGTGTTGGCCGGCCGGCTGGCACGCGAGAACCGCGCCCGCGAAGCGGAAGCCTGCTTCGAGTTCCTGCCCACGCGCGCCAAACTCGACCTCATGGGCTGGGACGAAGAGGACATCTTCGCTCACAGCTGAGATTGATGGACTGCGCACGGAACCGGCCCTGCCGTCGTCATTCTTGTCGCGGAATCGGAAATGGCAGGTCAGGGGGTACCGGCGGAGCGGACCGTGCCGGCTGACACGGTCCAAAAATGCGCTCTGCCCTGAAGACTGTCGAACAATTGCGGCTCTGTGCCAGTCATGAAGGCCTGGCAGTTGAGCTCTTCCAGGATATCAAAGAGGGCGGCGCGGCGCTCGGCGTCGAAATGGGCCGCGATCTCGTCGAGAAGCAGTACCGGCGCTGTTCCTGAAAGCTCGGCGGTCAGCCTTGCATGCGCCAGCACCAGCCCCAGCAGCAGCGCCTTCTGCTCGCCGGTGGAGCAGCTTGCCGCCGGCATGTCCTTGGGCGCGTGGCGCACCAGGAACTCGGTGCGGTGCGGTCCCTCCAGCGCACGTCCTGCAGCGCGGTCGCGGCCACGCTCACCGGCCAGACGCAGGCGGAAATCCTCCTCGATCTCGACGGCCGGGCGCGATCCCATCTGCGTGTCCACGATGCCGTCGAGGGCGATCCTGGCCTTGGGAAAGGGGCTATCCGAAGGCAGCCGCTCGATCATCGCAGCGAGCAGGCGGACCATCTCGTGGCGGGCAGCGGCAATGGCGACGCCCGTCTCCGCCATCTGCGTTTCTATGGCGGCGAACCAAGCATCGTCGCGCACGTCGTCGGCAAATAGCCTGTTGCGGGCGCGCATTGCCTTTTCATAGTCGATTGCCCGGCGACCATGGGCTGGATCGATTGCCAGCACGAGCCTGTCGAGGAAGCGGCGACGGTCGGCGGCGGGTCCGGTGAAGAGCTGGTCCATGGCCGGCGTGACCCAGATCACCCGCAGCCATTCGAGCATCGCATCGGCGCTGCGGACGGTCTCGCCATTGATGCGCACGCGCCGGGCGGCAGTCTCGCCGGCCGGCGCCACGACACCCGCCGTGCCCGTGCCTATGCTGCATTCGCCGAAAGGTCCCTCCACTTGTGCATGGACGGCAAAACCGGCGGCGCCCGCGCGGACGACGTCCTCGATCGTCGCCCGGCGCAGCCCGCGGCCCGGAGAAAGAAAGGAGACGGCTTCCAGAAGATTGGTCTTGCCGGCCCCGTTCTCGCCGGTCAGCACGATCGGGCCCGGCGCCAGCTCCAGCGAAAGCGAGCGGTAGTTGCGGAAGTCGGTCAGGGAGAGCTTCGTGAGATAGACCTGTGCCGGACGGCGCGTCTCGTTCTCCGGCTGCGTCATGGCGGCAGCGGTCACACCCGCATCGGCATCAGGACATAGAGCGTGTGCGCGTCGGAGGTATCCTGGATCACGGTCGGGGAACCTGCGTCGGCCAGCATGAAACTGGCTTCCGTCCCCGACAGCTGAGCGGCGACGTCGAGCAGGTAGCGGGCGTTGAACCCGATCTCTATGGGATCGGAATCATACGTCGCCGCCAACTCCTCGGTGGCGCTGCCTGAATCGGGGTTGTTCACGGTCAGGACGACCTGGCCTTCCGAGATGGCAAGCTTCACCGCGCGGCCACGCTCGGAAGAAACCGTCGAAACGCGGTCCACAGCCGCCGAGAAGCTCTGGCGGTCGATGATCAGCTTTTTGTCGTTGCCGGTAGGGATGACCCGCTGATAATCAGGGAAGGTGCCGTCGATGAGCTTCGACGTCAGAACCACGCTGCCGATGGTGAAGCGGATCTTTGTCTCCGACAGCTCCACGGTCACCGCCACGTCCGGATCGTCGACCAGCTTCTGCAATTCCCCCACGGTCTTGCGCGGGATGATGATGCCGGGCATGCCCTCCGAGCCCGCTGGCGCTTCGAACTCGGCCCGCGCCAGCCGATGGCCGTCCGTCGCTACGGAACGCAACTTTAAGGCGCCATCGGACTCCACCGTGTGAAGATAGATCCCGTTGAGGTAGTAGCGCGTCTCTTCCGTGGAGATGGCGAACTGGGTCTTCTCGATAAGCCCCCGCAGTGCGGCCGCGTCCATGCGGAAGATGTGCGAGAACTGGCCGGCGGTGAGCGCCGGAAAATCTCCCTGCGGCAGGCACTGCAGCCGGAAATTCGAGCGGCCCGATATGACCGCCATGGCGGTGCCGTTATCGTCCGTCTTCAGCATCACCTCGGAGCCGTCGGGCAGCTTGCGCACGATGTCGTACAAGAGATGCGCCGGTACGGTGGTCGCGCCCCCCTGCTCGACGGTGGCCGGGGCCGCTTCCGTCACTTCCAGATCGAGATCGGTCGCCTTCATCTCCAGGCTGGCGCCATCGGCGGCAAGCAGCACGTTCGACAGGATCGGAATCGTGTTGCGCCGCTCCACCACGCGGTGAACGTGGCTCAGAGACTTCAGAAGATTTGAGCGTTCCAGAATTACGCGCATGACCTGTCAATCTCGTCCGGAATGAAAACTACCGGCGGAGCAGGAAGGCACCGCCGGCAATCCCGTGAAACAAGGGATTGGATTCGCTGCAAAGTGACAGGAAATGCGGGAAAAACGCAAGCCCGCGGAGCGGCATCAGCCTATTTCCGCGGGCTTTCTGGGGATAACGCCGGCCTGGGCCGGCCCATCCTCGCATCTGTCAGGTCTCCGGCCCGTCAGGCCTGGTCGCTGATCAGCCTCTTGAGCAGCTCGATCTCCTGCGCAAGCTGGCGGTCGTCGCCGGAAAGGCCCTCGATCTTGCGCACCGCATGCAGCACCGTCGTATGGTCGCGCCCGCCGAAGCGGCGGCCGATTTCCGGCAGGGAGCGGGGCGTCAGCACCTTGGACAGATACATGGCCACCTGGCGCGGCTTGACGATGGTACGGGTGCGGCGGTTCGACAGAAGCTCGGTCTTCGACACATTGTAATGCCGCGCCACGATGCGCTGGATGTCTTCTATGCGCACGCGCTTCGGCTCGCCCGACCGGCAGACCGGCCCGAGGATCTCGTCGATGCGCTCCAGCGTGATATGTGGTTCGAACGACTGGCGGAAGACGAGCTGGTTGAACGCACCCTCCAGTTCGCGGCCGCTTCCCGTCACCGTGCGCGCGACATGCTCCAGGATATCCAGCGGAATGTCGAGCGATGCGTCCTCCTCCCTTGCAGAGGCCAGGCGCTGCTTGAGCATGGCAAGGCGCAGATCATAGTCGGGGGCCGCGATTTCCAGCGAGACACCGCCGTTCAGGCGCGATTTGACCCGCGGCTCCAGCGATTCCAGCTCGGATGGCGGACGATCTGCCGCCACGACGACCTGACGAGCGCTGTCGAGCAGCATGTTGAGCAGGTGACAAAACTCGTTCTGGATCGACTTGCCCTGCAGGAACTGCATGTCGTCGATGATCAGCAGGTCGATGTCCCGGAGCTGTTCCTTCAGCGTCAGCGCATTGTTGTCGCGGATCGCGGTGGCGAACCGCCACATGAAATATTCAGCCGTCAGATAGACGACGCGCGACTGCGGCTTGCGCTGGAGAGAAGCCGCGGCGATCGCTTGAAGAAGGTGGGTTTTGCCCAGACCCACGGAGGCGTGCAGGAACAGAGGGTTGAAACGGATCGAATTGGAGTCGGACTCGGCAACCGTGCGCGCTGCGGCACAGGCGACGCGATTGGAACCGCCTTCGATGAACGAATCGAACGTGTAGCGGCTGTCGAGCGGCGATCCGAAGATGTTCGGCCGCCCGTCCTGCTGCGGTCGCGTCATAGGCGGGCTGCCAGGCCGCTCGCTGCGTCCGCCGGTAAGAACGCCGGAGGAAAGTGCGGTCTGCGGCTGATGCGAGACCTTGCGTACGGGCGGGCTCACCTCGCTGCGCGCAATGGTGCCGCGCGTTGCCGTGCGAACCACGATATCGACCTTGAGGACCGATGGATCCTCGCGCTTCCAGAGTTCGGTTATGAGGTCGATGTAGTGCCCGTTGATCCAGGCCCGCAAAAAGGCCGTTGGCACGGAAATGCGGACCACGCCTTTGGAGGCTTCGGCAAGCTTCATCCGGCCAAACCAGCTGGAGTAGACCTCCGTGCCCAAGCGGGCTTTCAATTGTGCCTGGACGCGCTCGAATACCGCATTGGAGCTGCTGGAGCCGTCCATGTCCTCTCCCTGAACTGCAGGATTTTGAAAGGAGAATCCCCCCTCGACTTCCCTCTCGACGCCGCTTTGCATCCTCGTTTCCCTGTTAAAAATCTTCTGGTTCAGATACGGGTCGTCCAAACAAATACGCTAATATGTCCTTCGCCCGTCATCATGCTCTTCTCGTCGACCGCTGCAGTGCCGTGCGTCCTTGGACGCATCGTGCCATCCGAAAATGGATTCAGATCAGCGGACGATGCCATAGTCTGAAAGCCTCCTTTCTTTCGCCTGTTTCCCCCTTCCCCTTGCCGCACGCCACAGCCAAAGCAATAGCGCTTCCGGCGAGACGGGCCAGAACCGACTTCCTTTAAAACAGTGACGAATCTGCCCGATCCCATGTATCGCTCGAGCAAAAAAACCCCGGCGCGCGGAAAGCTCCGCACTGCTACTGCTGCCCATTTCGGCTAGTTTTTCCCGGGCCGCTCGACTGCCCTTACGATGGCCAGACAATACCGAAATCCTTGTGGAAAGAGCAAGTGCGCGGCTAACGCTTTTTTCACGAATTCGGCCAGTGTGACATCCGTGACATACGGTTCCGAACCATTACAAAACGGATAAAGCTTTTTGATTCCAGAGCCTTTCCATGGGGCTCCCGGTCGGCCCCCGTGGAGGAAAAAAAATACAAAAAATCTGCTTGACATACAGGCTGGTCCGGAAGCTGCCGGGCAGCGCGCCTGGCCTGTGGATAACATTTCATAACTGTATGATTACAATGGCAAAACTGGATTCTTGGCCAGAGCGGCGGCGCCCTTATATGACACTATTCCTACCGTGAGAAAACAAAACGCCGGCAAACGAAGACGCGCCTGCATCCGGCGGGTGGAAAACCACCCACGGCAGCCGACATCAGGCAAAGAAAAACCCGGCTCAAGCGACCGGGTTTTCGTTACAATGAATGCAGGTTTTAGGCGCCGAGCGTCTTCACGCGCTGTGCGAGGCGCGAGACCTTCCGCGAGGCCGTGTTCTTGTGAAGCACGCCCTTGCCGGCGGCGCGCATCAACTCGGGCTGCGCGGCCTTGAAGGCCTCTTCCGCCGCTGTCTTGTCGCCGGCGGCAAGTGCCTCCTCGACTTTGCGGACGAAGCTGCGAACACGCGAGCGACGGCTCTTGTTCACTGCGGTACGGCGGGCGATCTTGCGGACCGCCTTCTTGGCCGAAGTGGTGTTGGCCATATTTCCTCTCTCGTTTTCAACTGTCGCTGCCGCGAGGCGAGCCTGCAGAATGCAGAGACGCTTGCGCGCAAAATAAAAGGGCAGCCGCAGGGCCACCTCAGTTGGAGCGGCTTATAATCCAGCTTCCCCGATGCGTCAATGCACTTTGGGCCGCGCCTCGCGCGTTAAACGCCGTGCGTCCTTTTGGACGCACGGAAGATCCCTTGGACGCTAAAGACACTGCCACCTTCCGAGTTTCCGTGGCGTCAGCGGTTCCTGAACTGGGCGGATCGCTTTTCGGTAAATGCGGCCATGCCTTCCTTCTGGTCAGCGAGCGCGAACATGGAATGGAAGACCCGCCGTTCGAAACGCAGGCCCTCGGCAAGCGTCATCTCATAGGAACGGTTGACCGTTTCCTTCACCATCATCACAGCCGGCAGGGAGAACTCGGCGATCTTGCCGGCCACCTTCAGGGCTTCCTCTATCAGTTCGCCGGCCGGCACGACGCGCGATACCAGGCCTGAACGCTCCGCCTCGAGGGCGTCCATCATGCGGCCGGTCAGGCACATTTCCATGGCCTTCGACTTGCCGACGAATCGGGTCAGCCGCTGCGAGCCGCCCATGCCCGGCATAACGCCCAGCGTGATCTCGGGCTGGCCGAACTTGGCGTTGTCGGCGGCGAGAATGAAGTCGCACATCATGGCAAGCTCGCATCCGCCGCCCAGCGCATATCCGGCAACCGCCGCAATCACCGGCTTGCGGATCCGGGTGAGGCGCTCCCAGTCCGCGAAGAAGTCTTCCATATAGGCTTCGATATAGGTCTTCGGCTGCATCTCCTTGATGTCTGCCCCCGCGGCGAAGGCCTTTTCGGAGCCGGTAATGACGATCGCCCCGACCTTGGCGTTTTCGTCGAAAGCCTCGGCAGCCGCCACCACTTCCTCCAGCACCTTGGAGTTCAGCGCATTGAGCGCCTTGGGGCGGTTGAGCGTGATGAGGCCGACACGTCCGCGCGTCTCGACTAGGATCGTCTCGTAAGCCATGAAAACCCTCCTGATGAAAGATGCACGCTTATCCTATCGCTGGCAGGCCGGACAATAGAATGTCGACCGGCCGGACTGCACGATGCGCCTGATGGTGCCTTGGCACCCGGGCTTGCGGCATGCCTCGCCTTCCCGATCGTATACATTGAAGGAATGCTGGAAGTAGCCAAGCGACCCGTCGGTTTGCATGTGGTCGCGCAGCGACGAGCCGCCGGCGGCGATGGCCTCTGAGATAACCGTGCGCACCGCCTCGGCCAGCCGGCCGGCTCTGGCTGTCGCTCCAGCCTGTCCCGCTATGGAACCTGCACGGCGCCGGGGCGACAGGCCGGCGCGCCAGAGCGCCTCGCAGACATAGATGTTGCCCAGCCCGGCGATGATGCGCTGGTCCAGCAAAGCGGCCTTCAACGGCGCCTGCCGGCCCCTGAGCAGCTCGGACAGCAGGGCACCGTCGAGCGCATTTCCGGTAGGCTCGACACCCAGCCCCGCCAACAGCGGATGTGCGTCCAGTTCGGCAGCCTCGGCCAGCAGCATGAAGCCGAAACGTCGGGGGTCGTTGTAGGTTACAAGCGCCGCCTCGCCGTCCGGCCCTTGCAGCGACAAGCACACGTGATCGTGCTTCGCATCCCTCGGCCGGGCATGGTGGAAGGAGCCTGGCACATCCGCGGCGGCTCTCCGCTCGATGCGGAAAGAGCCGGACATGCCCAAGTGGCAGATCAGCACCGCGCCGTCTTCAAGGTGGATGAGCAGATACTTGGCGCGCCTCGCAAGGGCTGTGACGCGGCGTCCGGCCACTCTTGCGGCAAAGTCGTCCGGAAACGGAAACCGGAGATCCGGCCGGCGCTGAACCAGCGCAACGATGCGCGCGCCCTCCATCACCGGTTCGAGACCCCGGCGCACCGTTTCCACCTCGGGCAGCTCAGGCATCTGGCGATGATCCGGGCAGGAAGGAGGTGCCATGCGGGCCCGGCGCCAGGCCCAGATGAGCGGCAACCGTCTCGCCGATATCGGCGAAGGTGCCGCGCACGCCGATCGATCCCGCGCCCAGGCCCGGCCCGGTGCCGAGGATGGGAACGCGCTCGCGCGTATGATCGGTTCCCTGCCATGTCGGATCGCAGCCGTGATCGGCAGTCAGGATCAGAAGGTCACCGGGCTTCAGCTTCGCCAGCGCTTCCGGCAGTCGGCGGTCGAACGCCTCCAGCGCGGCCGCATAGCCGGCGACGTCACGCCGATGGCCGTAAAGAGAATCAAAATCGACGAAATTGGCGAACACGAGATCACCGTCCTCGGCATCGTCCATGGCGTCGAGCGTGGCGTCGAAAAGCGCCATATTGCCCGCCGCCTTGCGCACTTCCCCGACGCCTTGATGGGCGAAGATGTCGCCGATCTTGCCGACGGTGATGACACGCCGGCCCGCCGCCGTCACCCGGTCCAGCAAGGTGGGCTCGGGTGGCGGCACGGCGTAGTCGCGACGGTTGGCGGTCCGTTCGAAGGTCGCGGCCGTCTCGCCGATGAAGGGACGGGCGATGACGCGGCCGATATTGTAGGGGTCGACCAGCCGGCGGGCCGTCTCGCAAAGCGCATAGAGACGGTCGAGGCCGAAATGCTCTTCATGCGCGGCGATCTGATAGACGGAATCGGCCGAGGTGTAGCAGATGGGCTTTCCGGTCCCTATGTGCTCCTCACCGAGCCGGGCGATGATCTCGGTTCCCGAGGCGTGGCAATCGCCAAGGATGCCCGGAAGCCCCGCTTCCTCAATGATCCTCCGGGTGAGATCTGGGGGAAGGTCGGGACGGTTTGCGGGAAATAGCCCCATTCGAAGGGAACCGGCACGCCGGCGATCTCCCAATGGCCCGAAGGCGTATCCTTGCCCTTGGAAACCTCGTCGGCGGCACCGTGGAGCGCTTCCGGCCCAGCGGGGGCACCGCCGCCTGGCGTGCCGGCGGCCAGCGCGTGGGCGGCATCCAGACCCAGCCGCCGCATATTGGGCACATGGAGAGGACCGGATCGCAGACCTTCCCTGTCGCCGGCTCCCGTGGCGCAGGCCTGCACGATATGGCCGTACGTGTCCGCCCCCTGATCGCCGAAGCCGGCGGCGTCCGCAGCGTGGCCGATGCCGAAGGAATCGAGGACGAACAGGAATGCGCGGGCCATGCATGGTGCTCCGTGGGTGGAGCATCAGAGATAGTCAGGGGCCGCAACATTGGCAATGCCGCCGCCACCGCCATGTTGACAGATGGAAGTCAGGCCGAATGGCGGTCAAGCGGGATCAGCAATCGCTGCAGGGGATCGTAAGGCTCACCCGGGGGCGAAGGTGGTAGCGCCCGCCCATTGTCATGCTCAGCGCGTCAAATGCCCCGCCGAATCCAAAGTGGTTGCCTTCCTTCGTCGATCGCGAGCCGAAGGGCTCGTATTCGAGCGTCGTGTGGGCGCGAACGAGAAACGAGCCGGGAACCATGAGATCCCTTGGCACTGTCGTCTCCGTTCCCGGTGTCGCATCGGGACTTCCAACGCCGTCAACCATTTTCCGCGACCAGACGACCTTGGCTTCAGGCTCTTCGTCATCGGTGATCTCGATAGCGGTCACGGTGATCACCGGGTTCGAGCGCTCATACGGCTGCAACACGGATTCGCCTATCTCCATAATGGCATCCAGCTCGGCCTTGGTGATCGTCTGCTGCTGGGTGATCAGATCGCCCACCTGGCTGGCCGAGCGCTCCACATTCGAGCTGGTGACGACCGCGAGAGAATACTCCATGGCAAGGAAGTAGACACCGATAAGAAGCGGCGCGATAAACGCGAATTCGACGGCGGCCACGCCACGTTGGTCGCGAAGGAGCTTTAGCGCTCTCCCGGCAAGTCGGCTATTGGCGGCCGGTGTTGCAGGACAGGCGACAGGTGCGTTTTGTTTCAGGTCAGTCATCGAAGGGCTCATTCTGCCAGGTGACGGCCGCGAAAAGCGA
Source organism: Nitratireductor thuwali (assembly GCF_036621415.1). Taxonomy (NCBI): domain Bacteria; kingdom Pseudomonadati; phylum Pseudomonadota; class Alphaproteobacteria; order Hyphomicrobiales; family Phyllobacteriaceae; genus Nitratireductor; species Nitratireductor thuwali. Next base: position 2,235,667 of record NZ_CP030941.1, read on the forward strand.
GGTAGTCCCGTCGTTCAGATTGAACAGCCTGCTCTTCATGAAACCGGTCAGCGTCGACCATTTATAGACGATACGCATCTTGTTCTTGGATTGGGACGGTCCGGGATCGAATCCTCGATCCTCGATCACCACCTCGCCATTCCTGACGCGCATTTTCGCAGCGGCGGCCAGCGCGAAAGTATCGTATTGCTTGAGGTCCACGATCAGTTGTTCGGGAGGACAGTTGTTGCCTACGAGGAACTGCATGCGGTCGCAGATCATCGTGCGAAGTTCTTCTTCGTCCAGATCTGCGGCCTTGATCTGTCCGGTTCGCAGGATGCGGGCAACGTCGTCGGCGGCATTGTTTAACAGCTGCCAGGTGGCAACCGAAATGCAAAGCTCGACGATGGCGAAGAAGAGTATGAAGAATGGTGCGGCGAGCATCGCGAATTCAAGCGCCGCCACGCCCTTCCTGTCGCGCATGAACAGGCCGAACAGCCCTTTGCGTCTCGTTTTTGCTTCTGATGCCTTCATCACTCCGCCCCGCCGAAATTCAGGAACTGCCGGAACACTAGCAGCAAGGGGTTGAGCTTCGGTTTTGCCGATGCATAAGAACGCAGATGTTCTGTTAAGCTGGCGGCAACCAACATGGCCACCGGGTAGCCGGGCTACTGTCCTGCCATCTCCATTTCCGACATCCTTTCGGCTTCGGTCTTGTAGGAACCCTCGCAATAGGGCGTACAGGACAGGGTCTGAATGCTCGAGCGGCGATAGATGCGCACCGATTCCGCCGTCTGCCGCGACACGGTGATCTGCTCGTCGACAATGGGCTGGCCCTCGATGTCCAGCACGACAATATTGGTAACGCCGAAACCTTTGCCGGTGAGCACGATGGTGGTGGAATCCTGCACCGCCGCATCGGCGATCTCGGGATTGCCAATGACGACGGTGTCGGCCGGCCGCGCGAGCTTGACGATCTTGGCCTGGTTCATCACCACCTTGATGCCGGCATCGGCCAGCGCGGAGACCGGCGACAATGCCACGGCGGCCGCCAATGCAAAACCTACGCTATATATATAGGACCTCACGGCCATTTCGGTTCTCCCGCCACACAAGCTGACTGAAAGATGAACGAAACTGGTGAATTGAGTATTAATGCCAGGGAAGGCCGGCAATTGTGCGTCCATGGCGCCAATCGAAAAATGCCATCGAAATTGTTGTAACGGCATTAACCAGATGAGAGACATGCCTCTCGTAAGGTTTCGGTAATATTGTTTGTTAAGCGCATTGAAACAGCTCCGGCCTAAATTCCCGTCCATCCGATCGACGCACAAGAACAGTTGACGGAAGTGCTGTAGAAACCGGAGTAAGGAGTTCTCCCATGACTAAGCTGTTTGCACGTTTCGCCAAGGACGAGTCCGGCGCGACCGCTATCGAATACGGCCTGATCGCCGCCCTCATCGCCGTTGGCATTATCGCGGGCGCCAATGCGCTCAGCGGAAGCATCGACAATACACTGACTGGCCTTGGCACAACGATGGAAGACGCGAACTAAGCCGTCAGGTCAGAAAATGCGGGGGCCGCTTGCCGCGAGGCTGGCGGCCTTCTCTCGTTATGGACCCCATTTCAACCATCTTTCATCAAGCCTTAAAGCCTGCATGCCCATAATCGCTTCGTTTCCTGGTTTAGGTGAAGCCGATGCTTGAAGCCGCCATCTTCGTCATATTCCCCTTCTGCATGGCCTATGCCGCCGTGTCCGACATGGTGTCGATGACCATCGCCAACCGGGTGTCGCTGCTGCTGGTCGCCGCCTTCGCGCTGATCGCGCCCTTCACCGGCATGGAATGGGCGGCCTACGGCATGCATTTCGCCGCCGGCGCGGCGGTGCTCGTGGTGACCTTCGGCCTGTTCGCCCTGGGCGGCATGGGCGGCGGCGATGCCAAGCTGCTTGCCGCCACCTCCGTCTGGTTCGGCTTCAGCGCCGGCCTCCTGGACTATCTCATCTTGTCGACCGTGGCCGGTGGCGCGCTGACCCTGGCGCTCATCGCCTATCGCAATTCTCCCATCTCCGCGCTGACAGGCGCCAATGTGCTGTTGCGGCATTTTTCCGACCAGGAGGCGGGTATCCCGTACGGCGTCGCCCTCGGCGTGGGCGGCCTGCTCACCTATTCCCAAACGCCGCTGATGCAGTGGGCGATGGCGCGGATGACGGCTCCCTGAGCATTTTTGCGGGTTCGATTGCCAGACAAAAGGCCGCGGCGTTCGGCGCCGCGGCCCTTCTCAACTGTAGTGCCGCGATTCAGCAGCTTCCCGGATGGATCACCCTGTAATCCGCGACCCGTGCGGTGCAGGCGTTGGGAAAGGTGCGGACCCGGTCGCCGCGCCTTGCGCAAACCGGCCTGTATTCCTTGGTGCAGAACTGGGGCCTGTCGGACTGCGGCGGGCGGTCCGGCCGCCGCCGGCATTCGCCGGGGTAAATCGGACGATAGCCCTCGGCGCGGGCCATGCAGGCGTTGGAGAAAGTGCGCTGCCGCTCGCCGCGGCGGGCGCAGACGGGGTCGTATTCCATGGTGCACATTTGCGGGCGGTCCGGCCTCGGCGGGCGATCGGGACCTTCGTCGACGACAACCGTGCAACTCGACAGGATAACCGCCGCGCAGGCCATCGCGCCCAGCTTGATCAATGGCTTAAAGAGATGCATGAACCCCTCCTGTTGCAACCGGACAAGGCTCTAACGCCGCTATGTCCGCCGCGTTCCCTACAGCATCGGCCCGAAAATCGGAATCGATTTTCGGAAAGCACGATGCGTAGATTCAAACTGCTAGAGCGCCGCACGGCGCTCTAGCGGAGCTGGCGTGCCAGTTCCGCATCGGGGAAGCAGGTGGCGATCTTGCCTTGTCTTTCTTGCCAATTCCCTATTGAACGCCGTGTCTTGAAGCCGGCCAGCCCATCGGCGCCGCCGACATCGTATCCCATTCCCTCCAGCGCCCGCTGCATGGCGGCAATCCCCGACCGGCCGATGCCGCTGACCGCGTGCCACTCCGCTTGGAAGGAAATGTCGCCATACATGATCCGGTCGCCGGCATGGCCGACAAAGAGGGCGTAGAGATCGCTCTCATTGTAATCCTTGAGCCGGTAGAAATTGGGCGTGACGATGAAGGCTGGGCCATAGCGGCCGGCCGGCATCATCAGATAGCCCTCGCCGCTCAACTCGTGGGCTGGAAAAGCCTTTCCGCCCACACGTCTGATACCCATGGCGGCCCAGTCTGCGATACGGCGGCCCTGATCGGGGCCTTCCAGCGCACAGGAGATCTCTTGCGGAACGACGACCTCGAAACCCCAGTCGCGCCCGCGCACCCAGCCGTGCTGGGCAAGGTAGTTGGCGATGGAGGCCAGGGTGTCGGCTTCCGAGTTCCAGATGTCGGCGCGCCCGTCGCCATCGCCGTCCACGGCGTATTTCAGGTAGGAGCTGGGCAGGAACTGCGGCTGGCCCATTGCTCCGGCCCAGGAGGAGCGCATGGCGCGTGGATCGATTCCGTGCTTTTCCGCCATCTCGAGCGCGGCCAGCACTTCCTCGCGGAACATGTCCTTGCGGGTCGACAGGAAGGCCTTCGTCGCCAGGACCTCGAACGCGTCGTGGGGGATATCGGCGCGACCGAAGCCGGACTCCCGCCCCCAGATCGCAAGGACGATGCCGCGCGGCACGCCGAAGCGCTGCTCGATGGCCGTCAGTACCGATGCCAGCCGTTGTGCGCGGCTGCGCCCGCCGGAGACAACGCCGCCCACATGTTGGAAATAGGCCGACGGCGCCCGGAATTCGGCCTGATGCTGCTGGCGTTGCGAAGATGCGCTCTGGCCCGGCAGGACGAGGTCGGGCAGCTTGAGATTGGGAGAGGTCGCGCCGAGCGCTTGGTTGAAGGTCGTCTGGGAGATGCCGCGCGCCTGGGCGGCCGGCCACAGGTCGCGTGCCAGCCAGCCGCGATACTGCTCCTCTATCGAGGCCGCGCGCGCGGCAATGACGGCGAGGAGAATGGCGGCCAGCGCCAGCACGATCTTTCCCATCATTCCTCTCAAGGCGTCGTCCTCTTGCTGCGGTCAGTCGAAAGCGGTGCGTGATTTCAATGCGGCGGCAAGCGTGCCTTCGTCGAGATAATCCAGTTCTCCCCCGACAGGCACGCCATGCGCAAGCCGGGTGACCTTGACGCCCATATCGGCCATCTGATCGGTGATGTAATGGGCCGTGGTCTGGCCTTCGACGGTGGCGTTGACGGCGAGGATGATCTCGGAAATGCCGCCCTCGGCCACGCGGCTCACCAGGCCGGAAATGTTGAGATCGTCAGGGCCTATGCCGTCCAGCGGCGAAAGCGTGCCGCCCAAAACGTGGTAGCGGACATTCATCGCCGCCGCCCGCTCCAGCGCCCACAAATCCGCCACGTCCTCGACCACGATCAAGGTGGCGGCATCGCGGCGCGGGTCGATGCAGATGGTGCAGGGATCGATCGTGTCGACATTGCCGCAGACGGAGCACACCCGGACCTTCTCCACCGCTTCGGCCATGGCGGCGGTCAGCGGCTCGAAGAGCTGCTCCTTCTTCTTGATGAGATGCAGCGCCGCCCGCCGGGCCGAGCGCGGCCCCAGCCCCGGCACCTTTGCCAGAAGCTGTATCAGTCGCTCAATCTCGGGGCCGGCGATGGATTTGGACATGGGATTTCGATTGGTTGAGGCGGCAGGAATAGGGCAGCAAGGCGGTAGGGCAGTAGGGAAACAGGGGTACTCCTGCCGCCGACTGCCTTCCTGCCCTATTCCCCTAATCCCTTAGAACGGCAGCTTCATTCCCGGCGGGATGGGCAGGCCGGCCGTCATCTCCTGGGATTTTTCCTGCATGGCCGCCTCGACCTTCGTCTTGGCGTCGTTGTGGGCGGCCAGGATGAGGTCTTCCAGGATTTCCACGTCGTCTTCCTTGAAGAGTGACGGGTCGATCTCCAGCTTCTTCATCTCGAATTTGCCGGTCAGCGTCACCTTCACGGCTCCGCCGACGGCCTGTCCGGTGACCTCCATCTGGGCCATCTCTTCCTGCATGGCCTGAAACTTGGCCTGCATTTCCTTCGCCTTGCCCATAAGACCCATCAGGTCGCGCATAGCCGTCTCCAGTTCCTGCTAGATTTCATTATCGTCGTCGTCCGTCTCGGGCGCGACCGGCAATTCGTCGTCGACCGCAACCGCGTCGGGTATGCGGATGTCGAGGATCCGCGCACCCGGAAACTTCTTCAGTATGGCCGCAACCGCGGGGTCTGCCTTCGCATCGGCAATGGCCGATTCACGCTTGCCCTGTTCGGTCTCGGCCAGTGTCGGCGAGCCGCCCTCGCGCGACAGCGAAACGACCCAGCGCCGGCCCGTCCACTCCATCAGGCGCGTGGTGAGGTCGTTCAAAAGCGTCTTCGGCGCATCCTCCGTCAGGTTTACCGCGAGCCTGCCCGGCTCGATCTGGACGAGCCGCACGCAATTCTTGAACTGCACCTTGAAGGCCATGTCGCGGCGTGCGTCGGCCAGATCGGCGATGTCGGCCAGCGAACCGAGCGGAACTTCCTCGATGGCGGGCTCGGCCACAGGCGTTGGGCCGGGCTCGGCCGGCGGCGCCACCGCCTCGGCCTGCACTAGCCTCATGGTCTGCCCGCCGCCCGAAGCCGACACGCGGCCTGTGGCAATCGCATGGGCGCCGCCGTTTCCGCCATGGGTGGCGGGCACGCCGCCCCCGTTTCCATGCGGCTGCGGCACGGGCCTGGGGGCCGCCCCGCTCTCCAGCGATTTCAGTGCTTCGTCGAGTGTCGGCAAATGCGCCGCATGGGCGATGCGGATGAGCACCATTTCGGCGGCTGCCACCGGCCGGTTGGAATGCTGTACTTCCTGAATGCCCTTGATGAGCATCTGCCAGGCGCGCGACAGGACCCGGACCGAAAGCTGCCCCGCGAAGGCCGCCCCGCGCGTGCGCTCGTCTTCGTTGAGCGACGCGTCGCCGGCCGCCTGCTCGACGAATTTGAGGCGGGTGACCAGATGGTTGAACTCGGCAAGGTCGGTCAGCACGGTGGCCGGATCGGCGCCCGCATCGTACTGCGCGCGGAATTCGCCGAGGGCGGCGGCCACGTCCCCCTTCATCAAGTGCTCGAACAGGTCGATCACGCGGGCGCGGTCGGCAAGGCCCAGCATGTCGCGCACGGTCTGCGCGGTGACCTGCGCCGCCGAATGCGCAATGGCCTGATCCAGGATGGAGAGCGAATCGCGCACCGAACCCTCGGCCGCGCGCGCGATCATCGCCAGAGCCGCGTCCTCGACGGTCACGCCTTCACGGGTGGCGATCTCGCGCAGATGAGCGGTCAGCACGCCGGCATCGACCCGGCGCAGGTCGAAACGCTGGCAGCGCGACAGAACGGTGATCGGAACCTTGCGGATCTCCGTGGTGGCGAAGATGAACTTCACATGCGGCGGCGGCTCTTCCAGCGTCTTCAGCAGGCCGTTGAAGGCCTGGTTGGAGAGCATGTGAACCTCATCGATGATGTAGACCTTGTAGCGGGCCGACACGGGCGCGTAGCGCACCTGCTCGATGATGTCGCGTATGTCGTCGATGCCCGTATGGGAGGCCGCGTCCATCTCGACCACGTCGACATGCCGGCCTTCCATGATGGCTTCGCAGTGCTCACCCGGCGCCTCCAGCGCGATGGTGGGCTGGTCGATCTCGGGGGTCTTGTAATTGAGCGCTCGCGCCAGGATGCGCGCCGTCGTCGTCTTGCCGACACCGCGCACGCCGGTCAGCATCCAGGCCTGCGCGATGCGCCCGGTGGCGAAGGCATTGGTCAGCGTGCGAACCATCGGCTCCTGGCCGATGAGGGCGGAAAAATCGCGCGGGCGGTATTTGCGCGCCAGAACGCGATAGGCGCCGGCCTTGCCCTTGTCCGTCTGTCCGGCGTCATCCATCAGATAGTCGCGCTCCCATGGTGTCCCGCAACGGCCAGTTTTCCTTGCCGTGCGGTCGCGCGTCAAGCGCTCATCCGGGCAAGAGGCAAAGGCAAGCGGATGAAGGGTAAGGTGGGAGGCTGGCACGGTGACCCGTGCCTGGCTCGTTAGGGCTGCTTCCTTCCGGACCTGACCCGGTTGGCGAGTGGCGCGTCCACCACCAACCTCCCAGGTCCCATATCGTCAATCGCGACGGCAAATGCAAGTGCGTCGGAACGCTCTCCGAAAATCGATTCCGATTTCCAGGCCGATGCTGTAGCCTGCCCGGAAAGAGGAAACGATATGTTGCCCGGCAAGAAAAAGGGTTTCGAGCTCGATCCGCGGCTGGAGAGCGAGAGCAAGCAGGTCATGTGGCTCGGCCTTTGCGAGCTGCGTATCCGCGATGACCGCCGCTGGCCGTGGCTCTTGCTCATTCCGCAGCGACCGGGCATCGAGGAGATCCATGACCTGACGCCGCTCGATCAGGCGATGCTGAGCTTCGAGACCAACATGGTTTCACAGGCGCTGAAGGATATGACCGGCTGCACCAAGATCAACTGTGCCGCGCTTGGCAACATTGTGCGGCAGCTCCACGTGCATATCATTGCCCGCCATGAGAATGATGCCGGCTGGCCCGGCCCGGTCTGGGGCTATGGCGAGCGCGAACCCTACCGCAGGGAAGACCTTCACCAGCTGGCCGAGAACATCAAGCGCAAGCTGTGACGCTTCGATCAATGAAAGCACGAGGACGGAATGGACACGAGCGTGAAGCCGCGCGCCGGTGACGCGGCTCTGGATGCGATCGCATTCACGGGCAACATCATCGACCCCCAATCCGAGAACCGCGCCGACGACGCGGCCGCAAGGGCGCTGGGGGAGCCGGAAGCCCGTCTCATGCTGATACGGGACGGGCGGCTTTGCCTGAAGATGCAGGAGAAGGGATTCGGCGCCTATTTCACGGCCGGGGATGCGACGGCTCTCAGGGCCATGCTTGCGGAGGCGGTGCTGCTGGGGCGTACGCCCGAAGTTCCCGTGCTGGCCGCGCCTTTCAATCTCGACCCGGAAGCGCTGCCGGCCGATATCAAGGCTATCGACCTCCGGTCCATCTATGTGCAGGGCCTGCTGGACCCCGCGACACTGGGCGCGCTCGCCCAAGGCGCGGCACTTCTCGCTTGGAACGCCAATCACCGGTTCTGCGGGAAGTGCGGCCGGGAAACCGAGATGCGGGCCGGCGGCTACCGCCGACACTGCACGGATTGCGAACGCGATCACTTTCCACGGACGGACCCGGTGGCCATCATGCTGGCAGTGCGTGGCGAAAAATGCCTTCTTGGCCGCAGCCCGCATTTCGCGCCCGGCATTTATTCCTGCCTGGCCGGCTTCATCGAGCCGGGCGAAACCATCGAACAGGCGGTGCGGCGCGAAACCTTCGAGGAATCGGGGGTGAAGGTGGGAAAGGTGACCTATCTGGCCAGCCAGCCCTGGCCCTTTCCCTATTCGCTGATGATCGGCTGCGTGGGCGAGGCGGAAACCGAGAAGGTCGATGCCGACATGGCCGAACTGGAGGATTGCCGCTGGTTCCCGCGCGAGGAAGTGCGATCGATGCTGGCGGGCGCCCACTCCGATGGGCTGGGCGTTCCCCCGCGCGGCGCGATCGCCCGGCACATCATTGCATCCTGGGCGGAGGACGGCTGAGCCCCGCTGCTGTTCGCCTCATTCACCAGAGCGCGCCTGGACGCGCTTACTCCTCGTCTTCGCTCTGGCTGGCGCGAAGGGGATGCGCCTCGTAGACGCCGAGAATCCTTACCTCGCGCGAGAAGAAGCGCAGCTCCTCAAGGGCCAGCGCGAGGTTGCGATCCTCCGGATGGCCTTCCACATCGGCATAAAAGAGCGTGGAGAAGAACTTGCCGCCGAGCTGGTAGCTTTCCAGCTTGGTCATGTTGACGCCGTTGGTGGCGAAACCGCCCATCGCCTTGTAAAGCGCGGCAGGCAGGTTGCGCACCCGGAAGATGAAGGTCGTCACCATCGCTTGTTCGTCGCTTTTGCGCGACGCCCATGCCTTCTCCTTGGACAGGACGACGAAACGGGTGACGTTGTTGTTGGTGTCCTCGACATTCTCGGCAACGATATCAAGCCCGTAGAGATCCGCGGCCAGGCGTGGAGCGAGTGCGGCGCTGGTCCGCTCTTGTTCTTCGGCCACCTGCTTGGCTGCGCCGGCGGTATCGCCGGCGACCATCGGTTTCCAGCGGTGCTTGCGGATGATCTTGCGGCACTGGCCCAGCGCATGGATGTGGCTGTGGACGGTGTTGATCTCGGATAGGTCCACGCCCGGCAGCACCATGAGCTGGAAATGGATCGGCAGGAAATATTCGCCGACGATGTGCAACCTGGATTCGGGCAAAAGGTAATGGATGTCGGCCACCCGGCCGGCAATGGTGTTCTCGATCGGGATCATGGCAAGGTCGGCCTTGCCGTTCTCAACGGCGGCGAAAGCATCCTCGAATGTGGGGCAGGGCAGCGGCTCCATGCCGGGAAACATATCCCGGCAGGCCGTGTCGGAGTTGGCGCCGGGCTCTCCCTGAAATGCTATCCTGTTGGTCTTTCTTGCCGCCATAATCTCAAACCTGCCTGTCTTTCAGAATGTCGCGTGCCCGCTCGAGGTCTTCCGGCGTGTCGACGCCGAGCGGCAGCGAATCCACCAGCCCCACATCGATCCGCATCCCCGCCTCCAGCGCCCGCAGCTGCTCCAGCCGCTCGCGCAGTTCCAGCGGCGAGGGCGGCAGCGCCACGAAACGCTCGAGCGCGGCGCGGCGATAGGCGTAGATGCCGATGTGGTGGTAGAGCGGCCCCTCGCCCCACGGCGCGGTGGCGCGGGTAAAATAAAGCGCGCGCAGCCGCTTCAGGTCGCCGCCGCCCTTCGGCGTGCCGATGATCTTGACGACGCTTGGATTGGTCTTCTCAGCCTCGTCGCGGATTTCCACGCCCAGGGTGCCGATATCTGTCTCCGGCGCTTCCAGAAGCTTGGCGGCGGCAATGATGTCTGCAGCCGGGATATTCGGTAGGTCGCCCTGCAGATTTATGACGAGCTCGGCCTCGCCGTTCGGATCCACGCGGTTCAGCGCTTCGAAGATGCGGTCGGACCCGGACTGATGGTCGCTGCGCGTCATCACCGCTTCCACGCCATCGGCCTCGGCTGCCGCCGCGATCTCGCGCGTATCGGTGGCGACGACGACGCGGCCAAGGCCGGCCTCTCTTGCCCGGTCGGCCACGTGCAGGATCATCGCTTTGCCGGCGATATCGGCCAACGGCTTGCCGGGCAGGCGGGTGGAAGCCATGCGCGCTGGAATAAGGACAATCGCTTTCATGAAAGAACCGGGGTTGAAAGTGGCAAAAGGTCTCAGCGGAAACAGCCTTATATGTGTTGCATGCGCGAAGCAAAAGACCTAGTTTCCGCGCGATTTTACCGGCATCGGCCGAACGCGGGGGACACGAGAGCGGCACTTTAAGGCAACCGCCTCGCCGCGGCGTCCGGAAAAGGGAGCCTCAGGGCGAATGGACTCGTTCGAAATTAATAAGATCATCGGCGCGCTTCTTGGCGTGGTATTTATCATATTCTCGGTCAGCATTGTTTCGGATGCGCTCTTCCATGTCGAAGCGCCCGAAACGCCCGGCTATGCCGTAGAGGTGCCTGAAAACGGCGGAGGCGCGCCCCAGGAAGAGGTCGCCCCCGAATCGGTCCTGCCGCTGCTCACCTCGGCCGACCCGGCCGCCGGCGAGAACATTTTCAAGCGCTGTCAGGCCTGCCATACGGTGGAAGAGGGCGGCGCCAACAAGGTCGGACCCAATCTTTGGGACATCGTCGGTCGCCCGGTGGCAAGCCATGAAGGCTTCAGCTACTCGGCCGCCTTGCAGGAATACGCGCAGGGGGGCGAGGTCGTCTGGGATTATGAGAATCTCGATGCCTTCCTCGCCAGCCCCAAGGGCCTGGTTCCTGGAACGGCCATGGCCTTTGCCGGCCTGAAGAACGTTGAGGACCGCGCCGATATCATCGCCTATCTGCGCACATTGTCGGACGACCCCGCGCCGTTGCCGGAAGCCGGCGGCGAGGGTGCCGGCGAGGAAGGCGACGCAGCCGCCGGCGACGAGGATGCAGCGGCCGAGCCACCGGCTGCCGACGCAGAGCCCGCTGCCGATGCAGAGCAAACGCCCGAGGCCTCGCCCGCCGAGGCTGAAGGCGACGCCGTCCAGGAAGAAGGGACTTCCGGAAACGAGAACGCGCCCGCTGACGCGGCGCCCACTGAGGCGCCGTCCAATGAAGCCGAACCGGCCACGCCGGCGCAATAAGCTTCTCTTCCATGGAGAGCATCATGAAAAAGCCGGGTTGTCCCGGCTTTTTTTGTGCCCTACGCCAGTGTGAAGCAGGTGACATTGCCTTGGCCGGCTTATCGTCTACTTTCTGTTGGCAAGACACTCGAAGGGAGGCGCTTCATGAACATTATCTGCGAGCAGGGCAGACACCTTGCCCTCGTGGCTGCCGCCGCCGCTGCGACGATATTTGCCATACCCCTTGCCGGCGCCCAGGAGCCGGAATGGCGCACGACGACCTCGCTCATCGATGAAGCCGCCGAGACGCAGCCTTTCGAGGGCTACGACTATGTGAACCCCGACGCCCCCAAGGGCGGGACGCTGAATTCGGCGGTCACCGGCACGTTCGACAGCTTCAATCCCTTCGTGGTGCGCGGGACGCCGGCGGCGGGATTGACGACTTTCGGCGGTCTCCTGTGGGACACGTTGATGCAGCAGTCGCTCGCGGAGCCGAGCACAAGCTACCCGCTCATTGCCGAGGCGTTCAAATATCCTGATGATTTCTCCTCGGCCACCTACCGCATCAACCCGCAGGCGCGCTGGCACGATGGCGAGCCCATCACGGCGGAAGATGTGGTCTGGTCGCTGGAGCAGCTCAAGGAGCAGAGCCCCATGCACAACCGCTACTTCGCCAGCGTGAAGGAGGCGGTGGCGCTGTCAGAGCACGAAGTCCAGTTCACGTTTGACCAGTCGGGAAACCGCGAATTGCCGCACATCATGGGCGACCTGCCCGTATTGCCCAAGCACTGGTTCGAGGGTGTCGACGCCGAGGGCAACAAGCGCAGCTTCGCTGATCCGACGCTCGAGCCGCCATTGGGCAGCGGCCCCTACAAGATCCAAAGCTTCGATCCCGGCTCGAAAATCGCCTGGGAGCGGGTGGAGGACTATTGGGCCGCGGACCTGCCCGTGAATCGCGGACGCTACAATTTCGACCGCCGGGTCTATACCTATTTTCAAGATGAGAATGCAGCATGGCTTGCCTTCACAAAAGGCGGTCTCGAGGACATCCAGATCGAAAACAGCTCGCGGCGATGGGTGACGGGATACGACTTCCCCGCCGTCCAGGCCGGCGACGTCATCAAGCGCGAGTTCGTCGACGGCGGCGTCCAGCGCATGCAGGCTCACGTGTTCAACCTGCGCAAACCGCGCTTCCAGGACAGGCGCGTGCGGGAGGCCCTGACGCTCGCCTACAATTTCGAGCAGTTGAACCGGACCCAGTTCTTCGGCCAGAACACACGGACCACAAGCTATTTCCACGGCAGCGAGCTCGCTGCCACGGGCCTGCCGGAGGGACGTGAACTGGAGATCCTGCAGCAGTTCCGTGACCAGTTGCCGCAGGAAGTCTTTACGGAAGAGTTCGAATTGCCTGTCTATTCCAGCCCGGAATTGGAACGCCACTATCTTCGCGACGCGGTCCACTTGTTCGAGGCCGCCGGGTGGGTCATCCGAGACGGGCGCATGGTGAACGCGGATACCGGCCAGCCGTTCCGGATTGAGTTCCTTGGCCGGGGACCGACCGACGAGATCATCTTCGGCAGCTATATCGACGCGCTGCGGAAGATCGGCATCGACGCTTCGCTGCGCATCATCGATACTTCGCAATATATAAGCAGGGTCAGCGCCTTCGACTTCGACGCGGTGACGGGCCTGTTCCCGCAATCGCTGTCGCCCGGCAATGAGCAGCGGGAGTTTTGGGGTTCGCAGGCGGCCGAACTGGAAGGGTCCCGAAACCTGGCCGGCATAAGCGATCCGGTCGTCGATGCTTTGATCGAAGAAATCATCTACGCCGAGAATCGGGACGATCTCGTCGCCGCTACCCGGGCGCTCGATCGGGTTCTTTTGTGGAACTATTTCATGGTGCCGCAATACCATCGTCCGGTCACGTGGGTGGCCTATTGGAACAAGTTCGGCATCCCCGAAGACCAACCCGAATATGCCAGCGTCGACATCGAGTCCTGGTGGATCGACCCGGAACGCGAGGATGCCCTTGCACGAAAATACAGAAGCCAGCAATAATCTGATTTTTAAGGGATTTTTGTAATGGCTAATAACGGAATTACCCGCCGCGACGTATTGGCCGGTCTGGGTGCTGCCGCCTTGTCGCAGTTCCTGCCGACGTCTGCCTGGTCCGCGGTCCCGACCGCAAAACCTCTGCACGGGCTCTCTACCTTCGGCGAACTGAAATACGGCCCGGACTTCACCCATTTCGACTACGCCAATCCGGATGCGCCGAAGGGCGGTACCTGCAATTTCGCGCCCGGCTACTGGTACTTCAACCAGAATGTGCTGACCTTCAACACGCTGAACAGCTTCGTGCGAACGGGCGACGCGCCGCCACGCATGGAATACTGCTTCGACACGCTGATGGCCTGGGCATGGGACGAGCCGGATGCCCGCTACGGGCTTCTGGCGGAAAGCGTGACATTGTCCGAAGACCGCAACACGCTGACGTTCAAGCTGCGGCCGGAGGCGCGCTTCCATGACGGCTCGCCCGTAACGGCCGAGGATGTGGCCTACAGCTACAACCTCATGAAGGAAAAGGGCCACCCGCAACTCTCTCTGATGCTGACGGAGATGACCGAAGCGGTGGCGCAGGATGTGATGACCTTTCGTCTGACATTCTCCGGCAACCAGTCGGTCGGCACCACGCTCAGCGCCATTTCCGACATTCAGGTACTGTCGAGAGCATCCGTCGAGGAGCATGGCTTCGACAGCTCCAAGATTCATCCCCTTCTGGGTTCCGGCCCCTACAAGGTGGGCCGGGTCTCCGCCGGCCGCTACATCGAATACGACCGGGTGGAGGACTACTGGGCGCGCGACCTGCCGGTGCAGCGCGGCCTAAATCATTTCGACACGATCCGCATCGATTTCTATCGCGACCGGAACGCCGGATTCGAGGCGTTCAAAAAGGGTGACATATTCTTCCGGGAGGAGTTCACCGCGCGCAGCTGGGCCACTCAATATGACTTTCCCGCCGCGCAAGAGGGCAAGGTCGTCAAGCGCGAAATTCCCTTGCCCAAGGCTCCAAGATATCAGGCATGGGCGATCAACCAGCGGCGCGAACGGTTCCGCGACCGGCGCGTAAGGCAGGCGATCGAGCTCTGCTTCGACTTCGAATGGACCCGGCGCAATATTTTCTACGACGCGTATGAGCGCGCGGATTCGATGTTCGAGAATTCTCCCTATAAGGCTGAAGGCCTGCCGTCGAAGGAAGTTCTGGCGCTCCTGGAAAGCCTGCCGGGCAACGTGCCGGAGGAAGCTTTCGGCGAGGCGGTGAAATCGCCGGTCGCCGACGGCTCCGGCAAGGACCGTCAGGCGCTGCGCAGAGCGCGCCAGCTCATGATGGAGGCCGGCTGGAAGCTCGACGGCCAGCTCCTGAGGAACGAAAAGGGCGAGGCGTTCACGCTGGAGTTTCTTGACCGCGATGTCATCTGGCAGCGCATCCTGTCTCCTTTCATCGAGAACCTGCGATCCATCGGTATTGATGCCTCCCTGCGGATCGTTGATCCGGCGCAGTATCAGGCGAGGGTCGTCAGCTACGATTTCGATCTGGTATCCCGGGCGCTACGGTTCGAACCGACGCCGACGAAGTCCTCGCTGGAGCAGCATTTCCATTCCTCTGTCAGCAATGTCGAGGGCAGCTATAATCTGCCGGGAGCCACCGATCCGTCCCTGGATGCGTTGGTGGAAGCAGTTGGCAGGGCGCAAAGCCGGGAAGAATTGACCATTGCGATGCGCGCGCTCGACCGCGTCGTCCGCGCACGGCGCGACTGGATTCCGACATGGGGATCCAACACCAGCCGCATCGCCTATTGGGATATGTTCGGCTATAGCGAACTGGTACCCGACTATTTTTTCGCGGTCGAGGTGCTGTGGTGGCACGACGCGGACAGGGCGCAGGCGATTGGCAAGGCATGACGGATCTATGAATACGGCCGACGACAAGCACTTCGCTTCACGACGTCTTGGCGGAGCCGCCTGCTGATGGGCGCCTACATCCTTCGACGCCTGCTGCTGATGATTCCCACATTGCTCGGCATCATGGCGATATCCTTCATCGTCGTTCAGTTCGCGCCGGGCGGTCCGGTCGAGCAGGTGATCGCCCAGGTGACCGGCCAGGCCGGAGGCGCGGATGCGCGCATCTCGGGCGGGGGCTCCGATTTCGGCGGCGGCCAGGAATTCGAGGCCGCCGGCGGCGGCTCTTCGAAATACCGGGGCGCGCAGGGGCTGGATCCGGAATTCATCGCCCAGCTCGAAAAGCAGTTCGGCTTCGACAAGCCGGCACATGAGCGCTTTTTCCTGATGCTGTGGAACTATGCCCGCTTCGATTTCGGCGAAAGCTATTTCCGCGACATCTCGGTGGTGGACCTGATCCTGGAGAAGATGCCGGTCTCCATCTCGCTCGGCCTCTGGATCACGCTGATCTCCTACAGCATCTCAATCCCGCTCGGCATCCGCAAGGCGGTGAAGGACGGTTCGCCCTTCGACGTGTGGACCAGCGGCGTCGTCATCATCGCCTATGCCGTTCCGGGCTTCCTGTTCGCCATCCTTCTCATGGTGTTTTTCGCCGGAGGCTCGTTTTTCGACTGGTTCCCGCTGCGCGGCCTGACGTCGGACAATTGGGAGCAACTCTCCTGGCCGGCGCGCATCGTCGACTATTTCTGGCATCTGACATTGCCGCTGACGGCCATGGTGCTTTCGGCCTTCGCCACGACGACGCTGCTTACCAAGAACTCGTTTCTGGACGAGATCCGCAAGCAATATGTCATCACCGCCCGCGCCAAGGGGCTGTCGGAACGGCAGGTGCTTTATGGCCATGTGTTCCGCAACGCGATGCTGATCATCATCGCCGGCTTTCCCGGCGCCTTCATCTCGTCCTTCTTCACAGGCGCCTTGCTGATCGAGAGCATTTTCTCGCTGGATGGCCTCGGCCTGCTCGGCTTCCGCTCGGTGATCGACCGCGATTATCCTGTCGTCTTCGCCAACCTCTATATTTTCTCGCTGATAGGCCTTTTCATCAGCCTGCTTTCCGACCTCACCTACACGCTCATCGATCCGCGCATCGATTTTGAGCGGAGGGACGTGTAGATGTCGGAGTTCCAGAGCGAGGCGGAGGTCCAGCGCGTTCTCCAGCGCCCGCGCCGGCCATGGCTTTCGCCGATCAACCAGCGCCGCTGGCAGAACTTCAAGGCGAACCGCCGCGGCTACTGGTCCCTGTGGATTTTCCTCGTCCTTTTCATCCTGTCGCTGTTCGCCGAGTTTCTTGCCAATGACAAACCGGTGCTCGCCTCCTACAAGGGCGAGGTTCTGTTTCCGGTCTTGGTGGATTATCCGGAGGAAAAATTCGGCGGGTTCCTGGCCGTCACCGACTACCGCGATCCTTTCATCCAGGACGAGATCGAGGCCAATGGCTGGATGATTTGGCCGCCCATCCGCTATTCCTACCGCACGGTGAACAGCGAGATCCCGCAGGCAGCGCCGGCAAAGCCTTCGTGGATGTATGAGAAGGAAGTGCGCTGCCAGCGCTACGCTCAAGGGGCGGACGATCCACGCTGCACCATGGGCAACTGGAACTGGCTCGGCACGGACGACCAGGCCCGGGATGTGCTGGCGCGGGTCATATACGGGTTCCGCATATCGGTCCTGTTCGGGCTGATCCTGACCGCGGCTTCGGCGCTGATCGGCGTGTCGGCCGGCGCCGTTCAGGGCTATTTCGGCGGTTGGACCGATCTCCTGTTCCAGCGCTTCATCGAGATATGGTCGTCGATACCCGTGCTTTACCTTATCCTGATCATCGCAGCCGTCCTGCCGCCGGGCTTCTGGATCCTGCTCGGGATCATGCTGCTGTTTTCCTGGGTCGCCTTCGTCGGTGTGGTGCGTGCCGAATTTCTGCGCGCCCGCAACTTCGAATATGTGAGCGCTGCGCGGGCGTTGGGCGTGCCTAACCGCACCATCATGTTCCGCCATCTTCTGCCCAATGCCATGGTGGCGACATTGACCTTCCTGCCCTTCATCCTCAACGGCTCGATCACGACGCTGACATCGCTCGATTTCCTGGGCTTCGGCCTGCCGCCAGGCTCGCCCTCGCTGGGCGAGCTCCTGCGTCAGGGCCAGCGCAACCTCAACGCGCCCTGGCTCGGCATCACCGGCTTCCTGAGCCTTTCCATCATGCTGTCGCTGCTGATCTTCATCGGCGAGGCAGTGCGCGACGCATTCGACCCCCGGAAGACGTTCAAATGAACGGACCGCTCCTTTCCATCCGCGATCTCTCTGTTTCCTTCACTCAAGGTCAGCAGGAGACGTTGGCCGTGGATCGCATCTCGTTCGACATCGGGCGCGGCGAGACCGTGGCGCTGGTGGGCGAATCGGGATCGGGAAAATCCGTGACGGCGCTGTCGGTTCTCAAGCTTCTGCCCTACCCGGCCGCCAGCCACCCTTCCGGTCAGATAATCTATGGCGGCAAGGATTTGCTGTCGGCGAGCGAGAACGAGTTGCGCAAGGCGCGCGGCAACGAGATCAGCATGATCTTCCAGGAGCCGATGACCTCGCTCAATCCGCTGCACAACATTGAAAAGCAGATCGGCGAGGTGCTGAAGCTGCACCGCGGCATGAGCGATCAAGCCGCCCGGGCACGCACGCTGGAACTGATGGATCAGGTCGGCATCCGCGACGCCGAAGCGCGGCTTGCCTCATTCCCGCACCAGCTCTCGGGCGGGCAACGTCAGCGCGTGATGATTGCCATGGCGCTCGCCAACGAGCCAAGCCTCCTGATCGCCGACGAGCCCACCACCGCGCTCGATGTGACCGTTCAGGCGCAGATTCTCGAGCTTCTGGCCCGGTTGCGCCGGGAAAACGACATGTCGATGCTTTTCATCACCCATGATCTGGGCATCGTGCGCAAGGTGGCCGATCGGGTTTGCGTCATGACCGGCGGCAAGATCGTGGAAACCGGTCCGACCGCGGAGATATTCGACAATCCGCAGCACGAATACACGCGTCATCTCCTGGCGGCCGAACCGAAGGGCGAGCCCCCGGCTGCCGACCTTTCGGCGGAGAAGGTGATCGAAGGCTCCGATATCAGGGTCTGGTTCCCGGTAAAGAAGGGTTTCCTGCGCCGGACGGTGGACCACATCAAGGGGGTGGACGGCGTCGATGTCACGGTTCGCGCGGGGCAGACTCTGGGCGTCGTGGGCGAATCGGGATCGGGCAAGACGACGCTGGGGCTGGCGCTGTCGCGGATGATTTCGTCACAGGGGGAAATCCGTTACGCGGGTGCGCGCATCGACGCGCATTCGTTCCGCCAGATGCGGCCGCTGCGCCGCGAGATGCAGATCGTCTTCCAGGACCCGTTCGGCTCCCTCAGTCCGCGCATGTCGGTCGCCGAGATCATCCAGGAAGGGCTCAGGATACACGAGCCGGGCCTTTCGGACGACGAGCGGGACGCCATGGTGGTGGACGTGCTCCGGGAGGTCGATTTGAGCCCGGAAAGCCGATTCCGTTACCCGCACGAGTTTTCCGGCGGCCAGCGCCAGCGCATCGCCATTGCCCGCGCAATGGTGCTGAAGCCGAAATTCGTGATGCTGGACGAGCCGACATCGGCGCTGGACATGAGCGTGCAGGCGCAGGTGGTGGATCTCCTGCGCAACCTGCAGAAGCGGCACAATCTGGCCTATCTCTTCATCAGCCATGATCTGAAGGTGGTGAAGGCTCTCGCCAATGAGGTGATGGTCATGCGCGCCGGCAAAGTCGTGGAGGCAGGCACCTCCGAACAGATATTCACCTCCCCCAGGACCGACTATACCCGCGCCCTGATCGCGGCTGCCTTCGACATCGAGGCGGTGCCGGGCGGCGTGGTGAGCGAATAGGACTGCCCGTTTCTTCGCCGCTTCCTGGTCTTCCCGCCGCCCTCACCATGCGGCGCGGTAGATCGCCAGTGCGTCCGCCTCGCTCACCTCGCGCGGATTGTTCACCAACAGCCGTGTCTGCTTCATCGCGTCCGCAGCCATCTTCGCCAGATGCTCCTCGCCGATACCGACCTCCCGCAGGCGGGTCTGCATGCCCAGCCTTTTGCAAAGCGCGGCAAGCTCTTCGATGAAGGCTGCACATATCGCCTGGCTGCCCTCGCCGCGGTCGAGGCGCGGAAACGCGTCACAGGCGATCTCGGCATAGATGTGCGCGGCCTCCGGCGCGTTGAAGCGCAGGACATGGGGCAGCACCAGCGCGTTGGAAAGCCCGTGCGGCACATGGAACGTCCCGCCGATGGGATAGGCAAGCGCATGGACGGCGGCGACCGGCGAATTGGCGAAGGCCTGCCCGGCCAGCATCGAACCGAGCAGCATGGCGCTGCGCGCCGCCATGCTTTTGCCGTCGGCAACGGCCGTCTCGATGTTCCCGCCCAGCAATTGCAGCGCCTGCCGTGCGAGCGTCTTGGAAATCGGGTTGTTGTTGGCGGATTTGGAGGCATATGCCTCGATGGCGTGCACCATGGCGTCGACCCCGGTGGCCGCCGTGATGGCCGGAGGCAGGCCAATGGTCAATTCCGGGTCCAGCACCGCGATGTCCGGCAGGTTGAGCGGGCTGGAGACGCCGCGCTTTTCCCCCTCGCTAACGGTGATGATGGAAACGGGCGTCACCTCCGATCCGGTGCCGGCGGTGGTGGGCACCAGCACCAGCGGCAGACGCGGCCCCTTTGCATTGCCCACGCCCCAGGCCTCGTCAAGGTCCTCGCCCGATCCCACCAGCAGCGCAGCCAGTTTGGCGACGTCGAGCGACGAGCCGCCGCCGAAGCCGAGCACGCCGGTGGCTCCGCACCGCTGCCCCGTTTCGACGGCCCTCATCAGCGTGGCCAGTGAAGGATCGGCCTCGACCTGATCGAAGATCGTCACCTCCAGGCCCGCTCGCCGCAGGGCCCCGATCGTGGGATCGCAGAGGCCGAGCCGGCGCAGCCCCGGGTCCGTGACGAAAAGCACGGTCTGTCCAAGCCTTTTTGCCGCGATTTCATCCAGCCGGCGGCTCACCCCACTTTCAAAGACGATGGCGGGTGGCGTATGAAACACGAAGGGAGAAGTGAGATTGTTCATTTCCGAAAATTGACAACTGCCAATGCATTTGTCGAGAGTGCATATGCCGGCCGGTTGGCAGCGGCGAAGGCCCATGATACGGATTTGACCAAACGATAAAAAATGGGGAAGTGAGCCCGCGTATGGCGGAAGCTGCAATCGAAATCGCCGGCATCAACAAGCGCTTCGGCGCAGTGCATGCGAACCGGGACATCGATCTGAAGATCGAAGCCGGCACAATACATGGCATCATCGGTGAGAACGGGGCCGGCAAGTCGACCCTGATGTCGATCATATATGGCTTCTACCAGGCAGATAGCGGTGAAATCCGCGTCGGCGGCAAGACGGTCCAGATTCAGTCCTCCAGCGATGCGATCGCGCTCGGCATCGGCATGGTGCATCAGCATTTCATGCTCGTGCACAATTTTTCCGTTCTGGAGAATGTCATACTGGGCGCCGAGAGCGCGCCGCTTCTGGGCACGTCCATCGTCAGGGCCCGCGGCGAACTGGAGCGGCTGGAACGCGATTACGGGCTGGAAGTCGATCCGGACGCCATCGTCGAGGAATTGCCGGTGGGGCTGCAGCAGCGGGTGGAAATCCTCAAGGCGCTCTATAGGGGCGCCGACATCCTCATACTCGACGAGCCTACCGGCGTCCTGACGCCCCCGGAGGCCGACCATCTCTTCCGTATCCTGCGCCAGCTCAAGAACGAGGGAAAAACCATCGTCCTTATCACGCACAAGCTGCGCGAGATCATGGCCGTCACCGACAATGTATCGGTAATGCGTCAGGGCGCGATGGTGGCCACGCGCAAGACCGCCGAAACCACCGTGGAAGAGCTGGCCGAACTGATGGTGGGCCGTCGCGTGCTGTTGCGGGTGGAAAAAGGCGAGGCCAAGCCAGGCGAACTCCTGCTGTCGGTGCAAGGTCTGACGGTCCGGGATTCGCGCGGCGTCACCATGGTCGACAACGTCTCCTTCGACGTGCGGGCAGGCGAGATCGTCGGCATCGCAGGCGTTGCCGGCAACGGCCAGTCGCAACTCCTCGAGACCATTACCGGCATTCGCAAGGCGGTATCCGGCACCGTGACATTGGACGGCGCGCCCGTCGACTTGACCGGCGAGGCGGATCCCGCCGATCTGCGCCGGCGCGGCATGGCCCATGTGCCTGAGGATCGGCATTACATGGGGCTGGTGCTTCCGTTCGAGGAAAGCGAGAACGCCATCCTCGGCTATCACGGGCAGGAGAAGTATCTCAAAGGGCCCTTCCTGGACGTCGAGGCCATACGCGCGGACGCGCGTGACAAGATCGAGAAATATGACATCCGTCCCAGGGACTGCCGCCTGAAGACGGCCAATTTTTCCGGCGGGAACCAGCAGAAGATCGTGCTTGCGCGCGAGCTGGAGCAAGATCCGAAGGTCCTGATCGTGGGCCAGCCGACACGCGGCGTGGATGTCGGGGCGATCGAGTTCATCCACAAGCGCCTGATCGACATGCGCGACCAGGGCAAGGCGGTGCTGCTCGTTTCCGTCGAGCTCGACGAGATCCGCTCGCTTTCCGACCGCATCCTCGTGATGTTCGCCGGCCGCATCGTCGGCGAGCGCGATCCTGACGCGAGCGAGGGCGAATTGGGCCTGCTGATGGCCGGCGTCGAAGAGAAGGAAGCCGCCGAATGAGCGCGCCCTATGCGAAGCTGCCGGCCTGGGCCGATTATGGGCTGATCCCCCTCATCAACCTGGCTGTCGCGTTCTTTGTGGCTGGGCTGGTGGTGCTGCTGGTCGGCGAGAACCCTTTGCGCGCGGCGGTCATCCTGGTCGACGGCGCCCTGGGGCGCGGGCAGGGCATTGCCTATACGCTCTATTATGCGACGAGCTTCATCTTCACGGGGCTTGCCGTGGCGGTCGCCTTCCACTGCAGTCTGTTCAATATCGGCGGCGAAGGGCAGGCCTATGTGGGCGGGCTGGGCGTGGCGCTCGTCGCGCTGACATTCGACCAGATATTGCCCTGGTGGCTGACCTTTCCGCTGGCGATCATGGGCGCCGCGGCCTTCGGTGCGGCCTGGGCCTTCATTCCCGCCTACCTCCAGGCCAAGCGCGGCTCCCATGTCGTGATCACCACGATAATGTTCAATTTCATTGCCGCCAGCCTTATGGTCTATCTCCTGGTCAACGTGCTCAAGCCTGCCACCAGCCAGGCGCCGCAAACGCGCACCTTCCTCGAAGGCGCTCAGCTGCCCAAGCTCAACTGGATGCTGGAGGCGCTGGGCCTTACGGTGCGGTCGGCGCCTTTCAACCTGACCTTTCTGCTGGCCCTGGTGGCGGCATTCCTGGTCTGGGTTCTGATCTGGCGCACCAAGCTCGGCTATGAGATACGCATGCGCGGACACAGCCCCAGGGCGGCCCGCTATGCGGGCGTGAGCGAGACACGCATCATCATCGTCACCATGCTCGTTTCCGGCGGGCTGGCGGGTATGATGGCGCTCAACCCGATCATGGGCGACCAGTATCGCCTGCATGTCGATTTCGTCACCGGAGCGGGTTTTGTCGGCATTGCCGTGGCGCTGATGGGACGCTCCCACCCCGCCGGCATCGTGCCCGCGGCGATCCTGTTCGGCATGCTCTACCAGGGCGGCGCCGAGCTTGCCTTCGAGATGCCCAGCATCTCGCGCGACATGATCGTCATCATCCAAGGGCTGGTGATCATGTTCGCCGGCGCGCTCGAGCATATGTTCCGGCCGAGCCTCCAAACCCTGTTCGCCAGCTTCAGCCCGCGCTCCGTAGGTGCGCAATCCAGCGAAGAGGGCCGCGCCTGATGGAAGCATTCGATACGCTCATCGCCGTTCTCGATTCGACGGTGCGTCTTTCCGTGCCTCTGCTTTTCGCCGCTCTGGCGGGGCTCTATTCCGAGCGCTCCGGTGTCTTCGACATTGGGCTGGAGGGTAAGATGCTGGCCGGGGCGTTTGCGGCGGGGGCTGCGGCAGCGGTCGCCGGCTCGGCGTGGGTCGGGCTCGCGGCGGCCGTCGTCGTCTCCGTCTTCTTCGCGCTGGCCCATGGTTTTGCCTCGATCACCCATCGCGGCAACCAGATCGTGTCGGGCGTCGCCATCAATTTCATTGCCGCCGGCTCCACCATCATTCTCGGCCAGGCTTGGTTCAGCCAGGGCGGGCGCACGCCGCTTGTCGGCCCGGAAGGGCGCTTCAATGCGCTCCATCTGCCCTTTGCCGATGCGGTGCGCGATGTTCCGATCCTGGGGCCGATCTATTCCGAGCTCCTGTCGGGTCATTCCCTGCTGGTCTATATCGCCTTCCTGCTGGTGCCGTTCACCTGGTGGGCTCTGTTTCGCACGCGGTTCGGCCTGCGGCTCCGCGCGGTCGGCGAAAATCCGGCAGCGGTCGACACCGCCGGCATTTCCGTCGCCTGGCTGCGCTATCGCGCGGTGATCTGCACCGGTATCCTGACCGGCTTTGCGGGAACCTACCTGGCGCTGGCGCAGAATGCGGGTTTCGTGAAGGACATGACCGCCGGCCGCGGCTTTATCGCGCTGGCCGCGCTCATCTTCGCCAAGTGGAAGCCGGTGCCGGTGATGTTCGCCTGCCTGCTGTTCGGCTTCCTCGACGCCTTCGCCATTCGCATCCAGGGAACGCCGCTGCCGATTATCGGCCGCGTCCCGGTGCAGCTCATGCAGGCGCTTCCCTATATTCTGACGGTGATCCTGCTGGCAGGCTTCATCGGCAGGGCCATTCCGCCACGTGCGGGCGGCGTGCCCTATGTGAAGGAGCGTTGAGATGGGGTCGGACGAGCTTTTCCAGGCGGCAAGGGCGGCGATGGCCAAGGCCTATGTGCCTTACTCGCGCTTTCCAGTGGGGGCCGCCCTCGCAACTGACAGCGGTGCCGTGCATGCCGGCTGCAACGTCGAGAATGCCTCTTACCCCGAAGGCTGGTGCGCCGAAACCACGGCGCTCGGCCACATGGTGATGGCCGGCGGCGGCAGAATTGCCGAGATTGCCGTGGTGGCTGAGAAGATGGACCGCATCATGCCCTGCGGCGGATGCCGCCAGCGCCTCGCCGAATTCGTGGCGGATGACGCGCTGCTGCACCTTTGCGATGCCCGTGGCGTAGTCGAGACCGTACCTTTCTCGGCAATATTCCCGCGCGGTTTCGATCTGGAGCAGAACCGTTGAAGGAGGCCGTGGATCGCCTGACGGAACGTCTCGGGGGGCTCGTGCCGCGCACAGCGCTGGTGCTTGGCTCCGGGCTCGGCGGCCTGGTGGAAGAAGTCACGGACCCGATCCGCATTCCCTATGCCGATCTGCCCGGCTTTCCCCAAAGCGGCGTGACCGGCCATGCCGGCGAGATCGTTGCCGGCAGGTTCTCGGGGCAACCGGTGCTCATGCTGGCCGGGCGGGCGCACTATTACGAGCACGGCGACGCGGCGGCGATGCGGCCGGCGATCGAGGTGCTGTGGGGCCTCGGCATACGGCAGTTGATCCTTACGAACGCCGCCGGCTCGATGCACGCGGAGATGCCACCCGGTTCCGTCATGCTGATCGAGGACCACATCAACTTCTCCGGCACAAACCCGCTGATCGGCGAGACCGGCGAGCGCCGCTTCGTCGGCATGAGCGAAGCCTATGACCGCGACCTTCGCGACGCGCTGGAAAAGGCGGCGGCAAGCGCCGGTGTGACCCTGCACAAGGGCGTCTATATGTGGTTTTCCGGCCCCACCTTCGAGACGCCGGCGGAAATCCGCATGGCGCGAATAATGGGCGCGGATG
The DNA here is from genome assembly GCF_036621415.1 of Nitratireductor thuwali. Classification (NCBI taxonomy): domain Bacteria; kingdom Pseudomonadati; phylum Pseudomonadota; class Alphaproteobacteria; order Hyphomicrobiales; family Phyllobacteriaceae; genus Nitratireductor; species Nitratireductor thuwali. The sequence continues at coordinate 2,260,831 of NZ_CP030941.1, forward strand.
CGGTGGGTATGTCCACCGTGCCCGAGGTCATCTTCGCCCGCTATCTCGGGCTTAAAGTGGCTGCCTGCTCGGTGATCACCAATTTGGGGGCCGGCATGGCGGCTGGAGAATTGTCGCACCAGGAGACGAAGGATATGGCTCCGCTCGGCGGCGCGAGGCTCGCTGCCGCGCTAAGGGCCTATTTTCATGCCGCTGGCGCGGGCGGATAGCGGAAGGCGTTGGCCATGCTCCCCCAGGAAATCATCCGCCGGAAGCGCGACCGCGCCGAGCTTGCACCCGAGGAGATCGCCGACTTCGCCGCCGGCCTTGCCACCGGTTCGTGGACTGAGGGCCAGGTGGCGGCGCTGGCGATGGCGATCTGCCTCAACGGGATGAGCCGCGGGGAAGCCGTGGCGCTGACGATCGCCATGCGCGATTCCGGCGACGTGCTGGACTGGCGGTTTCTCGACGGGCCGTTGACGGACAAGCACTCCACCGGGGGTGTGGGCGACAATGTCTCGCTGATGCTGGCGCCGATCGTCGCCGCCTGCGGCGCCTATGTGCCGATGATCTCCGGGAGAGGCCTGGGGCATACGGGCGGCACGCTCGACAAGATGGATTCCATCCCCGGCTATCAAAGCCAGCCGGGCCTTGATGCGTTCCGGCACACGGTGAGGAAAGCCGGCTGTGCCATCATCGGCCAGACGGGCGATCTTGCGCCGGCCGACCGGCGCTTTTACGCGGTGCGCGATGTCACTGGCACGGTCGAATCGGTTCCGCTCATCACCGCTTCCATCCTGTCGAAGAAGCTGGCTGCCGGGCT